>JAHHIF010000058.1 GCA_019358875.1 Symplocastrum torsivum CPER-KK1
ACGTTCTACACCAAGAATATTCTCTTGAACGAAGGGATTCGCGCTTGGATGGCTCCACAAGACCAGCCTCATGAGAACTTTGAGTTCCCTGAGGAAGTTCTTCCTCGTGGTAACGCTCTGTAAAAAACCTTTAAGATGAATGCTGAACGCTCATCTTTCAGCATTCATCACTCCTTGTTTATCATTCATTATTCTCAAAGAGGTACTACCCCGTGGTAACGCTCTCTAATAGTTCTCTGATTGCAGGGAATCGTGACCAGGAATCATCAGGTTTTGCCTGGTGGGCTGGTAACGCCCGTCTAATCAACCTTTCTGGTAAGCTGCTGGGCGCTCACGTTGCCCACTCTGGATTGATTGTCTTCTGGGCAGGAGCAATGACCTTATTTGAGGTTGCTCACTTCGTGCCCGAAAAGCCCATGTACGAACAGGGCTTGATTCTCCTACCTCACCTCGCCACCCTTGGTTGGGGTGTTGGTCCTGGTGGTGAAGTTATCGACATCTTCCCTTATTTTGTTGTCGGTGTACTGCACCTGATTTCTTCTGCTGTTTTGGGTCTCGGTGGTATTTACCACGCGATTCGTGGTCCTGAAACCTTAGAAGATTATTCGGCATTCTTTGGTTACGACTGGAAAGACAAGAACAAGATGACCACCATCTTGGGCTTCCACCTCATTGTTTTGGGAATCGGTGCTTTGCTGCTGGTAATCAAGGCAATGTTCGTCGGTGGTGTGTACGATACTTGGGCACCAGGTGGTGGTGATGTCCGCATCATTACCAACCCGACACTGAATCCTGCTGTAATCTTCGGTTATCTGCTGAAGGCTCCCTTCGGTGGCGAAGGCTGGATTATCAGCGTCAACAACATGGAAGACATCATCGGCGGTCATATCTGGGTTGGTTTGGTTTGCATTTTCGGTGGTATCTTCCACGTTCTCACCAAGCCTTTCGCCTGGGCACGTCGCGCCTTCATCTGGTCTGGAGAAGCTTATCTCTCCTACAGCTTGGGTGCCCTGTCTCTGATGGGTTTCGTTGCTGCTTGTTACGTCTGGTTTAACAACACCGCTTACCCCAGCGAATTCTATGGCCCAACGGGTCCTGAGGCTTCTCAGGCTCAAGCCTTGACCTTCTTGATTCGTGACCAACGCTTGGGTGCAAACGTTGGTTCTGCTCAAGGACCGACTGGCTTAGGTAAATACCTGATGCGCTCTCCTACTGGAGAAATCATCTTCGGTGGTGAAACAATGCGCTTCTGGGATTTCCAAGGCCCTTGGTTGGAGCCTCTGCGTGGTCCTAACGGTCTTGACCTCAACAAGATCAACAATGACATTCAGCCTTGGCAAGCTCGTCGTGCCGCTGAGTACATGACCCATGCTCCTTTGGGTTCTCTAAACTCAGTTGGTGGCGTTGCGACAGAAATCAACTCCTTCAACTACGTGTCTCCACGTTCTTGGTTGGCTTGTTTCCACTTTGTGGTGGGCTTCTTCTTCCTAGTGGGTCACCTCTGGCACGCTGGTCGTGCTCGTGCGGCGGCGGCTGGATTTGAGAAGGGCATCGACCGTATCACTGAGCCGGTTCTATCTATGCCTGACCTCGACTAGATTGCTCAATTAAGTTTCAGTTAAAACTTGAATAACTAAAAGGCTCCTGTTTAAAAGCAGGAGCCTTTTGTTGCACTCAATAGAGTCCTAAAACCTGAAGCAGGTTTTAGAATGTCACAACGCTACGGATAGATTCGCCCTTGTGCATTAAATCAAAACCATCGTTGATTTGCTCTAGAGGCATCACATGGGTAATCAAGTCATCAATGTTAATTTTGCCTTCCATGTACCAATCAACAATCTGAGGAACATCAGTGCGTCCTCTTGCACCACCAAAGGCTGTCCCTTTCCAAACGCGCCCAGTGACTAGTTGAAATGGACGGGTACGAATTTCCTCACCAGCACCTGCAACACCAATAATCACGCTAACGCCCCAGCCTTTGTGACAGCATTCCAAGGCTTGGCGCATCACATTGACATTGCCGATACACTCGAAGCTGTAATCAGCGCCACCTGTGGTTAAGTCAACGAGGTACGGCACTAAATCGCCTTCGACTTCCTTGGGATTCACAAAATCAGTCATCCCAAATTTTTCTGCAAGTGGGCGCCTAGCTGGATTGATATCCACTCCTACGATTTGGCTTGCACCAACCATCCGCGCCCCTTGGATGACATTTAGACCAATACCACCCAATCCAAAGACTACTACCCTCGCTCCTGGTTCGACTTTCGCGGTGTTAATGACTGCACCGACACCCGTTGTTACACCACAACCGATGTAGCAGACTTTATCGAAGGGAGCGTCTTCACGAATTTTTGCTACGGCAATCTCAGGCAGCACGGTGTAGTTGGCAAAGGTAGATGTTCCCATGTAGTGATGGAGCATAGTTCCATCAATTGAAAAGCGACTACTACCATCAGGCATTACACCACGCCCTTGGGTAGAACGAATGGCTTGACAAAGATTGGTCTTGCGACTCAAACAATATTCACACTGACGGCATTCTGGGGTGTAGAGGGGAATCACATGGTCGCCTGGTTTTAGGCTGGTTACACCTTCACCCACCTCGATCACAACACCTGCGCCTTCATGCCCCAGAATGGCGGGGAATAGACCTTCGGGGTCTTTTCCAGAGAGGGTGTAGGCATCGGTGTGGCAAATTCCGGTTGCCTTGATTTCAATCAGCACCTCACCAGCCTTTGGTCCATCTAGCTGCACCGTTTCAATCGTCAACGGTTTGCCTGCCTCGAAGGCTACTGCTGCTCTGATGTCCACTCATTCTCTCCTAATTGCATCAACGGACTCATTTCAGTTTATAACGAGGTTTTTATGCGATCGCTTTTCTAATTTTCTTGTTAAATGTCACTGGTTTGTTATGACAACCGTATCCTAGTTGACTGCAACAACCCAAGCATTTCTTCTAAGTTATTCAACACTTCATCTACCCCCAGTTGGAAATTTACTCAGCGTGAATTATGACTCCTGAAGCGCAAGAATTTTTAGGAACATTTGTATCAGAGAGCTTCTATTACTATGCTTCTGTATTCATGTTGTTGATTCATGCAGGCTTTCTCGCTTATGAAGGCGGTGCATCCCGTACTAAAAACGTTCTTGCCACAATGGTCAAAAACCTACTGACCTTATCAAGTGTTGGCTTAGCGTTTTACTTCTTCGGATGGTGGGTTTACAACGCCTTCCCTTTATTCCCAGTTACAGGTGGAATTCTTGGTCCTTGGACTAACCCAGAAGCCAATGAAACCGTGAAGGCAGCAATGCCCTATGTTCAAGCCTCTTATCCGTGGTCTGATGCCTTAGCACCGAACACGGCAGACCATCTTACTGGGGTATTTTTCTTTGCCTTTGCCCTGTTTGCAATGACCACAGCTTCAATTTTATCAGGAGCCTTAATTGAACGGGTGAAAATCGGGGCTTACCTGATTCTGTCAATCGTTCTTGGTGGTTTTACTTGGGTTGTCGCGGCTGCTTGGGGCTGGAGTGCTTTCGGTTGGTTTTATACTCAATTTGGTTATCACGACTTTGGCTGTGCCGCCGTTGTTCATGGCGTTGCAGGATTCTTCACCTTAGGAGTACTAATCAATCTTGGTCCTAGAATTGGCAAGTATGACGAACAAGGAAAACCTCGACCAATCTTACCTCACAACCTACCTTTAACTATGGTAGGTTTAATGCTTATTTTTGTCGGTTTTTACGCTTTCTTAGCCGCTTGCCTGATTTTCCTTCCCGGTTATGCCAAGGAAACAACAATCTACGGTTCACCAATGACACTTGCTTCAATTGGTGTTAATACTACTCTCGCTCTCGCATCGGGAATAATTGCCGCTTATATCTCTTCTAAAGCAGACCCATTTTTTACAATTTCTGGAGGCTTGGCAGGAATTATTTCAGCAGGTGGTGGTATGGACTTGTATCATCCCTCTTTAGTGATTGTCATTGCTTTTCTTGGTGCTTTCCTGATGCCAAAAGTTGCCATATTTATAGAAAAATTGGGCATTGATGATGCGGTAGGAGCTGTTGGAGTTCATGGTTTTTGCGGAATGTTTGGTGCTTTGGTTGTCGGACTATTCGCCAGTGGCTATCCTCAAGGAGAAGGAGTACCCTTAACTAGTTTATTTGGTCAGTTTGTAGGAGTATTTATCTGTGTTGTCGTTCTTGGTTTTCTTCCAGGATATGGAACTAGCTGGATTTTGAAAAAAATGAATTTATTGCGAGTTTCTAGGGAAGAAGAAATTGAGGGTTTAGATATAGCAGATTTGGGAATTGAAGGCTATCCAGAATACAGCATGAATTGGTCAACACCAAAGATGTTAGAGCCAAATGGGGCAGAAACGATGCCGGAAATGTTTGAACGTCCACGTCCTGGTACTGCTGGAATAGAGTAGGGAGAAAATCAAAATGAGCAGTCCTTTTAAAACCCCTCAAGATTTTTTGGAAGCGAAAGGGCCAATTTATAGCTTCAGCGGTAGTCCTGTAATTATTGGTCTATTGATTATTCTTAGTGTTGGGATTTTAATTTGGTTCATTTATGCTTCCTACACCATCAAAAATGGTAAAACAGAGGCTAAAAATCCGGTAGTTGTAGGTATTCTGATTGCGCTGAGTGCATTTTCCTTAGCCGAGTCAGTTTATAAGCCTCATATTGAGAAAGACAATCGCACTATTACGCACAAAGAATTAGGCAATGAACGAGTTGGTCGTGCAAAGCGGGGACACGAAGGGTATATACCAGCCGTATTAGGAATGATTGCTTCTGGTAGTACGTTGCAGCGTCAATCCCGAAAACCTCGTCGCCGTCTTCAGAATGGTAATTTGATTTTGGGAAGTATTTCTCAGCAAATCCAGAAAGGACTGTCGTTGAGGGGACGTTCTACTCGAACCACAAGAGCTAATCAGAGTAAGCGTCGGTCTTTTTAGTCATACTACAGAAAAGTTGCGATCGCACTTCTGGTCTAAGGGTGGGCATTGCCCACCCTTATTATTTAGCTGTAAACATACTTCACAACGGCTTCCTGCGGAAGCTAGTAATGAACTGAGTGGCTATGAGCAAGCTTTCCAGCGAACAGTTATTTCTCACCAAAGCGGCAAAAGCACTGCTGGATAAAGAAGAACACTCACCGTTTCTCAATCTTTCTCAGTATCAACTTTGGGAGTTAGTGGGTGTTGATGGTTTGCAATTGGTCAAGCGACTTGTGAGTGATGTGGCAGCGAAGATTGCTCCATTCCAATCCCTTGACTTTATCTTTACGGGTTATCAATATTCAGTTCTACGCTTGTGTGAAGGACGCTTTCGCTTGGGTTTGTATGGAGATTTGGGAACGTATGGCGGCTTGAATTTTGAGGAGGCGATCGCTTCTGCCAAAATAGGGTTACAAGTCTGGGCAAAACCTTGTGGCACAATGCAGACAATAGCCCTTCCCAAAGCCACTGCCCTAAACTTACTCCCCCGAATTGCTGTTGTTAAACCGCCCCATTGTTTGCAGAGACTATCGCCAAATTGTGCTGTACCTGCCACAGTTCATGAGATTCCTGTCCTCATCTGGCGACATCGCTTACTCTCAGAGGCAGTGTTTGAGTTACATTCAGCCGTGCAAGATGCCGAGACGATTGGCAGAGCAGCAGCACAAACGCGATCGCAGTAAAGTGAATAAATAGATAGCTCTCCATTGGCGGGAGAAATTGTTGGAATAGAAACTCATGGCATCAGAAACCATCGTTCTTTTATCGAGCCGAGAAATAGAAAAAATGCGTCAGGCTGGGCGCTTTGCTGCTGAACTCCTAGACCACCTGGAAACGATGGTGAAGCCAGGAGTTAGCACATTAGAGCTGAATGATGAGGCTGAACGCTGGACACAAAGTCGTGGCGCAAAAAGCGGCCCTCTTGGCTACCACGGCTTTCCTAAGTCCATCTGCACTAGTGTAAATGAGGTTGTCTGTCACGGCATCCCGAATGCCAAACAAATCCTTAAAGAGGGTGACATCATCAACATTGATGTTACGCCAATTCTCGATGGCTATTACGGCGATACCTCCAAAACCTTCTTTGTCGGTACTCCCTCTCCCATGGCGAAAAAGTTGGTTGAGGTGACCCAAAAGTGTTTAGATGTCGGCATTGCTGAAGTTAAGCCAGGAGCAAAGATTGGAGACATTGGTGCAGCAATTCAGGAATATGCTGAGGCACAAGGGTTTTCTGTAGTCCGAGATTTCGTTGGACACGGCGTTAGCAATATTTTCCATACCGCGCCCCAGGTTCCTCACTATGGCACAAGAGGAAAGGGCAAGCGCCTTCGTCCTGGAATGGTATTCACCATTGAGCCAATGATTAATGAAGGTACCTGGGAAGTTGAGGTTCTCGCTGATCAGTGGACGGCTCTCACGAAAGACCGTAAGCTTTCTGCTCAATTTGAGCATACCGTAGCAGTGACTCAAGACGGTGTTGAAATCCTAACTCTCTCTAGAAAGGTTGCTAAAGTCTAATCGCCTTAAGACAAAACGCCCTCAATCATCGACTCAGTTCATAACACTAATCTCATTAAACTAGTGCGATCGCCTTTGGTAGGGAATAAATGCGATCGCATTTATTCCCTACCTGTCATAGGTTTGTGGAGAAAGGTCAAAGGAACGATCATCCTTGCCTTTTCGCTATTTGGTGCATTGAAAAAACTAAAGATAGGCTTCCTGAAGGGAAGGCATCTATCAACCTCCTAGCCTGCGATTGAGGAGATACTCTCAACTTGTGACACCCGTCACAAATAAGTTTGACTTCAAGTCACGATACCTTGAAGATGATGTCACGCTTTTGACTGATATAGCTACCGATTTCCTGCGATAAAGTTCACCCTTTGGTATGACTTATTTCATCGACTGTTTGAAAGAAACGCCTGAGGATGAACTTTGTCAACTCTGTGGAAACGAGATATATGGATTTTCAGGGTAGCGTCCGCTACGAATCCAACGCTTCTAGCCATGCACTTAGGGCAGGTTGCGCTCAAAAAATGACTCCAGATGAACTGTTGCAACGCTATGCAGCAGGAGAACGTAATTTTCGAGGAGTTAACCTTAGTGATGAAATCCTGATTTGGGCAGACTTACGTGGAGCAGACTTGCGGGGGGCTAATCTACGGGGAGTAAACCTAAATTGGGCAAACTTAAGCCGAGTCAACTTAATTGGAGCAGACTTGCGGGGGGCAGACTTAGCTTGGGCTAACCTGAAAAAGGCTGACTTACGCTGGGCAAACTTGAGTGAAGCAAACTTTAGTGCAGCTAATTTGAGCGGTACTGATTGGAGTGGCGCAATAATGCCTGACGGAACAATCTTGCCTATAGAAAATCCTCGTCCAACCCCAAAACTTCTTTCGTGGTTGTTAATGCCTTTTAAGCGATAACAGCCCTCAAGTCACAAATTTCTAATGCTCTTCTCAAGCAAATACTACTGTCCGATTGCCATAAACCAGCACCTGATGGCGCAGGTGTAAGCGTACTGCTCTTGCTAAAACAACTCGTTCTAAGTCCTTCCCTTTGCGAATCAAGTCAGCAACGCTGTCCCGGTGGCTGACTCGCACAACATCTTGCTCAATAATTGGTCCTGCATCTAATTCAGGCGTGACATAGTGAGCTGTTGCACCAATGGTTTTAACACCTCGCTCATGCGCTTGGTGGTAAGGCTTTGCCCCTGCAAAGGCGGGGAGAAAGGAATGATGAATGTTGATGACTTGAGGAAATTGGTGAATAAATTCTGGGCTGAGAACTTGCATATATTTAGCAAGAATCACTAAATCGATGTTGTACTGATGCAGGAGTTCTAGCTGTTTGGCTTCCTGCTCAGCTTTGTTTTCCTTGGTAACGGGAATGTAGTGATAGTTAATGCCAAATTGAGCGGCGACATCTTTTAAATCAGTGTGGTTGCTGATAATAAGTGGAATCTCAGCAAAAAATTCTTTGGCTTTATGTCGCCAAACCAAGTCAAACAGGCAATGATCTTGGCGGCTAACCCAAATTGCCAGACGGGGAGTTTTGTCTGAAAAGTGCAACGAGAAATTAGCTTTTAGGGGTTTTGCGATCGCATTAAAGGCAGGTGTAATCAACTCACGCGGCAAATTAAAATCATCAAGTTGCCATTCAATTCGGGTGAGAAACAGCCCAGTGGCGAAATCAGTGTGTTGGTCAGCATGAATAATATTGCCGCCATTGAAGTCGATAAAATTAGCAAATTTGGCGACGAGTCCGCGTTGGTCAGGGCAGGAAATTAGCAGTGTTGCTGTTGAACCTGTCATGTTTTAATTTCTAAATAGTTAAATATCAATTCTTTTCGTCTCAATAGAGAATTAAAACAACTCCGGTAATGATGAACTAGATACTAAACCTACATAGTCCTGATAAAGAACTTTTACGTCATGTCCAGTAATAGAGGCTACTACTACAGGATTTAAACCAGCTTCTAAACAATGAGATATAAAAGTATGTCTTGTGTTATAGGGTCTACGATAAGGAATACCTAACCGAGTTAAAATGGTTTGCCATGCACGACGGCTAAAGTTATGTTCATCTAATGCATTCCCTTGACGAGTCACGAACACTGGAGCATCTGGATTAACGTTTTCTGGCTTTATAGATTGGAGCAAATTCTTGAGGTTGCGACTGACAGGGATTGTACGAGCCTTGTTATTTTTAGCAGATTTTCTTACTCCTTTCGTTAAACTTTCACCAATCCAGACAGTAGAGAAATCATCTGATATATGCTTCCAGCACAAACCTATAGCTTCACCAGTTCGTACACCCGTAGAAAATAGAAACTGCACATAACTTGCATAGTGCTTATAATAAGGCTCATTTTTAAATGCTTCTATAATTGCCTGAACTTCATCTTTAGTAAAGGGTTTTGGCGATTGTTTTGGAGCAACTTTTATACGCTTTTGTAAATTTTTCCAAGGATTATATTCTACAATTTGTTTTTTCATTGCCCACTCCCAACAGGCATTGAGCAAGCCTAAACGCTCTTTTAGTACTCTTTCAGAGTTTTTATCTCTCAACCAGTCTGTAAACTGTTCAGCACAAGTATCACTTAAAAAACAAGCAGGTTTATCTCCTAGACATTTTTGGTTCATTCCATCCTGACATTCAAACTGATTTAGGTAGTTCAGAGTAGCTTGATATTTTTCGAGAGTGCGACTATAAACATCTTTAGTCTTAGTGTCAATAAAATCATTGAATAGTTCACTGATAGTGACTCTTTTCTCTACTTTCTGCTGAGCTGCAACCTGTGTTTGTAGTTTGTATTTTTGTAAAGTACAGTCATAGTTACCTGAGATGATGTCAAGTTCTATCTGACGAGCTTGTAGTTCTGCAAGCTTTCTATTTTCGGGAGAATCTGCTAATCCAAGGGAGAAAGCCTTCTGCTTGCCATTAACTCGAAATCTCAGTCTTAAACGATTCTGGAATGCTTCTACAGACACATTCCCTTTGCTAGCTCTACCAGTAGAGGCTACCTGCGTTTTAGTTGCCATCTCTAATTCTTTGAGTATGATATCGTGGAGGTCAGAATTATCATACTCAAGTCATACTCAAAAACGCAAGTATTTGCTGAAGTGACTGAGCTTTAGAACCCTCAGTCTACGCTATAACAATGCTTTGAGATGGACACAACTGGACTCGAACCAGTGACCCCCACGATGTCAACGTGGTGCTCTAACCAACTGAGCTATGCGTCCGAACAATAGATAACAATAGCACAGTTAGAACGAAAGCTGCAATTTTTAAGGAATTGACTACAGAACAAATATATCTAGAAGTGTGAAGAAGGCAGAGGGCAGAAGGCGGGAGGCAGGAGGCAGAAGGGAATATTCAGATGGGGATTCAACCCCACCTGAATGCAAGCCACTTGAAGAAGTGGGGGATTCTCGCCCCTTGCTACCTTTCGGTCGCCAGAACGCAGACAGCAGTTGGGCATAAAAATAAACCGTCTACCGTTTGACTGACTGCACTAGGTAGCGCAGTCAGAGTAATTCAGCCTTTAACCTCATAATTCACCAAGGTCTTTAAGAAACAATTCCACTTCTGAGGCTGTAGGTTGAGCCGCGATCGCACCAGGTTTCAGTGTTGTTAATGCCCCCACCGCACTGGCGTATTTAATGATATTCGTTGTAGATTCAAACGTCTCAAAGCCCTTAAGTCCCTGGTGACATAGCTGATGAAGGAAACCAGCAACGAAGCCATCTCCGGCACCCGTGGCATCTTTAACATCCACTTCAAACGCGGGAAACTTGCCTTCATGGTCATTGAGACAGTAGGAACAGCCTTGATCTCCATCGGTGACTAGGACACCTTCTACTGAACCCAGACGATGGGTAATCGCACCTGCATCAGTAGTGTCGAAGAACAACTCAGCTTCTTCCCTCGCAAGTTTGAGGAAATCAACTTTCTTGAAAAGTTCTTGAACTAGCGGCTTTGCGGCATTAGTGTCAGGCCAAAAGACTGGACGCCAGTTGATATCCAAGAAAATCTTGACATCATACTGCTCGGCAAATTGCAGCGCTTTTGCGATCGCGTCACGACTTTGGGGATAGGCTAACTCCAGGGTTCCCAAGACTAAAATTTCAGCCTCTTCAAATAAGGATTCGGGTATCTGTGACGCTTGGAGGAAGGCATCCGCAAATTGGGTTGTGTCTAAGCCGCCAAAACCTGCAAATTCGCGATCGCCTTTTTCAGTACGCACCACATAAACTTGTCGTGTCGGTGCTGTGGGATGGCGCTGGACACCCATGCTGTCTACCCCAACCTCCTGCAATAGCTGTACCAGAGTATCTCCAGGCTCATCTTGTCCCACACAACCCAAAAAACCAGCCGGAGTGCCTAGCTTAACTAAGGCACAAGCAACATTAGCAGGAGCGCCTCCCGGATAAGGCGTCCAAGATTCAACCTCTTCAAGCGATCGCCCTAGCTGATCAGCTAGAAGGTCAAACAATATTTCACCAAGGCAGAGTACACGCGGTTTGGTCACGGCTAGATCCAGCTCAACTTTTTCAGACTAAACAAAGGCTTCATCCCCTAATAAGAGATATCACCAATAAAGTCAAGATCGAAAACAAGAAGTAGAGAGAATAGGAGAACTATTTTTCTCTAGCTCTTTCTCCCCCTGCTTCCTGCCTCCCCTACTTTCTTCCTTAACTCACTCAACGGCAAGCCTTTGCACCTAAAAATTTAACAGAGCGTGTTAATAAGGATTATTCAGACGCAGACGTTATTAACAATCCTCTAAAATAGTAAGTAGATATACCAAGGGCAAAATACCTATGGCTGGTGGCGAATCTTATACCCCCGCGTCTCTTTCAGACCGCGAAGTACAAATTATAGAACTAGTAGCCGCAGGTTTAACCAATCATGAAATCGCCCAGCAGCTAGAAATTAGTAAACGCACAGTTGATAACCACATCAGCAACATCCTCACGAAGACAGCAACAGATAATCGGGTGGCATTGGTACGTTGGGCTTTGCAGTGGGGCAAAGTTTGCTTGAACGATGTCAACTGCTGCCCTTTACCGTCCCCGAATGATGAAGTGCTGTCCTAGCTGGAATCGTACGTCCCTCAAGGTTTTAGCGCTTTGTTTAGTAATTGGATTGGCAAGTTGTGGCGGTTCCCTTTGGGGTGGCTTCGGTTCGGGTGGCTTTGTAACGCCGCCGACTCAAAACCTGGGTGCAAGCCTCAATAGTTCCGCTGCTGACCAAGAACCCAGCTATTCTTACGATGGGCGCTACTTAGTCTTTGCCTCTGATCGTCTGGCACAGCGAAGCATCTATCTCTACGATATGCAGCAACGGCGTCTCGTGGATTTGCCTGGACTGAATCAGCTAAATACGCTCCAAGAACAGCCAGACATCAGTGCTGATGGTCGCTACATCGTTTATATTTCTGAGCAGTTGGGTAAGCCGGATGTCTTTGTCTACGATCGCCAAACCTTTGAAGCTAAACGCTTAACGGAAAATATCTTGGCAGAAGTCCGTCATCCGACGATTAGCGGTAATGGTCGCTTTGTTGCCTTTGAGTCTAATCGCTCAGGGCAGTGGAATATAGAGATTTATGATCGGGGAACTGGTGTTGACTTGTCCTTACCTAGTGGTTCAGCAGCGCCTCCGAAAGCGTCGCCACCTTCCCCATCTCCGTAGCGTATCTCAACGTGGTCTATCATCAGGCAAGCCATCCTCACTCTGTTTTTGATTAAGGCAGTGATCGTGGCTGTGCTGACTCCCGTAAAACCCAGTGTTCCACTTGAAGGGAACGACGTTTGGAAGGATGGGGTAAAGGAAGACTTGACAAATACATCCTTTACTCGATCTCCACCCACTACCTCACAGCCACTCCATTAAGACCTTAGAACCGTTGACCAATTCCGAACTGGAGTTGGCTATCGCCTTGGTCAGTGAAACCGTAGTCAGCGCGAATGATGCCAATTGGGGAATCTACCCGTAAACCTGCTCCATAACCAAATCCGGTTCCTGGCTTCCCACGCACAATTCCCGGTTCTCCCGGCACCGTGTCACCTGTACCTAAATCAGAGGCAAAGTCTGCAAACAGAACCGCACCAACTGGATTGAAGAGAGGCACACGATACTCAGCCGATGCTAAGACATAGGTGCGCCCACTACCGACGTCACCCGTGCCATAACCCCGTACTGAGTTGATACCACCCAGGTTAAAGGCTTGATAAGGTGGCAAATCACCAATCGTTGTACCACCCTGGACATTAAACGCCAGCACTTCGGGTTTATCACCACCCAACAAGTCAACAGGTGTGTATTGTGAATAATTGGCTTGCAGACGATTCATGAAAATATTGCCATTCCCAACAGGGATTGACTGTTCTGTACTGAGACTCAGGACGGAGCCTTGAGTGGGATTAACGGGATTGTTCCGTTGGTCTTTTGTTACCCCAGCAGATACAGTAATCAAGTCATCAATACCAGTTCCACTAAAGGAGAGAGGCTTCCCCAAGGCATCTACTGAGATAATATTGCCATCGTCATCGCGAATGCTGGTGCGGGTGTAGTTCAAGCCCACCGAGGCTTGCCAATCATCAATTGGTTTGCTTAACCTAACGCCAGCACCAAATTGTCCTTGGTTGGGTTCATCATAATCCTCCGCTTCAATATCATTCGCAAAATTATCATCAAAGACCGTAGATACACTTCGACGGCGGAAGACATCAACGCTATATCCTGGCTTGTCTTGGTTACTAGCACGATAAGGGTCAGTGAAATTGCCGTTAAATTGTAAATCGCGACCACTAGCCTGAACGTTGAGTCCTAATTGCTGGTTGATTCCACCTAAATTTTGGTCTTTGTAACTGATGGTGCCAAAGACACCAGTACTACCGCTGTAGCCACCACCCACATTTACCCCACGGGCAGGTCGTTCGGTGAGTTCGTAAGTTACATCAACATTTCTGGCATCGCCATTTAAGGCAACATTGGCGTTGTCAAACAGCCCTAATTGATAGAGTTGCTGTAAGTCTTGCCGCGCTACATCTACACGGAATATTTGACCCGGTTGGAGCTTTAACTCACTCCTGATGAAGTCTTCACGGGTACGCCCTTCAGCTGGCTTACCCTCTTTGTCCAGAAAACGGACATTAATGTCACCAATGACACCCTCAGCTACCGCAATTGTGACAACACCATTGCGTGATGGTTGTGCGTCTAGTACTTGTGCCAAAGTATAACCGTTGTCGGTGTACCATTTGCTTAGCTGTTGAATACCCTGGCGCATTGCCGTTGGGCTAATGGGTTGTCCAATTTGAGATTTGAAGAAGTCATTAGCAACCGCTGGGGTGAGAACTTGGTTACCAGAGAGTTGAAGCGATCGCAAAATGACTGGTTCTACCTGGTAAACTACGCTCAATCCATCTTGACTTTGAGAAGTGGACACACGAGCATTGGCAAATAAACCTGTGTTCAAAATTGCTGCAACGTCACTATCTAGCTGGCTTTGACTGGTTGAACCGCCAGCACGAGTGCCGATTGTGTTTAAAACAACTTGCTGTAATTCTTGTGTTACCCCCCTTACCTGAACATCAACGGCAGTAACGGCTAAATCATTAGAAACCACAGCTCTAGCAGGTGTTTGGGTTGCCTGAGCTTGGGTATTAATAGTTGTTGAGGTAGTGGTAGTTCCTGATGGTGGATTTATAGAGTTAACAGGCGTTCTTGTTGGTTGGGTAGACGCTGGTGTTGTGGTTACTACTACATTGGTATTGGCTCTCGTAGACTGAGCTAATATTGGGGTTGACTGTATCGGCAGATCAGAAGCCGTTGCGCTAACAGGTGTTTGGGTAATTTGAGCAAATTCTGGTGTCACAACCACTTCGGGTGAAGCGACTGCCGTAGAAGGTTGTGGTGCTGGAGAGGCTTCAACAGGAACGACATAGCTTCTTGCTGCGGGTTCCGGGGTTGAACTAACAACATCTGGACTCGCGATCGCTTGGTGATTTAACTCTCCAGCCGCGAGGAGTGCTAATGTGGAAATTGCAACAGCTCTGTTTAGCATAAAAATAGCCTCGATCGCTAGTCCGATCCGTTAAAAATTGCTTGCTTTTGTTTAACGTGACCGTTGCTTAAATCGTTAAGTTCCAAGGGCTGTGCCACCTCTGCATCTGCCACACCCGATGAGGCTAACTTGAGAAATGTTGGCAGGTCTTGACAGAATGAGGCGTGACTTATGGCGAAAGGCAGAAGGCAAAAGGCAGAGGGCTTTTTCGAGCAGAACAGGTACAATTGCTCAGAAAAAGGCGCGAACATACAAGTGAATGTATGATCACTAATGCTTGATACGAATTTTTGATGCCACTGATGCTCAGTGGTTAATTTTTCGATGTTAAAAACCGTTAAAAAACTAATCACCCATTATGCAGCTGCTGTGCCTTAGTAATGGTCACGGAGAGGATGTCATTGCCGTCCGAATTTGCCAAGAATTGCAGCATCACCAAGCTGCCCCAGAACTGGCAGCTTTGCCGTTAGTGGGTGAAGGACGAGCTTATACTCAACTAGACATTCCGATGATTGGCTCGGTGCGGACGATGCCTTCCGGCGGCTTTATTTATATGGAAGGGCGTCAGCTACTACGAGATTTACAGGGTGGCTTACTGCAACTCACTTGGGCGCAATTTAAAGCAGTTCGTCGGTGGGCTAAAAGAGGAGGAGTCATACTAGCGGTCGGGGATATTGTTCCCTTGTTATTTGCTTGGTTGAGCGGGGCACCTTACGTCTTTGTCGGTACCGCTAAATCTGAATACTATTTGCGAGATGAAGCGGGATGGTTGCCTAATCGATCGCGTTGGGAAGGTTGGTCTGGGTCAGCTTATCTACCTTGGGAACGCTGGTTAATGAGTCATCGACGTTGCAAGGCGGTATTTCCGAGAGACAAGCTGACAACGGAAATCTTACAGCAGTGGTCTATCCCAGCGTTTGATCTGGGTAATCCGATGATGGATGGAATTTATCCAAAAAATCCGGCACCGATTTTTTATGAACCCGACGCTGAATTGAAGGAAATGCAGCGATCGCTTATTGTGACGCTATTACCTGGTTCCAGAGCGCCAGAGGCTTATGAGAATTGGGAGAAAATCGTGCGATCAACGGCTGGGTTCTTTGAAACGTTTTCTGATCGATCGCTTTTGTTTCTTGGTGCCATTACTCCAGCGTTAAGTTTTGACCCATTACGCCAAACGCTAGAAGCGCAAGGTTGGGTAGAGCAACCACTTGAATTGAGTGTGTCTACTCTCCAACTTAATGACCCAACTGCTTTAGCGTTTACCAAAAACAATGCAACGTTGATTTTGACGACTGATGACTATAACCTCTGCTTGCTCAAAGGTGACTGCTGCATTGCAATGGCAGGAACAGCAACAGAGCAGTTTGTGGGACTGGGAAAACCTGCGATCGCAATTCCTGGAAAAGGCCCTCAATTTACCCCCGCCTTTGCCGAAGCGCAAACTCGTTTATTAGGACCATCATTAATCTTGGTGGAACACCCAGATAAGGTTGCCAGTGTAGTACAGCAGTTGTTTCGTGACCCCGACTGGCTACAGCTAATCGGAGAGAATGGTCGTCAGCGGATGGGTGAGCCAGGAGCGGCTGCTCGCATTGCAAACTGTTTAATGGAACAGTTTGAGAGTTCTGGCAACCCTCAAAAGCGGGTTGATTAGCCCTCATTCACAAGAAGACAGTCGCCTTCTACTTCAATTACCGCGAGTTCGCTCTGAGCTTGCCGTCTTTTTCCTCGAAACCGGACATGAACCTTGCCTTGAGAAATTGGTCCTACAGCCAGTTCTTGTACTTGCTCAACAATACCTGCTGCTTTTAGAAAGAAAATTGCTTGAAGTCGGGCAAGTTCTAGAAACACCCCTGGTCTATCCTTATACCTGGGATATAGAGACTGAATCACGCAATCTTCAACACTAATTGGGGTAGCACTACCTTTGATTAAGTTCTCCAGCCTTTCACGTTCCGCTAAAGCTGGGCTGAACATCTGAGCATCCCTCAGCATTAGCAGTTTTGGTGGGTCATTGAGTAAAAGCCGCCTGACTTTCAACTTAGCTATGTCATCTGGCGAATAGACTTGTTTTGGTCCTTTAGAGGATTGCTCAAGCGGATAACCATTAGCCTTGAGGTTTTTCGGTTCAAGGGTGAGTGTCCAAATTTTGTAATCTTCTCTGGATATGGCTTCTACACCCTTGACTTTAACGAGCATCCCGTCATTTTGGTAAGCAAACTTCACCGACTGCGACTGCTCAAGGTTAGGGCGAAGCAACTGGATTACAGCATCATCTTCGACACTTTTAGAAGGAATTTGAATTGTCAGTTTGCCATCGGGATTCTGACTGTATGTTTCAATTTGGAAAAAGTGTTCATTCAACAAAACCCATTGTCCAGATGAGTAAATAACTGACTTAGCTTCGTTGCGACTAAGTTCCGCGTGAACCTGTGCCTGGTTAAGTTCCCACTGTGTTGTAAATGGAGTGGGGTAGAGTGGAGGAATGTGGTAAACCAAGATAGATTCGGGAAGGTTTTTTAACTTTCTTTGCACTAAGTCAGTTGCTTTTAGCGCCAGAGGATTTTTGACAACCTCGTAGACGGTTTGCGACAGGCAAATTCCTCCCGGTTGCGCTTCCGCTTGCAACCGCGCTGCCACATTAACACCATCGCCCATGACATCGCTGCCATTGAAAAACACATCCCCCAAATGAATACCAATACGATGAGTTAAGACATCTTCTGGGGCTAGGTTAGCCGCAAGTGTCGCTAAGCTCGATTGGATTTCTTGACCGCAAGCCACTGCCTTGACAGCACTGGAGAAGTACATTAGTAATGAATCACCGATGGTTTTGAGTACTTTGCCTTCAAAGCGATGACATAGTTCGTTGATCAGTTGGAAGTCCCGACGAAGCAAGTCCAAAGTGTAATCCTCGTGGGCTGCCATCAACGCACTATAGCTGACGACATCTGTAAACACGATCGCTGCGAGAGTACGGTGCCCTCTTAGCTCCGGTGTCTGAGTTTTTTCCTCTATGAACATATGTTATGGGGAGTGCGAAGCATTAATGAAGTACACGGGTCAACTGCGTAAAGTTAGCACCCGAAATATCTATATTGAATTTGACAGCACCCAGCCTAGCCGGAGCTTTATCCAATCTAAGCAAAAATTCCATAGCATCTTTTTTATTCTAAGCCCTGGTAGGAGAGGCGGTCACTATTCAGCAAGAGAGAGGAGGAAAGCGATCGCTTATCTTGGGTTGAACTTGCAGATTGCCTTCAAAATCTGCAACAACTGGATCGAGCGTTCAGAGTCTAGCAGGTTCACTTCCGGCAAGATCTGATAAGTTGGGGGGTTCCCTTGTTGAAGATACACAAACTGATAACGGACTCCATTGGTAGTCAGCCCCCAAACTAATTCTTGATTCTCTAGACTTTTATAGGCGTAAGTCAGTAATTGAGGCAAACCTTCTAGGGCTTCAACACTACTATTTTTAGATTCAATCACCAATATCCAAAAGGGTGTAGTAGTGCTTTTCGCTTCAGTTCGGTTAACAGCTAAGATATCCATCCGCCCTTTGATGATTGTGTCTTCATCTTCAATGGAAATATCAGCAATATTTTCTTCGAGAGTTATCTTAATGTTGGTCTGGTAGAACCCAGTTAGCCACATCAACGGAGCAAGTAGTAAAAATTTAACTTGTCCTTCAGAAATCTTACGGCTGGCGTAATAGCTCCGAAAAAGAGTACGGATTCGCGAGAGTTCCTGCTGTTCAAGTTCTGTTACAGGTTCTAGGGAGAGTAATGATGTAATTGCACCATTGGAATATTCTTCATATCTCAAAAAATGATGAACATCTTCTAAAGAGAGATTTCTAGCGTCTAGATTTGTAGTCATTTTTAGCGATCGCTTTTTCTCCCTTGATTATCAGTTAAATGCTAGATGCTAGATATAGCTATCTCGTTGTTCGTGCGAGCGCATTTCTAGTTCTGCTGATTGCAGAATAGATAAATATATCGTTGCTTCCAGATGGCTTCCAGTCGTGCGATCGCACTTTATAGAGATTAGTCAATAGGAATGCGGCGACTGAGAACGCTCATCACTTCACCAGGAGTCTGGGTAGGCTGTGGCTTGCTCCATTCGCTGATTTGAGCGTATCCAAGGCGATAGAACGTATGAATGGTGTTGGTGACACCTTTGGGAGAACTGATGACCAGGATTTTGAGGGGGACTCGGTTGGGTTCTGATAATGTATTGCCTGGGAAAGGCGTTTCAGAGCCGGGGGTTTGGTCTAAGTCAGGAATAAAGTCTTCTGTCATTGGGATTTACCTACTTTTCTTGTGATAGCGCTGTTGACAAAGTGCGACACTATTGGTCTTATCCAGATGTCGATCTTTGTCAACATTTACGTGGTTATAATCCTTTGACACAATCAAGGGCATGGGAAAAGCAGGTACAGTGCTAAAGCAGGTGTTGAATCCTATGGCATTAGCCAAAATAAATTGGCGGTGGCGATGGGAATTGGGCGTTCTAGTATTAACCGATGGGTGAATGAAAATAGAGATCCAGGCGGTGATGCAATCCTTGAAATTAGGAAGGGACTTCAGAAGATTGATCAGGCGGCTGCGGCGGAGTTTATTCGACTGTACTTGGATGAATCAGATGAGGATGAGGAGCAATCGTAGGGGAAGAGGACGCGATCGCTCAACCAACAAACAGCCTAGGATAGGAAGAGCGATCGCTCTTGTAGAGTGTAGACTTGCAGCAAACAGTAGAGGTGGCAATGTCTGTGCAGTTACTTCGGCGAAAATTTACGGTAGAGCAGTACCACAAAATGGCGGAGTCCGGTATTCTCACTGAGAATGACCGGGTGGAACTTATTCAAGGAGAGGTGATCGAAATGTCCCCTATTGGCAGACGACATGCTTCGTGTGTTGCGCGTCTTACCAGGCTATTCACCCTTCGTCTGGGAGAGACAGCAATCGTCTGGCCGCAGAATCCAATTGAATTAGATGATACCTCCGAACCCCAACCTGATCTAACCTTGCTGCAACCGCGTCCAGATTTCTACGAGTCAGAGCATCCCAAGCCCGAAGATATTTTTCTAATCGTAGAAGTGGCAGATACTACCGCCAAATTTGACCGCGAGGTGAAGATTCCCCTCTACGCTAAAGACAACATTGCTGAAGTTTGGCTAGTGGATATCAACAAGCAGTACATTGAAGTTTATCGACAACCTTCGCCTACGGGTTACCAAAGCGTTCAGACGTTCCATCGGGGTCAAACCATAGCGATACAAGCGTTTCCTGATATTGAGATTATGGTGGATGAAGTGTTGGGATAGCAGAATCTGCTCTTCATCACACTCCATAGAATTAACGACAACTGAAAGCGATCGCTTTTAGGTGGCAGCGCTGAACTACGTTCTGCTTTGCTACTGACCCACCCTGCTACGCAAACGCTAACGCGATCGCATTAGTGCCCCTCTCAACTCGAAATTTTGGCAAGTTCCTCCTCAAAGTACGGTATGAACCATCTTTCATCTCCTCAATACCCGTGCTAACCTGTTGAGAATTGTTACCCTGAACACTTGTACCACTGCATAAAACACAGTCAAGCTAGCGCCTATGGTGCATGTCAAGCGAGTGGAACTCACCAACTTCAAATCCTTTGGCGGTACGACAGCGGTTCCTCTGCTGCCTGGATTTACGGTTGTTTCTGGACCAAACGGGTCAGGTAAATCGAATATTCTAGATGCCTTACTATTTTGCCTTGGTCTTGCCAGTTCTAAGGGAATGCGAGCAGAACGCCTTCCTGATTTGGTCAACCACGACAGGGAGCGTCGGGGTACTGTTGAAGCCAGTGTTACTGTTACGTTTGATTTGTCGGATGCACCGGATGTTCTCTTAGACGAGGATGAGGAGGGTACAGAGAAGGGGAAACTGGAAAATCCAGAATCTGACCTCCCCGAATCCCTCATTCACAAGAAGGGGCAAGAGAAGGTAGCAAAAGAGTGGAGTGTGACGCGACGGCTGCGAGTCACTCAGCAAGGTACTTACACCTCGAACTACTACATCAACGGCGAACCCTGCAACCTCAGTGAACTTCACGAACAGCTCAACCGTCTGCGGATTTATCCAGAGGGTTACAACGTTGTGCTGCAAGGGGATGTCACCAGCATCATTTCGATGAACTCACGCGAACGTCGAGAGATTATTGATGAGTTGGCTGGTGTTGCTGCCTTTGATCGCAAAATTGTTCAGACTAGACAAACGCTGGACATGGTAAAAGAGCGGGAGGACAGTTGCCGAATTATTGAAAAAGAACTGGTTGCTCAACGCGATCGCTTAAGCCAAGATCGCATTAAAGCTGAGAAATACCAGAAACTCCGCGCTGAACTCCAAGAAAAACAGCAGTGGGAAGCTGTACTAAAATGGCGATCGCTTCAACAACAAGAGTCAAAACTCAAAGCTCAGATCGAGACAGGGGAACACGAAGAAATTCAGCTAAATGAGCAACTAACCCATTTAACAGCCCGAATTAGCCAAGCGACAGCAGAACTTGACCAGCTAAACGCCCATGTTAAAAGTTTGGGAGAAGAAGAACAGCTAGCTGTCGCCTCAATCCTCGCTACCCAGGAAGCTGAACGGCGCCAACTCGAAATCCGACAACAGGAACTAGCAGATAAGCAGCAACAAACTGAGCGTCAACTCAAACGAACACAAGAGGAAATTCAACAGCACGAGCAAACCTTACAACAGCTAGCCCAAGAGAAACATCGTGTAGAGACAAGTGTAATCGTGTCTCTACGTGCCAAACGCGACGAAGCTCAAGAATCCCTCAACCAAAGTCGGGAACAAGCAAATGCGATCGCATCTGCCTCGGAAGCTTGGGTACAGCAACAAACTGCCCTTAGCCGCCAGATTGAAACGTTATTACAAACGATTGATCCACAACGCACCGAGCAAGCGCAGTTGCAAGAGCGTCAGAGCCAGCTTAGTCGTGTCATCGAGGAACAAACCCAGCTTTTGCAAACCCTAGAACCAGAAATTGCGACGAAACAAGCTCAGTCTAGGGATTTAGACGCACAATTAACTGCCTCTTCTGAAGCCATCCAATCACTTGCAAAATCACTTGCGGCAACAGAACAAGAACTCCAAATCCAGCAGCAAACTCAAACTCGACTACTTGCCGAACAACGAGACAAGCAACGCCAACTCGATAAACTAGAAGCCCAAGCGCAAGCAGAACAAGAAGCTCAAGGCACCTATGCCACCAAGGTTATCCTCCAAACCGGAATACCAGGTGTTTGTGGATTAGTTGCCCAACTGGGTCGCGTGGAACCCCGCTATCAGCTAGCCTTAGAAACGGCAGCAGGTGCGCGTTTGGGAAACTTGATTGTCGAAGATGATGGTGTTGCGGCGGCAGGAATTGAGTTGCTCAAACAAAAGCGTGCGGGGAGAGCAACCTTCTTACCACTCAACAAAATCCAACCGCCTAGATTCTCAGATACAGCAGCCCTGGGCTATGCAAACGGCTTCATTGACTATGCAGTTAACCTGATTGACTGCGAACCCCGCTACCAGAACGTCTTCGCCTACGTTTTCGGCACAACGGTTGTCTTTGAAACCCTCCATGCGGCTCGTCCTTATTTAGGCAAACATCGTATTGTTACCTTAGAAGGCGAAATCCTGGAAAGCAGTGGCGCAATGACAGGTGGTAGTAGTACCCAGCGTTCTGGTTTGCACTTCGGTACCAGTGATGCTGGCGAATCTGCTGAATTGGCTGGATTAAGAAGGCGCCTTCAGGAGATTGAACAGGTTTTAAATCGCTGTGGAGACTTGGTTAATCAAGCTTCCGCCTCAGTTAAACAACTGACGAAAGAACTCGCGGAGGCAAGAGGGAAACGGAAGGAACACGAGTTGCGCTTGGAACAGTTACACAAGGAGATTCAGAATCTAACGGCTCAACAGGAGCAAGTGCGATCGCTTCTTGCCAAAAACACGCAAGAACTCGCCACGGCTCAAGAACGTCTCCAAACTCTAACCGTAGAGTTACCCGTTCAAGAAACTCAGCTTGTTGGATTACGCCAACAACTCGCCCAATTAGAGCAGTCTCAAACGCACAGCGAGTGGCAACACATTCAAACCGTCATCAAAGACTGGGAATCTCGGTTAAAAGAGTGCGAACACGCACTCCGGGGATCGGAAAAACAGCTACAAGATTTGGAAAATCAACAGCAGCGCACGGCTGAAAAAATTACAGATGGTCGCAGACGGATAGAAGAGTATCACGCTAGACAGCAATCTGTACAGGAGCAGCGCTCAGCATTCAGCACTCAGCTATCAGCGGTTAGTGAGGAAATTAGGGAAACGCAGGAATCACTGACGCAGCTAGAGCAAAAATTAGGAGAAACAAAACAGAAACGCGATCGCGCAGAACAACACCTGCGAGAACAAAACCTACAACAGCAACAGCAGTCCTGGCAACTGCAAAAACTCCAGGAAATCCAGTTAGCAAGACGTGAAGAACTGGCAACCCTGCAAGCTCAACTACAAATCCAACAAGCCGAGTTACCCGATCCCTTGCCAGAAGTTCCCTTGCTTGTAGAGACACGATTGAGTGAATCTGAATTAGCGCCATCTGACTCAATTACATTTGATTCATTTGCTGCTCAACTCGAACAGCTTTCAAAAGAAATACGAAACGGTCAAAAGCGCCTCCAAGCGATGGAACCTGTCAATATGTTGGCGTTAGAAGAATATGAACGCACAACAACTCGCTTATCAGAACTTTCTGAGAAACTAGCAACTCTAGAAGCTGAGCGCACTGAACTTCTGTTACGAGTGGAAAACTTTACAACATTAAGGTTTCGCGCCTTTAAAGAAGCCTTTGATGCCATTAATGAAAACTTCCAAACCATCTTTGCGGAACTCTCCGATGGTGACGGTTACCTACAACTTGATGATCCTCAAGACCCCTTCAATGGTGGACTGAACTTAGTGGCTCACCCCAAAGGTAAACCTGTGCAGAGACTCGCTTCTATGTCAGGTGGAGAAAAATCTCTCACCGCCCTCAGCTTTATCTTTGCCCTCCAGCGCTATCGTCCTTCGCCGTTCTACGCTTTTGATGAAGTTGATATGTTTCTCGATGGGGCAAACGTCGAGCGATTAGCTAGAATGATCAAACAACAGGCTACTTTAGCCCAATTTATTGTTGTAAGTCTTCGCCGACCTATGATCGAGTCTTCTGAGCGTACAATCGGTGTTACTCAAGCCAGAGGAGCTTATACTCAAGTCTTAGGGCTAAAATTGCCGCCTAAGCGTGCAATTCGGTAGCTTAAATTTCATGATTTAGCGTTCAATATATTGATATTGATATTCCAGCAGGAATCGAGATCGGGATTGCAAAACATAATGACAACTGAAATAATTCGTCAACGTTCCGATATTTTAAATACTCAGGTAGTCACTATCGACAGCGCCAAGCGCCTGGGAGTCGTTAAGGAGCTTTTGGTAGACATTGATCGGCGCGAAGTGGTAGCGCTGGGTTTGCGAGATAACTTGCTCTCGGTTGCTGGGATGCCACGCTATATGCTCCTGAGCAGCATTCGACGGATTGGCGATACGATCCTGGTTGATGACGAAGATGTAATTGAAGATATTGACGTTGACGCCTACAGCACCCTGATTAACAGCGAAGTCATTACAGAAACGGGCGAAATGCTCGGTCGGGTAAGAGGCTTTAAATTCAGTATTGAAGACGGCAAAGTGTCTTCGTTGATTGTTGCGTCGTTAGGCTTACCGCAGATTCCTGACCAAGTTATTAGTACTTATGAGCTGCCAGTTGACTTAATTGTCAGCAGCGGACCAAACCGCTTAATTGTATTTGAAGGTGCTGAAGAGCAGCTACTTCAGCTAACGGTTGGCGTTTTAGAGCGTTTGGGTGTGGGTAGACCACCTTGGGAGCGAGAAGAAGAGGAAGGCTACTATACTCCTACCGCTCGACCAGAGAATCAACTAGGAACGGGAATTCCTGTTCGTACACCTGTGTCTCAACCTATCCAATCGGCGACACCAGTAGAAGAATCCTGGGATGAGGATGATTGGCAAGACGAGCCAGAACCAGAGCCGATTCCGATACGTCGGCAAGCCCCCGCACCCCGATACCTGGAACAAGAACTCGAAGAAGACAACTGGGGTGATGAGAGAGTGGATACGCCCCGGCTCAACCGCTATGAGGAGCCAGTGTATAACGAGCCTTCTCGCTACGGGAAAGATTATGTAGATGAGTACGAAGATTACGAAGTTGAGGGTGATGCCTGGGATGATGATGATGACCCTGAGCCTTACAAAGCTCCACGAGTCAACATTCCAGAGAAGACAAAAGCCCCTGAATATGAAGAGGAAGCAGGCTATTAATACCAAGTAGCACTCAACTAGCAACTTTGTAGAGACGTTCCGGCGGAACGTCTCTACGAGTGATAGTAAACCTATCTTGAAAGACTACTTTTATCCTTCGTTGTGAGCGTAGCTTCATGGAATTTCTTGCATAATCCTGGGATGCCCCCTAAATCCCTCAATTCTGGGGGACTTTGAAGTTCCAGTTCCCGGCAAAATTGGGCAGCTAGGGGAGCGAAAATCGGTTTCTCTCAACCCAACCTCAAGGACAAAGTAGGTAAGTTATTTAATTAAATTCTTAATTCTTAAGCATCTCGGATGCTTTTTTGATACCTTGGCGTACTGACTCAGCAGACGATTTGAGAGCCTCGTGTTCAGCATCTGTAAGATTGAGTTCTATCACTCGTTCGATGCCGCGACAGCCCAATCGACAGGGAACTCCTATAAAAATATCATTTAAATCATATTCGCCCTGAAGATAGGCAGATGCTGGAACCTGGCGCGACTGGTTTTTTAGAATAGCTTCTACCATTAAGCAGGTGGAAGAGGTGGGTGCAAAATAGGCTCCACCCGTCTGCATGAGTTCCACAATTTCTGCACCACCGTGGCGAGTCCGTTCTACCAAACGCTCAATCGTAGCTGTATCCATCAATTCAGTAATGGGAATACCATTAACCGTAGAGTTGCGAGGCAAGGGAACCATTAAATCCCCATAGCCTCCCAGAACCAAGGCGCTGACATCCCGGACGCAAACCCCTAATTCCATAGCAATAAAGGTTTGGAATCGAGCTGAGTCTAGAACACCGGCCATTCCCATGACGCGACGCGGCGGGAGATTAGTCGCTTGCCATACTAGATAAGTTAGGATATCTAGGGGATTTGTGACAATAATTAACAGAGCATCAGGTGAGTGAGGGATCGCATTTTTAGCTGCCTCCACGACAATCTTTGCATTAATCTGCAACAGGTCGTCCCGGTTCATCCCCGGTTTCCGGGGGCTTCCAGCAGTAATTACAACAATCGCAGAACCAGCCGTCTCGGCATAGTCACATGTACCAATAATTTGGCAATCATGACGCTCAATTCCCCGTGCCTCCAGTAAATCCAGAGCAAGAGCTTGAGGCAGACCATTTACAATATCGAGTAGCACGACATCGGCAAGATTCTTCTCTACAATCCGTTGCGCGAGAGTGCTACCGACCCGACCGCAGCCAATCACTGCGACACGATTGCGTGTGTCTGGAATGGTGGACATAGGGGAAGATGCCATGAGTTAAGAAGCGCGACTGAAATGACTTGTCCTAAGCGTCAGACGCGGCAGCAGTACCCACGGCTTCTATCTGATCCATGCGTAACCAAACATTGGGAGTAGGTACCTGACCAAACTTGATCAGGGCATAATCACCTCTGGTATCTACAACTTCCCCCTTAGTTTCAAATATGTAAGGAGGAAAGCGTGAATCACTGGCTTGCTCTTCTAAGCTACCTTCCAGCTTTTCGCGGATAGCACGAACCAAAGACCCTTTTTTAATTTTGTCTGCCATAATGTCCGATTCATTGTAAAGCGATCAATCCCTTTGTTTAGCATTTTACGCTCGTTTTGTGGGTTATTCGTTCTTTGTTGTTGATTGTTTGTAAGACACAAGAAGACAAACAACTAATAACCAATAACCAAAAAGCTGATCAGCGCTGACACTTCGCACAGAAGTGAGATGAACGTCCTGCTAGCTTAAGGCGCTGAATCGATGTGCCACAGACACGACAAGGCTCACCCGTGCGACCATACACCCAGGCAACTCCGCTGTAATTGCCATTAATGCCTTGTACATTGAGAAAATTACTAAAGGTAGTGCCACCAACCTCAATGCTTGCTTGCAAGACTTGGATAACTGATGTGCGAATCCGCTCAATTTGCTCTAAACTCAGAGCCGAACACACCGTCTCTGGTGGGATACCGCTCAAGAACAAGGCTTCATCAGCATAAATATTTCCTACACCTGCCACTAACTCCTGATCCAGCAGTGCAGTTTTTATCGGACGCTGACGATTTCGCAGCTTTCTAGCTAGGTACTCCGTTGAAAAGTCAGCAGAAAAAGGTTCTGGTCCCAGTCTTTTCAAACCAGTGATAATGCTTTCTGGAGCAACATCGGGTGGCACCCACCACATCTGACCAAAGGTTCGTAGGTCAACAAAACGTAATTCGCGGCTGCCTTGGAAGAACAATCGCACTCGCGTGTGTTTTTGTAATGGGTCTTCTTGATTGAACCACAGCAACTGACCCGTCATTCGCAGGTGGACACCCAACCAGCCAGCGTCGCCTGAGTTTAATTTACTCAGTTGTGCAAGTAAATATTTGCCGCGTCGATGCCAGCCTGTAATTGTAACGTTCTTGAGCTGTGCTAAAAACTCACCTACAGAAATTGGGTGAGCGATCGTGCGAGCAAGCAACACATCGCCACCCAAAATTACCTGGTTCAAGGTTACTTGATTTAAACCCAGGCGGACTGTTTCAACTTCAGGTAACTCTGGCACGTCTTAACGCGCTTCCGTTCCCTGATTAGGATCGCCTTCTACAACTTTGTCACCACCCGGTTCCTCTGGTACCTTAGGAGCTTTCGGATTATTGGTTGTAGTACCCTGACCTGTCTTACGCACTCTCTCGTCTGTGGGGGTGCTTTTGCCGCCACCCGCTGTTTGCAAGACTTGTTTTGTCTTGGCTGAGGGTGCTTCAACCTCTAGGAGTTCCTCCAGAGCAAAGTTATTGGTATTGACACCTGCGTAGTTGACTCTCTCGAAACGGACAATTGCTGGGTATTTGATGCCGCTCTGGTCTACAGTCGCGACAACGCCAACATCCTGAAACCAGTAAGATTCTTTTCTGAGAATTCGTACTTTAGAACCACGTTGAACCATAAGAGTTTTTTCCCTTGCGCTCTAGCTTTACAGCGTACTACTGGTTGTGGGCTATCTGTTTAATCTGCCTTTTAAGTTTTATTACTGATTGGGGATTGGCGAGTGGAACTGGGGGCTGAATCGCTAGCAAAATCGCGTATTTTCCAAGCTTTCAGCGAAAATCTCGATTTCAAAATGCGCCTACTCCTGCCACCGGACTTGGACGAAATGCGCCGGACGCCCCCAGATATCGGACGTGGGCGTAATGTCCACAACTGTCAGGTTAAAAGGAATGGCGGTTGTCAGGTATCGTTGGGCAAGGCTACCAATATCAGGGGTTAGTTGAGTCGCTGCTGCTGCGGCTATACCCAGACCGATAATTTGCTCAATTGGACCTCGTGGCAGAAGTAGATGAGTGCCTAACGCCAGCCCAGCGGTTAAAAACATACCGACAGAGAGATTAGTGCCACAACGCGGATGTACTGCCAAGTCCCATTCTCCTGTTGTAAGGCGCTGCAAGGCAGTGGGAACAGCTCTTCTCAAATCAGCTAGGTTTACCCGACCATAGAGATAAAAACCCTCGTCAGTGGATAAGCCTCCTAAAGTTACATTGTCTGACTGCCGAGTCGTTGTTGAACCATTGGCATTACCAAGATTCCCTCGCTCACCAAGAACCCAAACAGTTGCGTGTTCTAGAGCATGGACTTGACGCAGCATGAGAATTTCTTTCAAACCCGGAACAAAATTTAGTTGCCTGAGTAGGTCAGCATCCTGTGTCGGTTGCGGCGTGACAAACTCAAGGTCCCAGAAGTTTCCAGTTTGGGCAGAAGCAGTATTAGTCATAACAGTACTACCTCAAATACATATTGATTAACGAATGGTCTTTTTACTTTAGCGTTCACATTGGCATTGCGTTGTAAAGCTTGGTGAATGTAGGGCAAATCAATCAGCCTGACAGTATGTTTTGCTAACACTTTTTCTTCAAGTAAATTGGATAAATACAATTTTCTAAATCTGTTTTAATACTAAATTATTTCCGTAAATAAAGTGTAAAAAATCAGAAAGTAAAAATATTTCATTGCTCGGCACTTACTTTATTTAGCTTTATTAAATTCTAAGTTATCGTCTTATTTTTATATATCCATAGAGTTTTATTTCAAAATCTCAGGTGCCTATTTCAGCGGTAAGAGAGAGTTGCCGCTTTGGAAGAATTGAATTCTCCTGTCAGCACACAAACCTATCGCATTAGATAAAAATTCGATTGTACATATCTATTCGATACTGGGTAGTGTCAATAAGTGGCAATAATTTGATGAACTAGTCCAGCAGGGCGGAAATAACTATTTAGTTGAAAAAGGTTAAGAAGCTCACTGTACAAGCAATATTCATTCTGCCCTGGAGCCTCCTGCATAAGAGCCTTCTTGCACTAGCGTTCTACTCACGAAAGGCAATTTTGAGCTAGAGTGAGGAGTTGGTTGATACAGGCAACGTATTTATACTCTGAACAGAGAGCTTAATTGCAACTTAGATACGAGTGCTTCGTCAATATACCAGTTGTTAGACTCTCCTGAGAAGACTAACAACCGAAAATGAACAACGGTGTCAGCGTTATGAACTCGTTAGTTGGCAAAACCTTACAGGGTGGCAAATATACCATAGAGCAAGAATTGGGGCGGGGTGGCTTTGGGGTTACGTTCAAAGCCACCCATCACTACTTGGGTCAGCTAGTGGTGATTAAAACCCTTAACGAGTCCCTGCACTTACACTCAGACTTTGCCCGGTTTCAGCGCCAGTTTCAAGATGAAGCGCGACGGCTGGCTTTATGCATTCATCCGAATATTGTCCGGGTTAGTGACTTCTTTGTAGAAGCGGATTCGCCTTACATGGTTATGGACTATGTAGCAGGTCAGACTTTGCAAGCTGTTGTGTTTCAAGGACAAGCTTTAAGTGAAGCAACAGCGATTAACTACATCCGACAAATTGGAGAAGCCTTAAAGGTTGTACATCAAAAGGGCTTACTTCATCGGGATATCAAGCCAGAGAACATCATCCTGCGGCAAGGTACCCAGGAAGTAGTTTTAATTGACTTTGGGATTGCACGAGAGTTTAAAACTGACTCAACTCAAACCCATACAAGTATGGTTTCTGAGGGTTATGCTCCGATTGAACAGTATTTAAGCAAGGAAAAGCGTACACCCGCATCGGATGTCTACGGTTTGGCGGCAACGCTTTATGCTTTGTTGACTAAACAAGTCCCGACCCCGGCTGTAATTCGCGATCGCCAACCGATGAGTGCCCCCCGCGATTTACAACCTCATGTGAGTGCAGCGATTAACCAAGCGGTGATGCGAGGTATGGCAGTAGAGGCGCGTTACCGACCAGCCAGTGTAGATGAATGGTTGTCACTTTTACCTGACCCTTATGACCAGGGTAGTACTACGGTACCTGGATTAAGCCGAACCCAGACAGTAGCAACGATTCCTATTGTTCCCCAACCGTTACCTGAAATTAAGCCAGAATCGCCGCCTGCTACTCAGATTCAAGGTGTTAAGCGCTTAGGTACTCCTAAAATTTTAGCTGGGATGGGATTGGCGATCGCAACAGGTTTAGCGGCTGTAGGCACGGTCTGGCATCAGTCCCAAAAACCTCAAGAAACCTCAGATCCCCCCACTACCCAACCATCAATTTTTCCTACTGTACAGCCTAGAGTTGATGAAGTCCAGGAGGATACACTGCCAAAGCGGACTAAACCAGTAGAGGTAGTTCGCCCTTCTCCCCCAGTGCAGACACCCGTGCGCCGATCTTCTCGTCGCCGCAAAAAATCTCAGCAGCCGCCAGTCAGCGCACCTGCACCTGCCTCGCCATCACCAACGCCAGTAAAGACAAACACTCCATCTGTGCCAGCAGGTGAAGCACCTGACCCTGTACCCACCTCAAACCCAGCCACTTCAACTAGTCAACCTCAGCCATCGGCAGCACCGCAAGCGTCCCCAGCTTCACAAGCTGCCCCACCACCACCATCAACTAGTGCGCCAGCTGAACAACCTGTAACACCAGCCCCACCACCGGAAGACGCTCTCCCAAAGAAGCCTGAACCCAATACGACGGAGAATGAGAACAATTGAATTTAGTTAGGATTTTGATGCCCCAGATTGAGCTATAGGAAATTCTGAACTCCAGCAGTCCCCGCTTTCTGAACTTCTCTTGTGACACTCCTGATTCCCCGACTATAATGGTAAATAGATGAAATGGGGCCTTAATGGTTTCGACGTGTTGGCGAAAGCCGCCCCGTGATTCAGGTCGAGAGTGAGTCTTCTCTCGTTAATACCGGACTCAAAAAAAAAGTAAATGCGAACAACATCGTTCCTTTCGCTCGTAAGGCTGCTCCTGTAGCTGCTTAATAACCTCTAATCGGTTCGAGCGTCTATAGTTTGACTCCGTTAAGGACTATAGACCAACTCCAACGGATGCTCTCTTTAGGTGCCTTTGGTCGGCTGAGGGGAAAAGACTTCACCAGAGAATCCTGTCATCCGGGATAATGGATGGTTCCCGCCCTGAGGGTCAGAAGGGCTAAACCTGTGAATGAACGGTAGGTCAATACCCAAGGCGGACACGGGTTCAATTCCCGTAGGCTCCACTTAAATAAACCACCTCAGACTTAAAATTCGAGGTGGTTTTTGGTTTTTGGGAAGGGTCAAGGCAGGTGTCGTAGGCAAGGAGCGATCGCTTTTAGCTTAATTTCCTTTAGTCACTTCAGAAGGAAAATCTCTCCCATCTCCCTACAAGTCTTGTAGGGCAGCTTATTCGCTCAAGATCCAATCCACAAAGGCTTTTTCTAACACAACTCTCCGGATTTGTCCTTAGGCTGCTCGAAAGGTTACATAGAAAGCCCAAGCCCAATGTCAATTTAGCAAAAACTTTGGTGGGTGTACTGGTAGCACTCCCATCTTTATCCTTATGTGGCTCACCGGAGTTAGGGGTAATTCGCCTCTGGTCAAAACAGTTTTATTCAAGTACGGAAATAACAGGCAGCTATGGTAATGCAACCTACATACGGTAACGGTTTTATCGAATCCCCACCTATTGAGATTACTCAGGAAGGACTACGAAATGTCCTAACTCAGATAGAAGCGGAACTGCTCGATAGCGAAGTTTACCGCCGTACCATGGCTGGGTTACAGACGATGCTAGGAGAGGGATTTGGCACCGCTCAAATTTTAGTTAAAGCAGTCGGGCGAGAAGCCGTTCGGTTGACATTCCAGCAATTTGTCAGACAGTATAAAATCGTTCCTGTGACTAACGACGGAACGAACAAAGCTGGTCAAGAGGAGACAAATTCCCCCCCCATGGTAAATGAGCAACCAGTGCAGGCAGAATCACAGCCTCATGCAACCTCCATCGAAGAAGCTACCCCTTCCGTTGAGAAAGCCAAAAGCCCCGGTTTCATCAGCAGAACATTTGGTGAGACTAAGTCGGCAAAAAAAACAAGTAAGGCAGAACTAGCGGCACAAGCGATCGCACAACAGCGAGAGGAACTTCTGCGTCAAGTCGGTCAAGAACTGCGGCAAGCACGTCAAGCGCGATCGCTTAGTGTACAGCAACTTCATACTCAAACCCTTGTACCACTTCATCACATTGAATCATTGGAAACGGGGCGCATAGACCAGTTACCAGAGGATGTCTATGTTCGCGGCTTCATCCGTCGAATCGGCTGTGCTTTAGGTTTGAATGGTGTGGCGATCGCAGATTCCATTCCGCAACCTGACCCCGTGAAATCCGTTGTTCCCTCCTGGTACGAATCCGCAGCAATTCCAGGTATTCAACTGAATTCAGTACACTTGTACCTTGGTTATACAGCTCTAATTGCAGGAGCAGTTGGAGGACTAGGTTTAATGTCCAAACAAGCGATTTCAGGCGCATCAGTAGAGGTTGAGCCAGCTACTCCTTCTCAAGCCTCCGTCTCTCCTAAAGCTGATCGTGCAGAAGCAACTAGTAAACCTGGACTAAAAGCTAGCAAAAACGGTGTCAAAGCTGGAGCAGATATTGCTCCCCCTGAGGCATCAAACTATTAATGCAACAGCTTAGCTAATTGCTCAGAACTAAGTTGTCGCGGTGAACAACAGTTTCTTCGCCAGCGTAGCCCAAAATAGCAGGGATTTTGTCCGATTGATGCCCTCGAATTTGCTGGAGTTCAGTGCTGCTATAGTTGACTAGCCCTCTAGCAATTTCCGTGCCAGTGCTGTCGCATAGCTGTACTGCCTCTGATGAGCGAAAATCCCCCTCAATTGCTGTAATTCCAGCCGCTAATAGGGATTTCCCTGCTTGGACTATTGCTGCTACCGCCCCACTATCGAGATAAAGCTTACCTGTTGGAACGAGGTTGTGGGCAATCCAACGCTTGCGGGCATTGCCAGTCCGGGGCTGTGCTTCAAACTGTGTACCGAGAGGTTCTCCCTGCAAGATTTTTTCAATGGCTTCAGGGCGACGTCCTTCCATAATCACCGTCCTCACCCCAGCACTGGTAGCGATACGAGCAGCAGAAATTTTTGTAACCATGCCACCAGTACCCCACTGAGAACCGGCGTCACCCGTTTGTATCTGTAATTCTTCTAGCTGCTCAATGCTATTGACGAGTGTAATTGGCTGGGCATCTGGTACCAGGCGTGGATCAGCAGAGTAAAGCCTGTCTACGTCGGTTAATAAGAATAACCAGTCGGCTTCAATTAAACTTGCTACTAGGGCGCTGAGTGTATCATTATCGCCAAACTTTAGTTCCTCGACAGCAACGGTGTCATTTTCATTCACGACTGGGATAACGCCCAATTGCAGCAAAGCCCGAAATGTCGCGTAGGCGTTGACGTAGCAGCTACGCTGTACAAAGTCACGACGGCTAAGGAGAACTTGGGCGATCGGTTGAGAGAGGCTAGTAAAAAAATCATCGTATACCCGCATCAGGCGTCCCTGACCGACAGCGGCAACAGCTTGTTTAAGAGCCATCGTTTGGGGTCGTGACTTTAATCCTAGTCGCGCACAACCTATCCCTACGGCACCAGAGGTCACTAGCACGATGCGATGACCTGAGACTCGCAGATGAGTAAGAGTTTCAACTATTTTGGCAATGGTCGAGAGAGCTAGCTGGTTTGTGGCTGGTTGGGTCAGACTGGATGTGCCAACTTTAACAACAATCGTTTGGGGCATGGAGTGATTTTACAGGTTCTTGCTCACTAGAAAATGGCGTAACGCCTCCCCTCATCTTCACAACGACTGAGACTTCCTTGCAATGCAAAACTATAAAGCGCCCACTTCTCAACGCTGAAAAGCTTGGCGCTCTAAAAGGACTAATTATGGCTTCTTATAGTTAGGGTCTTTATAGTGGCTGACCCCATTTGAACCAATATTAAGAATCTCATGAATTCCTTAAAATATCAGTCTTCATAATCTTTTTTTTATATTTCGCTTTCTCTTGATTTGTCAGGTTTATTTAAGTTTTGTTGCGTGGAAGTAATTGTTACTCCTAAGGATTGAGATATCCAAACTTCAAAATCACGAGTTGGGTAGGAAGTGACCGTTCTCGCTGGGTCTACCATCGGTTCTACGAGGATGGTGAACATCCCCAAGCGATTGCCTGCCAGCACATCGGTAAATAAGCGATCGCCTACCATAGCAACCTGTTTCACAGGGAGGTTCATCGCCTCCGCTGCTTTTTTGAGCTTTCGCCGTGAAGGCTTACGTGCCCCTAGCATATAGGGCAAATTGAGCGACTTGGCAATGCTACTAATTCGACTTTCACTAAGATTGTTACTAACGAGCCAGATCGATACCACAGGTCTAACTTGCTCCACCCACTCCATGAGTTCTGTGGAAGCTTTAGTTGCTCTCAAAGGTACTAGAGTTTCATCAACATCCAAGACTAGACCCTTGATGTGGTAGTGCTTTAGGATATCTTGAGTCAGGCTCAAGATTGGACCTCCCAAGATTAAATCAGGTTGTAAATTTGATAACCAAGACATCAGTAGTTATTTAGTAATCGGCTTGCATTCTGACAATTGAACGTTCTTCTCTTCCCCTTTTGGCTGTGTTTTCCTGTTCGCGTAGCGTGATACGACAAAAGCATTGGCTACGCCTACCATCGGGTCCGTTGCAGTGGACTTTAAACCTAGGTCGCTCAAGGGAATAATTAACCAGACTTCGTATTAGGGGTTCACGTTCTTAGATGCAATTACCTTTCGCTTAGGTTAACACTCCAAGCCAATAACTAGCAGCTATAGCAAGAGTGTTGGTTAAGGAGAGGCTTTTTGCTGGGCTTGCCGTTGTTTGCGGATAGCTACTTTAGCGGCTTCGTGGGCTTCTACCGTTTTACTGAAAACGTGAGTGCCATCGTACCGAGCAACGAAAAAGAGGTAATCAGTGTTTTCAGGATTGAGTGCAGCTTTCAGACTAGCAACACCCGGACTCGCAATTGGGGTGGGGGGTAGACCAGGGTTGAGGTAGGTGTTGTAAGGCGAGGGAACTTTTACTTGTGCATAGGTCAGAGGCTGATCAGCCGTTTGTCGAATGTTTAGTCCATATTCAACAGTTGGATCAGTTTCTAGTCTCATCCCTTGACGTAGACGAGCGGCAAAGACACCTGCAATGCGAGGGCGTTCAGCAGGAATGACTGCCTCTTTTTCCACAATGCTAGCTAAGGTTACCCACTGAGCAAAGTTGAGCTGAGTTTGTTGTTGTCCTTGCTGATACAACGGTAGCGCTACCTGCTCAAAGCGGTTGAGCATCAGTTCGATGACTTGTTGAGGCAAAACGCGATCGCTCGGTAGCTGATAAGTATCTGGGTACAGATACCCTTCTAAGTGCGGTATCCCATCGGGTAGCCAAGGATATTTATCTTTAGGAATTTGACTCGCCGCCGTCAGAAAGTCTTGAGCTTTGAAATACCCCAAAGACTCAAAATAAGTTGCCATCTGCTGGAGTGACCACCCTTCAGGGATAGTGAACGAGAGTTGCATCACCTCGCCACTCCAAATTTTCTCAGCAATGGATTGTAGCGGTTCAGTTGGCGATAGTTTGTAAGTTCCCGCTTGAAATCCACCCTCACGATCTTGGAATCTCAGCCAATACGTCCATAGCTTCCAGGCGTGGGACGAGCGAATTAAACCAGCGGCTTCCAGGTCATTACCAATCTGCTGCGCCGCTGTCCCTGAAGGGATTTGAATCTGTACGTCATTTCCTGCTGTTGTACTGGAAGCAGGAGATAGAGTAGGTGGCGACTGTGCCCAACTCCACCACGCCCAGCCTTGCCATGCACAGACAGCCAGTATTACTGGTAGCAAAGCAAGATAATATGACCACTTGGAGATGCTTCTGACAGCTTTCATATTGGTGTACTACTAAAGATGAGAGGGGAGCAAGAGGGTGAAGAAAAAAATTTTACCCGATAATTTCTTCAAGACATCACCCTTGATTTAGACAAGATTTTGCCTACAAGGGTTGTGGTATTTTCGGAAATCACTACTTCTGGACTCTCCCTCTCTTCTTTCGTAAGATGCTCACTCCTCGTCTAGTTCATCAAACAGCAGTTCTTCCAGCAGCGGCTGCACTTTTTTAAATTCTTCTGGGGAAAGTAACTCAGGCTCACCAGCTTCATTTCTCTGAGCAAAAAATAGGAGTGGATCGAGGGGAGTGTAGATCCCGTACTCCTGTTCTTCATGATAGAAGCTAGCGAGAAGCTGAAACTGCTCTGGTTCTAGTTCAACATTATCTTCCTCAATCTCAATTGTGAGGATATCGTCCTCATTCACAGATGGGAGTTCACCCGCAACGGTGAGGGTGAAGGCAGTGCGCTTGAGGGTAAGATTTTGCTCAGCGAGAACCGCTTGGGCATCAGAGAAGACTAAATCAATCTCCTCGTCATCTTCAAGGAGAGTCGCGTCAGCTAAGTCTTCGTCTTCTTCATCATCCCAGACAACAATTTCCACAGGGGAATCCACAGGTAAGAGGAGTAGGTATTCGGAACCTTCCACCTCCAGAGAATGCTCAACGTAGCAATTGAGCGATCGCCCTGCTGCATCCGTTAGCGTGATGCTTTCGTTACCAGATTGCCCATTCTCGTGGGGTAATTCAGATGAGAACATGGCAGATATACTGCAATCCAATATTAAAGGGGATAGGGAACAGCCAATCTCCACAGCGACTTAATTCACTAGGGAGCAGGGCGCAAACATCAGGATATCACGGCACAAGAGTCACAAATCGTCGCGACTCAGTTTGAAGTAAGAATAAATATTTTTGCTGCGTACTCTGGCAGATCAAGCACCGATTTATGGTCTCTCGCTTCAACAACGAAAGCAGAGGAGAAGATTTTTAAGTTCTGCTCCTCTGTGGTTAGGCTTTGATTAAGGCAAGTTTAGAGTATGAGTGCTAAAACACTTCTTTAGATAGAGCAGCCTGCCACTGTCAAAATTGGGTCAATTACTTCTGATGTGAGTAGAATTAGCCTCCCAATTCGCTCAGGCTAGTGCCAGACAAACACCTTCGCCTCATATCCGCCAAGGTCAACCAGAATGCCATCTTCACCTGCTTCTACGTCGTAGTCAGCCGTCCACTCGTGCCACGTCCCTGCTTCAGGGAAGTTAGGAACGCGATAACCAGCAAGGAAGTCGTCGGAGAAATTTGCTACGACAACCACACGCGAACCCTCACCATTCCAACGGCTGTAAGCTAACACTTTGGCTTCGGGATTTTCATGGATAAAGTCAATGTTCTCGGTGTAGAGAGCATGATTGTTTTTACGAAGATGAATTAAGCCTTTCAAAAACTCAAATAAATTGCGATTGAGGTCATGACTGAGTAACGTCCAATCAATTTTTGCTTGCTCTTGAGTTTTGTACTTATACTCACCAAACTCCTCACCCATCCAGAGTAGAGGGACTCCTACGGCTGTCATATTAATGACAGCGCCCAACCTTCTGCGCTTAAACGCTTCATCATCTAAGATGCCACGCTCACCCAACTCTGCCAAAACATGATTGTGGTCGTGATTTGTTAGGTAATTCACAACATTGGTTGACCCCATAAAGCCTTGCCGTTTGCAATCAATCACATCCTTGAGGCGTTCTAGATCAAACGTGTCACCACAGATATGTTCCAGAATGCAGTGATAGAAACTGTCGTGCCAACAACCATCCATTGGTCCATCTGCATTTGTGATGCTGGAGGTTTCAGGGATATGTTCGGCAACAGCGTAAAAAGGCTTCATGTTAGCCGAGTTTTTGGCTTCCTGAACAAGCCAGTGCATGAAATCATAGTTAGCAATTTGTCGCGCCGCGTCAAAGCGAATGCCGTCGATATGATACTCTTCAACCCAGAAGCTTACTTGGTCTCCCATAAACCTGCGGGCTGGGTAAGTATCCAGGCTTTCGTCGTAGAATTCGTAGTTAAACTCTGGTCCCCAGTTATTTTCAGGGTCACGTGGAGAGTGATGATACCAGTAGTCGTGGTCAATTTGGGTTAGAGGACTTTCAGCCTCTGAGTGGTTATAAATCCCGTCCATGATGACGCGAATTCCACGCGCATGACATTCATCGATCAGATGCTTCAACTCATCTGTTGTGCCATAGCTGGATTCTGTAGCGAAGAAGTAGCGAGGATTATAGCCCCAGCTATGGTCACCAGGATACTCCTTGACTGGCATCAACTCGATCGCATTAACCCCTAAGTCAGTGAGATAATCTAATTTTTCAACAACGTGCTTGTACTGACCTCTAACATAGGCATCAGCCTCACCGCCGGAGAAGTTACCAACGTGCAATTCGTAGATAACTAACTCATGGTCGCTAGGTAATGGCTTGTCATCGTGCTGCCAAACGTAGGTATCGACAATCCGTTGACCATCTTTAATCCGCACAACACCGTTTTGTGTAGGGTTATCGATGTTTGTGGCGTAGGGATCGTTAACATCCACCCATTGATCGGGTTCAAAGAACCAGGACTTGGATTGAATACGGAATTTATACTGATAAACTCCATCCTCAAGCTCAACCTTCGTCCGGAAATAACCATCCTTACCTTTCTCCATAGGAATGTCTTCCCAATTAGAGAAAGACCCAATCAATGCCGCCCCTTTGTTGTAAGGAGCAAATAAATTAAATTCAATTGGACTTGCCATAAAATCCCCAGCCAAGAGGTTCAAGAAGTTGAAGCAGACATAGCTATTGTCTAGTCTTAAATTCCGATAGGGAATCGTTCCCAAGAGATAAACTTGCTTCCTGGCAGATTATCTGGAAATGAATAGCCTTATCTAAACTCTGGGTTCACAAGCTTACGAATAAGCTATTTTACTGCTTCTAGCGCTGTTATTCTGCTAATTACGCGATTATACACTTAGGTTATCCATCTAAGCGATCGCTATTCTCCTCTAGCTGATGCTCATCCAACCAGATAGTTAAATCCGTTACCCTCTCAAAATCCAGCAGCGCCTCACTCAACTCCTCCAACTGAGCAAGAGATAACCCGCGAACCCGCTCTTGCCACTGAGGGTCAACCTCGCCAAATCGCCGAGTTAGTAAACGCATGAGTAATGATAAGGCTTCCTCTTGTCTTCCTTGTTGCAGACCTTGTTGCAGACCTTGTTGTAATCCCTTTTGAAGAATGTCTTGATAAATTACAGATTCCTGCATCAGTTCCTCCGTGAACAGTTGGCGAATAAAATCTTTGTCAAATCGTAGACCCGCCAGCACTTCTACACAAGCGGCGAGACTCCCCCGTTGTCGTGGTTCTTCGATTCTATCGACCTGGGCAGCGACTTGTTCTAGTAAGGTCGTAGGAGAATCAGTACGAGCCAGACATGCAAAAGGTAACAGTGCGGGGTTGGTTAGCAGTGGAGTGGGATCTTGCTCTCAGAGGCGAATAACTCGATAACGGTGTGTCGTGTTAGTGTCGGTGAACTCGTTGATAAATACGGTTTCTGAGTTGGTAGACTTTAGAAAAATCACAACTTGCTCAACCGGACATCGGTACAAGCGTTTAAGTCTTACCCAGTAGTCAAGCATCCTAAACGGTAGTGGTGGACTAGAGCTAGGTAGGGTTTGAAATTCTAGGTGCAGAATTTGGTTAGCTGTTTGCAGCAGTGTTAGGGAATCAGCACGAATTGGTTCTACGCTCAGTTCCGTTTTGAGAACGGTAATGTCACTTGCACTTGTCTTATCGCCAGAGAGCCAACGAACAAATTCAGCGGGATATTCCTCTGCTAGATATTTACAGATGTTGTCGTAAGCCAAGGAAATTGTTTGCTATTAGACTACTTTGGGTAATTTACTGGGCAAGGATAGACAAAGCAATCATTTACTGGCTTAACCACGCGATCGCATTTCTGATCCAATCTTCCGCATTTGTACTTTTAGCCAGCAGTGCATCTTGGCTAATCGCATTCAACGCTTGATTAACCTCATTGTTGTCATACCCCAAGGCAAGTAGCGTCATCTCGACATCTTCTTGAAGGGCTGGTGATAGTCCTGTTGACGAAGCAGGTGTTGCTGTACCAGCAAGCTGACGCCATTCGGCAAGCTTTGTTTTTAGTTCTAGGGCAATGCGTTCTGCGGTTTTGTTGCCAACGCCGGGAGTTTTGGACAAGGTGCGAATATTACCTGTAACAATCGCTTGCACTAAATTGGGGAGTCCAAGAGTGTCGATTAATGCGATCGCAAGTTGTGCCCCAATCCCACTCACACTCAACAACTGACGAAATAAATCTCGTTCAGCAGCAGAGGAAAAGCCATATAGTACCTGTTGGTCTTCTCGGATTTGCAGATGAGTAAACACTTGCACGGGTTCTTTTGATGCGGCTTGCAATTCCTGTGATAAACGCCCAGGAATTTGTACTTCATATCCAATTTGGTTGACTTCCAGAATCAGAGTGACACGATTGCCAGTACCTTTCTGAATAGTTGCTACTGTTCCCTTAAGATAACTAAGCATCAAGTCGTTGTTTCTTGCTAATCGGCTGTACCGCAATCCACCTTGGAGGCACCGAAGATCGCGATCGCAACGGTACTGTGTATCTTGCCGAAGTATTTCAGCTACTGCTCAAATTGTGACGATGCTGTATCTGAGAGTGGCTTAACTTCGGTTTATTATACGTTATTGCTACGCTGGATTTTGCAGTATAAGCAGTCTAGTAAGATAACACAGTGGGTTGGGATGTTGGGACTCCAAGCTCTGTTATCCCTCTGCCCTCAGTCTGGGGTAAAACCTTAACTTTCCGTTGCTGTATCCTCCCAAACTCGTCAATTTATCCGAGAGTGATGGAAGAGCGATAAATGACCTCTTCAATCTGATAATCACTAAGTGATGCGATCCAGCCTTTATTCTGGAATCATTAGAGTTGCGCGTTGTTAGCGGATAAGAGCAGAGGGACTTTTTCATGGGACATCTAGCACTGCTGAGTGTGTCGGACAAAACTGGGCTGATTGACTTTGCCCGGAAGCTAGTAGAAGAATTTGAGTTTGATTTAATCAGCAGTGGTGGAACAGCAGCATCACTCTTAACCGCAGGGCTGCCCGTCACAAAAGTTTCTGACTACACGGGGTCTCCTGAAATTTTAGGAGGAAGAGTCAAAACCCTGCATCCTCGGATTCATGGGGGTATTCTGGCGCGTCGAGACTTACCACAGGATATTGCCGATTTAGAGACACACTCGATTCGTCCGATTGATTTGGTTGTTGTAAATCTGTATCCCTTTGAGCAAACCATCGCTCAACCCGGAGTTGAGTTAGCCCAAGCGATTGAGCAAATTGATATTGGTGGTCCCGCAATGCTGAGGGCATCTGCCAAGAACTATGCTCACTTGACGGTTCTGTGTAATCCCAATCAGTATGATGCCTACTTGGAGGAGTTACGTCAGGCTAAGGGTGTGCCATCGCTAGAGTTTCGTCAAGCTTGTGCAATTCAAGCCTTTTCGCACACGGCAGCTTATGATCAAGCGATCGCATCTTATCTCGTAGGTACACAGCAGGCTACATCACTACCAGAACGATTCATGCTTTCCGGGCAGCAACTACAATCCTTGCGCTATGGCGAAAATCCCCATCAACCTGCCTCTTGGTATCAAACAGGAACTGTCCCCACAGGTTGGGCAGCGGCAACCAAACTCCAAGGAAAAGAACTGAGTTACAACAACTTAGTCGATTTAGAAGCCGCACGACGCATCATTACAGAATTCACTGATACTCCAGCGGCGGCGATTCTCAAGCATACCAATCCCTGTGGTGTAGCGTTGGGAACAACACTTTCCGAAGCTTATGAAAAAGCCTTCAATGCTGACTCAGTTTCTGCCTTTGGTGGTATTGTCGCCTTCAATCAACCGATTGATGCGGCAACGGCAACGGCGCTAACTCAAACCTTTTTGGAATGTGTGGTTGCACCAGGCTGTGAACCTGATGCTCAAGAAATTCTTGCGGCTAAGTCGAAGGTACGGGTTTTGGTTTTGCCAGACTTGCAAACTGGGCATAAGCAAACCGTAAAACTCATTGCTGGTGGTTTCCTATTGCAAGCCTCTGATGATGTGATTGCTACCCCAGACAACTGGCAAGTCGTTACACAACAGCAACCGACACCAGAGCAACTGGATGAACTATTATTTGCTTGGAAGGTGTGCAAGCATGTGAAGTCGAATGCCATTGTCGTAACACGCGATCGCACAACGTTAGGTGTCGGTGCAGGTCAAATGAATCGCGTTGGTTCTGTCAAAATTGCTTTAGAACAAGCGGGAGAAAAAGCCCAAGGGGCAACACTTGCTAGTGATGGCTTCTTCCCCTTCGATGATTCTGTGAAAACAGCAGCAGCAGCAGGGATTGTTGCGATTGTTCAACCAGGAGGAAGTCTACGGGATAAAGATTCTATCCAAGCGGCTAATGAGCTAGGTTTGGTGATGGTTTTGACTGGCATCCGTCACTTCTTACACTAAAGTGTTGATACTGCAACGGCTGCAATCGTTGTTATTAGCAAGATTATTTAAAGAAGGCGATCGCATTTTTCTATGAAAGGCGCTCGTCTTCTGTGTATTGCATCAACATCAGTCGCAATGGGTCTAAACGAATGTGCCACGGGAACGATTGGTCTTTGAGAATCGCCCATTTTTCCTTAAACACTTCCGCTTGCAGATGGTAATCCTGGGGACTGGTAGGAGAAACATTCAGCTTGAGATATAGCGTCATCCGGTGTGGCGTTTCACTGGTTCTCGCCACCCAGCAGGGGAAAGTATTCTCTTGGTTGGAGTTGTTGGTAAAGATTAACTGATGGGCGCGAATTCCAACATGGGAGAGTAACTCTGAGACAGGTTCGATAACCCGAAGTGTGCAACCCCAATCGATCGCTTCTACCTGTTGGGATGCTTTAACGACAACACGGGAGAAATTCTTGCAACCCGTCAATTGTGCAACACTGACCGTATTTGGACGCTCGAAAATGTTTTCTTTGGAACTGTATGCGATCGCTTTTCCTCGTTCCATCACCAACAAATCTTGACAAACCCGATAAGCCTCTTCCAGATTATGCGTCACAAATAAGGTAACGCCTTGGTAAGTCTCCACGCTGGTAATCAATTGCTGTTCTAGCTGACTTCGCAAGTGAGTATCTAGTGCTGAAAACGGTTCGTCCAAGAGTAATGCTTCCGGCTGACTTGCCAAAGCCCTCGCTAAAGCCACCCGTTGCTGCTGCCCCCCAGAGAGTTCGCGAGGATATCGCGATTCATAGCCCTGCAACTGCATGGCTGCCAGTTGGGCTTCTACCTGCTGCTTGCTAGTTAAGGCTGATGTACCCTTTGGCAAGCCGAAAGCAATGTTTTGAGCAACACTTAGGTGAGGAAACAGGGCATAATTTTGAAACAAAAAACCAATGTGGCGATCGCGAGACGGAATATTAATCCCTCTTTCCGAATCAAATAGCACCCGTCCGTTCAAGACAATACGCCCTTTAGTCAATGTTTCTATCCCAGCGATGCACCGAAGAATCATACTTTTGCCAGCACCGGAAGCCCCCAGTACTCCCAGAACCTGCTCATTCGTACTGAAGGATACATCCAACAAAAACCCAGGAAGTTGGTTCTGAATATCGACAAACAGTCCTGAGTTAGCAAGTGCTGAGTGCGACGGAGGGTTATTGAAGTTGTTAAGTGCTGGTTTTTCCCTATTCCCTATTCCCCATTCCCTATTCCCCATTCCCCAGTAATTAACAGCAATGATGCCAGATAGAGAAATGCCCATGATTACCAGCACCCATATCCAGGCTTCATTCATCGCCCCAGCTTCAACAGCAAAATAGATAGCCATTGGAATCGTTTGGGTTTGTCCGGGGATGTTACCCGCTAGCATCAAGGTGGCACCGAATTCACCCAATGCACGGGCAAAAGCTAGAGTAGTTCCCGCTAAAATCCCAGGCATGGCGAGAGGCAAAGTGATTCGCCAAAAAATTGTCACTTCAGAAGCACCAAGGGTTCTAGCAACGCGCAACAAATTGGCATCAATTTGTTCAAATGCTCCCAGTGCTGTTTTATACATTAATGGGAAGGCAACTACCGTAGCTGTAATAACAGCAGCGTACCAGGTGAAAACTATACTAATGTTCAGCGATAGTAGTAGTTGCCCAAGGACACCATTTTTACCAAACAGCAGCAGTAATAAAAACCCAACTACTGTGGGTGGCAAAATTAAGGGCGAGACGAAAATTCCCTCAATGAATGATTTCCACTTGCCTCGATATCCCAACATCCAGTAAGCCGCTACAATACCAAGAAAGAAGGAAAAGGCAGTGGCAAACAAAGCCGTTTTTAGGGATATCCATAAAGGAGAAGGGTCAAATTGCATAAAAACAATTGTTATTTGTTAATGCTTCGTTGTCCTTTGTATAGCAGTTGCCAAGGTAATTAGGACTATTGCCAAATACTGAAATCTTGACCAATCAATCATTTCCCTTCTGCCCTCTGCCTTTTGCTATAACTGAATACAAAGTAAGCACAACTGACCAATCTTGCTAACGAACCGTGCCAAATCCATATTTCTCAAATACAGTTTTCGCTTGATTGTTAGACAAAAACTCGACATACTCCCTGGCAGCAGAAGCATTTTTACTATTTGTGAGTACGGCTACGGGATAGATAATTTTGGAATGCAAGTTTTCTGCGGCTGTCGCTACCACTTTTACCTTGTTTGATGTTTTCGCATCTGTGGTGTATACAACACCTGCATCGGCATTGCCACTTTCAACGGCAGCTAAGACTTGACGGACGTTGTTTCCAAGCACAAGTTTTGGTCTAACCTGCTCTAAAATTCCCAGGTTTGTGAAGACTTCCTCGGTATATTGCCCAACGGGGACACTCTTGGGTTCTCCGATCGCAATTTTCTTGACAGTAGAGCCTGTTAATTGGGTGAAGTCGGTAATTCTAGAAGAATTGTTTGGCACAATCAACACAAGCCGATTAGTCAGAAGGTTGCGACGAGTATCCTTGAGGATAAGATTCTTCAATTCCAAAGCATCCATTTGCTTTTGAGCAGCAGAAACAAAGATATCTGCTGGCGCACCATTTTCAATTTGTTGCTGTAAGGCACCGGAAGCTCCGAAGTTATAGGCAACGTTAACATTCGACTTAGTTTGTCGATAAAGAGGTTTAATTTCTTCGAGGGCATCTTTCAAGCTAGCGGCAGCAGATACAAGTAAGTTAGCGTTTGCCTGAACGACAGGAGATTGGTTATTACAACTTACTCCAACTGCCAAAATGATGACGGTTGCAACTATCCAAGCAATGAAGGAAAAAATGCGTCTTCTTTTCACAGGAAATAGCACTATACACTCCTCTATTTAAAGATTGACAGGGAAATCAAATGAGACTAGATGATTTCAAAGATAATGTCTGAAAACTATTAAATATCACTCCCAGTAACCAAGCCGTCCAGCTAACCGTGTTGATGGTTTTCACTGGCATCCGTCACTTCTTGCACTAGACCCTTGATATTTCAATGGTTTCAATCGTTGTTATTAGCAAGATTGTTTCACAAAGCGATCGCATTTTTTCTAGGAAAGGCGATCGCATTCTCTGTAATGACATAATTTTGTAAGTCGTTGTTCATGAAGTTGAGACAGTCGTAGAATTGCTTCTTCTGTATATCTTTGAGATTCCCGCTGAATGGCTGACCAAACGAGTGTAAGTGTTTTCAAATCTCGGCAAGAACGAATCAAGGTGGAGCAAGCAGCTATCCATTGCTCTAGCTGACGGTAGCTGATGAAGTAGCCGCCTAAACCTTGGATATGTACCCAAAGTACGTGCGCCCATTTTTCCCAACGCCAAATCCGCGTTGTAGCAATTTTGAGATACTTGGCAAGTTGTCTATTGGTAATGACAAAGGTTTTGGGGTTGATGCGATGGCGCAGAACGTTCATAGCGGTTTGAGGTAGTGCAGTTGATCAGCAGCAGTAATTCTCGGAGAACCTCTCCCCAACCCTCCCTGATGCGGGGAGGGAGCCGGATTATTCTTATTTCCTCCAGTTTCGGGGGAATTAAGCCGGAGCTTTAGTGAGGAGGTCATTCTTGGGACTTTTGCAAACCGGTTTTTCCCTCATCGGGCATTGCGTCAAAGACGATTTCAAAGGGAACCGTTGGCATGAGTCGTCGGAGGACTTGCAGATGAGCTTCGGCATCATTGCGGCGACGACACCGAGCAATGACGCGCCGTTGCAAATTGGGCAGAGGGCGGATGATGCACCAGGGATGCAGTTTTTCAAAGTAGGTCATGAGGCTCTCCTCGTGAAGCTTTTGGGTTGCTTTTTTATGGCATCTTGAATGATGGTTTTGATCGCATGGCATCGGGTGTCGTTGTTTTCTGGGTGAAGTACCCAAGCGCTGATGGGTGCAGGTTGATAGGTCAGCTTGTAGAAGTGATCGGGGGTGACCCTTAAACAAGTGTTGGAAACATATGGGATTACCCAGAATCAGCTAGCTGTAGCGATGGGGATTAGACGATCTAATGTGAGCCGTTGGGTGAGTGAAATTAGAGACCCTGTGGCGGAAACGATGCTGGAGATTCGGGAAGGGCTTCAGCAAATCAATCCAGAGGCTGCTAAGGAGTTTATTAGGCTTTACCTTGGTGAGACAGCCGAGGATGAGGAGCAATCATAGTGGAAGAAGTGCGATCGCTTTACTGCAATCTTTTAATAGGCGAGGGAGCGATCGCTCCCATCCAATTGAATACCGAAACAGACCCTATGTAGGGGCAGGGTAAAGACTTACATGAGCTGACACCGATTTGAATACTTTAGTCTATAGAACTATTGTATTCAAAGCATTAACTTAGCTTTAATGCCACTCAAAAAATTAGATCGTCTTCTAGGTGCAGAAATACAACGTATTCGCTTTGCTAAAGGTTGGTCACAAGAGTATCTTGCAGAGGTTGCAAACCTCCATAGAACATACATCAGTCAACTTGAGCGTGGGTTAAAAAGCCCATCTGTTCGGGTTCTCCATCAAATCACTATTGCTCTGGGTGTAACAATGAGCGCACTGCTGGAAGCAGTTGAGGAAACTCTTGATGCTGACGAGTAATGAAGTTGAGAGATTAAGGGAAGCTATCATTGCTACAATCGCAGCTCCCGTTGTCGGCTCAATAGAGGATTACTCGTGGGAAGCTATATTTCATTACGTTAAGAATATTCCCCTTTCAGATCCTACGTTGGGGCGCACAAAACTTCTTCATGATGCTGTTGATATCAGAACAGGAACAGGTTGGTCATTAAAAACAATTCAGCTATCAAACCTTAATCCTGGATTTACTTTTGCATTTGTGATTCAAAGAGCTGATGTGATCACAAAAGCCCAAGTACTCGGCTTTCCTAACTTGACAGTAGACTCACCGCCAGCAATTCTTGGAGAAGCCGTCATTCGGCATTGGAATAAAAAACTAATACAAGATTGTAATCTGCAAGGTGTAACAAATAGCTACGAAGGTATTCTTTGCAAGAAGAGAAACGCTATTGAATATATTTATATAGAATATCCCTTAATCCCCCTCGATCCAACTATGTTTTTCTGGGACTGGTCGGTAGATAGAACTACTGGTTTGGCTGGCAAAGGCTTACAGGGAAAGGTTAATGGTCAACTATCTTTAGTATGGTATAGAAACCAAAAGCAGCTCTTCAAGGTTCAAACAATACCAGAACAACCAATCCGGATCAGAATTGAGCGAAACCGTCTTACACCTGACGAGTATGTGAAAGCCATCTTGTCAACTCTTGAGGAAAAGCTTAGTTCAGAACAACCTGATGATGACGATGACACCTCTGGAGGATACATTCAGCTATAACTTTAGCTAATAGGGGAGGTACTGATTCTCCGATCTGGGCAGCCATTTCTGTGTATGAACCCAGAAAATGAAAATTATCTGGGTAAGAATGTAGCCTTGCAGCTTCTCGGATTGTGATAGTTCTGTTCTCTATCGGATGAAAGAATCTTCCAGATCCAGGATGAAAAACCCATTTAGTAATAGTTCTGGCAGGTTTATCCCAGTAAAGCCTTCCATAAGCCCCACTATAATGCTTCTTTGGAGCCAGCTCTGGAGGTAGGTCTCTAGCGTCTTGCCCTTCTTTTAAGGCTCTAGCTCTAGACATCTGGATGGGACTCAATTCACGAGCAATGTGATTAACGAGCTTGTTACTGCCACTACGTAGTAACCTTTGATAGTTATTTTGTGGTTCAAAAAGATATGTCTGTGCAGTATATTCCTGCCCAGCCTCTAGTACTGGCAAATCTCCAATAGCATCTCTAACAGTAACGATTGGCGAGTCCACTGGTTGAAGTAGGTTCAGTTGAATACTTCGTTGATTGGGCTTAAGAGATTGAATATCACCATGATGAGTGTGTTCCGGTAATGTAGGAGCAGTACTATTTAAACATCCAACAAAAAAGGCTCTTGCCCTAGTTTGGGGAACGCCATAGTTTGCAGCATTTAATGATGCGGATGTTACCCCATACCCCATCTTTTCTAGTTGTATGGTGATCTCTTCTCTAACTGCACCGTTATAGGCTTTTAAGATTTCCGGTACATTCTCCATCACAACATATAAAGGTCTAAATTCTCTGACAAAATTTAAGAAAGTTTTGTATAGCTGGTTTTGAGGATCTTCCAGGTATCTGCATTCAGCCGGGATATTGCGTGAGAATCCTTGACACGGAGGACCACCAACCAAGACTGTTAGTTCTTCTCGCTTCAATTGAAGCGCCAGTCGAAGCTCCATAGGATTGACTTTACAAATATCCTTTTCGAGAACAAGCTGGGTTTGTGGATAGTTATGCTTAAACGTCGCTAAAGCTTTTTCGTTTCTATCAATAGCGCATATTGTCTGGAAACCCGCTAAGTGAAAACCTGTAGTCAAGCCCCCAGCACCAGCAAATAAATCAATGACTGTGTATACCATAAACGAATACTATTGTATTCATAATTAAACGTCAACTTGACGAACAAAACACATAGAGAATCGCACATAGCTTCCCTTGTATTACCCATAACAGTGGGTTGAGGGTGGGTTGTAACTGTTAATCTGTCTATTGGTTTCAGAAACGCTAGCTAAACCCGCTGATACAAGAGTTTGCCGATAAGCCAGAATCATTGCTAGAGCGATCGCATCCAAGAAGTATGCTGGAAAAACTAGAGAGCGATCGCACTATTAACTCTCAACAACTCCACCTCATCAAGACTAGAGTTAACATCGCCGTGCATGGTGGTTTCAAAAGAAAAGTTTTGTTTGTTAAGCTTTCCTTTTACCTCTACGTGGCTAATGACAACTCCTCTGTCTAGTGATACTCAATTAGGATGGCAGTCGCCACCTGCTCCAATTAACCAGATTTTAGATGCGCCGTTCCCGCCAGCCCTAATGTTGTCTCCGGATAATCAGTGGCTAGTGGAGTTAGAGAGATCGCCTTTACCTCCCATTGCAGAACTCGCTGAACCAGAGATTGCCTTAGCTGGATTCCGGATTAACCCAAACACCAACGCCCCAGCACGTCATTCCACCTATCGTCGCCTCACAATTAAACCCATCAATTCTAGTGCGACACGTTCCCTTGACCTACCTTTAGATTCGCGCATCGGCTTTCTTCGTTGGTCACTGGATGGGCAACAGCTTGCCTTTACCCTAACTCAAGAATCAGGGCTTGAACTATGGGCGGTAGACTTGCCATCTGGCACACCGCGCCGCCTCACTGACCCGATACTCAATGCCACCTACGGCAGTCCTTATAAATGGTTGCCAGGAGACGAAGGGTTATTGTGCAAAGTCATACCTGCTGATCGAGGCTTACCGCCAGTTGCCTCCCCAGTTCCAACGGGGCCGCTTGTACAAGAAAACCTGGGACGCAAAGCCCCAGCCATCACCTACACCAACCTGTTGCAAAATGCTCAAGACGAGGCACTGTTCGAGTATTACCTCACCTCTGTACTAGAACACGTCTCTTTGGATGGCAAGCGAACTCCTTTACTCACCCCTGCACTGATTGATGATGCTACTCCCTCGCCAGACGGGAAATTCATTCTGCTCACCACTCTGCATCGACCCTTTTCCTACCAAGTGCCAGCCTCTCGATTTCCCGAAAAAGTTGAGGTTCGCGATCGCACAGGTAAGCTCATCTATCAAGTAGCAGACTTACCGCTTGCTGATGATATCCCCATTAAGTTCGGTTCCGTTCGCCAAGGCAGAAGACGAGTTCACTGGCGGGCAGATGTTGGTGCAACACTTTACTGGGTGGAAGCGCTAGACGGGGGTGATGCAGGGCGCAAAGTAGACAAGCGAGATGCCCTCTTTGAGCTAGAATCACCCTTTACCAGCCAGCCTACCGAACTCTGGCAATCTGAATACCGTTTTCAACACATCACTTGGGGACGAGACGATGTTGCCTTGGTGTGGGAGTGGTGGTACGACAACCGCCAGCAACGACTCTGGCATCTTAATCTCAAAGCACCCAATTCTGACCCCAAACTGCTTGTTGAGCGCAATTACCAAGACCAATACAGTGACCCAGGTTCACCCCTGACGACTCCTGGTGATTATGGGAAGGAAGTGCTGCGATTCACTCCAGATGGTAGTTCAATCTACTTCAGAGGGAGAGGTGCTTCAGCATCAGGAGTTTACCCCTTCCTTGACCAGATGGAACTAGCAACAGGAGAAAGCAAACGGCTGTGGCAAGCGAAAGCTCCTTACTTCGAGCAGATAGTCGATGTCCTTGATGATCAGGCTGAACAGTTCATCACCCAGCGCCAGTCTCAGCAAGAACCACCTAATTTCTTCTTGTACAAACACAAATCCTCATCAATAGTACAGTTAACCGATTATCAAGACCCAGCTCCCCAATTGGCTGATGTCCATAAGGAACTGCTTCAGTACAAAAGGGCTGATGGCGTACAACTCTCTGCAACGTTATACCTACCTCCAGGCTATGACCCAAATCGGGATGGGGCACTGCCGATGGTTTTTTGGGTTTACCCCCAAGAATTTAAGGACACAACAACAGCTAGTCAGATTACCACGGCTGAGAATACCTTTAGCCGTCCTTATGGGGCTTCAGTACTGTTTCTCCTACTCCAAGGCTATGCAGTTCTAGATAATCCCACACTACCGATTATTGGCGAAGGCGACGCAGAACCCAATGATAGCTACGTTGAGCAATTACTGATGGGAGCAAAAGCCGCTGTGGATTGTGTCGTTAGTCGGGGTGTTGCTGACCCAAACCGTCTGGTGATTGGAGGCGACTCCTATGGTGCTTTCACAACCGCTAATTTACTGGCTCATAGTGATTTGTTCCGAGCAGGGATTGCGCGGAGTGGCGCTTACAACCGCACACTCACACCCTTCGGCTTTCAGGGAGAGCAACGGACATTCTGGGAAGCGCCTGAGACTTACATCCATTTATCTCCTTTGACTCATGCTGCCAAAATTAGTAAGCCACTGCTACTAATTCATGGTGCCGTTGACAGTAATCCTGGTACTTATCCCCTACAAAGTGAGCGGCTGTATGAAGCAATTAAAGGATTGGGGGGTACAGTACGCTGGGTGGAGTTACCTTTGGAAGACCACGGCTATCGGGGACGTGAGAGTGTTGGTCACGTTTTGTGGGAGATGATTCAGTGGTGTGAGCAGTATGTGAAACCAGTGCCGTCGTGACTACCTTTTGCCTCGTCATCGCAGATGACAGCATTGAGAAGAAGAAGAAGAGGAATTTGGGATTTAGTGCGATCGCGTCTCATATAGCAAAAGGCAAAAGGCAGAAGGGAAAAGAGTCGTAGAGACGTTCCGCCGGAACGTCTCTAGAAAGTTTCGCAAGCATTTGAAAAAGGGAGTAGCAGACACGGATTTGGTATCACTTCGCTAAATAGGCTCTGCACTGAGATAAAAGGCAGTTTGACATCCTCCCCGACAATCAAGGTGCGGGGATTCCAAAGATCACTCCTTGGGTTTCCTCTTTCCACGAGTTGATTTGCTTGAAGAAGTTTCCCCACTCAAGTATTGATCAGTCTCTCCAGAGGCGTTAGTTCCGACGTGACCCGCCGTACTTAGTCCTTTTTCTAATATGTTCCGCGCCGCGTTCCAGTCCCGGTCTTGGGTATGCCCACAA
>JAHHIF010000059.1 GCA_019358875.1 Symplocastrum torsivum CPER-KK1
GTCAGTTAGGTTTTCAGATTCGTCAGTTAGGTTTTCAGATTCGTCAGTTAGGTTTTCAGATTCGTCAGTTAGGTTTTCAGATTCGTCAGTTAGGTTTTCAGATTCGTCAGTTAGGTTTTCAGATTCGATTGAGCTACTCATTTTTTTCAATGTAAGTGAATGGCTAAATAGTAAATGGCAAATTTCCAAAGTGAAAAATTACTCTAGTTGGGATGAGCCGAAGAATTAGCTTCCAGAGAATTAGGTTCCAGATATTTACTCCCAGAACACAGACTATTTTGTCGTGTTGTTAACATTACTTTAGCAAAATTTGTGCAGTCATGACTCCAGTAATGTCTGCACAAAACAAGAGTTATTTTGATGAAAAATAAATTCTATTTTTACAATCAACACCTTTTATTTTTATCTAATTAACAAATATGGCAGGCAAAATTACGCCAGCTACAGGCGGTATGAAATAAACCATAATTATTGGCTTTTAAAGCTTTATTCAGTACTACAAGTTGAAGAAATTTAGCGTTAAATCTTGGAGTTTAAGCAACTAAGCTCTTACTTAGCCGTTCAAAAACTCCAAATCAAGAGAGTATTGTTTTTCAACGGGTTCACCTTTGATTGCGACTTCTATCTGACAGTGGCGACTCAAGCCTCAGCCGCTTTTTACAATTTTACCCCGTATTTCTAAAAATAAACAACCATTTTCTATTAATTGATAAAATATTAAGGCGGATACCCCAAGCTGAACATAGTTTGGGGATAAAACGGGTTGACCCCGCATAGAGAGCAGTAACATGGATTCTCAGTCGAAAGGAAAAAATCAGTTTCCCAGGCTCATCAAGGAAATCCGCAACCGCCGGAAACTTACACAAACAGCTTTTGCCAAACTTTTGTCTCCACCCATCACCCAACAGACAGTAGCTCAGTGGGAACGGGATGAAAACGTCCCCGGTAGGAAATACTGGTCTCAGATTGCTGCGCTGACTGAGATGGAGTTGGGGGAATTTTATGAATATATCGAAAAGGGTTCGCTCTCAAAGCCCAGCTCACCACTGGAGGAAATGCTCGACAAGATTAAAAGTTTAGATCCAAAAGAACTAGAGGTCATCACTCAAGCGACTGCCGAACGATGGGTTTCGTTGGGAGAGGTTGGCTACACGGCAAACAAGCAACATCTTGCTTTACTCAAAAGAGGAGCAGATGTCTGGAATCGATGGCGAGAGGAAAATCGTGCCATCAAACCTGTACTTAGCGGAATCGATTTAAGCTTGGAAGGTTGCATTGATCTGAGCGACTACAATCTGGAGAAGGCTGACCTCCAGGGAGTTAGCGGCAATGAAATTAAATTTAGTAGGGCGAAGCTGAATTGGGCAGACCTCAGCGGAGCGGTACTAAGGTCGGCAAATTTTGAGAATGCCACGATGATTGGGACAAAACTTCTCAATGCCGAACTCACCGAAGCCCACTTTCATAGCGCCCACCTCCAAGGTGCTGACTTGAGTCAGGCTAATTTAGAAAGAGCTACCCTGATTGCTACCCACCTTATGCAAACCAATCTCAGTGGAGCTAACTTAACTCAAGCTGACCTCAGATGGTCAGTCATTACTGAAGCCAACCTAGAAGGAGCAATCCTTAAAAACTGCTTAGTTTATGGGACTGCTGTTTGGAAAGTGAGACTCGATGGAGCTGAGCAGTCAGAACTCGATACATCACTCAGGACAGCCACTCAAATTGAGGAAGGAATCTTCTCAAATTCCCTTAGATTCGCACAAACTATTGATTCTATCAGTGACGACCCTCAAGCCTACGAGGAGCTGAAACAGCGCTTTAAGGATGAAGAACAGGCTATAAAATACGCTCAATACCTTGTAGAAAATTACGGTCAAGAGCAACCTAATGACTCTCGCCTCTATACGGCGCCAGAGGAACGTTATCGTATTATCAGCTCTCTTGGCGATCTGGTAGTGACAGCACCAGACTCCCATCGCTCTCTTATTTCGAGGGACAGGAACGGCAAGATTCGCAGCAACCTTAGACCAGGCGATGTCGATAATCTTCAAGCTTTGATTGAATTTGAGGGCAAACCGGAAGCCTCCAGCCAAACCACATTGAACAAACGAAAGTCAACGTTGCGTACAGCAAGCAAGGGGTAACTTCAACATTTTGCGAGGGTATCCCAACAACCATGTCTAAGACCCTACAATTACAGGTGTCTGTAAATTTACATTTTTCAACGAGGTCTGAGATTATTGTCACTTGGAAAGGCATCTTCCGTGTCGCGGGGATTGACAGTAATCTCTAATTAGTGGGTAATATTCCACCCCCAAAATTCTGGCTTCGTGTCGCCTGCTTGAAAATACCCCGCGCTTGAATTCAGTATAAGTTGCGGCAAGAGCTGGATTACTCGTTCTGCAACCCCAACAACTCCCGCAGCTCCTCCTCGGATGCGATCGCACTCCACCCCCCAACCGCCTCTACACGTTGCAACATAGCCTTTATTGCTAGCGATACCAAGACTTCCTTGCGAATCTTGCGTCCCATAGAACGACGGGTCTGTTTCACGGCATCATCCAAGGCATCGTTCAATGGCTCTGGTATCCTTGCCGATAAGGGATAGAGGGGAGTTGCCTTGGTATCTTCTGATTCCTGCTTCGATGTTCCAGAATCCTTATTATTGATTCCAGATTCATGATTATTTTTTCCAGATTCAGGAATCTTGATTACTAAATCAGATTTCGAGATTCCTGAATCTTCTTGAGGAGTTTCAGCGGATGGTTCGGGAGCAACGGACTCTTTTTGGGAGTCGTTGAACAGTTGCAGTGGATTGCGCTGCCCCATGCGTTTTTTACTTCCTGCCACGTTTCTTCAACCCCCATTCTTTGATTGCTTCACCAGCTAACGCTTTAAATGCACTCGCTCCTTTACTCTTGGGAGCATACTCAAATATCGATTGCCCGTGTCCAGCACTTTCCGCGATCGCAACGTTTTCCGGAATGCAGATTCGTAGTAGATTGAATCGGTTGTCACTGACTAGTACTGAGTCAGCTTCCACTGTCATGTTCAATGCTGGTTTGTGTCGGCTACGCAAAACATCAACGGGAACATTTGGATTGACATCTTTAAGGGTGTCGAGTACTTGAGCCAACCCCACTAGTACCAGGGGGTCTGCCAACACTGGCACGAGAACTCTATCCGCTACTACGAGTGCCGCAACTGTAGCAGGGACGAGGGAGGGAGGACAATCCAGTAGCACCAGGTCGCAATCTAGTTGGCTAATGGCTTTGCGTAAAATCTCTGGAGAGTCCCACTTTACATAAGCAGTATCCGTTCCACCAGGAACTAAAGGTACAGCAGTATCGGTGCGTACAACATCTTCTCCTTCCAACCAGCGGTCAAACCCCGGTTGTTTTCCAGGCACTAATCCTAATGCATAGGTAGCAGAGCCTTGGGCATCCATGTCTACCAGCGCTACTTTAACTTTTTGCTGTTGTAATCCTGAACCTAAATTGACACAGGTGCAAGTTTTGCCAACGCCCCCTTTCTGGGACGCGATCGCAACGGTGAGCATTTGGAAATTCTGGAGGACAAGTCCAGCCTATTGATTTTTCTAGAATCCTATAATAAAGAATCTTGATTAATCAATACATAATCAAGATTCATGTTTAAGGATTCTAGAATCAGGATTCATGAAAAATTGACCGTTCATACTTTTGAAAGCTAGTTACAAAATCTGTAACATCCTGAATTTGGATGAGCGAGTTCAGTTAGTTTGTGAACGATTAAACAAAAGGTTTTCTACTTTCACTGCGCGAGGAAATTCAATGATGCGAAATGGTCATTCAAAACAGGCGCGAACGCACGTCAAACCTGTGGGACTGATAGCGCTATTGACTATTGCTTCGCTTATGGCTCATTTACCGAGTCGAGCCGGAGAGTACACCTCTGAGCAATCTCTCACCCAAACCGTTGCAATAAATAAACCAGAAATCCAAGGGGCAAGCTTGCCGCAACCCCTCGCCGCTCAATTAGTACAGGACATGGCATGGCGCTCATTTGTGCCTCGCAACGAAGTGCGGATTGTTCGCACCGAGGAAGCTGTGCTGGACGGTTGCCGGGATGTTGAACCACCGGAGATGTTTTGTCAGGCGATGGGTCTTCCCGGTTGGAAAGTCACAATCGAGGCAAGAGAACACCGCTTTGTTTATCATGCAACCAAGGCGCACGGCTTTAAATTGAATGGGCCTGCCAGCGTCTCACCAAAAATCACTAATCAAGTCCTCGAAGAGGCATCCTGGCGTTCCGGGTTGCCCCTATCCAAACTCAAGCTGTACTGGGTAGAAAACAAAACCTGGAACAATGGTTGCTTTGGACTACCGGGGATAGGTTCCTGTATCGCTGCCAAGATGCCTGGATGGCAGGTAACCGTTACAGATGGCGAAAAGCAACGTTGGGTTTATCGCACAGGATTGTCCCACACCGTTTTATTTGATGCCGCTGCCAGCCAAATCAGCAAAAGAGTGCCAACCGATTTCAGTCAGGGAACTGCGAATGCTGTTTTGCAAGATATGTCCAAGCGTACTGGCATCCCACAAAAAGAACTCCAAGTTATTCGCGCCGAACGCCAAACGTGGGATGGCTGTCTAGGCGTTGCGCCACCAGGAACATCCTGTACCAGAATTGGGCTACCAGGCTGGCGTGTTGTCGTGGAAGGTAATCAACAACATTGGGTCTATCATGTGGCTTCTGGGCGGGGACTTAAACTCAATGGACCGGAAAGCTTACCCAGAATCTTGGTGAGAGCGGTATTAAAGGATGTTTATCCTTCCACAGAATCCCCTCCACCCAACCTTCAAGTCTTTTGGGCTGAACAGAAAGTCTGGAGTGATAGCTGTCGAGGTTTCCCCGCGAGTTCTCCAGGTATTTGTACGCCCGGTAACTTTCCTGGTTGGATTGTCACGACCACCAATGGACAGAAACGTTGGGTTTATCACACGGGGCTATTGATTGGGGCTAGCTTACATTCAGAATCGAGTAATTGAGTGGCTTGAGCTTAATCCGAGCATCTTTAGTAGTAAAACGCCAGTTAACTTTAAAGCCTTTGGCGTTACGTTCAGCAACCCATGCTGCTACAGCTGTTGTAGTAAGTCTCAACCTTGGCAGCAAGAGCAGCATACTCCAGGAATCTTAGAATAAAGAATCATGATTGATTATTCTTGAATAAGGATTCATCTTTAATGATTACAGAATCATGATTCATTAAAATTGCTCAACTAGCTGATTTGCTCACGCCATTGAGGTTGCGCTCTGATAAAATCAATCGCCGAAGACTTGCCGATGCCTATGGAATAGCACAGAGGCAATAAATCAGCAACAGGAGATGCCGTGCCAGTCAATGCCGACAAACCCCACTTGTGGAAGCCAGATATTGCCCAGTCGGTAGACTTTTACAACAACTGGTTTATGCAGTTTGCTCCCACCGCCTACCGAGAAACTCGCCTTGTCACAACTCAACAAGTCGAGTCGGCATTAACCTGGACAGCCAATCTGACCGACATCACACCTGCTGCGCTTCGTCAGCATCCGGAAGTTCTGCCCATACTGCGGATGGCGACAGCACCTCCCATCGCCCACGACCGTCTCATCGGTCTAGCAGGAGTATCGCCCAACCTGGTCAAAATTATGGAGGGCAAACAGCAAATCCCACCCCGTACAAACCGTGCCACCGTTGATGCTGAACTCCAGAAAATCGGTCAAATTATTATGCGGCTGACCAACAAAGACATCTTCCCTTGGCTGGAGAATGGTCGAGAACCCAGTGAGGCAGAAATTATCAGAGCCGCAACCATTGTTGCCGACCGTCTTTGTGGTGCTGTCTCTGACCCAATTATTCGCAATGCCCAAGAGCAAAGACAGCTTGCCACCATTAGGCAGTGGTTGGAGCAGCGCGGCTACTCTTACATTAGACGCGGAGCCGGGTTAAGCTTTGAGACCATGCAGCCAGGAACTTTCTCGTTTCGGCTCAATATTCCAGTGAGTCTACAGTCTGGCAGCAAACAAATCAATATCCCCATCGACACTGTCATCATGCCGCTTCAGTCTAACAGGGGTGACTTCCCTCTACTCATTGAAGCCAAATCGGCTGGTGACTATACCAATCCCAATAAGCGACGAAAAGAAGAAGCCATTAAATTCGCTCAACTCAGGAGTAACTATGGCAGTAATGTCCGTTATATTCTGTTCCTTTGTGGTTATTTTGACCGAAAATAATGGGTTTCAAGCCTCCCCCCTTCTAGGGGGACTTTTTCATGGTACTTTTGATGTAAGTTTTTCCACGTCAAATGATTGTCTTAGAGTTTAAAGCCAAGGGAAAAACAACTCAATATGCAGCCATAGATGAGGCGATAAAAACGGCTCAATTTGTCCGCAACAAAGTTATCCGCTTTTGGATGGACAACCGAGGGGTAGGACAAAAAGAGTTGTATCGCCACAATACAGCGCTAAGGGCTGAGTTTTCCTTTGTTAAAGCTTTAAACTCTCATGCTTGTCAAGTCGCAGTTGAAAGAGCTTATAGCGCGATTGCTCGGTTCTATAGCAACTGCAAAAAGTCAATTCCGGGAAAAAAGGAATACCCAACCTTCAAGAAAAATTGTCGCTCAGTTGAGTACAAGACTTCAGGCTGGTCGCTCTCCGAAACTCGGAAACAAATCACCTTCACGGACAAGAAAGGGATAGGCTCGCTTAAACTCAAAGGGACGTGGGATTTAAACTACTACCAGTTAGAACAGATAAAACGAGTTAGGTTAGTGCGTCGTGCCGATGGTTACTATGTTCAGTTTTTGGTGGATGCTGATAACAAAGTAGACACCCAACTGACAGGTAAAATAATTGGTTTGGACGTGGGAATCAAAGAATTCTACACAGACTCCAATGGACACACCCAACCCAATCCTAAGTTTTATCGAACAGGCGAGAAGCGGCTGAAGTTTCAACAGCGGCGTGTTTCTCGTAAAAAGAAAGGCTCTATCAATCGTAGAAAAGCCATTAATCGACTAGGGCGAGTACACCTCAAAATAAGTAGGCAACGTGAAGAACACGCTAAAAGAGTGGCGCGTTGCGTTTGTCAGTCTAACGACTTGATTGCCTACGAAGATTTGAGGATTAAGAATTTGGCAAAGAATCACTGTCTCGCCAAGTCTATTAATGATGCAGGTTGGTATCAATTCAGGAAGTGGTTAGAGTATTTTGGAGTTAAGTTTGGCAAGATAACTGTAGCAGTTAATCCGGCTTATACATCTCAAAACTGCTCTAGCTGTGGGATTGTAGTTAAAAAATCTCTATCAATGAGAACCCACATTTGCCAGTGTGGATTCACGTTAGATAGAGACTGGAACGCTGCTATTAATATCCTGAAATTAGCCTTGAGTACCACAGGTCATGTGGGAACTTGGGTCACAGACCCGAACGCTTCGGGAGATTTAGCCTCTACTTTGATTGGAGCAATCCTGTCAAAGCAAGCTGGGTCTATGAACGAAGAATCTCCGCCCTAAAAGTGCGGAGAGTGTCAAAGTGGCTACTTGGGTTATGAAGCGGCTGAAGGAATTGACTGGATTTGGGAACATCGCATTGAAGATTTGGCACAGTTTGGAGTTTAGAGCATGACCCTATCAGCAACTGAAAAAGCCAGGGTTTTGCTGCAAAAGCAACTTGATTCTGCCAAAACTCAGACTGAGCGAAATCAGCTCGGTCAGTTTGCCACACCAATAGCACTAGCAACGGACATCATAGAATCTGCCCAGGCGTTGTTACCATCAGACTGCAAAATTCGCTTTCTCGACCCAGCCTTCGGTACAGGTTCCTTTTACTCAGCATTATTACATCAATTTCCTCTATCACAAATTGCCTCAGCCGTTGGGTACGAAATTGACCCGCACTACGGGGATGAAGCGAGAAAGCTTTGGAAAAATACGCTACTACAGCTACATATTGCCGACTTCCTGATAGCTACACCTCCTAACTTTAATGAAGCAAAAGCTAACTTACTAATTTGCAATCCGCCGTATATCCGACATCATCATTTGAGTAAGGAAAAGAAGATGTGGCTGCAACGGACAACGGAGCAGACAGCGGGAATAAAACTTAGTGGTCTAGCCGGAATTTACGGTTATTTTATGTGTATTAGTGATGCCTGGATAGCTCCAGGTGGACTAGCCGGGTGGCTCATCCCCAGTGGATTTATGGATGTGAATTATGGGCAGCAAATTAAAGATTACTTACTCAATAACGTCACTTTGCTGCGAGTGCATCGTTTTACCCCAAATGACGTGCAGTTTAAAGATGCCTTAGTATCGTCAGCATTTTTGTGGTTGAGAAAAGCCAAACCACCCGAAATTCATGCTGTTGAGTTTACCTATGGTGGGAGTCTGGCTGCTCCTAATTACAAGGAACTGATTCCTGTGGAGGTACTACGCCATACCGCTAAATGGACTCAGTTTGGGCTGGTGTCTAGTAGCAGGAATTCCGACAGTCAGCTTTTGTTGCTGTCAGCTACCACTTCTTCGAGCAAAAGTCTACCAGTATTAGGAAACAGCAATTCCAAGGTTGAGTCGTTAAAGCTTAAGGTCTTATTCACAATAAAGCGGGGGTTGGCTACAGGAGCTAACCACTTCTTTGTACTGACACAAGAGCAAGTTGATCAATATAAACTTCCGGTTGAGTTCTTAAAGCCAATTCTACCTAGTCCGAGGTATTTAACTGTTGATGAAATTGAAGCCGATTGCGTTGGTAATCCCTTAAGAGAGCGCCAGTTATTCCTGTTAACGTGCTATTTACCAGAAGACGAAGTGAAAGCCAAGTATCAAAACCTTTGGAACTATCTTCAGCTAGGAGTAGAGACAGGAATTAATCATCGCTACCTGTGCAGACATCGCTCTCCCTGGTACTCGCAGGAAAACCGTCCTCCCTCCCCATTCCTGTGTACCTATATGGGTCGTCAGGATACGAGTAGGGGCAAACCCTTCCGATTTATCCTGAACCACTCAAGAGCAACGGCAACTAATGTTTACTTGATGTTATATCCTAAACCTGCATTAGAGAAGGCACTCTCTCACAAGCCAGAACGGCTCAAACAGGTGTGGCAGGCTCTCAATCAGATTTCGGATGAGACACTAATGGGTGAGGGGAGAGTGTACGGGGGTGGACTGCATAAACTGGAGCCTAAAGAACTTGGACTAGCGATTGTTCCGAGCGCAGTGCTAGCTGATTTCAGCTACTAATCCATCTACACCTAAATTCTCGAATGTCTAGACGCGATAATTTACATTTCTCCCTGCGCCGCACCCTCGAAAAAGATGGGTGGACAATTACGGACGATCCTTTAGTCTTAGTGTTAGAGCAGACACTGTTGAAAGCCGACTTAGGAGCCGAAAAGTTTTTCACGGCGGAAAAAGAAGGGCATAAAATCGCCGTTGAAATCAAAGACTTCGATTCGCCCTCAGTCATCAGCGAACTCGAAAAAACGATGGGACAGCTTCAGCTTTACCAATGGGCATTGGAAGAACAAGAACCGGAGCGTCAGTTGTTTTTAGCCGTGAGCCAAGCGATTTACATTAAGCACTTTCAAAAACCGATTTTTCAGTTAGCCGTCCAGCGAAATAAAATCAACTTATTGGTTTACGAACCGAGTCAAGAGGCAATTCTCCAATGGATAACTCACTAAGCTATGCAGACATCCTCAAAAAAACCCTGCAAGAGGCAACTCGCGCCCAACCCCGCTTACAGGCGATCCAGCTTTACCCCGTCTGCGATGTTGATTCTGGTCACTTTCTAGTTCTGGCTACAGGCTGGGATAAGCAGCGCTGGATCGACACGATTCTGTTTCATGCTCGTTTAGTCGATAATCAAGTCGTGATTGAAGAGGATAATTTCGAGGAAGGTCTAAGCCTTGCGCTGATTGCGGCAGGTATAAAAGCAGAGCATATCGTGGCTAGCTCCTTCCCTGACAACAGCGATAGACAGAGCGTGTATCAGACGGTGTAAAGTCCCTCGATCTAAAATCGCTATGCTGTAAGAGAGCATCTGTCCTTTCACCAGCGGATAGTTGACACCCATGACCCAAAGCCTCAACCCCACAACGTTGCCCCCCGCCTTTCCCGACCATACCCAACTCCCTGAGTCAGACGGCACGTTTGTGAAAAACTTCCAAGAACATCCCCAGAGTATCCTGCTCACCGACTCCCTGGAAACCACACTGCAAACGCTTCACCCGGACGGAGAGTATGCGATTGGACAAGATTGTGGCATCTACTGGCGCGAAACCGAGCCTCCTGAACGTGGTGCAGAAGCGCCTGACTGGTTCTACGTTCCCAACGTTCCGCCCCTTTTAGATGGCGAAATTCGCCGATCTTATGTGTTGTGGCGAGAGTATATTGTGCCACTGATTGCGATCGAGTTCGCTAGTGGTGATGGTTCTGAAGAACGAGACAATACCCCCCTATCTCGCTTACCAGAAGGAGTCAACCAGAAGCCGGGAAAATTTTGGGTTTACGAGCAGATTATCCGGATTCCCTACTACGCTATCTACATCATTAAAACCAGCGAATTGGAAGTCTATAACTGGGTCAACACTCGCTATCGTCGCCTCGAACCAAATGATCGCGGACACTACCCGATCGATCTTATGGGAGTAGAATTGGGTGTATGGGAGGGGAGCTATCAAAATCAGACCCAACGATGGTTGCGTTGGTGGGATAATCAGGGAAATTTGTTGCTGACAGGGAGCGAGCAAGCCAAACTCGAACGCCTCCACACTGAACAGGAACGCCAACGTGCTGACGCTGAGAGCCAACGTGCTGAAGCCGAACGAGAGCGAGCTGATCGAGAACAGCAACAAAAAGAGCGATTGGCGGCGTATTTGCGATCACAGGGTATCGATCCTGATCTGATTTGAGCCTTGGCGATTGCTGTATTTTTATAGGATAGGGAAAAAGGGCGATCAATCGGAAGAACTTGCAGGCGATCGCGTTTCATCGGTCGGGAAAAAATGTAACGTTCCTGGTCAGCGGCAGCGATAATGTTCTAATTACCACCAATAACCTTTACTCTGTCCACTGCAACCAGGGCAAACGCACCTTTAAGTGGCACACACATGATTGACAAATTGCGATAGCCCTAGTTCAAGGTAAAGACAAGAACGTAAATCATCAAGATTTGTGGGGAGAAGGGTGACTGAAGGACAGCTTTTGCACAGCAGCGCGTTTGGTCTCCTCTCCCCGTCGGTCGTACTTAGCGGTGGTAACTGGCGAGGCATGACCGGCGAGTTTTTGCACCGTGGCGATATCCACTCCGGCATCAAGGAGGTCTGAACAAAAGGTGCGGCGAAAATCGTGGGGGGAGAAGGACTCTATCCCTGCCATCTGACCCCGGCGCTGCACAATTTTGAGTATGGCATCCGGTGTGAGCTGCCTCCACTGCAACGTCCCACTGCTGCGGATGGGCAGTAAGAGTGGACCGGGTTGGTGACCCCGAACGGCAATCCACCGTTCTACAATAGCGATCGCCTCCTGAGGTAAGTAAACGGTTCGGTCTTTTTGACCCTTCCCTTGGCGAACTTGCAAAGCAGCGCTATTTGGGTCAAAATCCTCAAAATTCAGGTGACACAGTTCTGCTCGTCGGATTCCAGTTCCCCGCAAGATGGCAATCAGCGCCGCATCCCTCACATCAATGGGTGCATCAGAATTCGTGCAACTTTGCATCAGGGCTGATATTTCACTCCTTTTAAGCGCTCTACCCTTAAGTTTTCTGGACTCACTGATTCGAGGTAAATCCACAGCTTTTGTGTAATCGTCGGCACCGAGCAAATCCAGACGGTAAGCTTCCTTGAGAACCCGCTTGAGAGCGGACAACATTTTATTCGCTGTTGCGGGCGCGTACCGTTGCATTAAAACTGACCGCACGCTGGAGGTATGGTGATACCTAATTTTTGCCCAGTCTAGGCTCAAATGGTCGCATTCGCCGGAGGTCAACAAAGAGGCGATCGCCTCCAAGGTCTGTTTCATGGTCGGTCTAGACCCTTGTGCCAAATTCGAGAGGTAGACCGCTGCTGGGTGACGGTTGAGAGGTATGGGTTCCGAAAGCTTTAAGTTGTCTTTGGCTTTATCGAATTGGCGAGTGACCAAGGCATTGCAAGTATTTAGAAGGGCTGTTCTAAATAGTACTGCTAAACCAGAAACCCCCTGACCGCTGGGATATATTTCTAACTGGGTTAACGGTATGACTGTTACCTCGTGTGTCAGGTTTGGTCATCAAGTTCTCTGGAGTTGGGCACATCAAAAACCACCTGAAACTCAGATGCTGGCATATACCGATGTAAAAACCGACGATGGTCTTCTGCATCTTGGCGATTGAAAAAACGGGCCACCGTGTAACGTCGCAGGTCGGGTAACAGCCGGACGATTGTCCAAGGACGAGAATAATCTTCGGGTTGTTGCACCCGTTGCTCGGTCGTGGCTTGCCCTGGTTTGGGTGCAAGCGCATTTTGGACAATCGCCCACATTTTCTCCCGTACTGGGCTGTTGTAATTCGGTATCAAGCTCCAATCGCCCACTGGGGCAGGTAGCCAAGTCAGAATGTAGTCGTCCTGACCTATGTGAGAAAGCTGCCAGGAGAGGCGGCGGGTTTGTTTCTTGCACTGATAACCTTGTTGGTGAAAAGCGGCACAAATCTGTTCGCCTTCAGAACAAAGGCGAAGCCAATCGCTATGCTTCATCGGTATAATTTGGGTGTGATGGATAGGTAAATCGGGGTGAGCGCTCTTAAGAGGGGATTTAAGCGCTTTTGGTGTTGAGGGAAGGCGAAGCTCCTGCTCTCGCTGAAGAGCGCTAACGCTTTGATCAACTTGTGACAAGAGCGATCGCCTATCAATGTGCTTGTAATCAAGTGGAAGTTGATACGTTTTTCACACGAACTGTTCCATAGGCATCGTTGAACTTAATTCGGGCTTTGACTTAAAAGGTGACGGAAACCGTCACAGTCATGCTGATGGACTTGTTTTTACCTTAATGGGGAGTGCCTAGCGAAATTATGGAGTTTTCCTATTGACATCCGAAGGATTTTTCCTACCAACCGAGACAGAGGCGATTTAAAAGTGTATCGGGGATGTCTTCATAGCACTCCAAAAAGACATCCGCCAGCGCTAGATACCACTTGTGGTAATGTCTGGGGGGTTGGTAGTGGCGTCCTCGTTGAAACCAGCGATTAACCGTCGTGATGTCACATCGGCATAGCTGCGCTATTTGCTCGTAGGTCACTCCCCATTTCTCGTAAAATTGCCTAGGGGTCATTTCCAGTCGGCAGTTGCAAAAAAGCTCGATAAGCCGCAGTTCGCGATCGCCAATGGGACGAGGATTTCTCATCGTTTTTCCCCTTTGGCTTGCAAGTCCTCTTCCCAAGCGGTGGTGGCAACGACCCAAGCAGCACTTGAACTCGCTTGATTGAGCCACAGGATGTAACGCCACATCCAACAGCAGCGGTGAGGGGCGTAGCTGTAGAAGCGCCCAATCACTATCCCCCATTCAGAACCACCAGGGCTAACAATTATCACCATTACTCCGAACTCAAAGCGGGGTTTTGGGGCGCTATTGGGGGTATGACAAAGTACGTGCAAATTGGGACACGTTGTAAACTTTTGTAAAAATAATTGTCAAAACCCTTGATATACAGTCGTTTTACTACCTAACGTTAAAAACGGGTGGGTGAAAAAACATTCCCAAAAATGATTGTTTACGGGCAAGTCGAGGGAGCTGAATGGGGTAGAGAGTTGATTGCAGCGTACCCAAGCTTTGAACGCCAATTATCATTTATGGGCAAGTAAGTAAATTCAGAAAGGTGTTATCGTAACAAAATTTCACAATGTGTCCTGTTTTGCACTTATTGTGTCATGCCCCCCTATTGGGAAAGTCAGATGGTAAGTTCGCTGACTGGGGAAACTCTAGGGTAATGGGACGAGAGAACACATCGGCGTTGCCGTGACGGTGAGCGTTCAAATAACCGCCCAGGAGCTTTCCATTAAGGCTACCTGTTAGCTGACCAATGAGTATTGCCGCTAAGGAGTCGAGTTCCTCCGGCTCTAGGTGGAGTGAGTGGGCATCGAAGTCAGCATCTTTGAAATTACTCAGCGTTTCGAGTAGTTCAGTGATGCCAAAGTCATCCAAGGCTTGCTGATATCCGTCTTGATAGCCTGTGGTACGGCACTTTGGAGTGCCTGAATCGGTGGAATTTGTCATGATAGGTATGGTTTCTCCTTGATTGGAAGAGCCATTGGCAGACCCAGTGCTTTGACCGGCGGGGGTCTGCCTTTTAGCTTTTTTGAGCGAGGAGCCTTTAAGCTCCGTATTTGTTACAGCAAGAAGCCATATACTTGCCATATACGAACTGCCCTTATTGTATGGCATTATGCCAGTCGTTTAAGTAAAATGAGTTCAAGGCACTCCGTTTCGCTCGAAAAGAAAATGACCTTTCGTCTGACAGAAGAAGAGTTTCAGCGTCTAGAGTCTCACTGCAACCAGGTCAAAAGAAGTAAAACAGAGATTCTTCGAGAGCTTATCCGCTCTTTACCCGAGTCAAAATCAGAAAGCCAAGCAGAGCAGTGAACACAGTTACCATCCCACTTAACCTGCCATCAGTACCGTTGCTAGAACGGCATAATCTTCCTAGATGCCAATCTATCTACTTTGTATTGGAAGATGGACAGGTTTTGTACATTGGCAGGACTGTTAATCTTAATCAGCGCTGGGCAGTACACCATATACTGCCTCAGTTGAAGATGAGAAAGGGAGAAGTAAGAATAGCTTGGCTTGAATGTAGCGTAGCCGAATTGCTTCCGGAGATTGAAACAGGATTAATTGAACATTTTCAACCCCTTTTGAATGTTGTTAAGAATCCACTGCGATTAAAAACGGCTGACAAGGACATTATAAGTAGTGTGATTTCAAAGGAATTGAAAGAACGACTCAAAAAATATGCCAACTCAAAGGGCTGGTCAATGAGTCAGGCAGCAGGAGTGTTGATAGAGGAGGGCTTGAAACGATTTGAGGCAGAGTTCGAGGGCAAGGAGGCAAAGTGACGACTGAGCAATGCTACTATTCAACTCAGAATCAATGCGGGTGCGATCACAGGAAAATTTTTCAAACTTTATAAGCTATAATCGCCAAATTAATCTAGCTAGTTTTCTTTGCCAGCGCTTTAAGTATAACTGAAATTGAATATATATAAGATTTCTATGAGTAGCAAGTGTGCGATGGTGGTCTTTCCCTAGTTTTTGTTCGCAAATTTCTAACACTCGTGTACAAACAGAGCTAGCTTCTTCATAGCGCTTCTGTGAGATATACAAAGAGGTTAAATAATCAGAATACATTGCTACATCTATAGAATCTGCTCCCGATTGTTGTTCTGTAAATCTTAGAACTTGTAGGTAGAGAGGTTCAGCTTCGTTGAAACGTTTTTGACTATAGTAAAGTTTTGCTAGATTGCTTAGACAAATTACAGTATCGTGGTGTTGTTCTCCTAGTGTGCGTCTATAAATTCCCAAAGCTTGAACTTGTAGCCGCTCAGCTTCCTCATAACGCCCTTGCTCTTGGTACAGGGAACCAAGGTTATCAAGACAAGTCGCTATGCTAGGATGCTCCTCGGCTAAGAGACGTTGGTCAATCTCCAAGGATTTTAGGTATAGTGATTCAGCTTCGTCGTAGCGACCAAGTTCCCCATAGAGAAATGCCAGATTATTAAGATTCACAGCCACATCTGGATGAATTTCTCCGAAAAAATGTGTTCTAATTTTCAGAGCTTTGAGATAAAGAGATTCTGATTGTTCATAATGTCCCTGTTGACGATGTAGAGTGGCAAGATTATCCCAACACATCGCTATATCTGGATGTTCTTCTCCAAATGCCTCTCTCCATATTTCTAAAGCCTGTATGTAGATTGCCTCAGCTTCGATGTGGCGTTCCATTAAACTATAGATCAGTCCTAGATTATTAAGAATAATTGCTTTATTCGGATGCTTATCTAGTTGTCGAGACTCAAAATATGCTAACACTCTATTATGAAGTGATTCAGCTTCGCTATACTTCCCTTGTATATAGAAACAAGAAGCTAAGTTAGTCAATATATCGTAACTATCTAACACTCCTTCCGATTCGCAATCAACAATTTTCACGGCAAGTCTGTAAAGGGTTTCAGCTTCATTGAAGCGTCCCTGAGCGTAATAGATTGAACCCAAGTCATTCAAGGCTTTTGCGACATAAGAATGCTCTTCGCCAAGTAAGCGCTTGTATAGGTCAATAGACTGCGTACACAAAGACTCAGCTTCACTATATCGTCCTTGTCTACGGTACAAAATCGCTAACTTACTAAGGTTAGTTGCTATATCTATGTTTTCTTCTCCCCACAAGCTTTTTCTCAACGTTAGTGAGTGCAAGTAGAGAGCCTCTGCTTCGGAATAACGTCCCTGTTCTGCATAGAGGGTTGCTGTAGAACTTAAATTAAGAGCTAGATCGGCATGAGCTTCTTCTCGATATTGCTTTCTTAGTTCTATAGCCTGTAAATATAGGGGTTCTGCTTCTGCGTATCGCCCCTGTTGACTGTAGAGCGTTGCTAACTCAGTCAAGCTTCCAGCGACATTAGGATGATGCTCTCCTAGTAAACGACGTTTGAGATCTATTGCATCTAACCACATGGTTTCAGCTTCGCTATGACGCCCTTGTGCATAATACAAAGCTGCTAAATTTCCTAGATTAGTTTCTATATCTAGATGGTCTTCTCCTAACGCTCGTTTGTGAATCTCTAAAGCCTGTAAGCAAAGAGTTTCAGATTCACTGAAACGTCCCTGCATACGATACAGAGTTGCCAAATTATCCAGACTCTTAGCTACGTCAGGGTCTTCCTCTCCAAGAATCTTTTTGTTCAATTCCAAAGCTTTTTGACATAACTCTTCAGCTTCCCTGAAACGGTTTAGTCTTCCATAAAGCATCCCTAAATTCATGAATGTTCTCGTTGTACGCAGATGCTCTTCTCCGAGGGTGCGTTGAAGAATGTCTAGAGACTCCAAGTATAAGGATTCAGCTTTACCGTAGCGACTTTGATCAATATAGACCTGAGCTAAGTTATTTAAGCTTGTTGCAACATCGGGATGCTGGCTACCAAGTCGTTCTTGTGAAACTGTCAGACATCTTTCATACCAATGTTCTGCTGACTTATAAAGCTCTTGACTCTCATAGAATCGACCTAAACCTCTGAAAGGATAAATTAAGTCTTCATCGCTAAAAAACTCAGAGTATATCTCTGCTGCTTCTTTCAAATGCGGTATGGTAGGAGCTATTCCTGAAAGTGCTTCATAATCCAGCGTGTAGGGAATGTGATGAGCCAGTACCACCATAAAATTTGCAAATGTTTGCTTGAGGTCATCTACCCAATCTGAGTGTTCAAGCTTTTCCCGAAGGAATTCTCGAATCAGTTCATGCAATCGGTATGTTTCCTCGTCTAAACATTGCAGCAAGTGCCACTCTACTAAATCAGTTCGGTCTTCTTGGAGTTCCCACAGTTCTTCCTCTGTTTCCATCATCGCTGCTAGCAGAAACCAGGGAATTGGAGCTTGAGCAAACAAGCTCAGCAGACACCCTAGGCATCTCGTCGGTTCGTCTAGCATGTCCCAAGTGAGTTCAAAAGCAGCCCCCACTCCCAACTCAGATGTCATATCAGTGTAAGAATGCTGTAGTGCCCTAGCTTGTAGGCGTTTCTCTTTCAAGTGAACCAACATTTCTGCTAGGGACAAGCCCCGCCTACGATCAAGATATCGACCAACTAGTTCTAGACCTAGGGGAAGGTAGCCCAACCAAGCGCACAACTCTTTTGCTGCCTCCGACTCTGCTTGAATCCGCTCTACTTCTACTAACGATTCCAACAGTATTAACGCTTTTGTCTCATCCAGTACATTCAGTTCTAATTTTTTGATTGACTTTCCCAACTGCAATTGTGTTGTAATCAGCACCTTGAAGCGGTGATCGATTGGAGGCAGATAAGACTTGATTGCATCATAGTTATTGACATCATCTAACACTGCCAAAACTTTTCCTGGCTGCCAATGCATCCAGCAAAAACCAACTTGATCAGGTAGATTTAGATCTTCAGGAGGATTGAGTTGGAGGCGCGATCGCGCGAACTGTACAATCTGAGTTCCGATGTCTGCCCCTCTTCCCTGAATCCAACAGATTCCCCCTGAATAATCCTGTTTGTATTTAATCGCGTACTGTAGTGCCAGTTCCGTTTTGCCTACACCGCCCATGCCTGCGATCGCAGACACAGCTACCCGCTCATTTTCCTGAAGCTGCTGGTGCAGGGTTTCCAGTTCTCGCTCCCGCCCGACAAACTGCACTACGCCACTACGGGGCAGGTTCTCAGGAATCCCAGTGGCAGGTGTGGGCAGTTGCTTTCGGACAACCTGAATTAATGCCTGAATCGCCTCTTCATTCCACTCTACGTAGAAGCGATCGCCAATCTGAATATCTTGTCCCTGCCCAATGTTGACGTTATACTTGCCCAGTTGTAGGGCAATCTGGTGTTGTCGTAGCCCCTCAGAAGCAGCATCGTTCGCACTCAACAACTGGCGCAGAGCCGCTATGTCTGCCTCGGTTTGCTCACCGTTTTTAATCCGGTCAAGGATGGTACTCAGGTCATCGGGGAGGGGCATACTCTACCCTGGTTTTGATTCAGCAGGCGGCAGTTCCATTTGACCCCATTCTATCCGGCTTACCAGTTCTCCCGTTTAGAGGGTTGAATGGGCATACTGGAATTAAGCAGAGCGCCCCTAAGTTAATCTCCACTAGATGCCTAACCCTGATGAGTTGATAGCGATTCTCGATCGCATTCTCAATGGCAGCCGAGATGAGTCAGAAGTTGCCCAACTGCGGCAGTGGCTCAAAGTCAGTGGCACTACGCTGCAATGCGTCTCTCAGGATGGCAAGTTCAATACGAATATTGGGCAGGTGCAGGGGGGCGAGATTCACATTGGCGATCGCATTTACCAAGTTGACGTTGAAGCACTCCGGGAACTCCTGCAACCGACGACTCCTTTGCCCAACATTGACTGGCACGCTGTCAGTCAAGCCATGTTGGAGGAGCAACTGCGGCTCACCACCAACCCGCTAACGAGTCGCGAGGGGATTAGCTATCGAACCGAGCAGGTGTATGTGCCGCTGGGATTAGTGGAGCGCAAGCGGCAGACTCGGCGACGGGAGGATGTGTCTCCAGAGCAGGGTTCGTTGCTGTACGAAGAAACTGAGATTACCGAGCGGTTTGAACACGAGCAGTTTCTCGAACGGGTATTGCGGCAGGGGCAAAGTCCCAAGAGTCAGGGGAAGCGCATTGCCATCATTGGGGAACCGGGAGCGGGAAAGACGACGCTGTTGCAGCAGATTGCCCAATGGGTGAGTAAGCAAGTAGAGGGAGCGATCGCGATTTGGGTGTCGCTGGCAGATTTGCGGGGGCAAGAACTAGAGCCGTATTTATTGGAACGATGGCTGCAAGCGGTTGCCCGGAAACTGGGACAAGCGGAAGCCTCTCCCCAAGTTAAGGATGCCTTTGTTGCCCAGTTTCAGCCAGAGCGAGTGTGGCTGTTGCTGGATGGGGTGGATGAAATGCAGGTGTCATCCGGCAATCCCTTGTCAGAGATGGAGCGGCAGGTGCGGATGGGAGGATTGCTCTCGCAGGCGCGAATTGTACTGAGCTGTCGGTTGAATCTGTGGGATGGCAACCGTAATACCCTGGATACGTTTGATACCTATCGCACGCTGGAGTTTTCCTATCCGCAGCAGGTAGAGCAGTTTATTGGGCAGTGGTTTGGGGCGTTGTCAGAGGGGCAGGGGGGGCAGGCGAAACGGTTATGTGCGGCACTGAAGGCGCCGGGGAAGGAACGGATTCGGGATTTGGTGAAGAATCCGCTGCGGCTGACGCTGTTATGTTTCAACTGGTATCTAGGGGAGGGGACGCTGCCGGAGACGAAGGCGGGGCTGTATGAGCAGTTTGTGGCGGATTTTTATGAGTGGAAGCGGGAGCAGTTTCCGACGACAGCGAAGCAGCGGAGGCAGTTGAATGCAGCGTTGGGGGAATTGGCGCGGGAGGCAATTGATAAGGAAGCAACTCGATTTCGGCTACGCCATGACTTTGTCTGTGAGTTTTTGGGTGAGCCAGATGATGAGGACTCGCTGTTTCGCGTAGCGCTGGAGTTAGGCTGGTTGAACACAGTAGGCGTGGATGGCAAAAATCCTAGAAAGTCTGTTTATGCCTTTTTCCATCCCACATTTCAGGAGTATTTTGCTGCATTAGCAATTGATGACTGGCACTTCTTCCTCAACCACATCTCCGAAAATCCTAGCCATCCTAATGCTAGTTATCGTATTTTTGAATCTCAATTCAAGGAGGTATTTTTATTGTGGCTAGGGCGAGAAGACGTGAAAGAAAAACACAAGGAGGAGTTAATCAATAAATTGAGCGTTTTTGAGGATGGGTGTAACAAGTTTTACCAATATCGAGCGTTTTTCTTAGCAGCAATAGGTCTTGCTGAGTTTAGGAGTTCTCCTAAGGCAGATGTAATAGTAGCGCAAATTATTAAATGGAGTTTTCGTAAATTAGACATTGAGAATCAAAGATGGGAGAAATTCATTGAGCCAATTGTTGAAGGAGCGCAAGCTGTACTGAAAGAGACTGATAGAAAAAGAGCCGCATTAGCTCTGATTAGAGTAATACAGACCAGCAACGATGAAGAGACTCAAAGGGAAGCGGCTGAACTTTTAGGACAAATTAAATATAGTACATCTGAAGCAGCTATACCTCTAACTGAGCTACTTCACAACTGTCAAAATGATTACACTCGCTTAAAAACTGCCGAAAGCTTAGGAAAAATCTCTCCTGGTAACGCCGAGGCAACTGAAGCATTGCTTCACTTATTTCAAACTAGCCAGAATCAACATCTCCGTAGGCAGGCTGCTGAGAATTTAGAAAATCTTGCTCCTGATAACTCAACGGTGATTACCACTCTAATTCATCTGCTAAAAAATTCTCAAAATTGGGATATCCGTAAACAAGCTGTAGAGAGTTTAGAAAAAATAGCTCCTGGCAACCCTGAAATAGTTAGCACTTTGCTTCCTCTCACAAGTAACAATCAGAGTCGGGATACTCGTTGGCAGGCCATTGAATGCTTGGGAAAAGCTGCTTTTACCAACACACAAGCTGTTACTGCCTTAGTTCATTTACTTCAAACTAGCCAAAAGCGTACTCAGGAGCTAGTTGTTGAGACTTTGGGAACTGTTTGTAATGGCAACCCAGAGGCAGTTGCTGCCCTGATTGACCGCTTACAAACAAGTGAGAACAGAGATACCCGTAAACAAGTTGTCAAAAGCCTTGGAAAAATAGCTCCTGGCAATGCTGAAATTATCACTGCTTCATTCGATCTATTACGTAACAGTCAAGATGCAGATATACGTTGGAGAGCTGCTAGGAAAATTGGAGAAATTTATCCTGGCAATCCTGAAGCCGTTGCTTTCTTCATAGAGCAAATACACTATGCTCAACATGAGTATATTCAGCAGCTTACTGCTCAAAGCTTAGGAAGAAGTACTCTTGGTGTTAATCAGGCTGTTGATGGTTTGGTACAACTGCTTCAAACTAGTCAGGATGAAGATACCCGATGGCAAGTAGCTAACAGTTTGGGTAAAATTGGAGCGGGGATGGCTGAAGCAATTGCTGCCCTAATACACTTGTTACATATCAGTCGAGACGAAGATACTCGAAGGGAAGCTGCTAAGAGCTTAGAAAAAATCGACCCTGGCAATGCTGAGGCTGCTGCCATTCTTAATCGGCAAATTGTAAGTTTCCATGCTCCAAAACCTAGTAAGAGTGACATCTGTTTGGCAGCAGCTCAGAATTTAGGAAATATTGGTAGAGGTAATTCCGAGGCGATCGCTACCCTAATTGAACTGTTCCAGAAGTCCGAGGAGGAACGAATCCAAAGACAAGCTATTAGTAGTTTGAAGGCACTTGCTCAAAGTCACTTCTTCAATAAGATAATTTTATGCTCAAAAGGCTATTTAACAGATCAAGTCTATCAGGATGAAATTCATCGCTATAAGCTTTGCTACTCTATTAGCTGGCACTGTGCCCAAATTATGAATTATCCAGATTTCTTTACGGCTTGGCATAGTTAAACTTAAATCAAAACTAATTTTACTCTGCTATTCCGCGTTTGCCTTGTTCGATTTTGGCGATTGGCAATAGTATATTTTTCTTAATATCTTTTTTTGCAGTAGTGCTAATACTGGAATTATTATTTATACAATCTAATAGCAAGTTATTCGCATAATAGTATTCTTGCAATATGTATTTTTCTTTATCATTAAAATGCCACTTAACGTCGGAGCTATACTCTCCGAAAATAACTTTCGCAAGTTGTTCCACCAAAGGTGTAGTATTTAATTGCCAATATTTTTTAAATTCTCGGAACCGTTCATGATACATATTTAATACTCTGCTTTTTAGCTTATGCAACTGTTTGTGTACTTCAGGCTTGAGCTTTAATGCATAGTTTTGGATTCGTATATATCCAAGCGCAAACACAGCAGTCAGCTCAATGTCAAGTTCAAGTTCGATGTAGTAATCATCGAAAATGTGGTCAAAATCTAAATCAGATGAGAGTTGGGAGTCAAGCCGACAGGCGAGCATCGAATCAAATTTACAAGAGCGGTAAAAATAAAAAGCTCGTATGCTTTCAGAATTGTAGGGAATGGCGAAAACGCTTGACTTTTTATTAATCCACTCTAAAAATTGCTGAAATTTTTGATTACTAGAAAGTAGTTCATCAATTTTTGCATTCATATAAATAATAAATTGGTCAGCTTTTTGAGTCATGCTGGTGGTTAGTAGAAAGATTTCTCTCCATTCTTTCTTTGTGAGATTTTCCAATAACTGCTCAAAGTGAGATTTGCCAATAATTCTTCTGGCAACAAAATATTCTTGAAACGTCAGGTGTGAGAACGACCAAACTTTCTGCGATCGCTCAATCAATAATCCATGCTGAGCTTCAATCGCCTTCAATACCACCCGACTATCCCGCTGCCCAATCCGCAAAAACTCCCCAATATACCCTTCCAATTCCCCCTGTTCAAACAACACATATTGCTCTTGCTCAAACTTCTTCACCGCCAGATAGCTCAATAGCTCCAGCTTTCGCTCCACTGACAAATCCCGATAAATCTCATCCCGCTCAATCTCCCGCGACTTATCCCACTGCTCCAGCAGTAACTCCAACCCCTCTTCATACAGCTTGGAACGCTTCGAGTAAAACTTCCCCGTCTGGTGAAACACCGCACAGGTCAAACTCAGCAAAATGGGTGTAATCGCCAACTCTCGAATCGGTTTATTCTCCTCCAAAAAGAGCAGCCCCAGAAACTCCTGCGCCCTCGCCAGTCCCGCCAACTCATCCCCCATCACCGTCTTAAACCAATGCTCGGCAAATGCCCGCACCTGCGGCTCATTAAAATCTGCCACTTCCACATAATCAAACCGCTCAAACCGCGATTCATGGCTCTGCGTTCGACAGGTCACAATTACCTGCACCTGCGGATAGGCACGAGCAAACCGCTTGATTTCCTTCGCAATGTTCTTTCCATCCTCCCCCGTCACCTCATCCAACCCATCCAGCAGAACTAGCGCCCGACCTTGATCGAGTACCAACTGAGTTTCAGCATTCGATAACCGCCAGCACCGCTCTAGATAACGCTCCAGCGAATAGGCAACCTCACGCCCATCCTCTACAAACTCTCGCAGCTTAATCAACACAGGAATCCGGTGCGCTTGTAAATTTCCGGCATTGCACTCGGTAACCACTCGCTGCAAATACGTAGTCTTCCCCGAACCCGGTTTGCCCACTATCATCAGGTTCGTATTCTTCGCCAGCACTTCCAGCCCTGACACCCGTTTCCGCTCTTTGCCCAAGCCAATGCGATCCAAACTGCGATAACTCGAATACCCCTGCATCCCTGTCGTGAAGTCCTGCCACAGGTCATCCAGTTCCGACTTCCGACTACTGCTCAGCTCCTCCAGAATATTGACATCCACAAACAACTCACCTAACGGCACCCAACGATCCACGCCCCAAAGCGGCATCGTGCCATGCAAGCATTGGATGTCATCGTGGAGGCGCGATCGCACCTGTTGCACCAGTTCATCAACTGACGCTAATTGAGGTGTAGGAGTTTGAGTCATGGATTGAAGCTTTTGAACAACCTCAATCAGGGCTTGAATCGCTTCATCATTCCAAGTAACGTAAGTGCGATCGCCAATGTGAATATCCTGTCCTTGAGCAATGTTGACGTTATACTTACCCAGTTGCCGTAAATCTTGGCGGCGATCGCTCAGGGCAACTCGAAGCGCTTCAACATCAGTCACCGTCTGCGTTCCCGATGCAATCCGCTCAATGATGGTGTTTAACTCATCAGAACTCATCATTACTCAATGTCTGGCAAGGGCGATCGCACTCTAGACAGCTTGCTCCAATGTAACTTCCGTTGACTGAAACCACACTGCTAAACTATGAATTAACCATTACTTAGGCATAGGCAATGCCTCCTGCTCCTGATATTCGCCAAAAAGCGATCGCGCTGATCGACCAACTGCCTCAAGACAAATTGATGGCTGTTGTGCAACTATTGGAATTTTTAGCGGAGCCGCCTCAGCAGAGTACAGTTAGTACCCAGGAAGCACAGTTGCTTGAGGTGATTGACAACCATCTGCCTGAAGACGAGCAGGCACGTCTAGATACGTTACGCGATCGCTGTGAATGGGATGAACTGAGCGAAGCTGAGCATCAGGAACTGATTGGTTACGAAGACTTGCTAGAGCAACAGAGAGTAAAGCGCTTAGAAGCTCTCATCGAGCTAGCGAAGCTTAGGAACATTGACCTGATGCGCTTAAACCAGCAAGTTCAGTCGAAGTCCCAGCCTTCCCATGCCGTCTGAATATGAACGAGTCCCTACAGCCCTGAGACAGGAAATTGCTCAACGGGCAAAGAATCGATGCGAATACTGCCGTTGCCCCGATGCGTTCTCTCCTGACAGCTTTACAGTCGATCACATCAAGCCTCGACAACTAGGCGGAGCAACCATTGCTGAAAATCTAGCCTGGGCGTGTTTCGGCTGTAACGGTCGTAAATACACCCGGACTGTTTACCCCGATCCACAGACTGGACAGGAGATTGCCCTGTTCAATCCTCGCCAGCAGATTTGGATAGAGCATTTTGCTTGGAGTGAGGATTTGACTCAACTGATTGGTCGAACCCCTTGTGGTCGTGCAACTATCGAAGCGCTTGCACTCAACCGTCCAGGAGTGGCTAATCTTCGACGCCTGCTTGTCTTAGCCGGACTGCATCCACCTGATGAGTAATCGAAGGTTGCAATAAATCTTGGTTGCGATCGCTCAGGGCAAAGGGTGTCTTACACATTCTAAGTTTTCTCGTACTTTGACTGTATCCGGATGCTTTTCCCCTAAGTAATGGATATAAATTTCTAACGCTTCCATATAAAGAACCTCAGCTTCTTCGTGACGCCTCAGAATTTTATAAAAATTTGCTAGCTTGCAAAGAATACGTCCAATACGAGGGTGCTTTTCCCCTCTTAATTTCTTCATCAAAGATAAAGATTCCAGATACAGCCTTTCTGCTTCTTGGTATAGCCCTTGTGTTTCATAAAAAAGTGCTTGATTACTGAGAACAGTCGCCATATGGGGATGCACTTGCTTTTCTAAGGACTTGTAAATTGATATAGCCTCATGATAAAGAAGCTCAGCCTCTGTATACCGAGTTTGCTCATAGTAAAGACATGCTAGATGGTCAAGGCACTGTGCTACGTGGATATGCTTTTTGCCTAACAACTTTTTTCTAATCGCCACAACCTTTAGCAGCAATTGTTCTGCTTCTGAATAGCGACCTTGCTTACGATATATTGCAGCCAGATTGTTAAGGCTTTGTGCCACACTAGTATGTTCCTGCCCAAGCAGGCTTACTCTGATGTCTAATGCTCTCAAATACAGAGGTTCAGCTTCTGAGTAGCGACCTTGAGTTTTGTAGATGTATGCTAAGTCGTTGAGGCTGGTTGCAGTAGCCAGATGTTGATTACCAAATCGATCTTTGGTGGCTTCCAATCCTCTTAAATACCAGTGTTCAGCCTGGGTGTAATATCCTTGACCTTCATAAAACCTTCCTAAGCGCAGAAAGGGTAATGAAAAAGTTGCATCGGTGAGGTAATCAGTTAAACTCTCAGCAACTTCCAATAAGTGAGGGATGGCAGGTGTAAGTTCAGCCATCAATTTCTGTGTAGGTTCATAAGGAATCCGTTTGGCTATTCCAAGCATTACCTCACAATACCCTTGCTTCAGTTCATCAGCTTGATTTAGCTGCTCTAGCTTCTTTTGGAAGAAGTCGCGAATCAGGGGATGCAGGCGGCAGGTTCCGGGGTTGGTTCGTTGCAGCAGGTGCAGATTGATTAGCTCATTGTCTCGTACTTCTTCCAAGTCTTCAGGGTCTCGGTCAGCCAAGCACTGCTCCACCAGCGACCAGGGAATTGGGGCAGCAGCAAACAGACTGAGCAGACATCCTAGCGATTTGGCACTTTCCGACAAGGTTTCCCAACTCAACTCAAATGCTGCCGCCACTCCCGATCGCGCCGTCATGTCTGCATCCGTCTGACGCAATGCCAGTGCCGCTAATCGCTTGTCCTGCAACCGTTGCTGCATCGCTGCCAACGACAGGTCGGGTTTGCGAGCGAGATACCGTCCCACTAATTCTAGTCCCAACGGCAAGTAGCCCAACTGAGCGCAAAGTTGCTGGGCGCAGTCTCGTTCGAGCTGAATACGATCGCCGCCCATCAGTGACTCCAACAGCGCCAGTGCCGCTGATTCATCCAGTACCTCCAGTTCCAACTGATTGACTGACGCGCCCAACCGCAGACGGGTGGTAATCAGCACTTTGAAGCGAGGGGCAGTCGAGGGCGGCAAGTAGGGTTTAATAGCGGCGTAGTCGGTGACATCATCGAGTACCAGCAGCACTTCCCCAGATTGCCAGTGTCGCCAGCAAAACTTGACCTGCTCTACCAATTCAACGTCTTCGGGCGGATTGAGATCGAGAAGCGATCGCCCAAACTGCACAATCTGAGTCCCCACATCCACACCTCTTGCCGACAGCCAGCATAATCCTGCCGGGTAAATCGGCTGGTATTTCAGCGCATATTGCAACGCCAGTTCCGTCTTGCCGACACCGCCCATCCCAGCGATCGCAAAAACGGCAACGCGATGACCCTGTTGCAACATCTTATGGAGTTGCGACATGACCGCATCTCGACCAACAAACTCCACCACACCACTGTAGGGCAGGTTTGTAGGAATTCCAGTTGGTTGAGTATTGGGTTGAAGGGACTGTAAAGTTTCGCGCAGGATTCCTCGAATCACTTCAGCATCAACACCGTAGTAAGTGCGATCACCAATGTGAACCTCTCCCCCAGTGATTTGCCCAACATTGGTGTTAAACTTGCCATCCTGAGACACTGATTGCAGTACACTATCGGCTAGTCGCAGCGATCGCCGCACCATTTCTAGGTCTTGCTCAGTCTGCTGGTGCTGAGTAATCCGCTCTAGGATGGGATTGAGTTCGTCAGGGGTCATCATTGCAAAAAGGGTGGAACGAGCCGTCTGTGAATCGCCAAGATTTGGAACAATCATGCACCTCTCGCCGATCATAACCAACAGATTTTCAGTCGAGTATTGGCTCAATTGACCCTCAATCGTTTCGGCTTCTCCTCGGTTGAAAAAATCTGGATACAGCCTCAAGAACTGTGTATTCACATTAATAGCTCAGTCAAGCCGAGTGGGTGCGGACAATGGCTCCTCCCGATGATCTCAATGGAATTCTAGACCGCATTGCCAACGGAGAAGAAACCGAAGGCGATCGCCAACTGCTGCGGCAATTACTTCGGGAGAAACAGAGTCAGAGTGTGGTACAGCTCGGCAAGTACACCGTTAACCTGGGGCAGGGGCGGGAAATTCAAGTAGGCGATCGCATTTACCAAGGTGCGGATGCGGAAACAATTAAAACGGTGATTCAAGCCGTCCTACAGCATCCGCCCGTTGTGCGATCGCAACTGACACCCCAGGAATATCGGAATCGACAGGCTTTACTCAACAAAGTCAAAAACTTCTGGGTTCAGGGCGTGCTGGAAACGTCTCTGCATCATCAGGTTGTCATTCAACTCGGTTTAGAAGATCGCTCCCATGTATTGGCAACTCCCTGGAATTTGGTTGTGGAGACAGCGGATCGTACTCAAACCATCTTATCCGAAGGCACAACAGTCCTCGACTTGTTCGATCAACTCGGCACTGGACGCACACTGCTGATTCTAGGAGAGCCAGGGGCAGGCAAAACAATTACCTTGCTCCAACTTACCCGCGAACTCATTGCGCGAGCCGAGCAAGACATGGATCACCTGATTCCCGTAGTGTTCAACCTCTCGACTTGGAGCAGCAAATGGCATAGTCTTGCCGATTGGTTGGTAGCGGAATTGAATACAAAATATCAGGTGCCCAAAGCGATCGCCCAACCCTGGGTTAGCCAACAGCAACTCCTCTTGTTGCTCGATGGTTTGGATGAAGTTCGAGCTGAATACCGAGATGCTTGCGTAGTTGCCCTCAACCAGTTCCAGCAAGCCCAAGGGACGGAAATGGTGGTGTGCAGCCGCATTAAGGACTACGAAGGGCTTTCCCATCGCCTCACCGTGCAGCGGGCAATTTATTTGCGATCGCTCACTCCAGAACAGGTCGATGGTTACTTGCACAGTCTCAACACTGACCTGATGGGGTTGAGAGAGCTATTGGCAAACGATGCCATCTTGCAAGAACTGGCGCGATCGCCACTGTTGCTAAACATTATGGTACTGGCTTACGAAGGTATTAACCTTGAAGATTTACCAAAAACCTCTGTAGAAAACCATCACCAACGGCTATTTAACACCTACATCAATCGCATGTTAAAGCGACGGGGAGCTGATAGACGCTACTCACCCACGCAAACCATCCGATGGTTAAGCTGGCTAGCCCAACAACTACAGCGTTCCTCCCAAACCATCTTCTTGATTGAGTGGCTCGATCGCCGTTGGCTGCAAACAGCTAGAGAACGATGGATTTATATCATTATGAGTTCGCTCATCGTTAGCTTTGCATTGGCATGGATTGTTGTTCTGAGTATGGGCTTTGGTCGGCATTGGCTCAGCATCGGGCTATCGTTTTGGACTGTGTACAGTTTCTTGAATATCTCGTCAGCTTGGGCTGTGATGAAGATTGAACGAATGCATCCCGGTTCCCGCCAAAGTTTCCTGCAACGGTTGATGGACAGCCTATGGCTTGGGCTAGCGGTTGGACTTATTCTGGGGACAGTCGCTGGAATTGAGGAAACCCCTCAGGTGGGTCTGCTCGTTGGTGTGCTGACATTGCTGACCCTTGGATTGCTTGATTGGTGGATGGGTGGAGAGATTGGTCAGAGTTATTTCAAACCTGTAGAAGCGTTGAAATGGTCATGGATGAATGTTAGGAACTATATCTTGTTTGGGTTAATTGGTTCTACACCGTTTGGATTACTGCTAGGACTGACGGGAATATTGGGACCAACACTTATTCATGGATTGTTATTAGGTATGTTGGGAGGTGTCATTATGGGACTATTTGGCGGTCTTCGTTCAGGTACTGAAGTGGAGACGCGAACCATCCCTAATCAAGGAATTTGGCAGTCTTCAAAAACATGGGTGATCATTTCGTTCGCAGTTTCTTTGAGCCTTTCTCTAGGGATTTATTTGTTTGATTCGTGGCTAACGATTCCCCAGTACTGGGGATTGTTCTGTGGGTTATTTGTCGGATTGCTGACAGGTGGAACGGCTTGTATTGTCCACATCAGCTTCCGAACCGTGTTTCATTTTCACCAACATATGCCCTGGAATTATGCCCAGTTCCTAGATGACTGTTGCGATCGCATTTTTCTGCAAAAAGTCGGCGGTGGCTATATTTTCATCCATCGTTTGCTGATGGAGCATTTTGCGGCTATGCAGTTTGAGGAGCGTGGGAAGTGAGAGGCGATTCCTGCGGATAGCTTCGCTTCACGCACCTGCTGCGCCAGTTCATCAACCGAAAGCTGGTCTTTTTCCGCTAATTAGTATTCCAGACATACTTCTGACAGGTACTCTTAGCCTCTTTTGCTGTGTTATTTTGTGGTTTAACAAAGACTGGGCGCTCCCGTAGGTTGTTACAGGCAACCTCAAGTAATGTTTTCCAGTCATCAGGCGAAAGTTTTCCAACAGGTTCGTCCTGTAAATTCCACAGACGTGAGATTCCGTCCCTACTGCTACTGACAATAGTCTTTCCATCAGGGCTAAAAGCAACAGCAGTGACAGCACCTCTAGAGTTATAAAAAGTTCTTACAAAAGTACCACTTAATAAGTTCCACAGGCGTATAGTTCCGTCTAAACTGGCGCTGGCGATATACTTACCATCGGGGCTGAAAGCAACGGCAGTGACAAAATCCGTATGACCAACAAGGGTTTTAATTTCTTTGCCAGTTGTTGTGTTCCACAATTTTACGGTTTTATCAGCACTACCACTGGCAATAGTCTTTCCATCAGGGCTAACAGCAACAGTAGTAACAGAATCAGTAGCGCCGTTAAGGGTTTTAATTTCTTTGCCAGTTGTTGTGTTCCACAATTTTACAATTCCATCTGCGCTGGCAGTAGCAATAATCTTTCCATCAGGGCTGAAAGCAACAGAAGTAACAGCATTACTATGCCCTTTAAGAGTTGCAATTTCTTTGCCAGTTGCTGTGTTCCACAATTTTACAGTTCCATCTGCGCTGGCAGTAGCAATAATCTTTCCATCAGGGCTGAAAGCGACAGAAGTAACAGTATCCGTATGACCACGCAGAGTTGCAATGAGCTTGCCCTCCCGTGTCCATAACTTCACAGTTTTATCAGCACTAGCAGTAGCAAGAATCTGCCCATCGGGACTGAAGGCAACAGAAGTAACAGCAGCTTGATGATCACGCAGAGTTGCAATGAGCTTGCCATTCAGTTCTGATAATCTTACGTTTCCATCCGCAGCGGCAGTAGCAATAATCTTTCCATCAGGGCTGAAAGCAACAGAAGCAGCAGAACCTTGATGATTAAAAATAGCGACTTCTATCGCTTTGCGTAGACTATCCTGAACAGGGGTAAGAACCCAACCTAATTCTGACTGGCTCAGACCAACCACTTGAATTGCAAAAACTAGTCCATCTTCAGGAGCGATGGACAGCAAAGCCTTCACTTTATCTGCCTGTTGAAGCAGTGTTACTTCTATCAGCTTGCGTTCAGCTATAGACTTTTGGATAAAGGCAAAGGTGGTTAGTCCAGCCAGTGCCACAAATACTCCAGTAACAGTAGCAAGTATTAAACGACGGTTATTAAGTTCTGCCCTTTCACTATGTCGAATGAATTCCTTTTCTAGCTCATTGAGAGCTTCATATTTCTGAGCATCCCCAAGCAATGCACCCCTTAGCAATGCACTTCTGTCTTTTCCCCGTGCTTTCCACTCCTCTGCTGCTATAGTTAGACGCAGGCGTTGGCGCATATTTACCCGTTCATCTTCTAGCCAATTGACCAACCGGGGCCAGTTGCGTACCAAAGCCTCATGAGCAACCTCAACCTGGGCATCATCGGGCGTATCCCCCTCCGTTAAGCGTACTAACCGCGATTGAATCAACTTATCTAACACTCGGTCAACGCGATCACGTGCTTCCCCAGCCTGGTACAGTGTTTTACGCTGGATGCGGTTGCTGGTGACTTCCAGTCCTTCCGTGGGTCGAACCATTCGCAATAGGATGCGTTTGACCGTCACCTGCTCTTCAGGAATTAGCTGCTCGTAAAACTCATCCGCACTACGAGCCAATGCCTGACGACCACCACCCAAACGTTTATAAGTTTCCCAGGTAACTCGATTGCGCTCCCGGTTGTCCCACAGCTTCAGCAAGGTAAACTGCAACAGAGGCAACGCTGCTGGTTCCCCCAAAACATCCTGAAGCAGCGCCTCAACCAGCCCTTCTTCAAATTTCAAACCCACTAACTCGGCGGGTTTTTCAATCGCCTCCCGTAACTCGCTGGCATCCAGTGCTGTCACGCGAACCTGGGCTTGCTCAAATAAGTCCTTGAAAACTGGCACCCATGCCACTTGGCTCTCAAAGTCCGTTCGCATCGTGAGGATGACAGTGTGCCTGACTCGTGGCGACTGAATCAAACCGATGAGGTTGTCAATGAACGCCTGACGCACGTTATCATCGCGGCATAGCGTGAACGCTTCCTCAAACTGATCTACGACGAGGACACTGGGTCTGTTGCCAAACTCATTGCTCAGTTTGGTTAAATGGTTGGGGTCTTTCTGAAAGCTCTCGACTTGCTGCTGAAGGCACTCAGTCGCTTTAATGTCATGAGGTTGGGTGAGTCGAGCCAGATTTTCCAATGGATTAACTCCTGGCACCATCGGCAAGTAGTAGTGCCAGTTCTCGCTACCTGAGAGTACACCTACCTTCAGCTTTGGTAAGAGTCCGCCCAATACCACTGATGACTTACCGCTGCCAGAAGAAGCGACGACGGCTAATAGACGGTTTCTCTTGAGGTGATTAACCAGTTTCTCTAAAAGACGTTGGCGTCCATAGAAGAGGTTTGACTTTTCCTCCCGGAATGCCTCTAACCCCAGGTAAGGACATCGCGCATCATCCAGTTCTGGAGCCAATGCTGGGTCAAATTCAGCTAAGGTGGCATCAGGGGGTTCGCGCCCAGCACGGTACAATATCGCTGACCAGTAATCTAGTAAACTTTGGCTAGCCCATCGGTCTTCGTCGGTGTCTAGCAGCGCACCAGTCGCTCGCCCCCGGTAAATAAATTCCTCCATCTCTGCCAGCAATTCGGGTGTACTGCCAGTCTCGCGATGGCGTTTGAGGAGTTCGCTGTGAGCTGCCCGTAAAGAAGCCAACGAAGGAAAGCGGTTTGTGGCATCGTCAGTTGTAAGGGAGATGCTAGAGTTACTCATCCAATCATCCTCAGTACAGATGCCAAGGGTTCACCGACTATCCGCAAATTGCCGCACAATCGCTTCAGCTCCACGTCAACTCGGTAAAAGCGATCGCCTGCACGCCTGCGGTAACTTCGGAAGTATCGTTTGACTTTGACAGGATTTTGTGATGTGATCGCACTGTCCAAATTCTCACTATCTTTCTTAAACGAGAGCGCCCATTCGTCTATGCTACTGTTGCAGAGCGATTCTGCCATCGCTTTCAAATCGAGCCAGGACATTTCCAGTTCAAAAGTATCCTGTTCTAGATTGGCTTCAATCCGGCGTAGTTCTAAATCGAGTTCCTGCCAATCGTTGTGAGTGTGAACGAGAACTGTTAGGCTGCGATCTAGGTTGGCGAGAGCCTCCACACCGTCTTTGAACTGGCTGGTTTTCTCTGGATCGAGTTCGCCATGTGCCAGATTGTCTCGCACGCAGGTCATTGCCTTCACCAGGGCAGGCAGGCGTAAGGCGCGTGCTGCGGTATTTAGACTCGTATTGATTCGTGAAGGCTGGATAGCCAGCACTCGGTTGATGAGCCGGACAGCCTTGTCAAGCAGCCGCGTATCAAGGTTCTCAATCGCTCTGTGTAACTCTTCAGTCGCTTCTCCAAGAACCTTTATCCACTTGGTTTCATTGGTAGCTAGGGCTGCCTGGACTGCAACATCTCGCATATTGGTCACGATTCCCTGAAGCGTTAACTCATAATCCATAAGTTTGTCTAAAGATGTGTCGTCATCCGGAAATCGTTTGGCTTCGTGAACAATAACGCCATAGCATTGGAACTCCAGTGTATGCAACAGGTCATGCAAGTCCTTGTAGTTGCCCACAACATCGATTTGTTCGCACACAGCCTGAAAATCGGTGCGGAAGGCAACTACAGCCGCACGCACTTCAGGCGCTGCCATCAATTCAGTCAGGGCATTTAAGCCGTTGCGAACAGACTGGCTGTTGTATCCATACTGAAGTGATTGCAGCTCGTCTTGGATAATTTTTCTAATTGTTTCAGCATCTGCTCCCCTGTAGATGCGATCGCCAATTTGAATATCTTGCCCCTGTCCGACGTTGATGCCGTATTTGCCTAGCTGCAACAAACTCTGGCGATCGCTTGAACTCAGTAACTGACGTAAGGCAGTTATGTCGGCTTCAGCGTCCTTACCACTGGCAATGCGATCGAGGATGTTGCCTAGCTCATGAGAAGTCATCGTCTACTAGGAGCTTCATGCTTGTTCCATACTAAACCGCCTACCAACTTCGCTCTTCAAACCTTTCTTGAGCTTCTTCACGTTCAAGATTTCTTTGAAGTGCCTGAACTTCTTGCTGGGCAAAAACCCGAACCTGGAAATTTTCATCCTTCAAACCAAGCGCATAGGCGATGAGGTCAAGAACTTCCTGGAACACCCGTTATAGCAACCGCCAAGGCGGTTAAGGCATAAACTAGAAGTAGACATTGATGAAACCTCCGGCTATGCCTCCGTTAAGCCCATGCCCAAACCCTACAGTTACGATCTCCGTCAAAAGGTAGTCCAAGCGATCAAGCTGGATGGGTTAAAAATTAGTGAAGCCAGCCAAATATTTAGTATTAGTCGCGACACGATTAGGCTATGGCTAAAGCGGGAACGAGAAACTGGGGAATTTCAAGCGTTGCCGAATAAACCGCTTGGGAATGGTCATAAAATCACTAGCTGGGAAAAATTCAGGGAATTTGTAGAAGTTAATGGAGATAAAACCCAAGTAGAGATGGCATCACTGTGGCAGGGGGAAATTAGCGCCAGGACTATATCAAGAGCTTTAAAGAAAATTGGGTTTAGTCGTAAAAAAAAACTTATGGTTATCGAGAGCGCTCGGAAGTTAAACGACTGAAATTTCAAGAAGAGCTAGCGATGTATAGACCGGAAGAAAGAGTCTATATAGATGAAGCAGGAATGGATAACAGAGAAGATTATGGCTATGGTTGGAATGAAAGAGGGAAAAGATTTCATGCTCTCGCAAAGCGGGAAAAGACAAGGAAGAATTAATATGATTGCTGGCTATTGTAATGGTCAGCTATTAGCTCCTTTTACTATTGAGGGTACTTGTAACAGAACAGTATTTGAAAGTTGGCTAGAAACTTGTTTGATACCATCACTGAAACCTGGACAAATAGTGATCGCTGATAATGCTACCTTTCATAAAGGTGGGCGTATTACTGAATTAATTGAAGCAGCAGGTTGTCAGTTAAAATACCTACCCTCGTATTCACCCGATCTGAATAAAATTGAGCAATGCTGGTCATGGTTAAAGAGCCGAATTCGTAAGCAATTAACTCAATTCAACTGTCTGAGGGATGCAATGGAAGCTGTGCTTCGCACAGCGACTTAACCGCCTTGGCGGTTGCTATATATAGCTTCGGCACTTGCACCTTGATAGATGCGATCGCCCACATGAATATCATGCTCCTGCCCAAGGTTGACTGCATATTTGCCCACTTGAGAAACAATTTGAGTGCCACTGCCAAACCACTGCCGCAGAATCGCCATATCTGACTCAGTTTGCTGATGGTTAGTGATGCGGTCAAGGATAGCATTCAGTTCATCGGGGACAGTCATCACTGATGATTCTCTAACTGTGTTGTAGCTTCGCCAACTAGAGTAAAGGCAGACCACTGATAAGGCTCAGAGTAAATCTTCTTTTTTGTATTCTTGTCCACATAGTTCTTTGTGTTCAACATTGCCTGACGCAGAGCTAAAGCTCTGTCCAGTTTTCCTGACTGTGATTGCTCCTTCAGTTGCTTATAAAACTCTGTCATCAAGAAGGCTGTTGAGTTGTCATCTACATTCCATAAGGAAACAATCGCGCTGGAAGAGCCAGCAGTAAGCGCAGACCGAGACAGACCAATCACGCCATCCCCGGTTAGTCTTCCTAGCGCGGTATCGCAAGCACTTAGGACAATTAACTCAGCTTGTAGCTTCATTTGTGAAATTTCACTGGCAGTGAGCCAACCATCATCGTTTTCCAACGCATCTAAAGCGATTGCTCCTGGGACTTCTGCGTACTCTTCGCAATTATTCAGTAAACCGTGAGTTGCCAGATGAATCATTCGTGCCTGAGGCATTTTTTGTTTAACCGCAGCTTCTGTTTTATCCTCCATTGCTTTTCCTTGGAAAAGATTAAAAGCAATATCTTTTGCTTCTTTTGCTGCTCCTGGTAGTTTATCTAACTGTACCTCTTGAGAACAGAATTTTTTTGGCTTGGCATCTTCTATGCCCAAAATCAACCAATCTTTATTTTCTAAAAAATTACCACTAAACTCCCTATTTCGTTGTCGTTCACGGATTATATCCAATGTTTGAATTGAGGGAGCAACCAAAATTGCATATTTTTCGATTAGGTATTGTTTTTCCTTAGTATCATAGAGAGCAGCAAAAGGAACCTCGAATAAAGCACCTTGAGGAATAAAGATAACTTTCTCATCTTCTTTTGACAAGAGCTTAAGATCCTTTCTCTTCGGATCAGTTTCCTTCGGGTCAATTAAAGTTTGATAATATTTTATTAAAACATCAGTTATATCTTTTTTAGAAATTTGTTTATCTGATTCTACTTCATTTGTATCTTTCTTATTGCTACGAATTTGAGCACGTAGAATTGAACTTCCGATAAGATTAGCTGGTCTATCCCCTGGAGGCAATTTTTGCTTAAACTGCTCAAGATGCTTTTCCAATTCATCCAGATCGACTTGCTTGAAAACTACTTTTTCTTGGTTAGGTTTAACTGCCCAAATATAAACAAAAGGATTATGACCAATAATCGAATTTTCTTTTTTTATATGTGAGTAAACTACTAAAGTAGCTTGCTGTTCTTGAGCAATTTTTTTAATATCTTGGATATTTAGAATAGCAGAGTTTTCTCTATCAGTCTTTAACTGCTTTGCCAGAACATCTACGAAAGCTCTTGCTCTTCCTCTTTCTGCAACCTCTAACGCTAGCTCAGGCTGGTTATTACTAATGTAAACTTGTTGGAGATTGAGATAGGTTGTCTGTTGAGTGTCAAATATAAATACTTTTTCTGTTTCAGTTAACCCCTTCCGGAGAGACTCCCTTACACTTATCGCACCCTCCAAATTTTGTATGGCTTTATTCAGGTTTTCTTGAGCTTCAGAAGATTTGTTTTGGGCTTTACGGATTTCGCTAATCTGAAAATAAGATACTCCTAATAAGTTTTTTGCATTCCCTATTCCAGGTAAATCCTCAATAATTTCTGAAGTAGTTAAGTAATTTTCAGTAGATTTAATGGTTTTATCATAAAAATCTAGAGATTCTTGAAAACGTTCTGGGGGACGCTTAAGATTAGCTATTGAATAGTAAATACCACCTAAACCACCGTGGGTAGATGCTACTAAACGACGGTCATCAATTTCTTGAGCAATTTGTAAACGTTGTTCATAACAATTTATTGCCTGCCCTAAGTCTGAGTCCTTCTTAGAAGGTGCTTCATAACAATTTATTGCCTGTTTTGAGCTGGAGTCATTTTTGTAACCATCACGCTTCCAACGACTGTGGTAAGCACTTGCTAATTCCCCTAGAGCAATTGCCACTCCTGGTTTATCATCATTATCTTTAGCAATTTCTAAATGATCTATATAGTTAGCCATTGCTTCTTCATAGCTTCTTTGCATGTGGTGAGCATGACCTAAACTACCTAAAGCAGCCCCTTTTAATTTAGAAAATTCTTTCCTTTCTTCTTTAGTTAATTCTTGATTTTTTTCGAGAGTTTCATTAATAACTTTCAAACGCTCCATATGAAGGTTAGTTGCTCGCTTATAGTCACCTAAACTAAGGTAAACGCTTCCTAGTCCCCCTAGAGCTATTGCTCGTGCTCTATCACCTTTCTCAGGAACAGCCAAACTATCTTCGTAAAATTCGCGAGCTCTTGGGTAGTTTCCCATTAGATAATAAGCGTCTCCCAAGCTACTCAAAGCAGCAGCCTTTTCTTTGCTATCATTGATTTTTTCAGCAATATTTAAACGTTCTGTATAACAATCAATCGCTTTTTTGTAATCTGCTTTGTTATGGTAAACAGTTCCTATACTACCAAGGGTTATCGCTTTTTTCTTAAAATTTTGCTCTTCTTGATAAAATTTTAGCGCTATTTCAAAATTTTCTAAAGCCTCCTTATATGTATAGTTTTCATGCTGTTTTTTCCCCTTTTCAAAAAAGGTATCAGCTTCTAGAGTAGTAGGTGTTTGACTAGTAATTGGGCTGTAAGTTTTATCTTGTATAGTATTTTTTGCACAACGACTTGAGATTTGAGTAGGAGTTTTGCCAGGAACTTTACTAGGATTTTGACTAGGAGGTTGTCCGGAATTTATTTGAGGAAGGATTTGCCGATTGTAAAAATTACAAGATACCAATCCAGTCAATGCAGCAGTAAAGAATAAAAGCAAAGCAATAGTTCGCGAACGCATAAGATTAGCCTATTATTGTCAAATAATATTAGCCACATTTCTCAGTTCAGACAAATTTTGGTAAAGTCTGACTGTAAACGGATGGTCTTTACCGAGTTTTTTCTCAAGAATAACTAGGGCTTGCAGATAGAGCGATTCTGCTTGGGTATAACGTTTCAAAGAAGTGTAGAATTTGGCTAAATCGTTCAAACTGACTGCCACATCAGGATGCTCATTTCCCAAAAGCTTCTGACGCATCTCCAGTGCTTGAATGTAAGTGGTTTCTGCCTTAGTCTGATAACCCTGCTGGGCATAGATGAACGCTAAGTTATTAAGGCAGTTTGCTACATCGGGGTGTTCTTCTCCTAACAAGCTTTTGAAAAGCTCCAGTGCTTGTACGTACAAAAGTTCTGCTTTAGTATAGTATCCTTGGGCGTCGTAAAGTCGTGCCAAATTATTCAGACTCGTAGCTAGATAAATTTCTTTTTTTGTACGTTTATAGACGATAATTGCTTGTTCAAACAGGGGTTCCGCTTCGAGGTAGCGTCCCTGAGAGAGATAAAGGTATGCTAGGTTGTTGAAACAGTCTGCTACATCCGGATGTTCAGAGCTTAACAAGCGTTGCTTCATCTCCAATGCTTGCTTGTATAAAGCCTCTGCATCATCGTATTTTCCCTGAAGATTGTAAAGAATTGCTAGTTGATTGAGACTGTCAGCTACTTGAGGAGTTTCTGCACCTAGCAAACGTTGTCTCATCTCCAACACCTGTTTACATAGGAGTTCGGCTTCTGAGTAACGACCTTGTAGCCTATAGATATATGCTAAATGGTTAATGCTAGTTGCAACGTCAGGATGTTCGCTACCGAAGCGTTGCTCGCTCAGGCTACGGCACCGGTCGTACCAGTCAACCGCTTGTTGGTAAAAACCTTCTCCTTCGTAAAACCGACCTAGACCCTCAAAAGGTTTGAGTGTGTCTGTATCAGTCAAGTAGCGATTCAATGTTGTGGCAGCTTCACCCACATGCGGCATGGTAGGTGCTAGTTCTAACAGCAGGTCGCGAGTTGGAGTTTCTGGAATTTTCTGGGTAACAGCTACCATTGCTTGACAGAACTGCCGTTTAAGTTCGTCAGAGTTGGTTATGCTAACTTGCTTTGCCTGGAAGAATTCTCGAATCAGCTGATGTAGATGATAAATACCTGCTCCCCTGCGCTGGAGCAGGTTGAGGTTGAGTAGGTTATCATCCCGCAGTTCTTCCAGCTCATCCAAGTCTTGCTCTGACAGACACAGCTCAACTAACGACCAAGGGATGGGGGCTAGGGCAAACAAGCTCAGTAAACAACCTAACTGTTTTGTTGGCTCATCTAGTACCTCCCAACTTAGTTCAAAGGCAGCAGCAACTCCCAAAGAGGCAGTCATGTCAGCATCAGGTTTAGAAAGCGATCGCTCATCCAATCTCTTCTTCTCCAACCGTTGCTGCATTTCTGCCAGAGAAAGGTCAGGTTTACGATCAAGATAGCGCCCCACCAGCTCCAATCCCAAAGGTAAGTATCCTAACCAAGCACAGAGTTTTTTTGCATTATCCAGTTCTCGCTGGATGCGCTCTGCTCCTACTAACGATTCCAGCAGTGCTAGTGCTGCTGACTCATCTAGCACGTCAATTTCCAACTGTTTGACCGATTTGCCCAACCGCAGGCGGCTGGTCATTAACACTTTGAACCGGGATTCAGCGGGGGGCAAGTAGGATTTGATGACTTCGTAGTCCGTGACATCATCGAATATCACCAGTACCTCACCCGCTGCCCAATGCGTCCAGCAGAATCCTACCTGACCCGTTAAGTCCAAGTCTTCAGGGGGTTGAAGCTGGAAGCGCGATCGCCCAAACTGGACAATCTGAGTACCTACATTCAACCCCTTTGCCCGTAACCAGCAGATGCCGCCTTGATAGGTTTGCTTGCTGGAGAGAGCATATTGCAATGCCAGTTCCGTTTTACCGATGCCCCCCATCCCTGCGATCGCAGACACAGCTACCCGCTCATTTTCCTGAAGCTGCTGGTGCAGAATTTCCAGTTCTCGCTCCCGACCAACAAACTGCACCACACCACTGCGAGGTAAGTTCTCAGGAATTCCAGTCAGTTTAGTGTTGGGCTGAAGTGCCTGTAAAGCATCTCGTAAGATTTCCTTGATAGCTTCGGCATCGGCACCTTGGTAGATGCGATCGCCAAGGTGAATCTCTCCTCCAGTTATTTGCCCAATGTTGGTGTTAAACTTGCCATCCTGTGATAACAATTGCAGCGCACTACCAACCATGCTGAGCGATTGGCGTAGCTTGGCAATATCCTCCTCCTCCCGTCTGCCACTAAGTATGCGGTCAAGAATATTAATCAGCTCATCATGGCTAGCCACTTTGTTCTTTCCTTACTACGCAATACCTTATCTGCCGTTATTTTTCTTTTGGGATGATTCTGACTGGTAGTAATCATCTCCAATCCTGAAGTGACTGGCTTGACCAAAAGTCATGCTTTTATCTCCGTACTGCTTTACATCTTGGGTAACTTGAGTATTACCTTCTGGAGCAGGCTGTTGGTTAGACTCGCTGGATGCCGTATTAGCCTCGGACTCAACTTCCCCACCCTCCTGACGTTTGAATAGATAGCCATCTTGTACGCGCATGAAGATGATAGGGGTTGCAAAATCACGTTTACGATATTGGGTTGAACCGAGGGCTATGGCACGTCGCCCATACTGGGCAGCAATATCTACTGGGTCATCTACCGCTAGCTGTTGATAGAAGCGACGGGCAAACCGACTCGCAGTGCTGTTGGTGACTTCATACTGCATAGCCACCACAACAGGGATATTTTGTTGAACAATTCTCGACGCGGTTCCCACAAAAGCCTGGGATGCAGACAACATTCCTCCTTCACAGGCTTGCAACATCACAATGCCAGGTCGATGTTGATTAAACAGTTCGCTGAAATAATCCGCATCTACCCACATTGCCTCATCAAACTCTGGGTCTACGAAGGCAATCTGACCCACCTCTTGATTGCCCTCATTTACCAAACGTCCATGACCAATAAAGTGAAAGATGTGAGGTTCTTTCGACAAAATAGTATCAATCGCGTCAGGATTGGCTGAGTTCACGATAGGCAGCAACTCAATGCGGTTTGCCTGCTCGCTTGCTAGTTTTTCTAAAGCTTCTTGTACTGGTTCATAAGCAACAGGCGGTAAATCTGGAGGAGCAGACACAACCAAAGCAATTCTCAGTTTTTCATCCTTATCCAACTGAATCGGTTGTGCCGGAATCCATTGCGAGCGACGACGGGAGAGAACAAAATCCGGCACCGTTCCCATCCAGATTGTTCCTAAGTTCGCTCGTGCAGGCAAACACAAGAATTCCCAAGGGAGGGCAGCCACCTCAGGCATTCCTTGTTCATCGATATCCAGTTCAACTCTAAGTAGTTGTTTCTCCTGTTGCACTACGTGATGGTAAAACCTAACAAAATCCTGGCGCAGCTCATCATTAAACAGAACATCGAATAAAGCTTCTCCCAAGGCGCGTGCCTTACTGGATTCATTCAGTTCATCTTTTTGACGAGCGATTTGCAACAGGGGGGCAATCTCCTCCAGCTTCTCCTTGTAGCGAAAGACTCCAGAGGGTTGTCCCAAATCTTGATGCTGAGCATTCCACTTTTCCACCTGCACCCGCTCGTAGTTAGCAACGCGAATGCGATAGGTGTAGTACGTCTTAGCCATAGGTTGCTGCCTCTCCAATTCAGTTGACTTATCACTTACAAATAAGCTGCCTATGCATGACTAGCTGCTTTGGGTAGAGTCAGCGTCCACTCCTCAGCATCACCACGAGCAAACCGACTTGCCACTTGATTCTTTTGCCGTAGTAGCTGCTTTAATTGATCTGACAACTCACCGAAGACATCCCGTATATCAGCCGTGAGACAATTGATATCTGGTTCAGCCCATGCTGTACCCCGCAGAGTAATAGATTCAGTTCCCTTCGGTACTTTGAAAACAATTGCAAATTTCGCTGTCCCAATTTTTTGCAGATCTTGATCCTGAATACGCCAGTAGCAGGTAGAGTTACCTTCACCATTAGTAAGGATTTCAGGATGACCGAGTTCGTATCGATAGGCTGGAACAGCAAGGAACGCCTTGAAATCATCCTTGTTAGCTACATTCGCCTTTAGCTCACCTGGAAGCGATTGCAACAGTTGAGCCAACTGAGAGCTATCCACTCCGACATTCCAATCTAGGTTGCCATTTAATCCCACCTCCATACCGACACCAGAACTCATGACCGAGCGCCATTGCTGTGTCGGAAACAGGTTCTGAATAATTGGCTCACCGCTCCCTTTCGGTCCGAAATCAAGCTCACAGGTCAATCGCCAGAATTTAGCAGCCCGCTCAGGACGCAGATCAACGGTGTGTGTCATGTAATAAAAGTCGAACTGCTCCTGCATCTGTTGCTTGTAGATGTCGTTCAGTTCAGTACCACTATTTTTGAATGTCTCCTCTGTGAGATAAATCAACCTATCTGTAGGATTGCCAAAGCTGACCTTTGTTTGAAACAGGCTGTCAACAGCTTCTGCCCCCACGCCTAGTTTTGTACCACCAGCTAGAGTCCCCTCCCACTTTTGAACCTCTTGAAACAGGTCAGATAATAAAGCGTCTGCCTCTTGTAGCTTAGGAGGGGTTAGTTCATCGGTCATCTTAAGCATCTCCTTGGGTTTTCAATAGGTTGCTCGCAGAATCTAGAATTTAAATATTGACATAAATTTGATTATGTGTATTAGATTTAACAGCCGCAACCACCGCTAACTGTTAGCTCATCATCCATACTTCACCATCTTTTAGATATTTTCCTGACTGGCAAAGGTTAGCTCTGAAAACTTTCAGTGTATTTTCACGAATTGGCGCTGTCAGAACGGGTATGTAATGAGAATGCGTTTGCTTACCGTAACTTGTAGTTAGACGTTACAGAAAACCAAGGGGAAGTCTTTCACCAAGTATAGATATTGACCCCTCAACTCAACCTTGCGCTGGCTCGTTAACTGTAATGCTTAACTAGACGTTACGCTCAACTACAGTGATCGCTATCTACCAACAATCCAGATTTTTTGCCTAACTGCACGGCTGGTTTTTCATAGTAAGAGTGCGATCGCAACGAGTGAGGAAAATTAGCGATCGTCAAACGAGACATAAACCCCGGTCGTGGCTCCCAGGTTACTTTAGACTTTGTGGAAAGCTTGCCGTCTACCCCCACTGACTCAACTTTAATCCGACGCTGCTTCACAGGTCGGGCAATCAGACTGGTTTCGATGCCCATCAAGGGAATGAGGCGATTAATCTCATCGCACCAAGCCTCGCAGTTGTGGGATTCCGGGCAGACTTTTCCTTGTTGAAAAAGAGCTTGGTGGATCATCTCGTGGAGCAACACGTCCGCCGCGAATTTCTTACCTAGTAACTTACCGCGTCCCCAGGCGTTAGAAGCTGGTTCGACAAGAGCTTTGTGCAAGGTAATGGCATTGCGCCAGGATTCATAAGAGCCAAGTGATTGTCCGTGGGCTGTAAGTCCCCAAAAAATACCACCGGGTTCTAAACTTCCGTCCCAATAATGTTCGTTGAAGATTTCCCACTGTTCGTAAGTCCAGCGACCGTACCCCCAATCTGAGATATCTGCCGCTGCTTTAAGGATTTCTAATTTTCCTTTTGATTCTGAAGTCAAGGTGTAACTCCTAACAGAGGTTACAGGCGGCGCGGGAATTTTTTGTGTAACGTCTCTATGCGTTACGGCTGTCACGGGTACGCATACCCTGAGAAACCCGGCTGTAAGCCGCTTAATGAGCGCTCGGGGTAGGGGTGATGAGCAGAGCGCTAAGTCGCTAACCTTAGCTCTGCAAGTGGTACTGGCTTGTTAATCAAGTCAAGCTTGGCGTAATCGCCATCAATAGCCGTGATTTCAAACGGGGCTAACTCTTCGCAACAGGAAGGGCAGTTTTCCCAAAAAACGCGATCGCCTACTCGGAACTGGGTGGATGAGGTGGGTTCAGAATTCCAAGAAGTGGGAGCAGCGCCTTGGGGGGTTGGTACTTCTTCCGTCTGATTTTTCGATCGAAGCGATCGCATTCGATCACCCCGATCGAACGCCTCTGTGTCTTCCCTTACTAGGGTTTCATCCGTTTTTCGATCGGTTCGATCAGAAACTGGGGGTATGTCAGACAATTTCACTAAAAGAGAATCATCAGCGTCAAGCTCATAGGCGAGGGAGGGGGAGCGATCGCATTGATCGAATAAATCATCAGACTCCTCAACCAGTGGGGCTTTTTCCGTTCGATCGGAGCGATCGCATTCTGATCGAACGCGATCGCAATTTTTAAAAAGCCCATCCTGCACCCTGCCATTAGCCACCGTATCAGGCACAGGAGAATTAACACTATTCGAGAGCATAGCGCTGTCACTTTGGCGAGAAGGCATTTGAGTTGATCGCTCGGCTCCCAGTGCTACGAGTTCTTTGCCGTCAAACAAAACCTGTTGGGGTTGTGACTGAGCAATGGTTTTGAACATCTCCTGAACCTCTGGCGATCTGAGCGGCTTACCATCTTTGCCCTTGTGCCGACGCCACTTGTTGACAACGCGGCTGGGGTTAATTCGCCTTTCTGCCAAGCACAAGGACAGAATGTTCATCAGAAACTCGCTTAGTCCCTGTTCGGGGGACTTAGTAAATTGAGCTTGCACTAATCGGAACTGACCGATGTAGAAACCAGCCAAGCTAATTGCCCGATCCAAGGTGTCTAACTCCAAGCTGAAGAAGTTAGATTTTGGAAGGTAGCAGTGTTCGACGCAATGAAGAATCAGGGCAAGCCGCATGAGGTTGCTGCACATTTTCCCCAAGAAGTAGGCAAAGGCTGGGTTGCTGTGCAAATAGGTCTTGTAACCCTTACGGTACTTTTCCCACTGACCTTTCCAGCGCTGCATGGCTTGAGGACTGAGGTAGACTAACCCGGTTGGGAGTAGAGCCAGTCTCTCGTAAAGCTTGCTGAGCAGTTTATCCAAGCTGACTTTGATATCCGACCATTGATCGAAATGAGGGTGGAGCGCCGGGATAGCAGCAAGGATGCGAGATTGTAAGCCATCGGCATCTGTATGGTTGCCGTCTGGGTTAAAAAATTGACTAGCTGGTTCTATTTGTATGCCTCCACAAATAGTCAATAACTGCATCTGGAACCGAAAACTTTCATTCTCGTTCACCCGATCCACGTTTCCTCTTAAGGGACCATTCCAAGCCTTCAGTAAAAACTGTCGGGCATTGCCCTTACCGGGACACTTGAACTGATCTAACCCCTTGAAAAGCCCCAATAACTCGTCGGGTGCCCAGATAGAGCCAGCGCAAGCGGGTTGTTCTGAAATTCTGCGCTTTATTGCTTCAATTTCGCCTTCATCGAGCAAATACTTTCGACATTTGCCAACTTCTGACTTTTTGTAGTTAGCTGGGTTGTTCAGGGTATCCTGTAAAGCCTCTCGCTGCTCGGCTGACTTATTCCTCCAGGCTTCCTCTAACTGATAAAGCGTTGCTTTGCTCGCTTCATAGCGGTTAGCTTCCGCCTCTTGCAGGCGTTGAATCGGATTGAGGATAGCACGATCAGCATCTGATTTCCCAGAGCTAGGAGGAGCGATGGTAGCTGTCCAGACGTTTGGATACTCAATCCAGCAATCGCTCTCGGTTTCTCCTTCCTTGGCAACCAGACCGACGCTCGCACCTATAATTCCCCCTACGCCTGGTAGCAAATTTTGAATTAGGTAAATTGGGTCAATCCGCGAAGACTCGCTTTTAGTCAACAGACCTGGGATGAGTGGTTCAGGCAGAAGCTCTTCCCAGTTGATGGTTGTTGCTTTGAGCTGATAGTCAGCTAACCTCTGGAACTGAACGACGTTATCCGATAAATCCTGCTGCTGAGTTTTCTCGCTAAGCCGCGCATCGTATACTGATCGAACTTCTTTGGGATGTCGATCAGCTTCCCGTGCTAATTCCGAAAGCCTTAGCTCTAACACCGACTCGGATAATTCCCGCTCGATTAGGTCGTCAATTCGCTTTGATAGTTCCTCAGAGTTGAGAGTGCTTCTCAGGGCAGCAGGATGCGGAATTACCTTGTTACTCGGTTGGCTGGGGTTACCAGACTTGCGCTCTAAACTACTGGGAATCGATACACCAACTTCCCAAGCTAGCTGTTGCACGAGTTCTATAAACTCTCGTCCTCGCGGTGAGCCGTTACCACCTGCAAGACGATGGCGGTACTCTACCACCCCGCCGCCAATTTCACATGCTGGGCATCGCCACAACCAGATGCCGCTTTTCTGTTCGCAGTAGAAAGCCGTACCCGACTTAGATTCGTGCCAGAGGCAGTTGCCCTTGAATTTACCGCCAGGGTATTCTTTGAGGTTGTGTCCCGACCAATTGAAAGCCTGCTGAGCTGAAAACCTCGGCAGTATATCGTTATTTAATAAGTCTGTCAGTTGTGTGTCACCGAGTAAGTTGCTACGCCGAGGTAGCTTAAGTGTGCTTGGATCGCTCTCAGCTTTTTTAATCAGGGGGTAGATTCCGATATCTTCTGGTTGCTCAAATACTGGTGGATACTCGCTCCATTGCATCCACTGGTAAGCAACACCCGTAATTCCGACTGTTGGAGGCAGGAGCGTATGTCCGCCGTTCTTGCTGATCAGTTCCCCAACGTGGTGACTCCCATCAGACTTGAGGCTAAACCCAGAGTTAGCTTTGAAGTTTTCCGGTTCCAGACTAAAGGCGACTAAGAAGCGATAACCGCCACTGGGAGTCCGAAACATGGGAGCTGTTTCCAAGACTGGGTACTTTTCGAGCCACTCTTGTATTGTGCGATCGCAGGCATCGGGAGAGGGGAAGTCTTTGCGATCGAAGTCAATCCATCCAAGCCAATGCTTTCCGTTCCAACCACCTAGCGTGCCTATCCCAGTCTTCGGGTTGGAGAACCAGGCATCGAGGATTTCCTGCAAGGGTTGAATCTCTTGCCATTGCTTCCAGTTGACTGTCTTCAGATACTTTCCATCTAGGAAGCAAGGCTGTTTGGGTTCTTTGCCCTGTTTTGCTGCCTCGATCGGACATTCGGGCAGTGGCGGTCGCCCTAGGCGCAGCAGCCACTGGATAGTTTCTCGAACGGTCTGAGGAGCTTGGGGCTGAGGTGTCGTGAACATTTTTTAACCTTCTCCTCTTGCCGTTTCATGCCTAAATTGTGTATGGGTATTGGCTATTTCCCTGAATTTGCTAAAGTTAAGTAGTAGCACCATACTTTTTCTTACCAATAATGGAGCTTCGTACCGCTAAGCGCGGTTGCTTGATTTCAAATTCGGTGTCTCCAGGTTGGGAAAACACTTTGCTTATAGTACAGCTAAATTCACTTACAGTGAAGTATTACCTTGGTTTTTAATGCTGATCCACGAAGCCTTTAACGAGACTCTGAAGCGGTATAAAATTAGTGGTAGAGCCTTAGCTCAGGAAGCTCAGGCTAGCGAGAGTCTCGTGTCGCAGTTTAGGCACGGTAAGAAAGGCGTAACCGATGACATGCTCGATAGCCTTCTTCAAGCGATGCAGACGATTGCTCCGGGGTCACGCAAGTATTTCTGTTCGCTCCTAGCCGGGGAACCAATAAAGCTGGGTGTAAGCAAGGGTGAGTTTAAGGACATTTCTGAAGACGAGATTCCTGAGTTGTTGATTGCGATCGCACGCCGATGGAGAGCTGGTGACAACGAAGTTGTGCAAGTAAGTTGATTGGGTTTAAAGCTTCCCAACGACTTGTCTTATATTGATAGATCTTTACCTAGGACAAACAGACAGAAAAAGCAATCGTTTTGCTCTTCTTGCGAAAGCTATCGCGGAGCGAACAGAGCAGCTATTCTGGCAACTTTGAGTCTACCGACTGATTAGCCTTTTCAACCCACCGTTTGATGGCATGGATTGGGGTTCCTGTAAGCTTAGAAATCTCCTTGTAGCTTTCTCCCTCAGCATGGAGAAACAAACATTGTTGTTTGAGTTCATCTGAATATTTATGCCGCTTGACTAAACCCACTTGCTTAGCCCAGGTGCCGATTGAAGTCACAGAAACTCCAGTAGCTGCCTCAACTTGATCGGCAGTCATTCCTCCAGCATAAAGTTCTAGGCACTGCTGCTTAATTTTATCAGAGTAGCCTAGCTGCTTAACGATGTTAGCTTTTACGGCCCACTCCCATATTGTGCCTCCCGGAATTTCTGTAATGGCTTCAATTTCCTTCAAAGATTTCCCTTGGGTATACCAATCTAGGCAAGTTTGTTTGACCTGTTGTGAGTAGCATTTGCGACTTCTACCAATACCAGCAACTCGTGCCCATGAGTTAACTGTTTGTTCAGAAATTCCCGTAATCTCACTAACTTCTCTGGCCGCCTTTCCTTGGCTGTAAAGCTCCAAACACTGTTGCTTGACTTTAGTGAAGGCAGTGTACTCCTTCTCAAGATCAGCTAATTTGACCCAATTGCTGATAACTGCTAAGGGAACTTCCGTAATCGTTTCGATTTGCTCAACAGACTTGCCTTCACTGTTGAGTGATAGACAAATTTGCCGAACCGCATCTGGGTAGGTGGCTTGCTTTCTATTGAAATTTTCCTTTCTGAGCCATCGGTTAACGTTATATCCTTTTATCCCCGTTAGTTCCTCAATTTCCTTCACGCTCTTGCCTTCTACATAGAGCGACAGACAGGTTAATTTCAAATCGGTTGGATGAACTTTGGGACCTCGATGGATGTTCGTTATAAAAGCCCACCTCCTAACTGCATAGGCGGGAATTCCTGTACTCTCCTCAATCTCTTGAGGAGACTGTCCTTCCATGTAACGTAATAAGCACTGCTGTTTAATATCCTCAGGGTATTGATGGCTTTGCCATACATTAGCTTTTTTAGCCCACCACCTGATGTTAGCGACTCCAACTCCTGTAAGTTTTTCGATTTCTCTGAGCGACTTACCGCCCATGTATAGCGATAGGCATAGCTGCTTAATTTCATCACTATACTTGCGCTCCCTATACACTCCAGCTTTTTGGGCCCACTCTCTGACAGGCTGTTGAGTAACTCCAGTTATCTGTGCAATTTCTCTAGGGGACTTGCCTTGAATGTACAGCTCTACGCAAGTCTGTTTGAGTTCTGGAGCGTATTGAGTAGTGCGTGCTGGCAGATCTTGTTCTCTGGCCCAACGTCGAATCGTTTCCAAGCTAGAAACTCCAGTTTGCTGTCGGATGTCCGCTAGTGGATATCCCTTTTCGTACAGCTCTAAACATCGTTGCTTTACTTCAGGTGAATAAATGTGAGGATTTGGTCTTAGCTCAATGGCTGGAAAAACAGCCTCTAGCTCAGTTGCCAGCCACTTCTGGATTAATAGCCCTAACTCTTTAGCGTAGGGGCAACTGGCACACTCCAACCGAGACCCTGGAGTTGGGCAGCCGCAAGCTGGATGCCAATTCTTGAGAACCTCGGCTTCAGCTACTGCGAATCGGTTGGCTGCATTAATAAATCTATCGATGGGTAACTGAGACATCTTGAAAAAACCTTGATCATTCTGTTAGAGTTAGGAACTTTAGCTAAATTTTTAACGAAACCGATATAACCTCCCCATTAGAGATAACAACTCGCTCCACAAGCTTGCTATAGAAAATTTCTCTCTCTGACTGAGTTAACGTATTCCAATAGTTAATATTTCTAGCCATGGGATGACCAATAATCTGGTGAATTGTTCCATCGACAGGAATCCGCTGCTGGCACTGATTTAAGAGTTCTTCAATTTGTTGGCATATATCTTTCCGGGCTTGCTTGAGTAAAGGATTAGATTCTATACCTGGAACTCTGTTGATTCCAACTAGCTGTTCTTCTAATTCCTGAATTCTAGGGGATGAAAAAGAAATGTTTTGAGGTTCGTAGGATTCGGTGTTAAACTGATTGGCTCGGATAAATAGCTCTCTAATAATAGTTTGCTCAATTTTTTCTATCCGGACACATTTCCTGTTGGTGCAGCCAGCGCTTGAATGTCTGCAACCGTAGTAAGCCAGATTGTGAGAAGACACACGCTTAAGAATGCACTTATATCCGCAAACTTCGCAAAAAATTAATCCAGTTAGATAAAAAGTCGCATTAGAGCGGATGTGTCGTGTACTGTTGAACTCAAGGATTTCTCTAATAGCTGTAGATTCTTCTTGAGTAACTATCTTTTGAGTAGGATGAGTATCATGTCGGATATCCCATGCCTCCGCTTGTTGAGCATATCTATTTTTATTAATCTTTTTATAAGCTGTATGACCTTCGAGTACCGGATTAATTAACCAACTTTTTAAACCACTGACATCTTTCCAAAACAGTAATTCTTCTGCCTCGACAAGAATGACTCTTACTTTTCTACCATTAAAATTTTTAAAGAGATTTTTCCGAGCAACACCGTATTTATTGTAAAGGTGTTCTAGAGTTTTTCTAAGACTTCTATGCTTCAAGAAAATTTGGACAACATCTTTAGCAATGTCAGCTCGGCTTAATGCCATTAATTTAGTTGAATTATCAGGTTCTTGTGTCAGCTCAAGATAGTTATCTGGTCTTTGTTCTAAAAGACAGATGCAAGGATTTTGATTAAGTTGGTATTTATCTTGATAATTTAGGTACCCCCATGGTGGTCTACCTGATGCTTTTGACTGATTGCGGCGATGTTCAAAACCTCGCTTGACTCTTTCTTGAGTCATCCTTCTTTCTTGAACAGCAAAGAGAACTTGCATATCTGCAAAGAACTCTCCTGATGCAGTCTCTAGATCTACAGGTCCTTGGTCAAGCAACAATAGCTCAACATTAAACTCTTGAAGAATTTTCTTGAACTGCAAATAAAGCTCATAACTTCTAGTTAGTCTATCCCATCGCGTTGCCACAATTCTTTTAATTTTTCTTTCACGAGCTAGAACCATTATTTGATTGAGTGCGTCTCGATCAATTTTTGCTCCTGAATCAACATCAGAAAAAATTAAAGACTTCTTTATGCCATAATCTTCCACTCTTGCCTGTTGTTGTTCTAAGGCATGAGTTCCCGAAGCTTGTTCCTCAGTTGACTCTCGTATGTAACCTACTTCAACTGGGTCAGTTAGGTTTTCAGATTCGTCAGTTAGGTTTTCAGATTCGTCAGTTAGGTTTTCAGATTCGTCAGTTAGGTTTTCAGATTCGTCAGTTAGGTTTTCAGATTCGTCAGTTAGGTTTTCAGATTCG
>JAHHIF010000060.1 GCA_019358875.1 Symplocastrum torsivum CPER-KK1
GATTCCTGCCCGCATTCAAGGGAGCCTAGAGCAAAGATTTGCTTGGTTCTACAACACCTTTTACCCGAACCAACCCAGCTAAACTTATGTTGCCTCTAGTAACAACGACGTTACATTCAAGTCGCTCTCTGTCAGGAGTTACGCAACTGGCACAACGTGAAGGCACAAGTCGTACAAATGCACTCTTAAACAGCCACAAGTGAGCGCCGAGCCAATAGTTAGATTAATAACAGTAATTAACTTTTTATCAAATAAAATACGCACTTGTGTCAGACTATTTAATTCAACAATTGAAACGACCGAATAATTTCAGGCGTTTTGTCTAGTTTTTTGCTAAAAGGTGCGGCGTAGCAGCGCCCGTGCTTGTGATAGTTGCGTAAGTCCTGTGCGGTTTTGCTATTCCAATTTATTCAAAAGCTCACTGCTTTCTACTAGCAACTTGAACTCAATCAAGGCAATTGTTTTTCAACAAATAATCGTCAACTTAACGGGAGATGGGTGAATGGCAGCTTTTAACGATATCGATACTTTTGCCGAACTGCAAGAGGCGCTAACTATCTCGAAAAACAATGGTCAAGAAGATACGCTCAATCTCACAGGCAATATCACCCTAGAAAGTAACCTGCCTTTAATTGAAGAAGATATTGGCTTAACGATTAATGGGGGTGGCTATCAAGTCAGTGGGAATGATGTCAATCGCCTTTTCTTTGTCAGAAGGGGCAGCGTTGTCTTCGATAACCTCACGTTCGCTAACGGTCGGGCAAGAGGAGGAGATGGAAGTGGTGGCGGTGCTGGCATGGGCGGTGCTTTGTTTATTTACGACGGCAGCGTTACGGTTAGCAATGCCACTTTCAGCAATAACCAAGCGATTGGTGGCAATGGCGGCTACGACAGCCGAGGTGGGGGTATGGGGTTGGGCTTTAGCAATCCAAACCCCGAAACTCCCGGAGGACTTGGAACTAACGGCGGTAACGGTGGTAACGGCAGCGACGGCGGCTTCGGCGGCTTCGGCGGTAACGGCGGCAACGGCGGCCAAGGCGGTAACGGCGGTAACGGCGGTAACGGCGGTAACGGCGGTAACGGCGGCTACGGCGGTCGAGGCGGCTTCGGCGGCAACGGCGGCTTCGGCGGCTACGGCGGTAACGGCGGCCGAGGCGGTAACGGCTTCAGCGACGGCGGCAACGGCGGCAACGGCGGCCGAGGCGGCTTCGGCGGCGGCGGCGGCCGAGGCGGCGACGGCGGCGACTTCGGCGGCGGCAGCACCTATGGCGGCGACGGTCGTGACGGCGGCGACGGCGGCTTCGGCGGCGGCGGCGGTCGAGGCGGCTTCGGCGGCCGAGCCAGCAACTACGGCGGCTACAGCGGCAACGGCGGCCGAGGCGGCTTCGGCGGCGGCGATGGCGGCGAAGGTGGCTTCGGCTTCGGCGGCGGCGGCGAAGGCTTCGGCGGCGAAGGCGGTGCAGGCATGGGCGGTGCCATCTTTGTTCGCAGTGGTTCTCTGACCTTAAACACCGTGACGTTTAACAACAACCAAGCAACTGGTGGAACGGGACAAAGCTCAAACTCAACCACTGATGACGCTCAAGGGTTAGGAGGAGCAATTTTTGTTCTGAACACTACTACGAACTCCGGCAATAATCAAGGGATGCCGACTGACTTACCCATCGTTACCGCGTCTAGTACCACCTTTGACGGTAACAATGCAGCGAATGCTACTGGCAATACTGGCTCTAATGGAGTTGGCGAAGGTCAAAACAATGATGATGTCTTCGGGACAATTGCTTTAGGTGCGCCTCTCATCGGAACTCCAGGTGACGATATCCTCACAGGTGGTGCAGATAACGACAAGTTATCTGGCAAGCAAGGGAATGACACTCTTGTTGGTAATGCTGGCGATGATATTCTGATTGGCGGCATCGGTAACGACATCCTCACGGGTGGCGCTGGAGCTGACCGTTTCTTCCGCTGGCGCAGCACAACAGGAATGGACACTATTACCGATTTCCAGGTGGGCGAGGATACCCTCCGTGTCTCGGCTAGTGGTTTCGGCGGCGGACTGCTTCAAGGAGCGGTGCTTGCCGCCGCTCAGTTTACAGTCGGTTTGGCTGCCAGCGATAGCAGTACTCGCTTCATCTACGCTCAGAGTACGGGTGCTTTATTCTTTGATGCTGATGGCACGGGTTCGTTATCGCAAATCCAAATTGCTCAGCTATCCACTGGATTAGCGATAACGAATACGGATATCTTCGTCTTTGCCTAAATCTACTCCTTGTCGCCTTCCCGCAACTTCCCCACAGATGACCGCTTTCCAACCTCGATACGAGCTAGAGCTAAAACTGGTGGCATAACTGTATTTATGTGTTGAGTGTTGGAAACGGGGCAATCTGTGAACGCACCGGGCTTCATCGGTCAAGCCTGATAATCGCCAAATTGCCCCCGTTTAAGTCTTCCACTTCCTGTGGAAGCCTGAGCTATTGCTTGATGTTGCTCATTAGCGTTTTGGTGCCATTGAATTAGCAACTTGAAGCGCTTCCTCTAGAATGTACGAGGCTTTATCTTTATTTGAGTCGTTTGAGTCGCCGAATAGGGAATTGAAGCGACTAGTAAGCACCCGAAGGATTTGTTGAATCGGCTCAATCTTGTCGGGTTCTTTTGCCACATATTGTTCAACGCTCGCCGTCAGGGCTTGAGCTTTGTAACTTTTGTCTGTTATAGATTGAGCTACCTGAAGCGCTTGCTCCAAATTTCCCTGTTTGGCAAACCCAGGGGCGATTGCCGATAATCTCCAGTCCTTTTGGTATATAGCATCAGGTTGGGTTTCGATGGACTGAGCAATCGCCAACGCACGCTCAGGCTGCCCTGCCTCAAGGTAAGCGACTGCCACATCCGATAGCAAGTCAGAAAGATTGTTTTGTTGGACAATCTCAAGCGCTAGGTCGTACTGTCCGCTCTGTAGATAATGTCTGACAATCCCTCCAAAGGTGACGTTCGGGCTTCCCATCGATTTTGCCAGTTTTAGCGCTTGCTCAGAGTATCCGGCTTTGGCATAAGCAAGCGAAATTCCACGGAATGCCTGCTCCCGATAATTAACATTTTTGAGGGAGCGGGCAATTTGCTGCGCCATCTCAAAGTTTCCGATTTCTGCGTAACCTTCAGCTACCCTAGCTATTGCAAGACTTTTGGTTTGAGGTTCCTCAATTGCCTGCGCCGAGGAGCGAGCTTCGACTAACATCTCGACAGCCAAGTTGTTCTGTTCTAATGCGGCATACTGGAGTGCTGTTTCAACTAGGTTGAGCGTTTTTTGAAGGGGAAAGAGCTTGGACTCAAGTGTCCGTATCTTTGGTAAGGATTGAGCGAGAAGCTCTTTGGCTCGATCTTGTTGTCCAACTTCGGCAAATTGAGAAGCAATGCCTAACATCCCAGATAGTTTCATGGCGGCGGCATTGTCTCTCGATTGTGCCTCATTGATGGCTAATGTACTCTTAAGTGCAAGCTCTAATACTTGAGGCACAAGTTGGGTTTGCCCAGCTTGAATAAGATGAGAGGCAATTCCCCTCAAAGTCAGGGTTCTATATTCGGCATTGTCAAGGCGTTGTGCTATTTCGAGCGCTTGGTTCAAGACATTACTTGCCTGCTCATCCAATCCGGCTTTGGCATAATGCCCCGCCACCTCGGCCATTTTTATAGGAGTGAACACAGGATTGTTTACTCCTGTCATGATTTCAACAGCTAAGTCGTAGTACCCAGCTTCTGCGTATTCAGACGCTCGGTTTAGTAGAGACTCTTCCGGAGAAGTTGCACTCATGTGACAACCTGTTGCTGTTTGGGTACGGGCAATCTGGATGGCTTGTGCCAGAAGTTTCTTCCCTAAAGCTTCCTGTCCAGCCAGAATATAGCCTCCAGCTACTTTCACTGTTGGGGTGCCTTTGAAGCACTCATTGGTACTCGCTTGGGCTAAGGGCAGGGCTTGGTCTAAAATCTTCACAGCCTGCTCAGATTGTCCTAGCGCCCTATACTGAACGGCAATGTCAGCCAAGAGGCTAGCTTTTTCGGAGTAGGTTTCTTCTGCCAGAACTTGACCACCTGGAAAGAACGTAGCAATTAGTGTAGTGATCGCTAAAATCTTGAACGGGATTATTCTTCGAGCCATGTTTTTTCCACCTCAACTTTTTGTGTCTGACTCCCCCCATCAAGGGGGAGGGGTAGCCTTGAACCTCTAAAGTCAAAGACACAAATGTTTAGCAATTTGTGTCTGGCAACGGCAATCACGAGTTTTTCTTGACTTAATAGCAAATAATTCAAGAAAAGGAACAATAAGGGCGAGAGACGGCATTTCTTTTAGCAATATTCCTTAAACGGAGCTACTTTCTCATTGAATGGAAACCCTAGACTTGCTTCGCTCTGGAGAGTTAGCCGGGAGCAAACGACTCAATATATCTTGCGGACTCACTCAATTTCCCTCAGAGATTTATGCTCTTGCCGATTCCTTAGAAATCTTGGATCTATCGAATAACCATTTAAAAACCTTACCCGATGAGTTTGAACGATTAAAGCGCCTCAAAATTGTTTTCTTTACCAACAATGATTTTGAGGAAATTCCAGAGGTTCTTTCACACTGCCTTGACCTCAAGATTGTGAGTTTTAAATCCAACCAGATTAGGAGTGTTGGCGAGCAGACCCTACCACAAAAGCTCCGCTGGCTGATTCTCACTAACAATAAAATTGAGAAGCTACCCACTTCCCTGGGCCGCCTGAGCGATTTGCAAAAGCTGATGCTAGCTGGCAACCAGCTCCAGTCGCTCCCAGAGTCAATGGCTTCTTGCCAGAAATTGGAACTCATACGGCTTTCGGCGAATCAGCTCACTGAGCTGCCCCCTTGGTTGTTCACCCTGCCTCGCCTGTCTTGGCTGGCTTATGCTGGCAACCCCTTGTGTAATAGAAACGCTACGACAAAGCCAGTGCTTCCAGACATTGATTGGGCTGAGCTGACGCTGGGGGAAATCCTTGGGCAAGGGGCTTCCGGGGTGATTTATCAGGGGCTTTGGACAACCCAGCTTGCCCAACAAGAGGTGGCAATCAAGATCTTCAAGGGTGAGATCACCAGTGACGGGTTACCGGCTGATGAAATGGCGGCAAGTCTGGCGGCTGGGTCCCATGACAATCTTGTTAACGTACTAGGCAAGCTCAGCAACGCACCCCAGGAGAAACTTGGGGTTGTGTTTTCGTTCATCCCTCCCCATTACAAAAACTTAGGGCAGCCGCCAGACTTTGATACCTGCACAAGAGATACCTACAGTGCAGCCGCCTCGTTCTCTTTGGCTGTCATTTTACGCATTACGAAGGGCATTGCCTCGGCGGCTGTACACCTTCATGCCTTAGGCATTATGCATGGTGATCTCTATGCTCATAATATTCTGGTGGATGAAACGGGCCAGAGTTTGCTGGGAGACTTTGGAGCCGCCTCTAAATATGACAAGAGTGATGTGGTGATTGGGCAATCGCTAGAACGATTAGAGGTGAGGGCATTTGGGTGCTTACTTGAGGATATGTTAGACCGTTGCACACTCCAGGAGTCGTCTAAGTACTATAAAGCCGTGGAGAGTCTTCGTTGCTTACAGCAAGAGTGTCTCAAGCCAGTTTTATCACAGCGTCCTCGGTTTACAGAAATCGGTGAGCGTTTGACTAGTGTTGAGCGACAGGTTTATGGCACAGCCTAACAATTTGACAATGACTAATTAAATGACTAGGTGACTAGTTAGTGTTACTGAAGTCACTAATCTCATACGTCAAAAAACCCGGTTTTTCTTATGGCAGTTAATCTGACTCTTTTTCATCAGATTGGCTTGGGTGATTTAAGGGAATTGCAACGCTAAAGGTTGTTCCCACCCCAATCTCACTGTTCACGGCAATCTGACCCCCGTGTAAATCCACAGCTTTTTTGACAATGGTTAACCCTAATCCCGTCCCAGAGATTTTGCCAACATTTTTCCCTCGATGGAATGATTCAAACAGTCGTTGTTGGTCTTCTGGAGAAATCCCAATTCCCTCATCTTTAATGTGGAAGATTGCCAATTCATCCTGACAAACTAAGTTAAACTTGACGGTGCTACCTTCTGGTGAATACTTAATTGCATTTGAGAGCAAATTCGTCAGAATTTGCCGCAGCAAGTTTTTATCCAGGCAAGCCAAAGTCAATTGAGTTTGGCTGGAAAATATAATTGTAGGCTGGGCACTATTAACCCGTTTTATTTCTTCCACTAAATCCTCACAGAATTCTTCAACATCTAACGATTCAGGGTTGAATTCTAGTTTCCCCGCTTCTGCCTGCCCAAGACTCAGCACATCATTTAACAGTGCAGTCATCCGTCGAGCCGATTCTTGAATTTGGCAAAGGTACTCCTGTTTTTTCTCTTCAGATAATTGTTGACTGAAATCTCTCATGAATTCAGCAAAACCTAAGATTGCCGTTAGGGGATTGCGAAACTCGTGAGACACCATAGAGACAAAGTAGGATTTGAGTTGGTTGAGTTCTTGTTCCTTAGAGAGTGATTGACGAACTTCGGCTTCTGCCATCTCGCGCCGATGAACTTCCTGTTGCAGGAGAGCATTTTGCTCGCTTAATTGCTGAGTCAACCTACGGATATGCAATTGATGCTCGACACGAGCCAAAACCTCTGGCGCTTGAAAAGGTTTGGTGATGTAGTCCACCCCACCTACTTCAAACGCTTTTACTTTATCAAACACTTCATTCAAGGCACTAATGAAGATAATCGGAATGTTCTTAGTTAAAGACGAAGCTTTCAATTTACAACAGACTTCATAGCCGTTAACTTCTGGCATCATGATGTCCAACAAAATCAGGTCAGGTGGAGATGACTGGATAGACATGAGAGCCATTGTTCCATCCTGTGCCATCCGGACTTTATAGCCTTGCTCCGATAACAATTGGGCTAAAAGTTGCAAATTAGCTGGAGTATCATCAACAATTAAAATACTCTCTTTTGATGGGGTATATGGCTCTTGAATCATATTTAATTGGGTTGTGGTTGGATTAGCCTAATAGTTGCTTAAAGTGTTTTTGAAGAAGGTATAACGTTTACTGTGAAGTTGCCCTTGAATCAAGAGAGTACTCTATCCAGTTAAGACTGAGTTCTTTGCCTGATGGGAATCTCAATAAGAAACTTTGCCCCTTGCCCAGGCGCAGAGGTGCATTGCAGCTTTCCACCGTGCTTTTCGACGATGATTTGATAGCTAATGGATAATCCCAACCCTGTCCCCTTCCCCACTTCTTTAGTTGTAAAAAAGGGGTCAAACAGTCGTGCCAACACAGATTCAGTCATCCCCCTTCCATTATCTTGAATACTGATTTTTACCCAATTACTGTCCTTAACTTCTGTGTGGATTGTAATAGTAGGAATGGGGTTTTCAATCCCTTCTGTTGAATCATTTTGGTCGGGATGACGCAGGGCATCAATCGCATTACTCAAGATGTTCATAAACACCTGATTTAGCTGCCCAGCATAACATTCGGCTAAAGGCAGGGAACCGTATTCCTTAATAATAGAAATAGCTGGATGCTCGGGTCTTTCTTTCAAGCGATCGCGCAAAATCAATAAAGTGCTATCGATGCCCTCATGAATATTGACGGGTTTCATTTGCGCGTCATCAAGTCGGGAGAAATTCCGCAATGTCAGCACAATCTCATAAATGCGCTCAGTTCCCATCTTCATCGAGGACAAAATTTTGGGCAAATCCTCTATTAAAAAATCCAGGTCAATCTCTTCTATCTTGTCTTGGATTTCAGAAGAACTGTGGACATAGCCCTGCTGATAAAGGCTGATTAAAGCGAGTAAATCCTGTGTGTAGTTATCTACATGGCTGAGGTTGGCTCCGATGAAGTTAACAGGGTTGTTGATTTCGTGAGCGACGCTGGCAATCAGTTGTCCGAGGCTGGACATTTTTTCGGTATGAAACAGCTTGAGTTGGGTGAGTTTGCGCTCAGTGATGTCGCGTGCAAAACCGAAATTGTATTCCTTACCCTCAAACTCTAAAAAGTTTACATTGACTTCAGTGGGTGTTATCGTTCCATCCTTGCTCTTGTGGCGAGACTCAAAGGTCAGGCTGCCGTGTTCTTTAAGTTCCTGCCAGTGAGCTTGCCAAATATCAGCTTGATAGTCTGGATCGATATCGTGTACGCTCAGAGACAGCAATTCTTCTTCCGAATAGCCTAACAAGTGGCAAGCTGCCTTATTAACACCTAAGATTTTGGCATCTGAGTCAATCCAAAAAATCGAATCGGATGCCTGTTGTACAGAAAATTGTGTTAGTTGAAGCATTGACTCCACCTGTTTGCGGGCGGTGATGTCGAATCGGATGGCTAAATATTGGAACAGTTTGCCTTGGTCATCCAGAAACGGAACAATAACAGTATTAACCCAGTAATACGTTCCATCCTTGGCTCGGTTTTTGACTTCTCCTTCCCAAACTTTACCAGCCATAATTGTTACCCAAAGGTCTTTAAAGAATTCTTGGGAATGATATCCAGAATTAATAAGGCGATGAGTTTGCCCAATTAGTTCTTCTCTTGAATATTGAGAAAGTTGGCAAAAATTATCGTTCACATAAGTAATGATTCCCGACGCATCAGTAATGGCTACAATCGCTGCTGCATCTAAAGCAAATTTGAGGTCTGATAAGTCTTTGAGGGATTTTCTAAGTTCTGATTCTGCTTGTTCTCGCTCAGCGATTTCAGTGTGTAGGGATTGGTTAATTTTAGTTAATTCGGCTGTCCGTTCCTGAACTTTAATTTCTAGAGACTCAAGCGTAGAGCGCAGCAACTCTTCGACCTGCTGGCGCTCCTGGATTTCGTCTTTCAGTGCCAGGTTTGCCGTCTCCAGTTGTGCATTTCGCTCGCTTAGTTGCTGAGAAAGCCTACGGATGTGTAACTGATGTTTGACACGAGCCAAAACCTCTTGCACTTGAAAAGGTTTAGTGATGTAGTCCACCCCGCCTACTTCAAACGCTTTTACCTTATCAAACACTTCATTCAAAGCACTAATGAAGATAATCGGAATATCCTTAGTTGAAGACGAAGCTTTCAATTGAGAGCAGACTTCATAGCCGTTAACTTCCGGCATCATGATGTCCAACAAAATCAGGTCAGGTGGAGATGACTGGATAGACATGAGAGCCATTGTTCCATCCTGTGCCATCCGGACTTTATAGCCTTGCTCCGATAACAATTGGGCTAAAAGTTGCAAATTAGCTGGAGTATCATCAACAATTAAAATACTCTCTTTTGATGGGGTATATGGCTCTTGGCTCATCTCTAATTCATTTTGGGTTGGATTAGGGTTAGTAGTTGCTTAAACTCAAACTTTTTAGCTAAAGAAGCTAGAGCGTTGGCTAAAGCGTCATTTTGAGAGCGGATTTGTTCAATTTCGGCAAGTATTAAATCTAAATCGCCCTCAATTGCGGCTTTTTGTAAGGATGCCAACAAATCGGCAGGTAATGCCGCTATCGCCTCTGGAGTCAGAGCTTGGGTTGGGGCTGACTTGGGTTCTATTGGGGGTTCATCGTAAACGTAGCGCACTCCGATATGTTTGTGCAGGGCATCAAAAATGTCTGCCTCTCGAAAAGGCTTGTGGATAAAGTCGTCACAACCGACAGAAAAGACAACAGTTCGTGCTTCCTCGAAGTTACTGGCGCTCAGGGCAACAATTGCTGTAGCTTGACCTTGGGTTGTGGCTTTAATTCGTTGGGTTGCCTCGTAGCCATCCATCACTGGCATCCGCATATCCATAAAGATTAAGTGCGGTTCCCAACTCGACCAAAGTTCAATCGCTTCAATGCCGTTGGTTGCTTCTTTGATTTCAAAGCCAAGGGGATTGAGCAGTTTGAGCAGCAGTTTGCGGTTATCCCATCTATCGTCCACAATCAGGAGGCGATAGCTGGGTTGATTGGGTTGTAGAGCAATGACTCGGCGCGTCGGTGGCTTGGATTTTATGGCGGTAGCATCCGCTACGCCGAGCTGAATATCAAACTTGAAGATGGTACCACGCCCCAGTGTGCTGCTGACCGTTATTTCGCCGCCCATCAGTTTGACGAACTGCCGACTAATAATTAGCCCTAAGCCAGTGCCTTGCTGTGATTCAGAACCCGTTTGGGTTTGCACAAAGGCTTGAAAAAGTTTATCTAACTCATCAGGGGCAATGCCGGGACCCGTGTCTTCAATTTCAAAGTAAAGTGTCAGTTGTCCTCGCTCGCTTGTCGGTTGTTGTGCTTGTGACGACACAGTACTGACTCCATTGAGCTTATGACTAGCCACCCGCAACGAGACACCGCCTTCAATCGTAAACTTAATCGCGTTAGAAAGCAGGTTGATCAAGACTTGACGCAATTTGACTTCATCGGCACGCACGTATTGGGGAACGTCATCACAGCGATCGCAAATCAAGTGCAATCCCTTCTCCTGCGCCTTAAGTTGGAACATATCTTCCAAGTCGTCAAGTAGGCGAATTAAGTCGAATGCCGTTTCGTTGAGGGTAGTGCGTCCTGCCTCAATTTTGGCTAAATCTAAGACTTGGTTGATTAAGGTAAGCAGGTGTTCCCCACTGCGTGTGATCAGGCTGAGATTCTCTTGTTGTTCGGGACTCAGGTTAGTATCACGATTCATCAATTGGGAAAAGCCCAGAATCGCGTTGAGGGGGGTACGCAGTTCGTGGCTCATATTCGCCAAGAAGATGCTTTTGGCTTGGTTGGCTGCTTCGGCGGCAACTTTCGCCTGTTGTAGGGCAACCTCTGCAAGTTTGCGATCGCTAATGTCCTGCACGGTGCCAAACAGCTTAACCACTTGCCCCTGTTCATTGAACACAGCCCGTCCCCTGCCCAAGGTATACCGCAGGGAGCGATCCGGTCGAAAAATCCGAATTTCCTGCTCGTAGGCTCTGCCTTGAGTGATGGCTAGTTCAGCGTTACGCTGGAACACTTCTAAGTCGTCTGGATGGATTATCTCTAAATGCTGCTCGTAGGTTAGTGCGGGTTGGGTGGGGTCAAGTCCGAAAATTCGGAAGGTTTCATCAGACCAATTCACCTCCTGAGTAAGGACATCAAACGACCAATTTCCCAAATTGGCGAGGTGTTGGGCTTCGACAAGGGCGTGTTCGCTCTCCTTCAAGGCTTCTGTGCGTTGAGCTACCCGGTTTTCTAGTTCCTGATTGGCTTGCCGCAACGCCTCTTCAGCCTGTTTGCGGTCAGTGACATCAATACCAATCCCCCAAGATGCCCAGCCGGGAATCGGAAACTCCTCTGAGAGATTCGACCAAGCGATTGTTTTGATACTGCCATCTTTACAGGTAAGGTCCCATTCCCAATTGCGGTAGCGATTGCCCTGCTCTGCCCATTGGGCTATCATCTGCTGACGATAGGTAGCATTGGGATACACTAATTCCATCGCTTTCGGGTTGCCAATAATCTCCACTGCCGAATATCCTGTTACCCGCGAGCATTCTTGATTCCAGATAATTACGTTTCCTTCAATATCGAGGGCATCCAGCATCACGGGCATATTCTGCAACACGAGACGCAGACGCTCTTCACTCCTGCGTAGGGCCGACTCGGCCCGGAAGCGCTCGCTAATTTCCGCTTGCAGGGAGGAGTTGGTTAAAGCTAAGGAGGCAGTTCGTTGTGCGACTCTCGATTCTAGCTGTTCATTCACTCGTTGTAGCGATTCCTCGGCTTTCTTTCGCTCACTGATTTCGTTTTTTAGTGAAAGGGCTGTCGCCTCCAGTTGTGCCGGGCTTGGGAGAGCTAGTGCTAAAGGAATCAATGGTGCTAGTAGCACCGCTGTCGCAACAGAGGCAAAGGCAGTAATCGCTTTAATGAACCCAGATAGCCAGTAGGTAGGGTGCCAGAGTGTCCATACTTCCATCAGATGAGTCGTGCCACAGGCAACTATGAACGTGCCAAACAACAGAAAAATCCAGTCAAAGGGCACGTCTCGCCTAGAGCGGACGAAATAGACCAGCATCAATGGAATTGAATAATAGGCTAGTGCAATCAGAGAATCACTTACGACATGGAGCCAAACTAACCCTGGCTTCCACAGATAGCAGTGTCCGTGAGGAATGAACCCGACTGCACTTAAAAGGGTTTGAAAAATTTCTGGCATGAGGTCAAAGCAAGACAAGCATCTTTTATCTTGTCTAACTCATTCAGGCGATGCTCTCGTGGAGTTGTGGCACAGATACTTGCATTAATTCTCAAACAATCCTAAAAAAGCTGTGCAGCCTTCCGTGTCTCTTCTAGCCACTCCAATCGAATTGATTCTGAGGAGCAAGCTTGATACCACAAGCTTTTTGACTTGGTGACATCCGCTTCAGTGACACTGCGCTGGAACAGCAGTTTGATGCGGTGAAGCCATTCTTCATTAAGTGTTTTGGTGTCAGGCATCGGCGGTTGACCAAATTCATTACTCACACTTAAGTATATTAACGCATCTAACTTTAGATAGGTATCCTCACAAGTTTTGAAACTTTAAAGTGATTCAGCCAAAAAAACTAGCCATAAGGCAGAGGGCAAGTGCCTGTTCACACTTCATCAAGTCTTCATGAATAGGGGGTGACACCCCTCGTGCCTAAAGGTAATAATTAGGTTAGTAGATGCACCCTGATGATTTAGAGAGCCGCACAACGTGACTCTCTTATTTTTTTGGCGTTCGCGGTTCTGATTTATCAAACGCGAGCGGTGAGAGAGTACAATCTTCTCCTTCAAGATTCCATCCAAGCCTGAACTTAATTTGGTGTGACAGTTTCGAGGTGATCGCCAAATACTGTCACAGTTCAGCCAAGCTTATCAATCGCACACCAATTTACGGTGTGTAATACCGATAAGCCTCAGTCACGGAAGTAGAAACTAAGCTGTAATGACGCTATATCGTCCTTTGAGCTAATTCCTAAAATTTATGAAAGAGAGAACGTAAAAAATTGGCTTTTATTGAGAACGACCCCTAGTTGTTGCGAGTGATTGATAAGTCGATAAGCTGACTATCACCGATTAGAACACAATCTTCTTTACGTTACTTTGATACAAAACAAAACCGGCAGGTTCTTCTGGTGTTCTCTTGGCTTCTACCTGAAAAGTTAAGTAAGTTGGTGCAGCTAATGTTTAGGCTGAGATAAGCATCCTTTGTTGAACCACCATTTCGTTCAGCGCGTTGGGCGTGTGTCCCGATGGAAGAACTGGTCAATGAGTACAAGACGTGACATCTGTTTGAACAGCAGATACCCTAGCACTGCCAAGATGTGAGATTAATCAAAGGTTAGGAATAGTCGGTTCTCCAACCTTGAGTAACTGCTCTTTATCAAATACTTGTCTAACCACAATTTTTTAATAATAAGTCTTACTATTTAGAGAAAATAGAGTTAATATTCTAAGAAACTAATTCAAAAATTAAGTATTAGTTGACACAAAAATGTAGCCCTAACTATAGCAAGTAGTTAGGGCTATATTTTTGCTTTGTTACAGAAGACTTTCCTAAAACATTGCTATAAATATGACTGAATGAATTTTTCATTCTCTCAATAAGCGCATCTTAGTTAGAGAATTTTTCAAATATTTTGAAACCGATTATCAATCTGTATTTATTTGGGAAGAATTTTACCTAGCCTTCAGGCTCTCTGGCAATTTGCTTACCACCCAGCTCATAGGAAGCGGCAGATGAGGCTGTGTTAAGTCGTTGATTAGCTGATTTGCACTAACTTTTCGTAAGACTTATCAACCTGTAGCCTTTGTAAATCAATAGTTTTAAGTTGTAGAGCTATTTTTCCTACTTCTTATACTTTACTAATGTTTGTGGGAACCTGAGTTCAGTCAAGGTTCCACAAAAATATTTACAATAATATCAGTATTGAGGAAATAGAATTATGAAACCTATCATTGGATATGTTCGTGTCTCAACGGAAGAACAGGCAGAAACTCAGGCTTTAGACCAGCAAAAACACCGCCTCTTAAAGGCTGGAGCTGAAAGGCTCTATTGTGACATTGAATCAGGTCGTAACTTAGACAGAGAGCAACTGGAAAAAGTTCTAGACTTAGTTATTCGACGGGAAGTATCAGCCGTTTATGCTACCCGTTGGGATCGAATATCTCGGAATGCTCAACTTTACGAAGAAATCAAAAAAATCTTTCGAGATTCTGGAGTCAAACTCCAGTTACTCGACCAAGGAGAAGTTGACCTAACAACAGCGTCTGGAGAATTGAACTCAGACCTACAAGTTCTTTTTGCCGTTCATGAAAGTCGAATGTTGCGAGAGCGGATTAACAAAGGCTTTGAATACCGCAGGAGTCGAGAAGTCGCTTGGATAAGACCTCCTTGGGGCTGCATTATTGTTGATGAGAAATATGAGCTTGACCATTTACCTCTTCTCTACTGTTTACTCATTCATCGACCCAATAACTATCTCGCTCTTGCTGATGAACCTGATGATTCCGAGCAACTCATTTGGCTAAGTCGAGCGAAAATAGCCCGTGAATTTTTCGATTATTTTCTGCAAGTGAGAAAGCCGACTAAGCTTCTAAGGTATCTTCAGGACAACTATGACTTGCAAAAAAATCAGGACTTAACCTTCCCGGCATTAAAGAACTTCCCAACTTCCCGGAGAGGAATCCAACAGTGGCTACAAAACCCAGTCTTTCAGGGTCATACTGCCTATCAAAAGTTCAAAAAAAATGGAGGTGTTAAAACTCCTGATGAATGGGATATTCGCAGGAATACTCATCCAGATCATTGCCTCATAAGTGAAGAAGAGGCTAAGGAAATCCAAGCGATTCTTGCTGCTAATAGGAAACAGTTTGGACAACTCGATGCCACTTTTTTCTTAACTGGACATATTTTCTGTCAGACGTGTAAATCCAAGTGTGGATTAAAACGGGCGGGAGGGGGCCACGCCTATTATGGCTGTCAGCATTCCGCAACAGTTTGCCGTAACAGAAAATGCGTCAGGATTATCAAGATTGAGGAAGCCATTATTAACAAATTAGTCCAACGAGTTCGGGAAATTCATCAACTTCCCCAAGAGGCGATGAAATCCTCAAAATTAGTTGAACTCGAAAGGCAATACGAAGCTCTTGACCAAATTCCTGGCTCTGATTTTAATCCGGTACTGAAAGATGCCAAGACAAAACTTTTTAAAGAAATTGAAATAGAGCGGAGTCAGACTGATAATATCGCCACTCAAATGCTCTGTCATCCTTCCGCTAAAAAAATCAATTTTTGGTACAGCTTAACCCAAGAGGAGAGAGAAATATTCTACAACCAGCTTTTGGAGAGAGTCGTCCTTTTAGATGGAGAGGTAACTGAGGTTCTGTTGAAGGTTTAAGAAAGATGCTCAGGCATAAATCTATTAGTAATTGAGGTGAAAGCTCATGTCCAAATTAACTCTCTTGCGTTTTAATAAAGCGGCTCTTCGATTTGAGGAGGCTGAAGCCCAAGTTCGACAAGCCTGGAATCCCGCTTGTAATTGTCCCTCCCCTGGTGAGCGAATTGAGTGTGCCAATTGTCCCTACTATAAGCATTTAGGAAAACTCACTCAGCAAAAGCTTCATTCCTCACCCGAAAAGGTCTTTGCTGAGATTCCACCACCCTCTCCCTCTGACCCCTATTCTCTAGAGGTCAAGGAACAATGTTGGGAGATGTATCGGCAGGGTTACTCAGTTGAACAAATTCAAAGGCTGGTTGGAGTTCCCAGCCGCCGCACCCTCAGAGGCTGGTTGCGAGAAGTCGGACTGTCTTCTCGTTCGGCTGAATATCCTGAGCACATCAAACAACGGTGTCTGGAAATGTATGCTCAGCGATGCAGCCCTCGCGAAATTGAGAATGAAACGGGAGTGCCAGGGGACACCGTCACAGATTGGGCTATGCAAGCTGGGATATCGAGAAAGCGTAAATACTCTGATGAAACTCAACAGAATTGTTTCAATCTTTATTTAGAAGGTCATACTTCCGATGAAATTCATAAACTGACTGGGATTCCCACGATCACGATCAGAACCTGGCTTTGGAAAGCCGGTATCAGCCGAGGTCAAAAACGTTTTTCAAAAGCCGAAAAAAAGACTTGTCAAGCACTATATGAACAAGGTCAGTCACCCAGAGAAATTGAAACCCTTACTTCTATCCCTAGAGCCACCATCGGGTCGTGGGTGAGAAAAGAAGCTTGGACTAGAGGGAATCCGTCTCAGGTTCCTCCTGCTTACGAGTCGCCTTCTTTGTCGAACGAAGTTGCTCAAAAGTCCTCTCCAAGAAAGCCAGACGGGTATTGGAAAAACTTTGAGAATCTGGAGCAGGAAATTTTAGAACTCAACGTTTTGAGGGGTCAAATCGGTGTCATGCCAAAAGCTGTTGAACTCAAGCAGTTGGGGCGGGGTGACTTGATGAAAGCCATCTCAATGCATCACGGTGGCTACCAGTCGGTTGCTGAACGGATGGGGTTGGATTACGTTAAAAAACGGCATCGTTATTGGTACGACTTGGCTAATGTTGAAGCCGAACTTAAAGCTTTCATTGAGCAACAGGGTACTCCTGGTGTCATGCCCACTAAAAGGGAACTGGAAGAAGCCGGGAAAGGGTCTCTTGCTAACGCCCTTGGACTACATGGTGGAGTGCTAGAAGTTGCTAATCGATTGAATTTAGAGCTGTCCTATGATCGGAAACCACAAGGTCACTGGGACAATCCTGACAATCTTCGGCGTGAAATCGAGCCGGTGGCTCTTCAACTGGAGATTCCAGGACTCCTACCCACTGATGAACAACTCTAGCCAGCTCAATGCAGCGATTTGAGCTGTGCCATTGCCAGGAATGGTGGATGGTCATCCAGTGTAACGCTCCTGATGCGATCGCTTCTCTCATTGGTCAAAACTAGTTTGTGCCAAACTAATCCCCACAACGAGGCTCAAACCAATTTATGCACTTGGTGCATAAATTGGTCAAAATCGATTTCCGCCAAACTAATCCCTGCAAGGAGGCTGAAACGAAAAGTGCATTTAGTGCATTGATGCACACAAGCTTAGTTAGCGTTTCAACACCTTTTCCCCCATCCAACTTATGCGATCGCTTTTTGATGAGGCAGGTCGTCTTTGAGTGATTAGGCGACTTAGGCTAAAAGTCCGATAGCTAACCATCCTCACTTCAGTGTCTAGCCGTTAGACACCAAATCAAGAAATTAAGAGGGTGGTAGGGTAGCCTTAGTCAGGAAATTTGGGTATGTTGACTGAGGCTAAAATCCCCACAGCTCTCCGAATTCATCAAAGTAAAATCCCCATTGCGGATTCCCCTCAATTAGTCGCTGGATTTTCTTAGCGGTCACGGCACGAGTTTCGGCATTAGTTAGAAGCGAGCGCAGATGTTCCAGGGAGGGTATCTCTTCTCCCGCTGGCAGAACCAGGTTTAATTCCTCGTCCATGACGTACCATTCTGGATTCGCTTCAATCACACGTCGAGCCAACGATGCCGCCAACTTGCCACCGTCAAGTTGCTGCTGTAGGTCAGACAATGGCAGCGGCGGTGCGGTTGGTTCGTCCGTTGATTCTGGCTGTGGTTCTGTAACGGCAGGTTCACTGGCTAATTCCTTAGCAGGCTCCAGGTCATCAACATCGGCATCGGCCGTGGTAACTGGTTCGGATTCTGTGACCGCAGATTCAGTGACCAATTCCTTCGCTGGCTCTAGCTCGGCTGTAGCAGAGTTCAGCTTGGCAGATTCCGCTAGACCTGGCACTTGCAATTGGATACAGCCAGCTTGCAAAGATGCCATCGCACTTGCTGCCTCCTCCAAACTTACCTTGCGGTCGGGCAGGAGTTCTGGCGGTACATAAGCGCTGGAGACACCGAGCTGCTTCTGCTTTTCCCAATCCTCAGCACATCGGTTGATGGTGCGCTTGAAGGATTCCCACTGCGCTCGCGCCAAATTAACATTCTTGAGTTGCTGGTATGAGGAAGCGATCGCTTCCTCATCGGTCATCCCCGTCTTTTTGCTTCTGGTCTTCAGATAGGTCACAAACTGCTCAAACGGTTGTCCTGGTGCAACCTCCCACTCCTGCTGTTCACAGCGACCTAACAACTCACTGCGACGATATTCATTGAGGTACTCACATGGTTCGCCAGCATTGATGCCCTTCACAATGGCACTAGCCCAACCGACTGGTGAAAGTACCTCTCCCTTCGTCTTCCCTAGTATCAAGAGTGCTTGGTAAAAGTCCTCACGCTCTGCCTGGGACTGAAAGCCAGAAGTGCGCTCTGCACGGCTGTGTAGCGCTTCGCTATCGCCTTTCAGCTTAGGTAGTGGCTTTACATCGGTTTGAACCACTTCAACACACGTTGCTGTATTTACAGCAGTTTGTGATACTTCGTCACATTTCAACACAGGCACAGCGGAAAATTGTTCTTCACTCTTAACTTCTTGTTCTTGCAATATCTCTGGTGTGTCATCGAACGAAGTGGTTGAACCCTGTTCTACTTCATCTTCAGCTTCCCAAGGGTCTTCCAGCTCTGGCACAGAGTTTATTTCTTCTCGCTCTTGTTTGAGAGAGCAGGAATCTGTGCAGGAATCAGAGGAAGGAATCTGTGTATGTGTTTCAACAGTGAAACGTGAGGTTTTAGAATTGATACTTGGTGTCCCACTATTGATCCCCGACGTTTCAGGCTTATCAACTGGGGAGTTTTTGCGAGTTTTAGCCTTTTTGGGAGAATAGAGTTTCTCCAGGGCTTCTTCAACGCGATCGACATGGAGCAGATATTGATGAGTCTTGTCCTGCCCATTGCGTCGGTTCTCTTGGCGAGCGTTTTTCCGAATAGAGAGGAAGCCCAGCTTCTCCAATAAGTCAAGTGCAGCTCTTATGACGTGGAGGGTGTAAGCTCCCATCAGGTCTTCCCGGATATCTCTGAGCGGCTGGTAAACCCAGCGGGTCGGGTACCTTAATTCTTTCCATTCGTGCCAGTGCTTGAGATAGCTAATCATCGCTACGGCACAGCACCTAACTTGTGTGCGTGAATTTAATGCCAGTTTGTCTAATAAATCTTTGTGTTCCCTTCTTAGTAAGGAAATTGGGCTACGTGGTTTTTCGGCTAGGGATGCGGTCATGACTTCCTCATTGGCGATCCAGAGGAAGAGTGATAGACTTGAAGCAACAGTACTTCTGTCTGTGACTCCCCTCTGGGGTGGTTATGTAGCCAGCGCTCAACACTCCGCAAAAAGTAATAGAGCGCTGGCTAAATTTTTGTGTCTACGTGTCTAACGGTTAGACACGTTCTTCTTCTACAGGGGCGATCGCTACTTAAACTATTGTTCGCACCTGAATTGGCTCGTAACTGTGAAGAGTTACAAAGCGTTTGGCTCTTTTAGGATGCCCAAACTCGTAACCTCAACAGTATCACGGAGAATTCCCTTCTTTACCTCCTTTCTTCCCCCTGCTTTTGCCCCCGGTATTACCAGAGGCGGGGGAGCGTTCTTTTACATAGCTCTCAATAAATTCGGTCAATACATCGCTCATGTTTTTCCCTTCTTTGGCGCAGACGGACTTGAAATCATTTCGGAGCGATTCAGGTACAAACGCTCTTAGCGCCACTATTTTTTCTTTTTCTTCAGTCATTAACGTTATGACAGTTTGAGTCATAACGCCAATTGTCTCACTTAAGTCTTTTTATGCCGACTGACAGTGTTGACAGTACTGACAGTATAGCCTAAGCTGACAGACATAGACGCAAAAGGAACAGGGGTAAGCGCAAAACGCAATCAAGCGGATACCAGTATTAAAGGGTTGCAAGCCCTGCCTCAAGCGCCTTTAATGCCAGCAAACACAAGGCATCTAGCCATTTTGAACCATGAAAACTGAAGAGCAGTTGGAGACGCTTAACGGATACTCCAGTCCCTTAGTTCACGTACAGAGCTATCCGCAGATGTCCCAGTTACGTCCCTGTGTAGCCTTTGATGGTGGGAATCGTTTCATCAAGTGGGTTGACCCTGAGAATGAAGTCCGAATGATTCCTAGCTGCGTTAAGGAAGTTACTGAGACACAGTGGAAGCGCATCAAACCAGACCCTCAAACAGTTCTGATTGAGGTTGATGACAAGCGTTACGTCATTGGGCGACAGGCACAGGAACTTGACGGTGAACCCGTCTTTCAGCACAACAAGTGCGAATTAGCTGAAATCATTGCCCTAGTTGGTATTGAGCCTAATCCAGGATTCGATTACGTCCACATTGCCAAATTTGCGATCGCACTTCCGAGCGACACAAACGACTCTGATGTTGAAGCACTTCGTAGGCTGGAAAACTACCCAAACGCACGGGAATTCAAGCGCAATGGGAAGCACATCTGCTACACGATTGCTATTGTTGAACCCCTCAATGAGACTGAACCAGCATTTCTCTATGCCCAACAGCAGGGAATGTTTGCATTTCCTGACAATCCTAATGCCGTCTGGGACATTGGTGGAGGAACCTCAATTGCCAGAATCTACTTACCCTCTGAAACGATGGTTCAGGATGCAGAAATCATCCTGCCAGGAACTAAGGAACTAGCACAGCAGGTGGCGACCGAAGTGCAAGCGACATTGGGACTGAACTATTCACCAGCGCTGGCAGACATCATGGATGCGATCGCTCGTGGTGATTGTCTCTATGGCACAGCCAAACTCGATTTTTCTGCAATCTACCAAGACGTGTGTGAAAAGTGGGTTGAATCCGCCCGTGCCGAAATCCGCTCAAAGTGGGCTAAGTATCTCCCCAATCTGGGTGAAGTCTTGATAGTTGGTGGTTCCGCGAACCTAGCCGCACCGATCTGTGAGGCATCTGGTGATTGTTTTTGGATTGCGCCTGAACCTCAACTTTTCAACATCATTGCAATGGCTCACATATCAGGAGGATTCAATGGCTAATCAAACTCGAATTGTGCTGGATGCTGACGATAGACCTAAGGCAGAAAGAATCCTTGAGGCGACGGGAATCAAAACATTCAGCCAATTATTTTCTATCTTCCTCATCAACTATGGCGACCACTTGGTTAGCGCTCTGAAGGCAACCCCGGTTGCTCCACCACCACCTGTAGCCATGCCTGCATTAGTGCAAACAAAACAGATTCATTCTATTGAAGCACCTCGCCGAGCCGTACAGCGGCAACCAGGTATTAGCAGTTTCTAAAGGAGACTTAACAATGCTTAACTTCTTGAGAAAGCTCAGGGAACGATGGTCGGTCGAACAAGCCTGCCGCCAAACCCTTGAGATTTACAAGACCGGGACTGCTGAAGAACGCCAGCAGATTGAGGATTTGCTCTGGGAAGTCGGGAGGCAGAAGGGCAATATGGGCGAGGCAGAGGCAGTCGTCAAATCGCTCAGACAAACACTTTAAGTAGCTCAAATCAAAGGAAGTAAAAGTGACTGAAGAAACCTCATTGACCTTACAAATCCTGCTCGGTGTTGACGAATCCACAATCCAAGAGTGGTTTGAAATTGTCAAGCAAGCTTATCCCCAGATGGAAGGTGAATTTTACCCCCGTTTTCTTGGCATGGCTATGGGAGCAATAAAGAGTGCTTTTGAAGCTAGCTACCCAATAGAGAAGTGGATTGCAGAAACTCGTCAAATGAACGGAGTGGATTGATGATTGCACCAGAAGATTGGACACAAAGACTCAAAGAGAATCCACCTGACCCACTAGAAGCCATCCGGCAGGAATATGAAGGGTTTCTCTCGCAATTGGAGGGATTAGCAGTAGAAGCAATCGCTACTAACGACTGGACTAACTTCTATGCCCATCTTGTGAACTTCCAGAATGAGCATGACCTTCATGGTGAAGCGCTAATTGCTATTGGAGCAGAAGCCAGCGGTGACGAATTGGACACTCCCACCACTGGCTCTCTCCCAAACGACCGAACAGTAAACCAATCGTAAGGATTAATTAAATCATGACTCACCCAATTGGCTATCACACAGGCTACGACCCAAAAACTCAATCTCCTGAAGTCCTGCACAACCTTCAAGAACGCTTTGGTTCTCAGTTACAGCAAATGACCTACGAACAAAAGATTGTCTTCCGGGCAGCATTAGCCGACTACATTGCGAACAAGCCAGTCCACCAACCTAGTCCTCATCCCGAAGAAATCACCCTTATTGATTGCTGTATTGAATCGGCTGGTGTGGATTGGAACATTTGGGACGAAGACCCCGAATTAGTTGAGTACATCCAAGCTTGTAGCCAACTTTCTGAGGGCAACATTGAGGGCTTGATTGAAGCTCTGACTGCACAGATTGGAGGCAAAGTCTACGCCTCAAGAACCCACACAGATCATTGGGAAGTTAGTCTCTAGCCCTAGAGAAATGCCCCTAGCCGTAACTAGGGGCATAGAAGAACTATGCAAACCAACACATTTCGACTGGTGACTACTGGCAGCATTATCGGCTTAATCGGCACAGCTCTAATTACCACTTCCAAGGCGACATTTGACCACGCTAGTTGGTGGCATACAGAACAGGAAAAGACTGAAGCCGAGAATGCAAAGGCGATCGCTGATGCCTACCAAGAAAACCAGATTGCCCACTTTAACCAGCTAATTGTTTCTAACTACACCCTCAACAACACTCCACCTCATCTTGATTGGCAACATACCGTCAACAAGAGTGAAAAAACTGTTGTTTACGACCGCTACAGGAAGTGTATCGGGTACGCCTACCAAGGGGAATTCTACTTCACGCTTTACTACAAAGGAGTTTGCGACTAATGGCACTTGGCTCTAAATCTTCAACAAACGGACATCGCAGCACTACTACTCAATCACCTGGAAGTGATGCGGCATCAGGTATCAGTCGGGTACTGGTCTTGATTCTGACCGTTCCAGCTCGTCTGATTAACTGGCTAACGACTCCACCAGGAAACGCGATCATGATTGGCTTAGGAGTCCTGTACTTTGGGTCAGTCAGTGCTGAGGGTTACTGGCAAGCAATGAACGCAAATAACCCCGCCTTTGTCCCTAAGCCTTTTGTAAGTGACGGAGCCGACCTAAGGTACATTTTTACGGCTATAATCGCCCCTTCATTCTGGATGGCTGCGGTAGTGAGTCTGATTGTGCAGGGCATTCAGGCTTTTGTACTGCGTGAAATCGACATTGCTAAGGCGAAAGCTGAGTATGAGGCGATTAAGGACTACCGAGTACCTGACCCAGAAGAAGGGCAGCTTGATTTAGCAGAGTATCGGAGGAAGCGCCTAAAGGCAGTGGGGATGCGTACTGTTAGAACTCGTGGCGCATTGATTGCCCTGACCTATGCGATTGATGCTGGTATCGCCTTTTGGAACTACCCCGTGATTGGGCAGAGTACAGGCGAGATGGTGATTAATCTGGTCTGGATTCTCGCCAGCATCTTTGGAACGGAAGCAATGATTAACCTGTTCTTCAATGCGATCGCACCGATTAAGCCACAAGTTGAAGTCCTCCCGAACTAATTGGCACTGACCACAAAGATTAACCCCTGGCGTGTACGCTCAGGGGTTTTCTCATCAAAAGGAGTTTTTCTTATGCACAACATTAATTCATTCTCTGAACTCCTGGCACAAGGGCAGATTACGGAAGCCTTGCAACTGCGACTCGAAGCGATCGAGGCATCAGCACGGCACTACAGACAGGATTTAGAAGCAGCAAAAGTTTCATCAGCCGCCTTGGGTGTTGTCGGGCTTCTGCTGTCAGCTAATCCCTTGGTAGCTGTTATCGCTGGCTGTGGTCTGGCTGGCTATGGGTGGACGGTCTTAAGAGACTACCAGAACACTAAGCGCCTGTGCTTACTCCCACTGGTCAGGAAGGGGGCAGGGGAATTACTCACGGGCATTGGGCTGGCAGCAACCAACGACCATCCGGAAGCCGATGACCCACTGCTTGGTGTGATTGGCTATGTAGAGCCGGAACTAGCACACGAATATGAGCTTGTGATGGTCGCAGAAGCCCAGTTGACAGGTTACTTAGCGCAGTTACCAGGTGAGTCAAGACTGAATGCTTTCAGGCACATTCTCAGGCATACACGGCTAAGGAATAGCCTCAAGCTTCCACCACTGCAAGATGTCGCGTTAGCGATCGCGTCTGGGACTGTCCCCAGTTCATCTCAATCTTTACCACCACAGCCGGGACCACTAGCGGAGGAAGTACCAACCATTGAAGTGAAAGCAACACCAGTAGAGGAAAAGCCGAGCGCACCTCAGACTGTTGAAGCCGCCGTGGTGGAAGTGGAACCGCAACAACCCAGCCAAAAAACGCCTATCACCGTTGTACTGTTTGATTTCTCACGCTTTCGCACTGAGCCTGATAAATTTGCTCATCTGCGGGTCATTGGTGGCACAGGTATTGGGAAAACTACCTTCGTTGATTGGCTGTTGGATATTTTAGGAGGTTCCCGCTTTGTTATTACCCCTAAGAAAAAGTCTTGGCACTGGGTCGGTCTGCAAGTTTATGGACTGTGGTTTGACTATGAAACTATTCGAGCTAAGTTGCAATGGATTCATGCAGAGATGTATCGCCGTTACCCTTTGATGGAACAGGGAGAAACCTTTGAAATAACCAATTTTGTAGTAGATGAATGGCGGCTCATCAATACCAATCTCAAGGCAATCAAAGAACGTGACCCAGAAACTAAACAGACTATCGAAGTGGCCCCTTCCGCTAAAACAATGATGAAAGATATCATCACCGTTGCCCGCGAGTCGATGTTACGTCTAATTGCCTTAGCACAAGGAGAAAATGTTGCTTCTTGGGGATTCGAGGGGGAGTCAGATTTAGAGGAATGTTTTACTGATGTTCGTTTAGGAGAATTCGCCATTGATTACGCTAAGTCTCTTCGCAATCAATGCCGAAAAGATGGGGAAGATTACGAATACTGGACAGCCGTTTTGAACGAACTAGAGTGGCAACAGTCACGCCGTACTAGTAAAGGTAAATCAATTCCGTGTTGCATGGTAGGAAAGTCTCCCGCACGAATCCCAGACTTAACAGATTGGCAGCGTAATTTAAGGGATATTAATTCAGAAGAGAAACTGCAAGACAATCTATCAATAACTGAGGCTTCCACTGAGCCTTCCCCTCAAGATACCCTTCCCGACCGGAAGCTTCCGGTCGAAAAAGCGGAAGGAAGCCGGAAGCCTGATGGAATCTCACTGGAAACCCTTTCTACTCGGTTAGCGTCAGCTCTAGACCCGGAAGCTTCCGATACCCTTCCACCCCTATTTGAGGGCTTAGACCGAGACGGGAAGCTTCTGATGCTCCGGCTGTTGCTTACAAAAAGATTGGGTAAAGAAAAGACGATTTTACTAGCATGGGGTGAAAAATCAGGTGGAAGAAATCATACTCGTTATCGCTATGCTTCTGACCTATTAGATGCAATGACTCAGGATTTAGAAGGACGGGGATTTAGTGAAGAAAACAATTGGAGAATAGGAGAAGAACAATGATTTTTATTGAGTGGTGTTGTTCAACGTGAGCGCTCGCAGCCGTTAGGGACTTGCAATACTATAGACCTGAAGAGTTCTTCATCGTAGAAAGAGCGGCATTAATGCGGTCAGTGTAAACACGGTATTGATAGGTGCGAATTTGCCCATTGCGCCCGTTGTCCGCCCTCAGGTTTTGGCGGCGCTCCAAGAACCCCAAGCGGATTAGCAGATCGATTGCCTGCCGGATAGCGTGGAGGCTGTATTCTCTATTTAAATCCTCGCGAATTTGGGTGTAGGTTCGACAAACCCACTCGTTTTTGTTGAAGGGAGTTTGGCAATTTTGCCAGTAGTGGACAATGTTAATGATTTTGGCACCACAACAGCAGACTCGTGGTTTTGTGCCTTTGGCTAGGTACTCTATTAGCTCTTTGTGTTCGTGGATGAACATACTAGTGCAGCGTGGCAGAAATAACTATAGCAATCCTAAATGATTCGTGAGTAATCACTATGGCTGGATATAGCCAGCATAAGGCGGAAGTAGTTCGTTTCTCACAAATGAAATAGGATTGCTATATCCAGTTGAATAGGGTTAAAAAGCTTAGTGTACAAGCTTTATTGCCTGGGAGCCTCCTGCATAACAGCCTCCTTGTACTGAGCCAATTGCTTACATTTCTTCGAGTTCCTTGCCTTTGGTTTCTCTCACCAAAAATGCAACGAAAAAGATTGAAATTGCTGCCGCGATGGTATAAATACCGTAGGCAGCACCTAGCCCGAAGGTTTTGAGTAGGGGAGGAAATGTAGTGGAGACCAGAAAATTGGCAATCCACTGTATTCCAGCAGCGACTGAAAGTGCAGCGGCTCGAATTTTGTTATTAAACATTTCTCCCAACAGCACCCAAACGATCGGTCCCCAAGAGAAACCGAAGAAAACTACATAAAGGTTAGCTGCCACAAGAGCAATGATTCCCGATAAACCAGGCAGACTGGGGGTGCCTGTAGCGGGGTCGATCGCCGCATTTCCAAAAACAACCGCTAACGTTCCTAGAGTTACGGTCATCCCGATTGAGCCTAACAGCAGCAGAGGTTTGCGACCAAACTTGTCTACAGTAGCGATCGCAATAAACGTTGTCACGATATTGACCACGCTGGTGATTACCGTAATCAACAGGGAATTGCGTTCTGAAAATCCGACGGCTCTCCACAAAACACTGCTGTAGTAGAAGATAACGTTGATGCCAACGAATTGCTGAAGGATGGATAGAGCCATTCCGATCCAAACAATCGGCAGCAGCCCACCCCGTCGGCTCAGCAGGTCAGAAAATTGAGGTTTGCGCTCGGTGAGAACGGTCTGCCGAATGTCCTCGACTTTGGACTCTACGTCACCGCCCCCAACCTTGGCAAGAACATTAGCGGCTTCGCGATGTCGTCCCTGAGCAACCAAATAGCGGGGCGATTCCGGAATCATCAAAGCGGCTACCCCATAGAGTACAGCTGCTGGGATTTCCGACCAAAACATCCAGCGCCAAGCCGTGGCTCCAAACCAAAACGGTCCCTCAGCTGTCCCCCCTGCACCTAGAGCAATGAAGTAGTTGCATAGCAGTGCCACGAAAATACCCACGACGATCGCTAATTGCTGGAGAGAGCCGAGTCTTCCCCGCAAGTGAGCGGGAGCCACCTCCGCAATATAAGCTGGTGCAATCACGCTAGCCATCCCAACTGCAATTCCACCCAAGGCACGCCAGAACATGAAGTCCCAAATCCCAAACGGAAGACCGGAACCAATAGCACTCAGCGTGAACATGACTGAAGCAACGATCATGGTCTTGGTGCGTCCGAGCCGATCGGCGATCGGTCCCGCAATGAAGGCACCCAGCGCCGAACCGAGCAACGCAGAGGACACGGCAAAGCCTGTCATTGCACTACTAATGTTGAATGTGTTTTGCAGTGCTGCAACAGCGCCGTTGATCACAGCCGTATCAAAACCAAACAAAAAGCCACCAAGCGCAGCAGCACCAGCAATTAAAATTACATAAGATGTATTCGGTTTAGCAAAAACATCTGGATTCTTCGGTAAAGATGATTTCATAATGCAGCCCTTACAGTCCTGATTTGTGCGGGCGGTTTAATATTAATTGACGTGCAATGGCGAGATGCAGAGCAGGCAACACAAGTACCTAAGAGCAGACTGTTCGAGCTGCCCTGTAAGATTAGGTTATGATTGCACCGATGCACATCAATAACTTACCTGCATCAGCCATAATGACCATCGCAAGGCAAGCTTATCTAAGCCTTGACATAACTTCGCAATGTTATGCCGTCTGAAAACCGCTGTAGTAGTAGTATGAGAACCTAGGTAATCGAGGGACATCAGGCATAGGGAATAGAACACCGGATAGTAGCACCATGCCCCATCCAGTACTAAAATTAATCTGACTCGTGCATTAATTTTTTTGACCCCATACAGCGCGATCGAATCTGAGGCAATGCGCTTGTAAATTTGGGAATCGTTTATTAGGCTTTTTCCCTTAATTGAATAAACCAAATCAATCATTTTTTGCTCACCCGCTCAACTGAGTGGGTTTTTTCGTGCCTATTAGCCAGAGTTATCAATCACAGGTTAATTCACGGTGTCAAATACCGATAATCTACGAAGTTGGAAGTAGCAGAATGACTGTAATCACGCTATCACGCTATATCGTTGATTGGGCTAATTCCTAAAAATTATGTAATAGAGAAGGGGAAAAGTTACCTCTTATTGAGAATGCTCCCTAGGTTGTTGCGAGTGATTGATAAGTTGAGAGGCTGACTTATCACCGATTAGAACACAATACTTTTTACGCTATATTTCTGCAAAATACGACGAGGGTTGGCATCATGAGTTACTCGTTCCTTGAACAAAGATAGTAATGTTCAGCAAGGATTTTAGGAGAGCTAGCTGTGTCAGTAATTCAGGTCAACGGAATTGATTTGTACTACAACATTCAAGGTTCCAGTGAAAACGAGTTATTACTGTTAATAGCAGGGTTTGACAGTGACAGTTCAACCTGGGCTGCAATGATGAGATCGCTAGTGAAGCAGTATCAGGTGCTTCGCTTCGACAACCGAGGAATTGGGCAAACTGAAGCGCCAAACAGTCCTTATAGCATCAAACAAATGGCGGCTGATGCAGCCGCGCTGTTGGATTACTTGAGTATTCCTCAAGTCCATGTGGCAGGTCATTCGATGGGTGGACAGATTGCTCAAGAACTGGCTTTGGCACATCCCGAAAAAATCCATTGTTTGATACTTCTCTCATCTTGGGCAAGGGGAGATGAAAGGTTTAATTCACTCATCAAATTGTTTGGCGACTTGACACAGAATTTAGAGGGAATACTTTATCAGAGAGTTCTCTTGCCCTGGCTGTTTACCGAGGCGTTTTACTCGACTCCAGGGGCAATGGAACAACTGATCAACTTGATTGAGAATCAACCATTTGAGCCAACACCTCATGGACTATATCACCAAAGCCGAGCTATTCTTGGCAGTGATACCAGTGATCGCCTTGCAAATATTCATTGCCCTACACTCGTTATGGTTGGGAAAGAAGACCTTCTTACTCCGGTCAGACTTTCCGAGCAACTAGCTCAAGGTATTCCCAAGGCTGAACTAGCTATCCTCGATCAGGGTGGTCACGCCTTGGTGGTAGAGTCGGCGGATACTGTAGCGAAGGTTATGCTTGATTTTCTGGCGAAGCACAGGTAACGCACTCTACCATCCACACAAGAATAACGCGGTCTAACGGAAGATACGCCCAGTTCAAACCTTCTCACGGCGATATTCGACTCGATACGGTATTTGACGATACGCAAAACCGCTATGCACTAATGCAAGTGGGTTGGGATAGAGGACGACGGGTTAGAGGAAATTTGATTTATGTAACTCTGAGTGAGAGCAAGGTTTGGGTGGAATATGACGGGATGGAACAGGGAATCCGGGACTTAGACAAAAACTGAGGCAAAAATGGATTCAAACCTAGACATAGAAGGGTTTTTAGCTCAAATGAGCATAAATCTAGCATTTACAAGGGTTTCAGACATTTTTAAGGCATCGACCTCTTTCTCTTGCTGCGAGACATTTTCAGCCCCTAAAGGGGCTAGAAAATGTCTAAGTCCCACTAAGTATTTCTGCCTGTCCATTGCGATTATTCTTCATTTAGTTGCTGAATTGTTAAAAGAGCAACATTAAAATAACGATATTCCGTTGTTCTGGCAATAGCCTCTCTCTAGAAGTCCTTTTAAGGAGTCTTGTTGAGAATTAGAATCAATAACCAGGTAGTAAATCATACTTTTTACGTCACTTCAGTATGAAATAAAAAGTACACCACAGATTGGTGTGAGGTGAGAGAGGTTATGCAGAACTGAACTGAAAATGTTTAACCTTGCCTTGATTGATAGCGGCTCTTGTTGGGCAAGTGCGATCGCCTTGAGCCTGGAAGGTCTGCTACGATAACTTTTTAAGATACCTATCTACGGATTGCTATTTGAGCATGTTCTCTAACTGCTAACTATAGGAACACTGACTTTAGCAACAAGCTTTTAGCTCCAAATCAAGCTTGACTACACCAGAGACATTCGTTATGAAGTGCTATCAGTTCTTTCTTTATGCCTGGAATGTACCTATCTGTCAAGGGAAATTTTGCTCTGAGGCTCAGGTCAAAAAAGCCGCCCAACAGTTAACCTCTTCAGTGAAATATCAAGTTGAATATAAAGAGGTTTTCCAGCTTTCCCCTCATCTACCTATATTTTCCTCTAATATCCTTAAGCCTCTTGATTTTCCACTACTAGTTTTGGTAGCTGGTCTTTTAGGACTTCTACTCGGAACCATGCTTCTCCCGGTTTTCTTGCCTAATCAAGCGAATCAAGTTATGGAGCGCTTATTTCCTTCTCAAGTTCTGTCCAAGTAAAGAGTATCTGCATAAATGAGTTTTGATGAGCGAAGTAGTGATTGAGATCACACCTAAGATGTAATTAGTGACAACTATTCTTGAAACATCTTCATTCAAACGATATACGCGAAAATTAGGCGCATTTAGTAGATTTGCAGAGGGATAAATAACTACTGCAACCATGACAGAGAAGCGGATAGACAAAAATCCGTATGATCTGGAGAAAATTCGAGATTTAATGAACAGAGTTCACCAATTAACTGTTGATGTTGAAACAAAAACAAAAAGTCGAAGAGTTGAGTTTAAGTTAAGTTTTACAACAAGAAAATCCAGATAATAAAATATTTTGATTTTCAATGTTTAAACCGGCGGGAAATAGAAGCAACTCTTTACCCTTAAGCGAGGCTTTACGGGAAAGCCTTAGTGCTTCACTGTAGCTAAAACATGTAAGAGGAATCCAGTGAGCGCTGTGATAGCAGACAACAATATTCACAGGTTCATCTCCCTCTAGGGGGAGTGGAAGCTGCCAGATCGAATTCATAAGTAGTAACTCTCACACCCTATCTCCATATAATTTTTACCTTTATCTATATACTGCTAACTACCTTTAGAAGTAAATTTTGAAAGGAATTCCCTTTTCGCTCTCTCTTGGAAATTTAAACCGCTTAGAGGAAGTGCTGCCCTACTTAAATCGTCAAGGGCAGTATGCTAAAGCCGTCGCACCTAACCTAATCTTGCTTGACCTTCATCTTCCTGGTCTTGACGGTCTGGAGATTCTTTCTCTGATTAAAAATGATCAGTGGCTCAAAATTATCCCGGTTATTGTTCTGACTGGTAGTGAGGCTGATGCTAAAACCGCCGAAGTTTATCACTTAGGTGCAAGTTGTTATGTTCAAAAGCCTACAGGGATAAAGGAGTTTGCTCACTTGGTGAACCTCATCGAAGAGTTTTGGTTAAAGGCTGTGAAACTTCCTCGATTAGATAATTGAGTGCTGACAAGTCGGCATTAACTAAAAACACACTCACAATTCTCGAAAGATATGAGGCGAGCGCTCTGTCTTTTGCTAAATGTTTTGAACCGCAACAGATTGAGGGTAATTAACCTGTGTTTTGTCTAGTTGTGTCAGATGTGATTGTTGTAATTTATCTCTAAACGACTTGACCTCAGTGACTTTTATCATTTGTCCTGGCTTGTCAATAGGTTCTATAGCAAAACTCTCCCACCAATCCGCTTGAATGCATTTCAGCACTACTTCTAGCTCGGAGAGGTCGCAGGTATTGATGTATTCGTACCTGCTAGGGCTAATCCCGTAAACGTTAATCGACTGATGCCACTGAAACTCGTTCAGGATGCACCTAATATCTTCTTCTGGCACTTCTGTTACTTCTACTAATCGCAGTAATCCTGTAGTTTGACTGACCAAAGTTTTGAGCTAGCTCCCCCATAAGTTAGGGGTTTATCGTTTGCCTTATCCCCCCTTCGGCAGCTGAGATGTCAGTTGTCGGGAATGGAGCAAGTAAGTGTAACGACTCGCTCAGGCGCTTGCAATCAGATAATCATCAGCCAGACCCAATAAGTCATTGACTTTAACTGGTACTGACTCCTGCTGGAAAAGAGGAAGCACATCTAGATTACTGAAATCATTAGGGTTGATGCCAGGAGGAAAGATATAGAACTGTTGCCCTAATTGCTGTCCCTTCCGGTGAAGCGCGAGCGCCTCAGCTAAAACATAAGACATGATCGGAACCCATCTGCCGCTATAAAAGTAGACCACGACTCGCTGCGAAGCGTACTCTTCTAGTGGGAGTGGGAGACTCCAAGGTGATATCACGCCAGACTGACCTTTTTACTTAAAGTATGTCAGTTTTTATTTTTGAACGATTTTGTGATTTAAGTCACTGCTCAAAAGTGGTATTTCTTACTAAAGGTTCCTTTTAGATGTTCTTAAGCTGCTTGCTTTGGGGAATCCTGAGCTTGGCAACAAGGTTTATCGCCTTTCTTACAGTTCTCTACTACAGGAATCGCTGTGAAATTTTATCGGTTTGTTGTTCGTACCTGGAATGTAACTGTTGGTCAAGGAAAATTTCGCTCGGAAGCTCAGGTCAGAAGAGTTGCCCAACAGCTAACCTCTTCTCTGGGAGATCAGGTTGAGTTTGAGGAGATTTCCGAGCTTGCCCCTAATTTGCCCGTATTTCCCTCTAATTCTTTAAAAAGTTTTAACATCTTTATATTTATTCTCGGAGCAAGCCTTTTAGGACTTTTACTCGGAATTATACTTTTCCAAGTTTTCATGCCTAATCAAGCGAATCAAGCTATGGAGCGGTTATTTCCTTCTCAAGTTCTGCCCAAGTCAAGTGGTATCGGCATAAATGAGTTTTGATGTGAAAATCTCCTTAAAATCAGTCGATTTTCTTGCCTTTTCTCGTTCTTTATACTTAGGGTGTAGATTTAACTGATTTCTCGCTCAGGCTATTTAAAAGTGAACATTCAACCGCCATCCCTGGAAGTTTTGTTAGTCGAAGATGACCCAGGTGATGTCGAGCTAACTCTGGCAGCACTAGAACGCTCAAGATTGAAGATCAATCTTTATGTCATCAATGAGGGAGAGGAAGTGCTGCCCTACTTAAATCGTCAAGGACAGTATGCTAAAGCCGTTGCTCCTAACCTAATCTTGCTTGACCTGAACCTTCCTGGTCTTTCGGGGCTAGAGATTCTTTCTCTCATCAAAAATAATCAGCGGCTCAAAATTATCCCGGTTATTGTTCTTGCTAACAGTGAGGCTGATGCTGAAGTAACCGAAAGTTACAACTTAGGTGCAAGTTGTTATGTTCAAAAGCCGACTGGGATTGAAGAGTTCAATACATTGGTGAAGCTCATTGACAGCTTTTGGTTAAATGCCGTGAAACTTCCTCGATTAGATAATTGAGTGCTGACAAGTCGGCATTAACTAGAAACGCATTCACAATCCTCGAAAGATAGGAGGCGAGCACTCTGTCTTTTGCTAAAGTTGTGAACCGCAACAACTTGACGGTAATTAACCCGTGTTTTGTCTAGTTGTGTCAAATGTGATTAAGGCATCAACAGGGTATTAAAAGAGCAGGGAATTTACGAAGGTCTCATGCCTACAACGTCCCAAAAAGATAGAAAGCCGGGGTTTTAGTGACATAGATTTAGTGACGAGTTGTTGGTACAGAGTTAGAGGCTGTAGTGCCGTTTTTTAATAAGGTGCGAAATCATACCAGAAACGGGTCGTTTTTTGGGAGTGTACGAGCTGTCGATTAACCGTAATTTCCCCAGTGGGGAGAGACGCAAAACCGAGTCGGTTACAGGATTTTGCTGTTTTCAAGGATGGTCAAAACTGATGTTACTCAGATGACCACCCGGCAAGCGTGCCTATAAAGGCTTATCCGCCTAGGCGCTCGCCTAAAACAAGATGTAAGAACCGACTGTGTTAGGGCATACAGCGACTGGGTACCAACGAATGATATCTAAGAGAGGTTTGATTGGTGCGCTCGCGTTTGGGAGTAGGTATATACTCGTTAATTACTCGTTATTGTTAGAAGGATGAAACGTAAACAATAAATTGTTAGACCGCAATCGAAACCGTTAGAAAACTTGGTCGGGAACAGGGTTGTTATGAAGCCTTTGTGTTCACGAACGAAAGCAATCTTGCGGTATAGCCGTTCTACCAATCCACGGGCGGGGAAAGCTCAAGCCCAGATGATGTTGTGATGTTTGAGTATGATGAGTTGTAGAAAGACACTAAATTTCAGAATAACAAATCACTCTTTTCAAGGTTTAGATGAACTCCTTAAGCAGCAGAATATTAAGCCTCTATCACTGAATCCACACCGAACTTTATCTACTAGTTTTTCTGCCTTGGGGAATTTGATTGTTCAAACCACTGATGACCTTCAATTCATCAAGGTATTTAGAGAGACATTGGCAGGCATACTCCAATCTATATTACGCAACTTTCCAGAGAATATTTTTTGGGATTTTGATTGTCTCGTAATCAGTATACTGAGACAGGCTTTGGTTGCTGAAAAGGGAGCTGATTACTTCTTAAAATTCTTCGCTGAGAAAATCGAGTTATTGATGGATTTATTTGGAAATAAATCAGAAATTCGTTTTCGTTATCTTCATGACTTTATCTATGGATTTGACTGGGCAAAGTGGGTGCAAAAGGAACCCAAAGCCCGTAATTTAATTGAACCTTTTAACCCAGCTTTTCTAGATTATTTGCTTAGCCGAGGGCAAGAAATTCTACAACTCATTTGTCTTGGTGATTGCCAATATCATCACCTTTCTGAAAACTTATATCGCAATCCCTTTGATTTTTCTCGCGAACCAAAAGATGAGATACGCCTGTTTACTTATCTGGCTAGAAAAAAAATTATCCCCGTAGCTGCGTGGGACTGGAATGTTTCTCCTGTTTGGAATAAACCCTTCCACCAAATGCGCGAATCTCTATCATTAGAACTGCATCTTGTCAAAACAAATTAGGCGATTAGTGAGGCGGTAGAGCGATCGCATCCCCAAGACAAAGCCCCAGGCGTAACGACCAGCGGCTTCTAATTTGAGTATGTAATCAATTGTGTCTAGTTACTTACCAAAGGAGATGACTTCAACGGTAGCCTGACAGTAAAGGTTGTGCCGACGCCCACCTCGCTTTCCACAGCAATTGTACCCCTGTGTAAGTCCACCGCCTTTTTGACGATTGCCAGTCCTAGTCCCGTCCCTTGAATCGTCCCCACATTGCTAGCACGTTGGAATGACTCGAACAGCTGAGGGAGATATTCCGCTGGAATGCCGATGCCACTATCGGTTATGCAGAAAATTGCTTCCCTTGCCGTGCAAACTAAGTCAAACTGGACAGTACCGCCTTCCAAGGAATACTTAATCGCATTGGAGAGTAAGTTGGTGAGGATGTGAGCCAAGAGTTTTTCGTCGATTTGGGCATCCGTACACTCACCAGAGCTAGTAAAGGTTAGAGCGTATTGCTCAGTGGTACTTTGCTGCTGGTTGTTGTAAACAGCTTGCATCGCTTCAACCAAGTCGCGGCACCAAGGTACTAAATCCATTGGTTGCGGTTCAAACTTGAGTTTTCCTGCCTCGGCTTGACCGATGAGCAGCACCTCATCCAACAAATGAGTCATCCGGTCTACAGCACTTTCAATGCGTCGATAATGAGTTTGTTTTTTCTCGTCAGACAATTTGTTGTTGTAGCGTTCGAGGAGTTCAGTCGATGAGCGAATCGTGGTCAAGGGTGTGCGAAACTCGTGGGAAACTAAAGAAAGAAAGCTATTTCGCAATTCACTAAGTTCTCTTTCCCGATGCAGCGCCGCGAGGATGTCGGCTTCTGCCTGCCGCCGAGACGTGATGTCTTCGACAGTTCCCACATGACCGATGAGTTCGCCTTGTGCGGAAAACATTGGTGAAGAACGAACGTGAATCCAACGCACTATTCCTTCTTGGGTTTGAATGCGGAACTCCTTCGAGTATTCTCGACCGTCACGGGCGTAGAGTGACCACTCGGCAAAGACGCGAGCGCGCTCCTCTGGGTGAAGGCATTGTAACCATCCTTCTCCCAGAGTCTCCTCTAGAGTGCAGCTGCAAATCTCTTGATAGCGTGGGTTAGTGTACAGACAGCGACCCGCAAGATCGGTTTCAAAGATGCCGACAGGCGAACAGGCACTCAAAGAGCGGAAGCGTTCTTCGCTCGTTCGCAGTACCTCCTGTGCCATCTGGCGTTGAGTAATGTCTCTGTCAATGCCACGATACCCTCGAAAATTGCCAGCCTTGTCAAAGACAGGAACACCACTGGTTTCGAGGACAACGAGGCGTAAATCTTTGTGTATGTTGGTGTTTTCCAGATCGGTGAAGGGCTGCCGTGAGGCGATTAGGTGGCTATAGATATTGGCAACCCGCTGCGCTTCTTCCGGTGGCATGAAGTCGAAGGGGGTTTTGCCTAGAACGGCTTCGATTTCATAACCTAAAATGTCTCGAACTTGTGGACTGACATAGGTATAAACGGCATTCTCATCGACTTGCCAGATCCAATCGCTAGTGGTTTCAACGAGCTGGCGAAATCGCTCCTCACTCTCCCGCAGCGCTTCCTCTGCCATCTTGCGCCGAGTAATATCTTTGGAGGTGATGGCGATTCCGTCAGCCAGAGGAACGACTTGATGGTGCAGCCAAGAGGCGGTGATTTCTGGCGATGAAAAGGGAAACTCTTCCTCTAACACTTCTTGAGTTTCAACGACATGGACGTACTTCTCAAAAAACCCCTCGGCGCGATTGATCGGGAGAAGTTCGCACAGTCTCTTGCCTATAACCTCCTCCTTGCGCCTCGAAATCATCTTTTCGGCATTCGAGTTGAGTTCGACAAAGGCAAAGTCCACGATTTGTCCCCCTTCGTCTCGGACACTCTGGAAGATGAAGAAGGCATCGAGACTGCCCTCAATAGCGGCTCGGAATCGCGCTTCACTTTGCCGCTGTGCTTCCTCGGCTTGCTTGCGATCGGTAACGTCCTTCGCCATGCTAATGACTAAACGCTTGCCATTGCCTAGCTTACCCAAGGGCGCGGAACTGAAATCCCAAATTTTTGTCTCACCGTACCGCGTCTTGATGGTAAACTCTCCCTCCCACACCCTAGTATCTAGGTCGTAGAGTCGGTCGATTCCCGCCTTCACCAATTCCCTTCTTTCCTCATAGCCTCTCGCGATCCAATCCGCAGTAGTGGGAATGTCGCTGTGGATGTATCCCGTCTCCTCAGTCCAAGCTTGGTTGATTTGGATAACTTCGCCATCTTCGGCATGAATCATAATTGGGAATGGTGCGTGGACGAGCGCACGGCGGAAGCGTTCTTCACTTCGCTGCAGTTCCTCCTCAGCCAACTTGCGCTCGGTAATTTCCGCCTCAAGCAAGCGATTCGTCTGGCTTAAGGCAGCTGTACGTTCTTGAACCCGAAGTTCTAACTCCTGATTTGCCTGTCTTAGAGCCGCTTCTGCAAGCTTGAGTTGAGTAATATCTGATGTAACGCCGACAATGCCAATCAATACCCCGTCGTGGTCAAAAATCGGTGCATCACTTACCATCGCCGGGAAGGTAGTACCGTCTCGACGCTGTGCGAGAAATTCACCCGACCAGCTTTCACCCCTCTGCAAGCAGGACAAAATTTCAGCCGCTAGCGATTTTGACACCTCACCCGGAGTGACTTCTAGAATATTTCGCCCGATAACTTCTGCACTCTGCCAACCATAGAGGGTTTCAGCAAAGCGGTTCCAATAAGTAATGCTTCCATTCAAATCTGTAGTGATAATCGCCTGTTCAACCACATCGAGGAGTCGTGCCTGAAAGCGGATTTGTTCCTCTGCTCGTTTGCGCTCTGTGATATCTGTGGAAATACCACAGATAGCGTTGGGAATGCCTTTGGCATCGAACAGAGGAAACTTGACGCTAATGTAGGTGCTGAGTCCATGCTTCCAAGGCACCACTTCCTCCCGTACCAGGGGAGTAAGGGTATCGAGTACTTTTTGGTCGTTAGCTCGTAATTCCTCAGCAACTACCAAGGGTAATATCTCGTAATCCGTCTTGCCGATTAGCTGCTCTTGGCTGAAGCCCGAAAGCTTTTCGGCTTCTGGATTAATCAGCAGGTATTGACCTTGCAGGTCTTTGAGGTAGATAGAGACTGGGGAGTGAGCGAGAATCGCCTGGAGCCGCGCTTCGCTTTCTCTGAGTGCCGCTTCTGCAAGCTTAATCTCTGTGATGTCCCGTCCTTCAGGAATCAGCCGCACCACCTGTGCCGTCTCGGCAAGTTTTTGTTCGGTAAGGCACTGCGTGCTATTGAGAGTACTGGTTGCTAGCTGCCAATGATCGCTTACTCCCCGCAGCTCGGATTGTAATTCGCTCAAAGCCATGCTAACTTCAGCAAGGGTTGTCGCCGTCCATTCCGGCAGGTAGGCTTGAGGAAGCGCTTCACTACAATCAGCCTGCATTTCGCTAACGCGCTCTCTAAGCGCTTGGAGCCTCAAAAGCAAGTTGTCCAAATTCATACCGATTCTCCTGGTTAAGGCTTGGCAGCGCTAGGCTTGAATCTCAATTTGAGCGGGTAGTCTGGCTTATAAATGTAAGACTTGCTCCATCAACGCCGTCGCTAAAAGGCGTGTCGTCATCCCATTCTTTAAATTGCCCTACGTTTTCAATGTCTGACAAATCAGTTTGAAAGATAGGGTGAGCAAAGTTAGCTGCATAGACATCACAAGATTCTTTCCAGTTGTCAAAAGCTCCTACAACTTCAACGCCAGCATTTTGAAATCCTAATGAAAGACCACCACATCCAGCAAATAAGTCGATCGCTTTCATAGTTAATCAAAAATGTCTGGTGAATCTCTCCTCTGGGTCGTCAAGCCCTGCAAGTTGTGGATCGTTAATGAGTTCAAAAAGACCACTAACCATTGTTTAAAACCCAATAACTGAAACAGCTTTTCGTCTTTGGTCTGGCGACACTTCCAAGTAGCGCTGTAAGGTTCCCAGGTCATTGTGACCCGATATTTCCTGAATGTGGCGCAGTGGTATCCCAGCGCTGGACATCTGGGTGAGAGCTGTACGGCGAAACGAGTGGGTGCTAACGCCAACTAGACCAATGCGTTCGCAAGCCTTTTTCAGAATCTTGTCTGCCATAAAGCGAGTCATCGGCTGACCTGGACGACCACCTGGAAACAGAAAACCTGGCTTAACTGGGTAGGCTTGCAACAGTCGGGCTAACCCTGGTTGGATATCCACCACACGGGTTTTAAGCTTCCCTTTTGTGGTACTCTTCCTGAGAGTTAAGGTTTCACCTTTGATGTCCGTGGTTTGGAGGGCTAACACCTCACTGACCCGACAACCTGCAAACAAACAGATGCCAAATATCGCTCTATCCCGTGGGGTTACTAATCCCTCGGTAAACAGTTGTCTCAACTCCTCCTGGGTCAGGACTTTTCCTTGTCCGTTGCCGTTGACCTTCATCACCCTTGACAATACTCGCTTCTAACAGATTACACGTTATCTGTGTTTCGTGGAATATCGGCTAGAATACTTGATTTGACGTGGCTTGCTAAGCACCAAAATTTGGGGTTAAGAGCGGCTTATCAACTGTCACACACCCCGAAAACGCTTCAAACCCTGATGATTCCGTTCAATTCATCAGTTCAGCTTATAACTATTGATTAGACAGAATAAGCCTGCCTCTGATAACGAAAGAACGAATTAACGAAAGAACGAAAGCTAGATTAGCCATGATGTTCTGTCCAGAATTTAAACACCCGCTGCAATAGTTCGACTTGCGTGCAGCCATAAGTCGCGGCGGCGATTTTGAAGTCCTTCTTAAACTCGGCAGGCACCTTGAAATTTAGATTGACGATTTCCCCTGGGTCAGGTTTATCGAGGTTTTCCTTTGTTTGATTGAGGCTAGGAGGTTCGCCTTTGCTGGGCTTACGTGGTGGTGGCGGGGGTTGGGTTGCCATACTAAATCTCTTGTTTACTCAACTTGTTGATGATGCCCTGTGCGACTTCTTCGGCTCGTTGTCTCAAGGTTGGGAAGGTGACTTCAGAAACGGCGCGACCGCTATCGCTTGCTTGTCGATAGGCGGTTTTTTCTGGGATTGAGCCAGCGACGGTGCTATAGCCTGCTTTATGAATGTAGGAACGGGCTTCTTCGATTTCGTTGTCCCTGTCTCCAACCCGGCAAAGGGCAAAGGTGATTTTGGACTCTGGAATATGAGCCTTGACTAGCTCGTGTGCCAACAAGACGGATGGCTTTAAGTCATCAAGGGATAAACCTGTGGGAAGGACAAGCAGCTCGCTGTTGCGTGCAATTTCTAATGTTCCTTGCATCGAATGCGGTACGCCGTCTAAAACCATCAGGTCATATACATCAGCGTGTTTGAGTGCTTGGGTAATAGTACGGAATGGTTCGACAGCAATTTCCGGCTGGAGGAGATTTTGTTCTCGGCGTTGCTTCCAGTCGGTGCTTGTTCCTTGGGAAATGTCAAGGTCTGCAATCTTAACATCCCAGCCAGCCGCCGCGTATTCACGGGCGATCAGACGGGCGAGGGTGCTTTTGCCAACCCCTCCTTTCTGGGAAATGACACCCACTAATACGGTCATCTTGCTTTCGCCAAATCGTTCTATAGCGAATTAGTTCTATCGTCTTTTCGTTATTGGGTCAAGGACGATTTCGTTAAAGCAAGAAATCTTGATTTAACGATTTCGTTAAATCGTCCTTGAGTTCAAATCACGGACAGGTTCCAATTCCGAAAAGAAGGAGTGTCCCGGCATTTGAAACGATGATTCGTCGCACAGCGGGATTTCCCAAGGCATCGCTGGCGGGTGTCCCGATACGGAATTTATAGGTATCCCGGTTTCAGCGACCCCCAAGACTCCGCACAGCCTGATGGGGTTACTCTTGAACCTGGAGCTGAGGCGTAAAAGCGGCGATCGCATCCTGGGGAACGTGGTTAGGCTTAAAAGTTTTAAGTAACGTTTTGTTGCTGCTCATTGGGATGCACTCAGGAACAATCCATCAATCTCTTAAATCTTCAGAACCAAGGCTTTAGACAATAAAGTCGCCCTCAGATATTTGTTTATCCTTGTAACTCCAAGAGAAATCAATGCTCCAACTTAGGAAAATCCTGGCTGGCTTGCTAATTGCTTACGGCACAGGGGTCATCCTCTGGACGGCTCATAACTTTACTCAAGCCTTGATTACTGAACACATTCGAGTTGATTTGTCGATTTACAGTTTTGCTTTAGTAATCTTGTTGTTTTTCTTTGGCGCATCATCCGTGGCGATTGGTGTGTGGTATCAACGCCATTACAATTGGGCGGGGCGAATTGTGATGGCAGTAGCCGCCGCGATAACTATCGCCGTGGTCTATGCTTCTACTGTGGTCTATCCAAGCACAAGCAGTTTCATCGCCAGTCTCACTTTCTTAGCTCTGTGGGGTGTGCCACCTCTTGCTATAGGAACGTACTTGCTCAAACCTGTCAGATGAGAAAGATGTCAGGTTGCTCATTGCCTCGCCATCTGTTGCGGTTAGTTTGGCTCCTTGTTATCTAGCACTTCAAAAGCGCTCGCACCTAATCTGTCGCCTGAGCGTGTAAGAGTTCATTTGTCGTGTCTAACTTTTGCTGAATTTAGGCACTACAGGAAGTGGCAAGGCAGTTATTGATTGTAGGGATGTCCATGTGGAAGAGGATTGACTTGGAACTTTTCAAGGGTGCGATCGCCTACTTGAGGAAACGAGTACAGGTGTTTCTCTATGTACATGAGTTGGCTTCAACACCTATTATGGCAACCACTAGCAACCGCCAATTCTTCCACGGAACTTTGCCTGTGATTGAGGCAAGGTAGCTGGATCTACTCCTCCCATCTCAATACCTAACCAACTGTCACGGTTACTACGGGGTATGTCTTGATTATTGGTAGGGACAGGAACAGAATAATCAACTTGAGCTGGAGAAAGCTTCTGCCGAGTGAGTATGTCATTAACCGTAATACTCTTGAGAGATTCTGGGTCAACCGTATGAAACTGTTCCGAGTCCATATATTTATTAAGACAACTCTAGTTCTATTGTACTTCTCCACCCACTAACAGCTTTTCATGAAGTCTGCTTCCTAAGAGGGTAGGTGCTTGAGCTTTAAAGAAATTCTCAGACTTAAGCTTTGAAGTTATGCAGATAGTTATAAAAATTCATTTAGGAGATGGGCAAGCGATTGCGTGAAGTCTGCAACCCTTGGCTAAAAATCAACTGAGGTTCAGAGCCAGCCTCAGTAAAGCAACAACACAAAGGCGATTGAAAGAGTTTGCCGTAACTTCATATTTGGTGTTACTTTTATTCCTTTAAAAGAATTACCTTAAGTAAATAAATGAGTAAAAGTAACGTGCCATGCTTTTTCGATTGGCTCGACGTTTCTCGATTACGAGTACGAAATTCTTCCTGTTTCTAACAGGAGCCAGTGCAATCTTCATATATCTCGTTTCACCTTTGAGAGATCCAGCCTACCAGCCTATGGGAGCTAATGGCGGTTCGCGGCTCTGGTGGCTAGAGGGTGTGCCGGAGGATCTTTGGACGCTAGCAGCTTTCATTCTTGCAGGACTGCTTGCTATCAATTTCACGTTAAAACTCTGGCAGTGGTACAAATCACTTCCTTGGATAGCTCATCGGCGGCGGAGTATACCGAGGAAGACAGGACAGTTGAGGGATTTTCTGTTTGGCATAATGCATTTTGTAATTGGCATTTGGATGTGGTTGCTACTGTTTTATGGGTTCTTTAGTTTCCTACTAGACCAGTGGTTAATTGATTAGTGCAAGCAAGAAACGTTGTCTGGCTATTTTGAGTTGATGGTGTGCTAATCACATTTAGTCTTTGGGTCTAAGTCGAGATACCTCCTTGTCACGATGTACCCACTCATCCGATTGGAGCGAGGAGCGGTTTAGATTTCATAAAACAGCTTGTTGCTGAGTTCAGTATTCCAAAAGTTGATAGACCTCCCCCACATGACTTAGATTGTGGTGATATATCCCAGCGAAACTTAGAGTGGTAGCCCCTGACCCACATAAGTTTGACGGGGATAAAGACGGTATTGGGTGTGAAGAATGAAAAAACTCATGGATAATATGTACCTCAATGTCGCGATCGCAACTATCGAGGGCTGGCAGTCAGCAGAGACCTCGGAGGGTACCAAAACCTAACTGGAAGAGATCGTTTTCAAGTGTTCCATAGTATGTGTCATTGAGCGTCATTGTTACTTTCCCTGATTGTTGAGTAGAGCTTCTTAGCTGCTTGGATTAAAGATGTCAGCTCCAACTACAAGAGTCATGTAGATAGTTACGGAATATTTCAAGCGAGCGGGTAACGCTAGCAGATTTGTTGAGTTACTACAAGCCCACAAAGAAAAACGATTGCTTAACCCATCTGAGCTACTTTGATTTTTAATTAGGACGTAATAGGTCTAATTTCTGGACTACTCTTTTCAGGATTTTTATTTATAACACTTGTAGCTGATTGCAGGATAAATCTCTTAGGCTCTCCAATCAAAAGTAATTACCTATGAACGTGAATAACGATGAGACTAATGAAAATGCTAGTCAATCCCGTATTTCTGGTTGTGGCACCCGTCTAGCTTTAGTATTGATAGTTTTGTATTGTTTTGTTACAATTTATTCTACTATTTTTGCAATTTGGAGTTTTTTTCTAGGAATTAATGCTGGATTTCAAGGGAGGGATACTCTATTTTGTAATCGAATTGAGCTTTCTAAAGTTGATTGTAAAGTAGTAAGAAATAGCTTCCTGAGAGAACAAAATGAAATAATTCAGGATGTACAAAAAGCTGAGGTTAGGATAACTAAAGTAAGGGGACAAGGGAAACTTAAAACGTATCGCTATAATTATCAAATCTTCCTTGTTACTAAGAGTGGTCTTTATACTTTATTCTATCCTGAAGATTATTTTGAACCTCAAAATACGGCAATATTCAAATCTGAAGTATCCTACATCAATAACTTCATTAACAATCCTGATGAAAATTCTATAAAAATTGAAGAAAGAGAATATGCTTTGTCTTCTATTAAGAGGGGCATCTTTTTATTATTTATAGGGTGGCTTCCGTGGATGATATTTTTTGTTTATTTCTATATTGTGCTAATTACATTAAAACCAACAGGTAGAAAGAGTTGAGATTCATAAGCCTCCAGTTGAGGCATAAAGTTGTACCTCACAAGGTTGTAGTACCTAAGCTTTACTCAAATTAGGCACTATGTGGCTGTGGATTGTTTGGGTCGTTCATGTGGGAGCGAAAGTGGTAGCGGATTGAGCTACTAGGACAGTGAGCAAACTGAGCTAAACCGGACAAAATTGATTTCTAGACAACGCAACATGTGTATGAATCTAGCTACAGAACGCTAATGTCTCAAAATCAACCACTTAAACGGGTCAACCTGACTATTTGTAGTCTTGTCTTACTCTCAGCCTGTCAGACATCCTCCAACGCGGGTAGTACTATTGAAAGCTATCTAAAAGCCGTAGACCGTGGTAACACTCAAGAACAACAAGACCTCAGATGTGTTACGGAAACTTCTTTTCCAGGTAAAGCGATGCTAGGTGAGATGAGGAAATGGAAAATCCTAAGTCAAAAACAAAAAGTTCATAAGGATGACCCTAATGCTCAATACGTTGAAGTTTCAGCACGGATAGAGTCAATGCCTAGTAAAGGTTTTCCAGTTACCCATACATGGATATTTGAAGTGTGGAAACCTGATGAGCTTCATGAGCATCAAAAGCGATATATAGCAAAAACCAATCAATTGATGGTGGATACGAGAAAAACTACAAACGAAATAAAATCCGCCAAGGGAGAGGCAATTGATCCCTCTCCCTCTTCTTTGCGTCCGCCAAAGCGAAGCGAAATGAGTTCTAGACCTTATTGTCTTGGCGGATTTGAAATACCAAAGGGTTATACTAGTCCGTTCCCCGATTCAGTGCCACTGGAAGAGAAATAAAGCAACGCATCGAATCAGGCTCTAGAGAATAGGGTGATTCAATTAGCTGAAAATCCGCCGTTTTTAGCCGCATCAGATTGTGGATAAGATTTGGGGAATTAGGCTTTTTCAAGTCTTTCGAGTACAGATTACATAAACCACTTGTAAAGATGATGCTCAAAGGAGTCGATCAATGTCGAGACAGCAGTCGCTGAATTCTTGGAGAGGATATCTAGCCGCCAGTCTAGGAGGTGCGACAGGTGCCGTCGTACTAACGGCAATATGTTTATTGTTAGCTTATGTCTATGTACGAACCCAAAACAACGGGGGACTTGAGGGACTTGTGGTACTCCTATTGTCTTCGTATGCTGGGTTTGGGATTGGAGAAGTGCTTGGTTGTTGGCTAGCTTTACGTTGGGGAGGTTATGCCAGTGCTTCACGAACAACAAACCTTCTAGCCGGACTGACCTTTTTTGCTGTCCTCGTCTTTTTTTCCAACATCCCTATGGCTTTTACCAAGGGAATAAACGCGGCGTTCTGGCTGCTAGTTGGCTTGACGGCTATAACTTTACCCTTGTTGGCACGATTTTTGGCTCGGTAAGTCTGAAACTTGTGATCGCAATCACTACCACCTACTCGGGACGTTTAATTGCCCAGTTAACCTCCCGTCCTGAACGTTCAGTACACTTGGTAAAAATAAATCCCCAGCGGTTCAATTCATCGTGCTTTACAACGCTTGCGGGTTCTAAACCAATCAGCATTGCTAAATCAGAAGTACTCAACAGCCATCCTCGATCAGATGCCTGATCATCGCACTTAATCTGTTCCTTTACCCTCTGTTCTAGGAACACTTTGACTACTGTGTCCAACTGCATTCCACAGGGTAATGATCAGAGATGTTATCCAAATCGCTTGAAGTTAACACACTAGCCCTAGGCTTAAGAAGGGATAACTGATAATTAGCAAAGATAAAGTCTATCCTCACAGGTGGAAGGGGTGCTTTTCCCTTATCAGGTATATTTGTCGGAGCAGAAACAGTATATCTATCCAGGCTTTCTCTACACAGGTCAATTAGACCAATGTCAAGTAGACGCTGCATTGGGCGATAATCTATTGACCATTTCCCAAGGAATTCGACTGTGCCGTCTTTAATTGACTTAATGGTCTCATGACCGCTCATGAAATGTAGACGTAGCTCGACCTTCTGGAACATGGCTCGTCTGATCTCATCTGTATGAAATTCAGCATCTAACGGAGATACTATATTCATATCCCCCATCACGATAAGTGGTTCGGAAATCTTCTGAATTATTTCAATAAGTTCAGAAATCTCATCATTCCGAGCCGCCGCACTCTTATGAGTTAAATGAACGATGAGATAGTGAATACTGCATATCTTGACATGTAAAATCCCATGAAAAAACTTTTCCTTAGGGGTGGGGTATGCCTCAATCGGGTATTTTGAAAGCACTCCAACAAAGTTAGCTCTAGGCATCTGGCAGAATTCTGCATGAGTGTAATCACCCCATAGCTTGCCATTCTCTTGGAAATGCTTCAAGTTAAACTCTTCGACTTCCATAAGTCCAACTACATCATATGAATGCTGCTTAAGCCATGTATCGAGTTGCTCAGCTCTTGGAGGCGGACACCCATTGAAAATGTTGTAGGTAAGAATATTGAATTGTGTCATAGGTGCTTCTTCCGCCTTGACTAGAGTTAGCTATCGATTTTCCCTGGTATTCCAAAAAACTTTCACCTACTCAATCAATACAGTTCACTATGTAACTATATGACGCATAAAATAGTAATTTACTACTCGTTTATTGCTAGCTATTATCAAGAAGACTCCTTAAAAGGGCTTCTAGAGAGAGGCTATTGCCAGAACAACGGAATATCGTTAATTTGAGGTTGCTAATTTAACATTTCATCAAGCGCTGTACTTCTCAAAATTTTAGAAAAGAATCAAGATTTGATGAAGTGATGCAGGAATTGGTGACTCTCTTAGAAAGCAATGCCATTAATAAAAGTAGATTCTTTTGCTACAGAAGCAAAAAAATTATAGCCAGAAGTTCTGAAGCGCTCTTTTGCACCCAAGGTTCTTTTCACTTCTTTGCCTTTGTTATATGCATTTCTAGACTTGTATGACTTTCACAATTCGTCAGTTGGCAAGGAACGTTAATCCTGTCGAGAAATATTAAGCATTCTTCTTAAAGTGAATACTATGCGACCCCGAAACGTCCTCCTGGCAGTTTTCAGCCTCTGTACTCTCGTTGGTATCGCCTCAATTCATCCAAAATCCCCATCCTCAGCACAGGTAGATGTTAAGCAAGCCGAGACGCAACCCGCCTGTCAATCCTTTCGAGGGGATATTTCCTCTGAGAGCGAGCGCAACATCCTGATGAAAGAGCGACCGTTGATTAGCATAGCTTGGTATTTGGCGGCGGTAGGACAGTATGACCAAGCCCTAGAGTTGGTGGATAGGATAACGTACTGCGGTTTCAAAGATCTGGTGTTGTCTGGCATAGGCAGCAGTATGGCTAAGGAAGGACAAATTGAGCGAGCCTTGCAGCTAACTAATACAATTCGAGATCACGATGAGAAAGTCATTGTGTTGGGTAGTGTAGCGGAGAAGTTGGTGAGGACAGGAAAACATGACCAAGCCATGAAGCTGTTTAACAATACCGTCACTGATGACCTTAATAAATTACGGGTTTTAACCAAAATAGTTCCCAGTCTGGTTGAAGCCGGACAAATAGATCGTGCCTTACAAGCGGCAAATACCATCAAGCTTGATGCTAATAAAGCGATTGTATTAAGTCACATTGCTAGTACCTTGGCTAAGGCGAGTAAGTACGAGCAAGCCTTGGAAATAGCCAATACCATAGCCAATACCGATGAGACGCAAGGTTACAAACACGAGGCATTTGCTAACATCGCTGTTGAGTTGGCTTCATCCGGACAAATCGACCGTGCCTTGCAACTGGTAAATCCGCTTGATAGCCACCATAACGCTAGTGCATTAGGTAAGATCGCTGTTCAATTCGCTTCATCAGGACAGTTTGACCAAGCCTTGCAGCTAGTCAATACTATTCAGAGTGACCTAACTCAAGCCATGGTCTTGACTATTTTGGCAGAAAGTTTGACTGAGGTGAGCCAATTAGAGCAAGTCTTGCAGATAGCAAAGACGATTGAAGTTGGCTCTATGGAACAACAGTCTATGTTGTCACGGATTGCCATCCTTTTTGCTTTATCCAGACAACCTGAACAGGCTTTGCAGTTAGCTTCTACTATCAAGCGTGATGACGAGAAAGCTCTCGTATTGCATAGCATCGTCAGGAGCTTGGCTAAAGCTGGGCAATATGAACAAGCCAAAGAGGTGGCTTCTACCATCAAGGATGACTATCTCAAAGCTACGGCATTCGTTTATCTAGCTGTTGGGTTGGCTGAGACGGGAAAAGTTGCAGATGCCGTGCAAGTCGTTTCTGCCATTGAGCAGCGCGATGCCACACCCGCTATCTGGTTTTCTCAAACAGTGATGGTGTTGACTGAAGCTAAACAATATAACCCAGCCTTACAGATGGCGAACGCTGTCACGGGTGAGAATGAAAAAGCTTGGGTATTGGCTCAGCTAGCCAATAATTTGGTAGAAGCGGGACAAACGGAATTAGCTTCTCAAGCGATCGCTCCAGCTATGGAGATTGTCGAAGCTTACTAGATCACGTTAATCACCCGGTGGGCGTAAGTCGTAACGTCAGGTTTGGGCATCGGCTGCATCTTGTAGCGATATGACTTATAAGGCGATACTTTCCTAGGAAGCGATAGTTTCGACCAGCTTATTGATGACTTGCAACAAGATCGGGGTCGTTCTCAATAAGAGCCAATTTTTGACCTTCTATGTCTCGTATTTTTCGGGAAGTAGCCGAAAAAACGCTATACCGTCATTACAGCCATTCTTCTACTTCCAATACCGCACTCTTATCGGTATTAGGTAGGGTGAAATCCGTCACAATTGATAAGTTTACCTTGATCACAACAGTTCAATGCTCAATAAACAGATTATCTACGTCACGGGGCTACCTCGTGCCGGGTCAACCCTGTTATGTCAACTTCTAGACCACCATCCAGAGATTGACCATTCCGGTCATAGTTCCCCCTTGTGCCAAACGCTCAACGGTTTGCGCTA
>JAHHIF010000061.1 GCA_019358875.1 Symplocastrum torsivum CPER-KK1
TGTTTAGCTCGTTCGTATTTCATCAGTTTTCCTTATGAATCTGTCGTGGTGAGCGCAGAAAACGGGTGAGCGATCGCCTAATTTCAGACCTCATATTACCCCAGCGACGACTTTTGCAAGAGGTCTATTGGTGATCGCCTCATAATTAGTGACACTACTGTCAAGTTCCATATGAATAATGCTCTCAAAAAGCTCAAAGCGCAAACTTGTTATCAGGCACTCCATCATGCGATCGTAAATGACTCGATTCAGTAGTTTAGCTGCCACGGTCAGCAGCGGTAGCTAACCTGGAACACCCAACAGATAACTTCTATGCAGTTGGGTGCAGCGATTTGTTAGGTTGCTGACTGCGCTGTTTGATGGGTTTTGAGATGATCTGTCTTCCACTTTCAGCCTGCCTCTTCCGCAAATCATTACAAATTGCTTGTAAATCGTAGTTAAAAGACTTTGCGTGTTCTTCCCGAATTGTGTAAATCTCTTCGAGAACTTCATCCTTCCACATTTCTACTCTCCCATTAGCTCATAGGGCGTACAAATAGTTGGTAGTTCGTATCCAGCATCATTGCTGAGTTGCAGCAGTTTCTTCTGGATTTGAGCATTAGCAATATGCCTACAGTTCCACGTTAACAGATAGTCCAAGCCGTAAACTGTAGCCACTGCAATGTGGAGTGCATCATCAGCCGCTTTAGGCGGAAGACTGCTCTTGGTAAGAAACTGGGCTGCTAGATCCTGGACAGCTTCATTGACTGCAAGCAGTGAAAAGTCCTGCAAAATCTCAAGTCGCCTGGTTGCTATTTCTGCATCGCCCCGTGCCACCTCATCCAAAACCACTTGAGAGATATAAAGAGTGAACTGACTGCGGCGAGTACCCCACCATTCCCGTGTAGCCTCTGCGTTAGCCATGAGAATCAGGTTATTGCTGGGTCTGATAGTGAGATACCCAACTATGCTGGTTTCGATGTAAACAGTTTCACTCATGCAGGATTAGTTCATTGGCAAGCTCAACATTACAGTAATCATGAGATACACGCCCATTAGAACAATCATCAACTGTAACAGAAACCAGAATTGTCTCACCCTGCGATCGCCCTATCAAAAAAATCCACAACCTATCGATTTAGATAGTGATTGATGGCTGGTTGACAGAGTTTTAGACAACACGATCGCTAATCCCTGTCTTATTGTTAGACTTAAACCTTTCGTATTAACAGATACAAAACACCTTCTCTGCTACCACTTAATCTTGCAAACATTGAAGCAAGCAAGCGAGAAGGGAGCCAATGAAAAACCACTATTCCGTCATTATTGTAGGTGGTGGTCAAGCGGGTCTGTCCATGAGCTATTGCTTAAAGGAGAGAGGCTTTGACCATATCGTTTTTGAAAAAAATAGGATTGGACATTCATGGCGCTCAAAACGTTGGGATTCCTTTTGCTTGGTAACACCCAATTGGCAATGCAAGCTCCCTGGATATCACTACCCAGGAGATAACCCTAACGGTTTTATGCAAAAGGATGAAATCGTAAAATACATCGAACATTATGCTAAATCATTTGACCCTCCTGTAAAGGAAGGCGTGGAAGTGTCAAAAGTTCGGAAGAGCCGTTCTCAGGATGTCTTTGAATTAACGACTTCTATTGGAGACTATACAGCGGATCAAGTGGTAATTGCTGCGGGGAGCTACCACATTCCCAAGATACCAAAAATCGCTGAAAGGCTTCCTGAACATATTGTGCAAATCCACTCATCTGAATACAAAAACCCAGAGTCTTTACCTGACAAGAGCGTATTAGTTGTGGGAACCGGACAATCCGGTTGTCAGATTGCAGAGGATTTGCACCTTGCAGGTAAAAAAGTCCATTTATGTGTAGGAAGTGCCCCGCGATCGCCACGCCGATATCGTGGGAAAGATGTTGTCGATTGGTTAGACCAAATGGGGTACTACGATTTGTCAATCGACGAACATCCCCAGAAAGAGAAAGCTAGAACCAATACTAATCACTATGTTACAGGTCGCGATGGTGGGCGTGAGATCGATCTGCGGCAGTTTTCTCTAGAGGGTATGCAACTGTATGGAAGGTTAAAGACTATTAGCAGTAGTCATCTTGAATTTTGGGACGACCTGAAGCAAAATTTGGATCGAGCGGATGCGGTTGCTAATAACATCAAGAAAAGCATTGATGCATTCATTGAAAAAAATCAAATAGAAGCACCTACAGAACCGACTTACAAACCCGTTTGGGAGCCAGATGAAGCATTTCTGAAGCTTGATTATGAAAAGGCGAATATAGGCGGTGTTGTTTGGTCTACTGGGTATCAGCCCGATTTTAGTTGGATTGAGGTTCCGGTGTTTGATGGCAAGGGGTATCCTGGTCACGATCGCGGTGTAACAGGTGTGCAAGGATTGTACTTCTTGGGACTTCCGTGGTTGTATACGTGGGGTTCAGGACGGTTTTCGGGAGTCGCACGGGATGCTACTTACTTGGCTGATTACATTACAGCGAGGAAGAAAGTATCGTATTCGGGCGCTTGGAGCATCGTCAATGAATATTTACTGGGGTCGTAGTAACGAGCAACAACCTATCGATTTAGATAGGTACTTGGTGATAGTTTGAGATCGTTTTAGATATTGCGATCGCTACCCCTAGTCTTATTGTTAGACCTAAAAGTTTCGTAGTGAAAGATACAAATCGCTTTATCTGCCAGCACTTAATCTGGCAGCACAACATAAGTTTGCTAAGTGTTCATCCTTCATCAGCTAGGTGATTTAAGGATTTTAGTAGCTACAAATCAGTTCTTAATCCACTATTAAACGTTCCAATTTTCAACGAATAATAAGGAGAAAATCATGCCTGAAGTAACCACTCCCGCTCATAAAGCTGGTGATTTCTTTGTTGATTACGAAGAGAAAGTTTTCCCGGATGTCAAAGCAGAACCCGGTGAGAAAGCGCTTGTTACATTTCACACCGTTGCGTTTGAAGGGTCAATTGGTCTAGTGAATTTATTGCAAGCAACTCGCTTGCTCCGTAAGGGATTTGAAACTTCGGTTCTGCTGTACGGGCCAGGGATAACGCTGGGTATTCAACGAGGCTTTCCCAAAATTGGTGATGAGCCATTTCCTGGTCAGCAAAACTTTAACAACCAGATTAGCAAGTTTATTTCTGAGGGTGGCAAAGTCTATGCTTGTCGCTTTTCTATGCAAGCACTTTACGGTCACGGCGAACCTTCTCTCATCCCTGGCATCCGCCCAATCAATCCCCTTGATGTGCTGGATTTGATGCTAATGCACCGTAAAGAAGGTGCCTTCATTCTGGATACTTGGACGGTGTAAGAGTTGGTAGGGGGTAGGTGTTAGATGGTAGATTTACAGGCTTTATCAGGAGCAGAATCTACCCAAAATCCTAATCTTTCCCAGCCAGTGCTGTAGCTTCTTCCCTAAAACCTATTCCCTGCTACCTACCCCCTAAAACCTACCTCCTACCACCTAATGATGGATTACTCACGTACAGTCCGAGCGGCAGCAGTACAAATCAGCCCAGTTTTGTTCAGTCGGGATGGGACGACTGAGAAGGTATTGCAGGCGATCGCAAAAGCTGCCAAAGAAGGTGCCCAACTGATCGTTTTCCCTGAAACCTTCATCCCCTACTATCCCTACTTTTCCTTTGTGCAGCCTCCCGTATTGATGGGCAAGGAACATATGCGGCTTTATGAAGAAGCTGTAACCGTTCCGGGTCCAGTATCTGATGCCGTAAGTAGAGCCGCCCGCTCTTATGGAATTGTGGTGGTGCTGGGGGTGAATGAGCGAGATAATGGTTCGCTCTACAACACCCAACTAATCTTTGACGCGGATGGCACCCTGCTATTGAAGCGGCGCAAGATTACGCCAACCTACCATGAGCGAATGGTTTGGGGGCAGGGAGACGGTTCTGGTTTGAAGGTTTTAGATACGGCTGTTGGTAAGCTGGGTGCCTTAGCTTGCTGGGAACACTATAACCCCCTAGCTCGATTTGCCTTAATGGCGCAGCACGAACAAATTCACTGTGCTCAATTCCCTGGTTCGCTGGTTGGACAGATTTTTACTGACCAGATTGAGGTAACTATCCGCCATCATGCACTCGAATCCGGCTGTTTTGTGGTGAATGCGACAGGTTGGCTGTCTCCAGAGCAGGTTGGACAAATTACCTCCGATGAAAAATTGCAGCGAGTGTTGAGTGGTGGCTGCAATACGGCAATTATTGGGCCTGAAGGAAATCACTTGTGTACACCCATTACAGAAGGTGAGGGAATCGCGATCGCAGATTTGGATTTCTCCCTGATTACCAAACGCAAGCGAATGATGGATTCTGTTGGTCACTATTCTCGCCCCGATTTATTGCAATTGCGGGTTAACTTAGATGCCCAAAACGTGATGGAAGTAGCAGATGGCATTCAGGCAACGGATGAAACAATTGACCCATACCTACAACCTACTCCCTACTCCCTACCACCTACTCCCTAATGGAAACAAAACCCCCCTTACCGCCATTTACCCTTGAAACTGCTCTCATCAAAGTTCAAGCAGCAGAGGATGCGTGGAACACTCGCGATCCACAGAAAGTTGCCTTAGCCTACACAGAGGATTCCCAGTGGCGAAATCGAGCCGAATTTTTCAGTGGACGTGAAGCGATCGCAGCTTTTCTGCAACGTAAGTGGGCTAAAGAGTTAGATTATCGTCTCAAAAAAGAACTTTGGAGCTTCACCGACAACCGCATCTCTGTGCGCTTTGAGTATGAATGGCACGATGATTCTGGCTACTGGTATCGCGCTTATGGCAATGAACAATGGGAGTTTGCCGAGAACGGTTTGATGCAAAGGCGAGAAGCCAGCATTAACGATGTTCCCATTCAAGAGTCTGAAAGAAAGTTTCGATGGGAGCGTAAACCCGCTTTATGAACAAGCAACAGTTAATCGTAGAGCTTCAAACTCATGGACTGAAGCTAGTTGAGCATGAAATTGGAGCAGCAGGACGAAAAGGTGGGGCAGGCCCTTCCGATCACAAAGCTGTAACCGTGGATGGCACGACGGTAATGGTGCCGATTTACAACAGCCCAGCCGCTCAGTCGCCTTACACGGTTGGGATTGACAAAACAACCAACCAAATGCTAGTGCAATTGGATCGAGAAGCGATTGACTCTGCCACCGCGCCAAGCGTGATCGCATCCATCAATTTTCCCCATCAACCCAAGTTCTACAGCCTAACTACGGCTGACGGCATTTCTTACAGTCAAATTGCTTTGTTGCACAGTCGAAATGTTTTAGCGACAACTGTTCTGCAAACCTGTATGCGTTACAGCGATACAGAGAACTCTTGCCAGTTTTGCGCCATTGGACAATCGCTGGCAGCAGGTAGAACCATTGCCCGGAAAACCCCCGCTCAACTGGCTGAAGTTGCAGAAGCAGCCGTGCGACTGGATGGAGTGAAGCAAATGGTGATGACAACTGGAACACCAAATACAAGCGATCGCGGTGCAGCTTATCTGACAGAATGTGCCAAAGCAATTAAAGCCAGAGTAGACCTTCCGATTCAAGCGCAGTGCGAACCGCCTGATGATTTCATTTGGTTCGATCGCATGAAAGCGGCAGGAATTGACACTTTAGGAATGCATCTGGAAGCGGCTGACCCCCAAGTTCGATCAAAAATTATGCCGGGTAAAGCAACAGTGCCTGTGGAGTATTACTTTGAGGCATTTGCCGCAGCAGTCAAGGTTTTCGGTTGGGGACAGGTGAATACCTATTTACTAGCAGGGTTGGGAGATAGCTTAGAGACACTGTTGGAGGTTTGCGATCGCCTGATTCAAATCGGCGTTTATCCCTTCGTTGTACCCTTTGTTCCCATCACAGGAACACCACTAGCCAATCATCCTGCCCCTAAGAGCGAGTTTATGTTTACCCTCTATGAGCAAGTGGGTGCCATGTTAAAGCAGGCAGGAATGTCATCGGAGGAAATCAAAGCAGGTTGTGCCAAATGTGGTGCTTGCTCTGCTCTTTCCAACTTTGAAACGTAAACCCAAGATCCCCGACTTCTTTAAGAAGTCGGGGGTCTGAACAGCCCAAGTTTTTAACTCAATTCGCCATTTCAATGAAGACTTACCAATTCAAACTGGCAACACATTCTCAGGAAATTGCTGCTTACTTTGCGCTTCGTCGCTCCATCTTTGCTGAAGAACAACAACTATTTCAGGGAGATGATGTTGATGAAATTGACAAAATTGCATATCCCATTGTGGCGATTTCCCAAAGGGAAGGCTCCGCGATCGCAACTGACATCAATAAAGTAGTCGGAGTTGTGCGAATCTATGAAGTTGAACCAGGCATCTGGTATGGTGGCAGATTGGGCACGCACCCGGACTATCGCAGAGGCTGGCAAATCGGCAAAGGCTTGATTTACAAAGCGGTCACTACAGCAAATACTTGGGGTTGCAAACAGTTTTTAGCAACGGTGCAATTACAAAATGTGCGCTTTTTTCAGCGACTTCACTGGGAGACGATGGAGGAGATCGTAATTTGCGATCGCCCTCATCACCTGATGGAAGCTGACCTAAATTACTATCCCCCTGGAACCGAATCACGTCCTGTTCTCCCCCTTCAGGCAAGAGAGGCATCCTGATGCTATCCGAGTTAGCAGCGCAGTTACGACAAGCCCTAGGCATCTTACAAAAGCAAGACATCCAAACCGCAGCACAGGCATTAGGGCAGAGTGTGGGGTTTAACTCCTCGACGAAAATCCTTTTAGGAGATGACTGTGCGGCTATTCCAGACTTAGAGGGATACCTACTTCTGGCAGCAGAGGGAATGTGGCCCCTGCTCGTGGAAACCGAACCCTGGTTTGCAGGTTGGTGTGCGGTACTGGTCAACATCTGCGATATCTATGCAATGGGAGGTCGTCCTATTGCCCTCGCCGATACCCTTTGGAGCCAGTCTATCAGCGCTAGCCAACCCCTCTGGGACGGGATGAAGGCAGCCGCCCAAACCTACAACGTGCCTATCGTCGGTGGACACACCAACTGTCATAGTCCCTATAATGCTTTGTCTGTCGCTATCCTAGGACGAGCAAAGCGCCTGATTGCTAGCTTCAATGCCCAACCTGGTGATTTGCTACTCGTCGCCACTGACTTTCGAGGTAAACCCCATCCCAAGCATCCGTTCTGGGATGCTGCGACAGCAGCCGATCCACTCCAACTCCGTGAAGACTTAGAACTGTTACCACGACTTGCTGAAGCGGGTCTGTGTGATGCTGGAAAGGATATCAGCATGGGCGGCATTATTGGAACGCTGCTAATGTTACTGGAAACCTCTGGCTGTGGGGCAATCTTGGATTTGGACAGAGTACCTTGTCCAGATGGTCTACCCTTGGAACGCTGGTTACTCTGCTTTCCCAGCTACGGTTTTCTCTTGAGTGTTCGCCCTGACCAGGTGGCAACCGTTCAATCCAAATTCCGCTACCGAGACTTAGTTTGTGAGGTTGTCGGGGAGGTTCAATCAACTCAGGAACTCATTCTCAAATCTCAGGAGGAATCTGTCGTGTTCTGGGATTTATCTGAGCAACGCTTGACTGGGTTCGCGAGGGAGAAGGTGAAACGATGATTGAGAGTATCAAAGCAGTGCCTTGCGTTCCACAACCAACCCAACTCCGCATTGCGCTACTTACCTATTCCACCAAACCCAGAGGTAGTGTTATTCATACCCTGGAACTTGCTGAGGCATTACAGGCACTCGGTCATCACGTTTGTGTCTATGCACTGGATAAAGACGGTAAGGGCTTTGATCGCGATTTATCCTATGAATACCAATCTATCCCTGCTCAACTCGCTCCTATAGACATTGATGCTTTAATTGGTCAACGTATTCAAGAATTTGTCGATTATTTGAGCCAGTCTGAGCAAAGCTACGACTATTACCATGCTCAGGACTGCATCAGCGCCAATGCTTTAGCTATCCTACGGCAACGCCAGCACATTCCCCATTTCATTCGTACAGTTCATCATATTGAAGACTTTAGTAGCCCTTATCTCCAGCAGTGTCAGGAGCGATCGATTCGTGAAGCGGATTTCTGCTTGTGTGTTAGCGATCGCACTCAAGCCGAACTCCAGCAGCACTACAAGATTAACGCTCCACGGGTGATTAACGGGGTCAATACCCAACGATTTTCACCAATTAACAACGGCTCTGAAGCAATGCTCAAGGAGCGATTAGGATTGGACGGTTCACCCATTTACCTAAGTGTAGGCGGGATTGAACCTCGGAAAAATTCCATCAAGTTATTGCAAGCATTTGCTGAGGTACTGGCAGATTACCCTCAAGCACAGTTAGCGATCGCAGGTGGAGCAACCCTATTTGACTATCAGCCCTATCGGGATGAGTTTTTTGCTCTGGCACAGCGTTTAGGAGTCCCAATCGGCAAATCTCTCATTTTACCTGGGGTAATTGCAGAGGCGGAACTATCTGCCCTCTATCGAATAGCTGATGCTTTTGTGTTCCCTTCTGTCAAGGAGGGTTGGGGACTCGTGGTGCTGGAAGCGATCGCATCGGGTATCCCAATCATTACCTCTAACCAATCTCCATTTACCGAATTTCTCTTAGAAACTCAGGCACTTCTGGTTAACCCCGACTCGCCAAATGCGATCGCTCAGGCTATGCGCTCAATTACCCAGCCCGAACTTGCTCATTCCCTGGTGCAGCAGAGTCAATCCATCCTATCTCGCTATACCTGGGAAGCCTCTGCCGAACTGCACCTACACCACTACCAACAACGTCTCACTTACTCCCAATCCTTGAACAACTATGCCTGAAATTCGCTTCCAAATTCAGTGGCCTGATGGTTCCAAAGAAACCTGCTATTCCCCTTCTCTGATTGTCAAAGACTACTTCACGCCTGAGAGTGAGTATGCGATTGAAGACTTTGTGGAGCGATCGCGTACATCACTCAAGATTGCTAGCGATCGCGTCCTTGCCAAATATGGGATGCCGTGTTCATTAGCCTTAGGGCAACTTCAACGTATTGAAGCGACAGCAACCCAATACAGCCATTTTCCTCAACCAAAAGTTCGATTCATCCAATTTCTTGAGTGAAACTGAAACCTTGCCCTACATCATCACCATTAAGCTTATTGAGTTCAGCTCCACTCAGCGTCGCTAAGACAGAGCGCGTTAGTCTAAACTCTAGTAACAACTAACGACTTCTCAAAATTCCATCTTCTAAATAAGCCACTCGGTCAGCTACATCGATAATACGGGGATCATGTGTCACCATCAACACAGTACAGCCCCCTTCTTTTGCCAGATGCCGCAGTAATTCAATCACAGTATGCCCACTGTGAGAGTCTAGGGCAGCCGTTGGCTCATCTGCCATGATTAGCCGTGGATTACCTGCTAGAGCGCGTGCGATCGCAACTCGCTGTTTCTGTCCTCCAGATAAGTCACCAGGCTTTTGATTCGCTTTTAGACCTAAACCAACCTGTTCTAGCAGAGCATGTGCTTGATATCGTGCGACTTTGCCCCGAATACCTTTGATGTTCAGCACCGCTTCAATGTTCTCCGCTGCTGTCAGGGCTGGAAATAGGTTGAAATCTTGGAAAATAAAGCCGATGTTCTGCCGCCTAAACCGTGCTAGCTTGGTTCGAGACATTTTCGTAATCTCTTCTCCAAGTAGATAAACTTTTCCAGTAGTGGGTGTTAGTAGTCCCGCTAAGATTGACAACAGGGTTGTTTTCCCTGACCCAGATGGCCCCATTAGGAGTTGGATGTCGCCGCTTCTAATTTCCAAGTCAATGCCTTGAAGAACTTGAAAGCGTTGTTGTCCTGACTGAAATGCCATCTCTACCCCTTTGGCAAGGATGGATCGCGTTTCAGTATCAGTTAAACCTATGGAGGTAGAATCACCCAGGTTTCGTCTCTTAGTAAACACCATCAAGTTAATTTACAACAGCACTTCTTTTCGAGTGTCAGTAACTATGATTTGAAAGTCAAGAACGCATGTGCCGCTGTAGTAAATTGTCCATTAGTATCGCACTACTTTCAGTCTACCTATCTACATAAATTAAAAAGCTTGCCAAGTGTCAGTGTCTGTCTAAGTTGTGCTACTTGCGTAATCTAGGTGTAGCGTGATTTCTCCAAGATCTGCTTACTGGATTGGCTAAGTTCGACCTTCCGCTAGTACCCAACCTCGACGCATTTGGATAAACTTGGCACAAAACTTTAGTTCTACTATGGTTGAGCGCTCCTCCTCTCAGTTAGCTGCTGCACAGTCTATACTTGTCTCCAAGAGCCAATCTCCTTCTCCTGTAGGTTATGCGGCTCCTGCTTCTATTCAAGGGAGTGAGACCCAGGAGGATAGGGCTGCACTAACTAAACTAGCTGCGAAAATTCTGCAAGACCCTTTGGCAATCAGGAAACTGAGCGATCGCGTTTTTGAACTCCTGCGGGAAGAGTTGCAAATTGAGCGGGAGCGTAACCGAGGATACGGGAGACGACGCTAATGACAAATAGTCAAACCCACGAACTCAATTATGTAACTGCCAATCGTTTTTATGTCGAGATTGGTGGCAGTATCGCTGCATCATTTAGTGAATGTTCGGGCTTGGATGTTCAACTCGATAAAGAAACCTACTTTGAGGGTGGGGTTAACGATCAACAGCGTATTTTTCTTAAACAAGCTAAATTCAGCGATGTGACGCTCAAGCGTGGCATTACCGATGATGTAATATTCTGGCAGTGGCTGGAGAAATTCCTTAGCCCAGATAAGAAGGAGCGTCGTAACGTAACGATTATCGTCTTCAACCAAGCTGGGGAAACAATGCAGGCTTGGACGCTTGTTGGTGCTGTGCCTGTGGGTTGGAAAACACCGTCTCTCCAGGCAAACTCTAGCACCGTTGCCATTGAGGAATTAACGTTAGCTTACGAAGGTCTAAAGGTTGTTGTGAAACCCAGTGGCGGGAGTGCGACTACAGGACTTCAGCGCGACTCGTTGGGATACTTTTCGAGTGGTTGAGACAAGGGATGAAACATTATGGCAGAACCTCTGGATGCACCCCTTGATCGCTCTGAGCCTCTAGGGATTAAAAACCCTTTACTTCCTCCGAGGGCGTTGGGGCAAACGGAGCCTAATTTACAATTTATGCTACCGCTTGGGGCGCGACCTCTCGCCGTCCTTGACCCTTCTATCTTTTTTCCCGAAGGAGGGTCAGAGTATGCTGAAATTGGGCAATCATTTGCCGAGTCACCGTTTTTCGACACCCCTAAGCCGACTTCACAGATAGATCATCAAAGTGAGAGTACAGCAACAGCTTTCTCCCAGAACACGCCAATTCAACGACAAACGGTATCACTTGATTCACCCGCACCATTGCCGTTAGAAAATCAACTGATTAGGGTTCAAGAGCAGCAGGCACAAGTTCAAAGCGTCGATGCTAGTGAACCGACTAGAGTGACAGGTGCAAGTGTAGATTCGCCAATCTTGCCAGATGAGCCAATTGCCAATGAATCTGTCAGTTCTGAGATTGCACCTACAGCAGATTTAGAAGCAAGCATTCAGCGATCGCAACTATCCCCAGGAGAACCGCCTCTATTAGCACAGACAGCATCAGAGCCGACAAGTCTACCTGGTAATAGGGAGAGTTTTCAAACTTCCCCGTCAGATTTAGATCCCCCCCAGCTCCTCACTAAAGCTCCGGCATTAAAAAGGGGGGAGAATTCATCCTCTACTGATACAAGCATCCAAACTCAGCTAGTATCATCACAATCAGAAGCAGCACCCTCTTCACCCAAATCCCCGGCTGTAGAAGCATCAACAGGTGCAACGGAGCCAGTCACAGAAGCACTTCAGAAACCTTCAGGGTTAGGGGAAGCTCCTGCTATCTCCACAGAATCAGGACAACAAACGCAAACGTCTCAACCCGATGTTATCTCGTCTGTTAGTGAATCAGCGATCGCATCCACAATTCAGCGCCAAGCTATACCTGAACAGCCCCAAAGCAATGAACGCGAAGAGGTCGAAGCGATACCAGCTCAAACCAACTTGCCTCAAGAGGCTGAGAGTAGCACTATAAGACAGGCTACCGAGGGAATGATGCCCTTGGGTGAGTCGCCGAGTTATCAACAGCCGAGTCAACCTCCAATACAGAACATCACTGGATTAGAAGACTCTGCGACTTCTTTGCTCAGTTCAGATTCCCAATCACAGGAAACTCCTCAATCGATTGCACCAATTATCCAAGCTTACCCAGCCTCAGTCTCTCCATTGGAACAAGCAGTACAGCCAGAAGTACCGGAGTTGTCTACGACTGAACTCCAAGCTGAGGCGTTTACCGATTTACCAAGACAGGCAAATACTGCAAACGTTCCTCCCTCAACTCCCAACCCACCTGAAACAACAGGTAACCCAACTTTGGTAGAGCCAGTTGAGGACGTCCCTACTACTTCACCAGAACTGACAACCTCGACTGAGCAAGAAACGATTCAACCTCGTTTCGAGTCTGCATCACTCCAATCAGAAACTACCTCACCTCCCTTGCTTGACTTGCCAAGTGAAGTAGTAACAGAAGTATCTCACCAAGCAATAGAGTTATCATCTCCAGAAACTGTTCAACGTGCTGCTGAGTCAGTTCAGGAACCTACAAATTCTCAACTACCGACAATTGGTGATGAGGTGGAGAAAGTGCGATCGCATTCTCCTTTAGAACATCCTCTACTCAGTCCGGCACAACCGAGTGACGCAGTTCTTCCCAGCACAGTCAATTCAGATTCTCTCCCATCCGCACTTGAGCTTACCCCCTCAGTACCCACTCAAAACACCTCACCACCAGCCAGTATTCCTACTGCCGAAACAGAAGCAATTGTTCAGCCTGAATTAGACTCGACGAGTGCAACGCCAGCCTCTGCAACTGAACTAAGCTCATTGCTGGATACTTCGGAGGTTCAGGTGAGGAAATCTCCTGAGATTAATGCTCCAATGCAGGAATCTTCACCCGTTGAATCTCCCACTCATCTAGAAGAAGCCAGCGTTCAACCTCAACTAGAAGCCACCCCTGCACCGCTTACTGAAGTTGCTCACGTCTCATCTATACAAGAACCTCTCACGGGTGAAGTAGAAAACACGGCTATCACAGCGGAACCGCAGCAATCTGACTCATCCGGCTTGACAATAGAACCACAACTAACTGTCTCTGATTTAGTCTCCGCAGACTCTAAGGAGCAGCCAACAGCAACAGAGGCACCAACCCTTCAACCTCTATTAGAATCAACTACCGTTCAACGCCAAGTAACAGACGCTCCCGCACTAGATCAACCTGTAAGCAGCCCTCAGTCTACTATTCAGGCAAAGGAAGCCGACTTTACCGACTTCCAAACTGCTCCTGAAATTATTCAAGAACCGTCTTCGCAATCGAGTGCGCCAGAGGAAGGCACCGTGCAAAGAGAAGAAGAAGCGATCGCACCTATCACTGATTCATCCTCTGCTACCACCCCTGTTTCCCCCTTTACAACTGAGAAAACTCCAACAAGCGTACTACATACGCAGCCAACAGATGGCTTAACTGCAACAGAGCCAGACCTTATCCAGCCATTTCAGCAAACTGCCTCAACTAATCTCAACACACTGCCCACGCTACCAACCGTCTTGCAGGATCTAAGCGTACTCGATTCCCTTGGCTCAACCCCTCTTATTCAAACCGCTTCCCTTGCAGACATGGCTTCTCCTAATGAACCTGTACCCGTAATTGCCAGAAAACAGAGCAACGTTTTTGATAATGCAGAGAGTGGTGTTGAACAATTCCCCACATCTTCGCCTGCCCAAATCTCTTCATCCTCTTTGCCTTCCCAATCTGTCCTCCAAACTGCACCAACCTCATCGAACACAGGGGTGGTTGCAGATGTCCCGACTGAATGGTCAAGCATTGCAGAATTACTCAACGGCAGTTCCTTTTCAGTTCCCAGTCCCTCCGCTCAAGCTAGTCCTCCATTTCCCGATCTCCAACCGTTTGGATCTACCGAAACAGTCATTCAACCTCAGTTTGAGTCAGCCACGCGCCGAACTAGTGCAGACACCATACCCACTATTCAAACAGACGAGGAGCAGAGCAACGTTACAGAAGTCACATCTGAGACAGAACCCGCCGCAGATGCTTCACCGGAGCAAATCGAAAAGCTAGCACGAGAAATTTATAGCTTAGTCCGCCAGCGATTCAAGATAGAGCAGGAGCGTAGCGGCAACTCCTATTCCGGTCGCTTACCGTGGTGATAGTTCAGTTAATAAGTGAATACCTATGACGTTACAAAAAGCCAAACTCATCGCCGTTGACGGTGGAGAAAACATTGAGTTCATGTTCAACCCGAACCAGTTGGACTTTAGTCGAAGCATCGACATAGAACAGGCACAAGGGGCGCGTACAACAGAAGGGGAGAACAAAACTAGCTTTAAACACCCAAATCCCTATTCCCTCAAAATCAGCAACATCCTCCTCGACACCTACGAATCAGGAAGGAGTGTCCTTGATCATGTAGGGAAGTTCACAAAAGCTGTTGAGTTTTCTCAAGGCGGTCAGGGAAAAGATAAGCGTCCGCCCATTTATCTCTTTACCTGGGGCAAGGAGCGGTATCTCCGATGCTTTGTCAAAACACTCAGCTTCAAACTGACCCTATTCTTACCGGATGGCACACCAGTGCGAGCAGTGCTTGATTTATCGCTAGAGCAAGTTGATTCTCCGACCCCCAGACCGGGTCAAGGGACTACCAATCCTAGCCAGAGTCTACGCGAAGCTTCTGATCGTTCAACCTTCCTTTCACGTTAGCCGTTATCCTTTGAGTCCATCATGGTCAACGCCAACAACAAAGCCACCTACACAGACCAGGTAATTCTAAAAATTGATGGTCAAATTGCTCCAAAAGACCTGATGGAAGACATCCTGCAAATCTATGTCGAGGAGAGTTTACATCGACCTGCAATGTTTACGCTTGTTATTCAAAATCCTTACTTTTCAGGAAAAGTTCAACATCCGAACTCTCCAGAAGACGAGCCAGAGCGACCGTGGGCGCACGAAAATTTATTTGCCATTGGTAAGTCGATTGACATTGCGTTTAAAGCGAGTACTACGGCATCAGTGGAATTTGAGGAAGAGGTGAAGGGCAGTGTTTTCAAAGGGGAAATTACAAGCTTAGAAACTCACTTTACCTCTGGCTCCCAAGCACCCATGATTATTGGCGGCTATGACATATCCCATCGCCTACACAGAGGGCGGCACAACCGCTCGTTTCAAAATTACACAGATACAGACATTGTTAAAGAGATTGCTCAGGAAGTAGGGATAACTGTCGGCACAATTGATGAGAGTGGAACACCCCATGATTACGTCTTTCAGGAAAACCAAACAAATATGGAATTCTTGCGAGAACGAGCAGCTCGGAATGGCTTTGAGTTGTTTGTACACAATGGTGAACTAAACTTTTGTAAACCGAAAGTGGACGAGACTCTAGAACTCCAATGGTTAACAAACCTGAGCAGTTTCCATGTTCGCGTCAGTAGTGCGGAACAAGTGCAAAGTGTAGAAGTGCGCGGATGGGACTATAAGCAAAAGCAGACGATAGTCTCGACTAAATCCTCTGCTCAAGTGATGACAAAAACCAAACATGGCAAGGGAAGTAAGACAAGTAAAGCCTTTCAAGGCAAACCTAACGATCCTAAAGTGGTTGTGGTAGATCAGCCAATTTTTACAGCCAAAGAAGCGGATACCCTTGCCCAAGCCCTGTTAGATGAATTAGGGGGAGAATTTGTCCATGCTGATGCCCAAGCCCAAGGCAATCCCAAAATTCAACCTGGGCGGGTTGTGAAACTAAAAAATATGGGGAAGTACGACGGCAAATACTACGTTACAGAAAGCCGTCACATTTTTAGCGAACGCACCTACAAAACAGAATTTAGTGTACGGGGATTGCGTGGAGGCGACCTCCTTGCTACCTTATCCCCACCCACCCACCTCGAACCTGGACAAACGCTCTTAGTGGGGAGAGTCACTAATAATAAAGACCCTGAAGGTTGGGGCAGAGTGCGGGTAAAGTTTCCGACGTTGACCGAGGAACACGAAAGTAATTGGGCGCGGGTCGTGGGTGCAGGTGCTGGTTCAGGTCGGGGGTTTGACTGTTTACCCGAAATTGATGACGAAGTACTTGTCGCGTTTGAACACGGCGATATCCATCGTCCTTATGTAATTGGCAATGTCTGGAATGGTAAGGATGCCCCGCCTGAAAAGGTAAGTGATTCGGTTGACAATGGTAAGGTGCGTCTGCGTACTATCAAGACCCGTGTTGGGCATAGTCTCCAATTTGTGGAGGAGGATAAAGCTAGCAGTAAGCAAGGGATTTACATCAAGACGAAAGAAGGTCACTGGTGTCGCTTGAATGATAGCGAGAAGTTTGTAGAAATCGAAACCAGTGGAGGACATACCCTTCGCCTTGATGATAGGAACAAAACTATTAGCCTAACTTCGACGGGTGACGTTTCTGTCAAGGCGGGACGCACAGGGACTTCTAACAAAATCAGTTTAGCCGCAGGGGAAATCGCTCTTTCTGGTATCCAAGCCATTACGTTGAAAGTGGGAGCCAGTACTATTGAAGTTACCCCAGCAGGCATCAGCATTCAGACAGCCGCGACAATTAATATCCAAGGCGGCGCCGCGACCAATGTGAAGGGGGGCATTGTTCAAGTTGTTGGTGGATTAATTAAGCTCAATTAATGTTGAGTCAGTCTGCTTCGGTTGATTTATAGCAATTCTTGTTGAGAGTGAGGTACATCTAAGTCTCTTGCCAATTCCCAATTCCCAATTTAAGGTTTAATTGCTTATGTCTTTCCCTGCCGCACGAGTTGGTGATCTGACTGTCACAGGAGATGCCATTCTTCCTCCTGGTGTCCCTACTGTCCTGATTGGAGGATTACCTGCTGCTTGTGTTGGTGATAAGGTTTCCGGACTTGTCATCAACTACGCTCCTGGGATTATTGCAACAGGGGGGTTTACTGTTTTAATTGGTGGACGACCAGCAGCACGGGTGACGTCTATGGTCAATGGGCTTACTATTGGCCCTTTGGGGGTTCCTGTACCAGTAGCAACAACCATCGTTAAAGGACAACCGAATGTCTTGATTGGCGATATGGGGGTTGCTGTTCCCCCGCCGCCTGAAGTTCAAGCGCAGCTAAAAACGATGGATGAAGAGGTGAAGCGCAAAGAAGCTGAACTTAAAAAGAAGAAATCTTAGCTAGCGATCGCACTTTTCTAATCATCTTAGGCAAGGTCACTAGACTGAAAACTTTATAGGCTACGCCACATAGTTTACTTCTTATCCATTGAAGGCTGAGGTTTAGCACTGGCAACCTTTGGCACCGTCAAGCTGTTGAAATAAACGATGCTAATTGTGAATAAAAACAGCAGGTAAGCTACAGCTTGAACTACATAGATTTGGTCGCGGTAGCCAAATAAGGCTTTGAGTGCTAAACCCGGAAATTTTTCATCCGGCAGGACACTGCTTGTATTCCAAACCATTGGTCCTAGAACGCAAGAGGGGTTTTTGGCAAAGTGTTCATAGTAGAAACACAACGATTCTGACTGGCGATTCATCTGCGCGAGTGATGCAATGGCTTGGTCGAAATGAGCCAGTACTCCGATTACCAAACCCGCGACAATCAGGATGAGAAAAACACCCATCACCTGGAAAAATCGGCGGATGTTAATCTTGACCCCCCACTTGAACAGGAGAACCCCAATCCCGGCAGCTACCGCTATACCACTGATCGCACCGATGGCTGGTACAAGTCCTTGTTGAAACTTTGCGATGATAAAGACAACCGTTTCAAAGCCTTCTCGCAAGACAGCAAAGAAAATTAAGCTGAAGATACCCCAACCCGCACCCGTACCTTGTTGAATGGCAGAGGTGATACTGCCTTCAATTTCAGCTTTGAGCGATCGCGCCTGTTGAGTCATCCAAATCAGCATCCAACTGAGTAAGGCGATCGCAACTATCCCAAAGACTGCCTCTAGTAATGGCTCAATTATGGGTGAATACTCTGGGTATGTCGTACTCAAGGCTTGAATGCCCCAGCTGAACAGAACACCAACCAACGCACTTGCAACAATCCCTGCTATTACACCTGCATACACCGATGAGTTGAGCTGTTCGGCTTTGGCTTTTTTTAGGCAAGCTAGTACTATCCCCACCACAAGGGCAGCTTCGACCCCTTCTCGCAGGGTAATCACAAAGGTCGGTAAAGCAGCACTAAAATCCATAATTTGTTCTTTGTCAGTTGTTAGCTGTGCGTTTTTCGCCCGTTACCTGTGTCAGTTGCCCTCGTTCTCCACTATGCGTAGAGGAAAGTCGAGGGAATCTACTGACGACTGAACTAATAACGAATAACTATTAACTAAAGTCGCGCAACATCTTCTTAATTTCAATGCTGTGCATTTCTTCCTGACCAATTTGGGTACGGGCAAACTCTTCTAGATAAATGCTGGCATTTTCCACGACGCTGAGTAGCTCTTTATACATCTCCAGCGCTTTTTTCTCATGGTTGAGGCTTTCTTCCAGAATGTCCCGCACAGAATGCTTGTAGCTTTCCTCAATTGGAGCAATCCGTTGGCTAGGATGCCCTTCTAACCCGGTGAGAATTTCTCCTACCTGTTGGGCATGGAGTAGGGACTCACTGGCTTGCGCCTTGAAAAAGTCCACAATCGGAATCCGGTTAGGTCCAGTCACCATCAAGGAATAATGGGTGTAACGCACAACCCCGGCAAGTTCAAATTCCATGATGGAGTTCAATAGGTTAATGGTCTTTTTCAGGTCAAGGTCTTTCATGAGTTCCGATTTTACAACGAGTAGATGTACTCACATTGTGATTAATTTATCTCAAAAACTTTAACAACTAATGGTAGAGATAACGTGTAGAACAGAAAATTTCAGGGCAAACGCCTCAAGGCTATGCAGTTTACCCCGATTCACTTAGTTAACTACTTCCTGGCTGTTCTGCTCAATGGTTTTGATCAATTGAGATACTTCCTCTGGGGGAAGCACGGGTGTTGCAGGGGCTTGCGCTGAGGGCCAGGCTGTTTTTAGCTTATTCATGCTCTGGGCGATCGCTTTTTGGGCTTCCGGATTTTCCTTCGTTAACGAGTCAGAGATGTTGCTGTTCAGGGTATCTGCATAATTTACAAATCCCCGCGAGTCCTGGTACTCAATTACCGCAGAAATTTTGTTATCAGCAATTGCCGCACCATATTCAGCTCCAGCCGCATCCAATAACCCATCAATCACCTGCAGCACAAACTCAGGAGACTGACGCTGTTGCTCCGGCAAAACCTGAATCGCTCCATCTATCGCTTGCATGGACTCCTCAAAATTCGCCGCTAGTTTGGCATCTTTAGGATTAGATTTCACCAAATCTTGCAAGCTCATTAATGCTGTTTTGAATTCCGGAACGTTGCGCTCTTGAAATTGCTCTTCGACATCAACGTAGATTTCTTCTACAGGATGCCCAATGTGCGGTTCTGCCTGATCGGGCTTACCCTGATCCAGCAGTTCTTTGGCAACCATCATATGTCCTTTCATCAAGCCCAACTTGGTCATGTAATCGACATCTTTGGCAACACCCGTTAGAACAACATCCTCAACAGTCACCTGATCTTTAATCTGATCGAACTGCTCTTGAGTAATCACCTTTTTTGATACCAGTTCCTCAGGGCTACCATAGGGGCGACTTGCTTGAATCTTGTTTGATAATGCCGGGACACCTAATGCTGCTTCAAATTTATCTAACTCCGACAGAATCGCCGTGTTAATGTTGATCTTCTCCTCAGCAGCAGTTTTACTCTCAGTCGTAGTGGCTGCAGGACTTGAATCAGAAGCAGGCGAAGAGTTTGAAGCATCACTCGTGCTTGGTGTCTGAGAACAGTTCGTGAGAACAACCAACAAGGCACCAGCAAGAGCGAGAGCAAAAAAACGAAGGATTGCTTTCATATCAATAAGTCAAAATTTCTCATCAAACTTGAAGCGTTCAATTGCTAATTTTTAAGAAAGATTTGCAACAACGTCAAGTAGGACTTATTGTCAAACCATTGAGAATTCTTGTCAACTAGTTGTAAAGAAGAGGGTTGATAAAGTCAGCTTTCGATTACATCAAACAAACCCATGCAGCCAGCCTCTGCGATCGCATCTTGGTGAGGATGGAACATATACTTGCCGGGATAGCGGTAGGCAAACTCCAAAATATGCCGTTCAGCCGTTCCCATCGTGATGACATCCGTTCTCTGTGTTGGTGTAAGGGTCATCCCTGTGGGATAGACATCAAAGAAGTTGGCGTGTAAATGAAAGGTTGCCGCTGCCTCAAACTCAATCAAGTTAAGCACATACAACCGAATTAGCTGATTTTGGTAAATCGGGATCGGGTGCATCATGTAGTAGTCTGGCAACCCATTAAAGGCATAAAGTTCATTTCGCTGGTCATCATTCACGTCATACCCCGCCATCACCAGCACCATCTCATCAGCAGGTGGACGCGCTGTAGGGGGGTCAATGATGAACATCCCATACAACCCTTTTGAAATGTGTCGCGTTACTGGGGCAATATGGCAGTGGTATAAGTGAACTCCATAAGGTTCAGCATCAAATTCATAGATCGTTGCTGCACCATTGCGAACAGGTCGAATGCCATCAACTTCTGCACGATGAATACCGTGAAAGTGCATGGTGTGAGCGTGTCCACCATTATTGAGGAAGATTACCCGAACGCGATCGCCTTCTTTGGCGCGTAGTGTCGGTCCCGGCACACGACCATTGAAGTTCCAAGTAATAAAAGAAACGGCACTATTCAAATCCAACTTGGTCGTTCCAGCAACAATCCGAAATTCCCGAATAGTACGTCCATTCTCTTTTTTCACTGTCCCATAGTCAAAGTCCCGGACAATTGCCATTGGGTTGAACCCCGCAGCCACAGCCGGAGCCTCACTTGACAGAGGCGGAATCTTTGCAGGTTGTGTTTGTTTTCGGGTCAAAGACGGTAAAGCTAGCGCTGCACCAGCAACACCAGCACCTGCTAGCCCTAACTTAATTAACTGACGGCGCGAGAAGGGCTTGCCTTGCTCAATTAGAGGCAGTTTTGGCATGGACAGTAGCTGTCACTTAAGTTATTGCTAACTATTACTAATTATTCCGAGACTAACTATAGAATTCTCTTAATCTAATTGTCAATTATTCTCAAGTAAGGTCGATTTGGGAGTGGGGTTGGGGATGAGGAACTGGAATCTTATTTAACTTCTTCAGGTTCCTTTGTCTGGGCTTCAATAGCCGATGTCTCAGCCTCTACTACTGGCTTAGGCTCAATGCGTTCAGAGAATCCCCAAACAAACACTAAGGCAATGGCAGCAATCATCAACCATTCAGGTGGCACAAGTTCGGGTTTAATCGCTCTTACTAAGAGTCGCAAGCCGACAAAGCCAACGGTAATGTAGCCAGCATCCTCAAGATGGGCATATTCCTTGAGCCAGCGGATAAATAACCCCGCCATAAACCGCAGGGTAATAACACCAATTGTGCCACCTGTAACAATGAGCCAAGTTTTGTCAGAAATAGCGATCGCGGTCGTTACACTATCTAAAGAGAATGCTAAGTCGGTTACAGCAATTAGTGGAATCGCTTGCCAGAGTGAAGTAAATCGAGGACCATGATGTTGATTTTCTTCATCTTCCTCAGCACTAAAATGCTGAAAGACTAACCAAAGCAAATAAGCAGCGCCAAGTAGCTCAAACTGCCAGTACTGTACCACCCAAGTCGCTGTGAGAATTAGGGTAATGCGTAAGACGTATGCCGCTACTAAGCCGAAGTTGAGGGCACGATTCTGGAGTTTGCCGTCTTCTAAACCTTGCGCGATCGCAGCTAATGCGATCGCATTATCTGCAGAAAGCACTGCCTCTAGTGCAACAAGAATCAACAGCACTATCGAGGCTTCAATTCCTGCATGAAAAGGGGAGTTAAAAACTTGGTCTAGCATTAAGTAACGATTTTAAATAGATAAAGTTGTAAAAGCTCGTCTAGTACGCGATCCTCTAAAATACGCGAAAACCACGGCTACCTTAACTTAGCTTAACCTCTCATGGGTAGTTTCTGACGAAAAGGCGGAAGACGAGCGAGTAGACTGCAAAATTTGAATCGCTAGCTATTTACTGAGAACTGGGGTGTCGGAAATGGAAAAAGGGCAGTAAGTTATTGCTTTCTCAACTCTAAGCTCTGTTGCCCAGCTTCCACTTCCAGACAACCTCCTGATTCCCGTTCTCTAACAGCCAGGAAGCAATTTATATTGCATCTTGTAACAAGATATTTCGCAAATGCTCAATTTGACGCAAATTAATGGGTAATTACCTTTGAAATAAGGAGAAGTTAAATAATGTCATCCATATCAGATGTCCAGGTTTACGTGGCTCTTGTCGTTGCCCTAATTCCCGGTATCATGGCATTCCGGCTAGCGACGGAACTGTACAAGTAGAGTTCCCTTAAAAAAAGTGACAGAGAGCTTATCAAAGGCAGACAAGAGGCGATTGATGAGTTGGCGTTGAAAGTTCTCTCCCAAATGAGGGCGTTAGCGCAGCAACTAGCATCAGGCAACATCCTTCCCTCAAAGCCCGCAGCTTAAGTTTTCCGGATAATTACAGTAATACGCTGTAAATTATCTGATAACATCGGCGTGCTACTGCCTTTGATAGGCTCTTTGTTCATTTGGCTCTTATTGTCGTCAAACACAAAGCAGCGAGATCACATCAGGAGCGCATACCTTAACGCTATACTGGAACCCTTCAGCGCTGGCTCTCCCAGCGCGGTAGCCTAACACTGATGAACGCAATTCAACCCCCAAGACCAACTGGACAACCGTTAGAACCTCACCGGAAGGTTCGTCGGACTCAACGCCCTCAGCGTCGTCATTCTTACAGTGCCGTTGCTGGTGAAACGACAGCGAAGTTGGTCGTCAACTTGGTAATTTCAGCCGCCGCGCTCACTGGACTAATTCAGTTGTTGCCCTATCACCTGTCACAGCAAGGAAAGTTGCGAGAAGTCAGTGCGGAAGTGAAGCGCACGGAGACACGAGTCAATAGCTTGCGTACTGACTTCAGCCGTTCTTTTGATCCTGGACAAGCCAAAAGCGTGATGCATGAGCAGAGTTATCGGGTTGACCCAACTCAGCGTCAGATCGTCTGGCAAGATCCCAGTACGAAGGATGATCACTAGTGCAACAAGAGCAGACGTTTTTGACAAGTTCTGAGAAAGCAAGAATGTATGGATTTTAATGGCTTCAAGCAGGCTTGTTTGAGAAGCTTGCTTGAAGGGTTATCGCTTACATATCTGTTGTCTGTTGCATAAAACCTTGATGCAACTTTTTGTCAACTTGCTAACAGTTAACAATTAAATGAATTAAGCACTTAGGGGCTTGAGCAGCTGACTCATCCAGGTTTCAACTTTCCGACGCAGACGGCTAGAACTACCTGAGTGTGATAGCTGACTCAAGGCGCGTTGATAATCAGCGATCGCACAGTTCCAGTCACCACGTAAATGGTAAGTGCGACCTCGTTCGGCGTAAATATAGTCTTCTAAGCATCCCAGAATTAAAGCCATATCAAGGTTTTCTAGCGCCAGATCATAAAGTCCCAATTCACGGAACGTGATACCTTGGTTAATCCAAGTACGAGTATTTCCAGGATTGAGGTCAAGCGCTTGCTCATAGTCTGTGAGCGCTTCTGCAAGTTGTCCAGTCGAGGCGTAATAATTAGCACGATTGTTGTAGGCACTATCCAATTCAGGATTGAGTTCTAGTGCCTTGTTGTAATCAGCCAGTGCTTTGTCGTGTTGACCACTTTGGAAGTAAATCAACCCCCGATTGTTATAGTTGATCGGATCGACGGGGTTACGCATAATTAGCTGGTTAAATAATGCGATCGCCCCAGCATAGTCCCCTTGCTTTGCTCTGCTATGTGCAGAGGCGCGTAGGCTTTGATCTGACAGTTGTGGGCTTTTTCTGGGTACCAGTTTGACTGGAGTTAAACGCCTTTGATTTTTGTGTGGCATCTGTGACCACTGTCTATTTTGGTCTTTCCGGCTTACAGAAGTGTCAGCGTTCATATCTTCCTCAACAGTACCTGCGGCCTATCTATAATCAACATTACGGCTTGCAGCACCCTGTTCGTTGGTCTGAGTGTGTCACTTACTAATGCGTCTTCAGGTCAACAACAAACCACTCAAGCTGTCCTAAATTTGGACATTCTAAAAGAGACTACAATCCTGCTTAACTCCTTTCCTGAAACAATATCTCTGGGACATTAAGAATTACTTCCCCCATCAGTAGGGTTCGTAGATTTTGTCTGTGTGTAACTTTTAAGAAATTGGCACAAGAAGATGAACTTCTCAGCCTTAATCACCCAATTGGATGGAGACAAATCTCCAGTCGGTGTACGTTCCTGCTCCGAGCTTGTGGAGATGCTGGTAAAATGCAACCGAAGCCATTGATTTGTCTTGGTTTCTATGCTCGTTAACAAAGAATAATCCTATGGCAGCTGCAACGTCCTTAGATCAGGCTCCTGATGTCTCAACCGATAGCTATCTCGTAGTTGGTTTAGCCACCTGCTTTCTGAAAGAAGATGGTGAAGTTCATGAAGTCAAAGTCATCGAACCCATCCCTTCAGCCGCGCTAGAAGCTATCCTCAAAGGAATTCCTACCTCATATTCATCAGCTTGTGGAACTACTCTCGGTGAGTTGTTCACTAGTGAAACACCACAGAAACCCTCTGCGTTTCCCACAGAGGCACAGTTTTGTGATGAATTTCCCGCCCGTGCGATCGCGGCAGCACGTACTTACCAAAGTCGTCAGGAAGCGCAATCCCATATTCCTCTTGGCACAACGCGCAATGACTTCAACTACTCTACAGAACGTAAGCGTGTATTGAATCAAACTCGCGTTGTCCGTAAGGAAGACGACGTTAAACAACACGAATATACTCACAAAGTTCTTTAGAGGGCAGTTTACAATGTTAAAACTTTACGGAGGAGCGAGGAGTCGGGCATCTATTGTCCAGTGGTACCTCGAAGAACTAGGAGAACCCTACGAATTTATCTTGCTGGACATGCAATCCGGTGAACATCAGCAACCTGAATTCCTAGAGATTAACCCGATTGGGAAAGTCCCAGCAATTGTAGATGGAGATTTTAAGCTTTGGGAGTCAGGAGCAATTCTGATGTATCTCGCTGATAAGTACGGCAAGCTTCCGGCAGCGTTAGAAGCAAAATCAACAATTATCCAGTGGATCTTGTTCGCTAATGCCACATTGGGACCAGGAATCTTTGTGGAAGCAAATCGAGAACGGGAGATGCCTAAATTGATGATGCCACTCAATCAAATCCTGGAGAAGCAGCCATTCTTGCTAGGAGATGAGTTGAGTGTAGCGGATGTGGCAGTTGGATCAATCTTGGCTTACATACCAATGATGTTGAAGCTTGACTTGAGCGAATACCCGGCTGTTGTAGATTACATCAAGCGTCTCTCAGAACGACCTGCATTTCAAAAGGGGATTGGGGCACGACGGTAGGGGTTGATGATATTAGGGACTGGAGAGATCGAGAAATTAGCTATAGCAAGCACCCTGTAGACAGGGTTGTCTTTCCTACTCCCTAATCCCCCAGCCCCTAATCCTTTCTACCTAAACCCTACAGCCGCTTGCCAAACGAAGGCTAACAGCAAGAAGAAGACAGGGATAACTGGGAGGATATCTACTAGTGGGTCAAAGATCGCATAGGCTTCAGGCAGTTTCGCCAACAGCAGTGCAGCTTCCATGTTTAAATTACCTTTCCAACACAGTTTTCAGAATTGACATGGATCGTAACATGAACCCGGTCACAGCTGAGCGGAAGTTGGGGTGTCTAACCAATGAGCAAATTCTGTAAAAAAGCGATCGCTTAAAATTGCCGCTCGAATTTGTTGGGTGAAGCGAATCAATTCAGTGACGTTGTGTAAGGAGAGCAATGTATAACCAAGAACTTCCTTGCAGCGCACCAGATGACTCAGGTAAGCGCGGCTAAAGTTCTGACAACCATAGCAAGGGCAACTGGCATCCAAGGGAGTGAAATCTTCACGAAACCGAGCATTTTTTAAGTTCCAACGCTCTCCCTGTACTAAGGCAGCACCGTGACGCCCTAATCGTGTAGGAATCACACAATCGAACAAATCTATCCCAGATGCGATCGCTCGTGCCATTTCCCGATAGGTACCAACCCCCATCAGATAACGCGGTTTATCTACTGGTAGATAAGGTGCAGTAGCTTCAACAATCTGGTGAATGAATTCAGCGGGTTCACCCACGCTAACCCCACCAATGGCATAACCTGGTAAATCTAATGAAACCAAAGATTGAGCTGCAGCACGACGCAAATCTAGGTAAACACCGCCCTGTACAATGCCAAACAGTGCTTGGTCAACAGGACGTGCGTGAGCCTCAATGCAGCGCTTTAGCCAGCGATAGGTACGCTCTGTTGCTGCCTCAACTTCTGAGCGTTCAGCAGGGTAAGGAGGGCACTCATCAAACGCCATAATGACATCTGCCCCCAGTGCATTCTGAATCTCAATTGACCGTTCTGGTGTTAAATTGATCATCCGTCCATCACGGGGAGAGCGAAACATCACCCCCTCTTCCGTAATCGTTCGTAGCTGGCTTAAGCTAAATACCTGGAAGCCTCCAGAATCCGTGAGAATGGGTCCCTGCCAACCCATGAATCGATGCAGTCCACCTGCTTGCTTCACAATGTCTTCTCCTGGTTGCAGGTGGAGATGATAGGTATTCGCCAACACCATCTGTGAGCCTGCGGCTTTTAGTTGTTCCGGTGTTAATGTTTTGACAGTTGCTAGGGTTCCCACAGGCATAAACCTGGGCGTTTCAACCCAGCCATGAGGCGTAGTAAAAACACCAGCACGGGCCTTTGTCTGGCTACAGGATGCCTGACATTGAAATGAAAATGAAGCTTTGTGTTGCTGCAACGCTCTCTATCAAGGTGTAAGCCTAGGTTTCATATTTCTCATCAGCTATCTCAATCTTTTACCTGATCTCAAGCGTTAATCCAAACTCAAAGATCCAAAGGGTTGATAGCTTAGAACGGGCACTCGCCTTCGTCGTCGATTTGCACATCCCATTTAGCACTAAGAACTTGTGCCACCATCGTTTCTAGAGCGTCAGCATTAAGTTGCTGGTTAGATTGCTCTTGATAAGGGTTTGATAGGGGAATCAGGCGTAACTGACGATTATCTTGAATGAGATCAAAGTAAGTTTCTTGTTCAGGGGACTGATTTAGCTGCAAATAATCAAAACTTTGAACATTCAGGTAAAGCGCTCGGTTAGCAATTATGGTAGAGCGGTTGGGGTCAGCAAAGACTTCTAGCACACACCCTTCTCCCTCATTTTGCAGCTTACCATCGAGAGTATGAATATAGCGGACGCGACCCAAATCTGTGAGAAGGCGTCCCATGTCTTGCTTGTTGACGATGGTGCCAGTGTCAATGATGCATGGGGCTGGAAGCTGATGCGGAGGTTGGTGATGACTCATGGGTAAAAGCCGTAGGATGCAATAAGGGCTGACATTTCCATGCGGTAGGTTGATGTAACCGCTTCGTTCAAACCCTACATTTCAATACCGGGTGCTTAGATCATAGCCTCTGCAAAGGTAAAGACAAAGATGAACTAGGCAGGAATAAATACCTCAGAAGGCTACACGGCGCAGGGCTTTTTAGATTTCTACTTGATATTACCTGTGTCGTACAGGTAAGACAATGAAGGTATGACAGTAGGGTATGAGACAATAGTATCCTAAGATTCTCCACTGGTCATACGGCAATCTTGTAAATTCTAGACTGGATGTCCCCAATGAAGCGGTTCACATTACGACGGTTGGGGCAATGGGGATGCCGATTCTGGGGTTCCTTCCTTGGGGCGATCGCATTTTACACTTGCATTCCAATTCCTATTCGTTGGGCGTTAGAGTTTCGATGGGTTGCTCGTTGGGCACCGTTAATTGGATTGTTAATTGGGGCAATACTGGGAATTGTAGATAGTGGGCTACAACAGTTGGGAGTGCCGATACTGACTCGGAGTGCAGTTATTGTGGTTAGCTGGATTGCTCTGACTGGAGGACTGCACTTGGATGGTGTGATGGATACAGCGGATGGCTTAGCGGTTCAAGACCGACAACGGCGTCTGGAAGTAATGGCAGATAGTGCCACGGGTGCTTTTGGGGCAATGGCAGCAACGGCTATTTTATTATTAAAAACTGCTGCTTTGACCGACGTGGAAACCTATCGTGGTGTGGTGTTGATGGCATCAGCAGGCTGGGGACGTTGGGGGCAAGTCGTTGCGATCGCCTTTTATCCCTATCTCAAACCTACGGGTAAGGGCGCATTTCACAAAGAGGCAATTCGCACACCCCAAGATATTCTCTCAGTAGGATTCTTCTTGCTACTAGGTTTATGCGGCTTACCCTGGTTGTACGGGAGCGCTTGGTGGCGATCGCTGGGTATGGTTGTGGGAGGAAGTGCGATCGCACTCCTTACTGGGGCTTACTTTAACCGCCAACTCGGTGGACACACGGGCGACACTTATGGAGCCGTAGTGGAATGGACAGAAGCACTGTTTCTTTGTCTCCTTACCAGCTTCTTTCACTAAGCTACAGTGCCTTCAATAGATTTTGATTAGCGTTAAGCTTGTTGCCAAACTCTTCTATTGCTTTGCCCCTTATTTAGTGGTCAGAAGCAACAAACCACTGACCACCGGCAAAAGACCAGAAATCTAAATAAACTCACCCAAATTTTTAATAGACTAAATTGGTCGCAGCCGCGTCACCTTCAACTGGAATGCCCCACCACCCGTTTCGCCAAAAGCACGCACTCGAATTAAGTATTTACCCGTTTCAGTAATCCGAGCAAATAAAAGAGAGTTGGTACTACCATCTGGACCATCATCATTTTCAGCAACGGTAGAGCCATCGGATGCTAAAAGGGTGACAATGGTGTCAAAGTTTTCAGAGATTAAGTCAATAGCAACTTGATCACCGCCATTTAAGTTAATGGTGTAATCACGAGCAAAGCCCCCCTCGCCCGTAGGAATATCGTTTTCTGTGAGCGTATCAGAAAGTTCGTTACTAGGAGGAATCGTGATCGGATTGTAGAGTCGATCTTGCGCTCTTGCTGCCACTGCAGTTAAGCTCACTGCTAAGAAAGTTACAGGAACAAGGAGAGCTAAGCTAAACCGAGCGGCAATAGCCTTAGTCATATAAACTGTGTCATTTAAGCTAGAACGGCTCAATTATAAGCTTTGTACTGTCAAGCGTCGGTTGTGGGAGCCTATAATCTTTCCCCAAATCCTGCTTTGAAGGGTGTTACAACAAGACCATTTTCCTGACAGTCCCGTTAATAAGCACCTTTCTTTTGCAAAAGAACTAAGGCTGTTCGCAGTAAAATCTGCATATCTAACCAAATCGACCAGTTTTCAATATAGAACGTGTCCAAACGCACTACTTCTTCAAAGCTAGTAATGTTTGAGCGACCAGAAACCTGCCAAAGACCTGTTATACCCGGTAACACTTCCTGGCGAATAAAGTGATGTTCAGAGAATTTTTGGACATCTCTAATTGGTAAAGGTCGAGGGCCGACTAAACTCATCTCTCCTAAGAGAACATTGAACAATTGTGGTAGTTCATCTAAACTTGAACGACGCAAGAACTTTCCAACTTTAGTGATACGTGGATCATCCTTCATTTTGAAGAGAACACCATCTTGCATCTCATTACGAGCTTCCAACTCCTTTTGGAGTTTATCTGCATTGATATACATAGTCCGAAATTTCAAAGCTTTGAAATAACGACCATGTAGACCAACACGTTCCTGTTTATAAAAAAAAGGTCCAGGAGAATCTAGTTTAACAATTATTGCAATAGATAAAAGAATGGGAAAAATTAAAATAATCAACAAGGCAGAAACCACAAAATCAAAACATCGCTTCACCAAAAAATCAAAGCCGGTAACTAAAGGAGGAGAGAACTTAAGGGTAGGGGTTCCACCGAGCATCAAAATCTTTGATCGACGATAGAATGCTTCTAAATCCAGGCTCAAAATTCTTAGGGAAACACCAGCATTCCGAAGGCTCCAGTAAAGGAACATTCGATCTTTCATACTAGTCCAAGAACAAACGAAGACTTCCGCTACACCTAGATTACGTATAGCTTCAATGAGGTTTTTAACATTAGACTTATCTAATGAAAGGGCACAAGCATCAACTATTTTAATGCTTCTATAGCAATCCTCTCTCTCTAGTATACTATAAGCTTTTTCAGCATCTTCTGGAGGACAAATTAAGACCGTGTTATAACGAATTGCACCACGCTTACGAAGCTGCTTGAGTAGTAGATCTATCCCAAATCGATCAACACATACAAGTAATACACTGCATATGGCAGACAAAAGATAAGTAGATCGTGAAGCAGCGAGCAAGTTGGGTTGATATAAAAAAGCGACAACTAGCAAGAGAATGTGTGCCAAAATGATTGCTTTAGTAAGACCCAAATAGTCACAGCGCCGTTCTCCTGATTGATATAGTCCCCGTGCAGCAATTATCCCGACTTCAAGGGGAAGGACTACCAATAAGGCTGTCGGATTTCTCAAGAAAGAATCGGCAGGAGTACCATAGGTCACTGCTATCATCCATGCCAGCGACAGAAAGCTTAGATCACCTACAAGCAAAGTTACTAACCGTAGCCATACAGCGTAGGTATCCTGGCGTAGTTTTGTGGAAAGCGGAGCACGTAAATCTAACTTGGACTTTTCTAAGACTGAACGTTCCATGATTGACACCCCATTCACTAAATTTACAAAGTCAACCGATTTATTCCGTGTCAGCACCGTATTGCACAATACCAAAATAAATTTATACTTCAGCTCAGGAGCGTTTTTTTTACATATAGCTTACCTATTCGTATGGCAGGTATTAAATCTATCTATGCGGTTACGCATTCTCCCAAAAACGAATACTGCTTCAGAGCAAACGGTTGAATACTAGTGTTCGGTTAAAGAATCACATTTCAGAATTTAGGTTTTAGTCAAAAAATTAGGAATGATTACCTGTATAATCATCTGATATTATAGAAACTTAATTGGGAACTACGACATTTTTGTGATTTTTTGGTGAAGACAAACAAAAAATCACTTATTTTTAAGTAGTTGATGGGAAAATAGATAAGGGACAAGGAATGACTCTGCCTACTCTGCCGTTTAATATAATACAAAGCGGGCTATGTTAGACAAGCAGAACAAACATTACCTTCCTAATCTTGGCTCGAAACGAGACTAGGCTCATACCAAAGAGTGTTTGAAAGTGATGTAACTGATGCTACAACAAGACGAGCTGGATACTTACGTTAACGCTATCGTGAGAACTGGCTCAATTCAGGAACTTCTGCCTGTTTTCTTGCCTAACACTGCCTACTGCTCCTGACCCTTCTTCCTAAGTGCTTATGGAATCCCCAGAATTTACAGAAGAGATAGATTTTCAAAAGTACTGGCTTGTTCTTAGACGGCGCTGGCTTCCTGCAACGGGAGTTTTTGGAATTGTTGTTGGACTCGCCACTCTAGCTGCATTCCTACAAAAGCCTATCTATGAGGCAGAAGGTAAGCTTCTATTCAAGCCTGACCGCTCTTCATCGTTAACAGGCTTGAAGAACGACATAGGAGAGCTTGCCTCTATTGGGGATAAGAGCAATCCGCTATCTACGGAAGCAGAAATTATTCAGTCCCTCCCCATTCTAGAAAAGACTATAAATGCACTAGCTCTCAGAGACGAAGAGGGTAAGCCCCTTGAGCCAAAGAGCATCATGAGAACGAAAAAGCTGAAAGTGAATCCTGTTACTGGGACAGATGTTCTACAACTCACTTTTAAGGACACTGACCCCAAAGTTGCTGCAGCAGCGGTCAACAAAATTATGGGGCTTTACATAGAGAACGATATAAACACTAACCGGGAAAAAGCTGCTACAGCTCGCAAGTTCATTAGTAATCAACTACCTAGCGTTGAAGAGACTGTTATGAAAGCCGATGCAGAGCTGCGTAAATTTAAAGAAAAGAATCGCGTGGTAGTCCTGCAAGAGGAATCAACAGAAGCAGTCAAAGCAATATCAGAATTAGATAAACAAATCGCTCAACTTCAGGCTCAACTTGCAAATTTGAGTGCCCAGTCTGAATCTTTCCGCAACCAACTGGGTTTAAATCGAGAGGAAGCTGTAGCTGTTACTTCTCTCTCTCAGTCGCCTGGGGTACAGGAGGTACTTACAGAACTCCAAAAGGTGCAAACTGAGTTGGCGGCTGAGCGGAGACGCTTTCTTGATACAGCCCCGCCAGTAATCGCGCTAAGGCGCAAAGAAGTAGAACTCAGTACTTTACTGCAAGAGCGGGTTGATCAAGTTTTGGGGAGCCAACAAAATGTGGCTGTTAAGAATTTACAAATTGGAGAACTCAAGCAAAGCTTGACAGGAGAGTTTGTTCGGTCAGAAGTGCAGCGTTCTGGTTTGAGTAACCAGCTCAATGATCTGTATAAGACACGAGCCGCTTATAAAAACCGATCTAACATCCTGCCTCAATTGGCGCAAACCCAGCGGGAACTTGAGCGGCGAGTAGATGCATCGCAAACTACCTATGAAACTCTTTTGAACAAGCTTCAAGAAGCGCGGGTAGCAGAAAATCAAACAGTAGGTAACGCTCGGATTATTTCAAAGGCTCAGGTTCCTGATAAGAAGGCTGGTCCTAGTAAAAAGAAATATCTGGCAGGGGGGATCTTAGGAGGCACCTTACTTGGTATAGCTATTGCATTTTTGCTAGACCTAATAGACAAATCGGTTAAAACTGTCAAAGAGGCAAAAGAGCTGTTTGGCTACCCTCTTCTGGGAGTTATTCCTGCCTCAGACAAATCTGGAAAACCTAGCATTCATAGTGGAAAGCTGGAGCAGACTATTCCTCGGATATTCTCTAGAGATCTTCCCCATTCTCCAATTAATGATGCTTACCAAATGCTTCAAGCTAATCTGAAGTTTCTTAGCTCAGATGAAGAACTTAGAGCAATTGTGGTAACGAGTTCGGTTGCTAAAGAAGGAAAGTCTGAAGTATCTGCTAATTTAGCCGCAACTATTGCTCAAGTTGGACGCCGAGTACTGCTAGTGGATGCGGACATGCGCCATCCATCTCAGCATCATATCTGGGGATTAACAAATTTAACAGGACTAAGCAACATTCTTGTTGGTGAAGCTGAACTCAGTAGAACTGTACAGGAAGCTAGGGTTGGGCTAGATGTTCTTCCTGCTGGGGTAATACCTCCAAATCCAGTCGCTCTTCTCGACTCCAAACGGATGGCTTCATTAATTGAAACTTTCTCAAAAAACTATGATTTTGTCATCTTTGATAGTCCTCCTCTGGCTGGTCTTGCCGATGCTCCTATTCTAGGCAAAATGGCTGACGGTATTTTAATGGTAGTCCGACCTGGAGTGGTAGATGCTACTAGTGCTAAGGCGGCTAAGGAATTTTTAGAGCGATCGGGTCAGAATGTTTTAGGTTTAGTAGCCAACGGCGTGAGTATTAAGAATGAACCCGACAGCTACTTCTACTACACCAATGAGCGCTACATAAAGCCTATTTCTGCAACTAAGGAAGAAGCTACGCTTGGTGTTAGCCGTGGTCTTGAGAACTCCTAAACTACTGTAGAGCGATAGTTGACATAACTTATGCCAAATCTATGTAATTGCTGGGAAATAGCTCAATCAGTTGTTGTAACACTTGTTCTAGATTCAACGTTTCCGTTCCCTGCAATCGTTCGCTCAATTACCAGCTTTCACCGTGATGCTCGATTTATTATTCCTGGGTACTGATTAATCACTTTACCCCAACCAATGCCTTTTTAGCTTATTGACAATCATCTACTTTAAGTTCAGCTACAATTCCCAGCTTTATAGATTGTTGCTAAATTAGCAAGAAGACGACACTTCTGCTGGCAGACTAATACATCAGAGAGGAAACTAAATGCTCAACTATATTTCAAAAGTTTTATATGTAATGGACGAGAAAAAGACTAGTCTTTTTCTTCTAATCTTTACATTTCTATTAACCTCTGTTTTAGAAGCTGTGGGGATTGGGCTTGTAGGACCGTTTATATTGTTAGTGACTGAGCCAGAGCGTATTTTCAGTAATTTTTGGCTAAATTGGGCTTATAAGCAAATAGGTATAAACTCTATTAGTCAATTTATTTCTTTACTAGGATTAATCATTATTGTTATTTTTTGTGTGAAGGCATATTTATACTATTTGAGTCAAGCGTCTATTTACAAATTTAGCTTTACTCAGAAGGGAAAGTTATGTGCAAGATTACTTCATGCTTATTTGACCGCTCCCTATATTTTTCACTTAAATAGAAATTCGGCTGTAATAATTAAAAATATAGCTACCGAAACAGAAAAATTTTGTCAAGACTGCATAATTCCTCTGTTAAGGTTAACCGCAAGTTTAACTGTAGTCTTTATCCTAGTTTTGCTGCTAGCAAAGGCAAATTTAGTACTTGTAGTAGGGTTGTTTGGAATTCTCCTCCTTGCATTTTTTCTTTACTATAGAGCCAAAGAAAAAATAGTGAGATGGGGTAGGGAAGGTTCTGAGGCTAATGCTGCAATGATTCAGATTATCAACCATGGTCTAGGAGGGTTAAAAGAGACACATATCATTGGTTGTCAACAATACTTTGAAGCTCAAATAAGTAAGGAAGCTCAAAGGTATGCAACGGCGGCTAGTTTATTTCACACTTTTCAATCTCTACCTCGTATTACAGTTGAGGCGATTCTAATTACGTTTTTGATAAGTTTTGTAGCTGTATCTATAAATTTCTTTGAGGAGAATACGCAAAATATTACCGCTGTTCTAGGTGTTTTTGCAGTAGCTTCAATTCGGCTGATACCATCATTTAGCGACGTTTTAAGATCAGTGGGTCAGCTTCAGAACAACAGCTATATCCTTGACAAGCTTTATTTGGATCTAAAAGAAATAGATGAAGAGATAAAAATAGGCAATCGCCTAGATGTTGCTCCTGATTCAATCAAAAGTGGCTTGTTCTCTAAAGAACTCAAACTTCAACCAATAACATTTGTAGACCAGGTTGTTTTGGATAAAGTTACTTATCGTTATCCTAATGTTACAGAAAATGCTATTAATGACATATCTTTAACTATCAACAAGGGTCAGTCTATTGCCTTTATTGGGAAATCCGGAGCAGGTAAAACAACACTAGTTGATGTGATATTAGGGCTTTTAATACCAGGAAGCGGAGATATTCAGGTTGATGGTGTATCTATATACAATGAGGTACGTTCTTGGCAAAATCTACTAGGCTATATTCCTCAATCGATTTTTTTGATGGATGACACAGTTGAAAAAAATATTGCTTTCGGTGTTCCAGATAATTTAATTGATTCGAGTAAATTAAATAAGGCTATTAAAGCTGCTCAGCTAGCTGATGTTGTTGATCAACTCCCGGATGGGATTAAAACTAGGGTTGGTGAGAGAGGAATACGCTTGTCTGGTGGACAACGACAACGGATAGGAATTGCCCGTGCACTTTATCATGAGAGAGAAATTTTAGTATTAGATGAAGCGACGGCTGCACTAGATAACGAGACTGAGAGCCTTGTTACGGAGGCTATTAAATCTCTGGCTGGTACAAAAACTCTGATTATTATTGCTCATCGTCTTTCTACTGTTGAGCATTGCGATCAGGTTTATGTGCTTGAGAAAGGTCGTGTGGTGAAGTCAGGTAGTTTTCAAGAAGTTGTTTTAGAGAAAAGTTTAGAGATATAAAAAATAAAAAGCATTTTTTTCTGTCCAACAGGAGGAGGAACATTGATGGAGTTCATGAGTTCTGGTAAAAAAAGCTTTTGACAACTGAAAAAAATGTCCAGATAGGCTACAGGGAACTTTTTAAACAAGTAGCAATAGGTCTTGGCTTAAGAAATCCATAGTCAACAATAAGTAATATGAGAGTAGCCTTTGTTGTTATAGAGTTTCCAATCCTATCGCAGACCTTTGTTCTGAATCAAATTACAGGTTTAATTGAACACCCAGAAGTCTGGCTGGAGATGGGCAAGGCAGATAGCGCCTATGTGGAAAAGTCCCATGATATCGATAAGCTTAATGATCGACGGGTTGAGATGTACCAACAACTACTGGTTAAATAAGAACTTAAATGCCTAATTTGCCGTTAAAAACTCCGATCGCCTTTATCATCTTTAAACGACCGAGCACTACGGAGAAAGTATTTGAGGTAATTCGCCAAGCAAAACCACAAAAGCTATTAGTAATTGCAGACGGTGCTCGTGTAGAGCGATCAGGTGAGGCAGAAAACTGTGCTGCTGCCCGTGCAATTATTGAGCGTGTTGATTGGGATTGTGAGGTTTTAAAGAACTACTCGGAGACTAATTTGGGTTGTGCCAAGCGTGTTTCTAGTGGTCTAGATTGGGTTTTTGACAAAGTTGAGGAGGCAATTATTTTAGAAGATGACTGTGTTCCTCATCCTACATTTTTTCGCTTCTGCGAGGAAATGCTTGAACGATATAGATACGACAACCGAATCGTATCTATTTCAGGTCAAAATGTTCAGTTTGGGCATAAACGAACTGAATACAGTTACTACTTCTCTCGCTACAACCACTGTTGGGGTTGGGCTACTTGGAGACGCTCCTGGCAGTACTTCGACTTTGACATGAAGCTTTGGTCAGAAATTAAAGCGGGAGGTTTTCTTTCTGATATATTAGGAGACCCCCAAGCAGTAAAGTTTTGGACTGACATTTTTCAATCTGCATATGATGGACATTTAGATCTCTGGGCTTGTCGATGGACATTTGCTTGCTGGATTCAGAGTGGTCTAAGTATTCTCTCTAACGTGAATTTAGTTTCTAATATAGGATTTGGTGCTGAGGGAACTAACATCAAAACTAAGAAAGGTAGATTTGCCCATCGATATGACAGTATGCCTGTAGAAGCTATTGACTTTCCCTTAAAACATCCACCCTATATAGTTCGCGATGTGCAAGCTGATAAATTTACGCATAATACTTTATATAAAAAAAAATTGCCGACACGCTTCAAAGAAAAGATTAGAAAAATTTTATTAAAAAACTAAGTGGTTTGAATTTAAATCCTGGCTAAGAATTAAAAACTTTATGGATAAAATACAGGGTGTCGAATACTAGAAAGAGTTGATATTCCAGCAAAAGTGGGTACTCAAGTGAAGGTTTTACAACTCAACAATTCGGATATTACTGGTGGATCTGGTCGTGCTGCTTATCGCTTACATCAGGGATTGCAGGATATTGGTGTAAATTCTAAAATGTTGGTGCAAAACCAGTCTAGTAATGATAGAACAGTAGTTTCCTCAAACAATAGGGTTTCAGAGGGTATTGCAAGAATGAGGATAACTTTTGATAATTTACCTGACAAACTTTATCCTCAGCGTCAGAAAAGTCCTCGATTTTCTTCTCAGTGGCTTCCAGATACAGTTGCTCCCAGAGCTGCACGGATTAATCCTGATATCATCAACCTGCATTGGCTTAATGAAGCATTCGTTCAGATTGAAACAGTTGCCAAGTTCAAGCGACCTCTTGTCTGGACACTTCATGATATGTGGGCGTTTACTGGGGGATGCCACTACAGTCCAGATTGTGACCGCTACACAGCTTCGTGTGGTGCCTGTCCTCAACTTGGCAGCAGTAGAGACTGGGATTTATCCCATTGGGTGTGGAAGCGCAAAGCCAGGAGCTGGAAAAACCTCAATCTGACTATTGTTTCTCCTAGTTCATGGTTAGCAAAATCTGCCAGTTCCAGTTCACTTTTCAGGGATTTGCGAGTTCAAATAATCCCTAATGGTCTTGACATTGAAATATACCGACCGATCAATCGTCTGGTAGCGAGAGAGTTGCTCAAGTTGCCTCAAGATAAGCAATTAATTCTTTTTGGTTCACTCAAGGCAACTAGTGATAAGAGGAAAGGACTCTACTTGTTACAACCAGCATTACAAGAGTTAAGCAAGTATGGGTGGAAAAATAGATTAGAGCTAGTTATTTTCGGTGCATCTCAGCCGGAAAACCCGCCTGACTTTGGTTTCAAGGCTAACTACTTGGGGACATTAAGCGACGATCTCTTACTAGCCCTTGTATATTCAGCAGCCGATGTCTTTATCCTCCCTTCTACTCAAGAAAACTTGGCAAATACCGTCATGGAAGCAATCGCGTGTGGAATTCCTTGCGTTGCTTTTGATATTGGTGGTATGCCAGATATGATTGAACATCAGAAAAATGGGTATTTAGCCCAACCTTATAAAATTGAAGACTTAGCTCAAGGAATTGCCTGGGTGATAGAGAACCAAGAACGTCATCAGAAACTATCATTCCGCGCTCGTGAGAAGGCAGAGCAAGAATTTACCTTAAACATCCAAGCGCATCGTTACTTGTCTCTTTATGAAATTTTAGTTGGAGGCGAACGCTAAAACTACTAAAGTTAAAATTTGGCTACTGAGTGTGATTAAGATTCTCGAAAACTGACAAAAGATAAATTTTAGCAACACTAGAACTATTGGAAATAACTATGAGGTGAAAATTGAAAATTTCAAAACTCTGGCATTTTGTAAAGAAGCTAGAACCTGTGATAATTGTTTTCTTCCTTCTATGCTTCTGGGATTTTTCCATACCACCGTTTCTCCCATTAACACGCGGAGCTATCAATGCAGGAAGCTACCTATTTCTACTTTTGTTAATACTTGGGCACTGGAAGAAATTTATATACGTTATCACAAGAGATATTCTTCTATTGCTCTTGATTGCAATCACCTTATCCTCAATTTTTTGGTCGGCGGCTCCGGAATATACTTCAGACGAAACTAAAGCTGTGCTACGTGCAACTCTATTCGGAGTTTACTTGGCTACACGCTACTCCCTGAGAGAGCAGAGGCACATATTCACCTGGTTGTTCAGCATATCCGCACTTCTAAGTGTACCTGCCAGCCTAGTTCTACCAGCCTACGGGATAAATTCTGAAGGTCAATGGAGAGGTATCTTTGTACACAAACAATATCTAGCTCGAATGATGACCATAGGGGCTGGGCTTTTTGTACTCACGGCTTTTTATGAGCGAAAGCACCGTTGGATTGCACTAAGTGGAGCTGGGCTAGCGGTTGCTCTAATTTTGCTGTCTCAGAGCAAATCAGCTTTAATACTTTTACTCTTCTCTCTATCTGTAGTGCCCTTGTCTAAGGTTATTAAACAAGACTATAAACTTCAAGTGTTTTTCTACATTGTTGTCTTACTGATAGCTAGTGTCGTGGCTATATTAATACTGAGTAACATAGAAACCATAGTAGTTGATACTTTGGGAAAGGACATGGACTTTAACGGGCGTGTACCGATATGGAACTTGTCCATCGAAGCAGGATTAAAACGACCTTGGCTAGGCTATGGTTATGCGGGATTCTGGACTTCAGATGAAGCATTATATATCCTACATAATACGTGGGCATCAGTTGCTGCAAAAGAAGAAGCTCGCTTTCACGCACACAACGGTTTTATAGACCTGTTTTTGGAATTAGGGGTTGTAGGAGTGTCAATTTTTATACTACATTTATTTGGAGTCTTTTTAAGACTATTCTTTCTTATACCTTTGATTCCAACAATAGAAAGTTTTTGGCTACTTATTAGCACGACACTTTTTGTACTTTATAATCTTAGTGAAGCTAAGACTTTTGTAGGGAATCATTCATTGTGGATTATGTATGTATCAATAGCTTTTTCCACAGCTTTGCAGCAAGACAGAACTAGGAAAAAGCAAGGTTCAAAACTTTTGAGAAATAAATACAATAATTATGTACTGGAATAAAATTCAACGAAATGCTTGGCTTAAAGATATTCTAAAGCCATCAAAATCCTCCTACTATATAGTTAGTTCTTATATCCATTATGCAAGCAGCACAAAAGTAGAGCAGTATAAATAGATATGAAGATATTGATTTGTGCTTACGCATGTATTCCTGGTCAAGGTAGAGAAGAAGGACGTGGTTGGAACTGCCCATGGCATCTTGCTGAGATAGGTCATGAAGTTTGGGTAATGACCACTGCCGAACTTATGGTCAAAATCGAACAGGTATTAGCATCTCATCCAAAACCAAAACTGCACTTTATCTCTGTCGATCATCCTGCTTGGATGAAGCGCTACGAGCCTCACATTAATAACAAATTTTGGGGTATCCTACGCTACCTCGCATGGCAGAGACAGGCGTATGATGCTGCACAGCAACTGGATAAAGAGCATGGATTCGATGTCGTCCACCATCTAACTATGGCTAGCTTACAGGGTGGCTCCTGGCTTTGGCGCCTCAACAAACCCTTTATCTTTGGTCCTGCTGGCGGTGGACAAGTAGCTCCGACCGCCTTCAAGGAGTACTTTCTCGCTAGTTGGAGTGCAGAAGCTATGCGTACTTTCGTTTATCAACGATTAATCTTCCTCATTCCTTCATTGCGTAAAACTTTTAGTCATACCGACTTGGTTTTGGTGACTAACCAGGACACTGCTAAGCTAGCTCAACGATTCGGAGCACGCCGTGTTGAGTTATTTTTAGACGGTGGCTTACCTGATGAATACTTTCCTCAAACTCCTCCGACTAGAACAGCCTCTCAGGAGCTACGACTACTTTGGGTTGGTAAGGTAATTCCAAGGAAAGCATTGCTTCTAACCCTTGAAGCACTTTCAAAAGTAAATTCTTTGATACCTTTTAAGCTAACTATCTTAGGTAGTGGTTCTCTAGACCATTACGTTCCTGGTTGGATCAAAGAGTTTAGCTTAGAAGGCAAAGTAGAGTGCCGTGGTCACGTTCCTTGGACAGAAGTCAAGAACGCATATTTGGAAAATGATGTTTTTATTTTCACAAGTTTACGCGACTCCTTTGGTGCTCAATTGCTAGAAGCCATGTCCCAAGCACTACCAGTAGTCACATTAGACCATCATGGCGCACAAGATTTCATTCCTAATGGTGCTGGTATTAAAGTTCCCGTGACAAATCCCGCTGAAACGATCAGCGCACTAGCTCAGGCAGTCGAATACATGTATGGAAATCCAAAGGAACGCCTAGAAATGGGCAGGATTGGATATGAGTTTGCCAAGACACAAACTTGGTCAAAAAAAGCGCTTAAAATATCTATGTATTATCAGGAAGTCTTGCCTGTATCCAAACAATATTAGGTACATTCACAGCAATAGTAATTTCAATAAATTCAAGATTATGGCTCTTCCGTGCCTGTTATGCTAAAATGCCTGATGCGATGCCCAAAAATCTTGATTAGCAAGATTTTTGGGCATTATTTTAGATTATTTAGGCGGCAGAGGCATAAATTCAGGAACAGCATAGTTTTTAGCGATTTAATCTGAGAGTTTGGCATACTAAGTGATGAAGAACCCAAATTATTAGGTAAGCATTCTTTTTTTGTTCTATATTTATCTGAAAATGAGAGGAAGTAGATGAAGGTATTAGTAACAGGTTCAAGTGGATTAATTGGCTCCGAAGCCGTCGAATACTATGACAGTGAAGGTCATCAGGTCATGGGTGTGGATAACAATATGCGGGCTGAGTTTTTTGGTAGTCAGGGCGATACTTCATGGAACCTTGGTCGATTAAAAGGCATTACTAAAAATTTTGAACACCACAGTATCGACATCCGCGATCGCCAAAGTATTTTTGAGTTGTTTGAGGCTAATCCCTTCGACTTAATTATCCACTGCGCCGCTCAACCCTCCCACGATAAAGCTTGTCAGATTCCGCTACTGGACTTTGAAGTGAATGCCTTAGGCACTGTAAATCTCCTGGAAGCAACTCGATTATTTTGTCCGGAAGCCGTTTTCATTCACATCAGTACCAACAAGGTTTATGGTGATGCTCCAAATGAAGTTCCACGCATTGAGTTAGAAAAGCGCTACGACTACGCTAATCCTGAGGACTATAACGGGATCTCTGAAGAGTGCAGGATTGACCGTTGTCTGCACTCTCTGTTTGGTGCATCTAAAACCGCTGGTGATGTTGTGGCACAAGAGTATGGTCGCTACTTCGGCATGAAGGTAGGAATCTTCCGAGGTGGTTGCCTAACTGGACCATCCCATTCGGGTGTTGAACTGCATGGTTTCCTTTCCTACCTAGTAAAAGTCGCTCTCACTGGCGGTACTTACAAAGTTTTTGGTTACAAAGGCAAGCAAGTGCGAGATAACATTCACAGCTATGATGTGATCCAAGCTTTTGAAGCGTTTCGTCGCAATCCAAGACCGGGTGAAGTGTACAACTTAGGTGGGGGTCGTGACAACAGCGTGTCTATATTGGAAGCCTTTGACTTAATCGAGAACCTCACAGGTCAGAAGGTAAATTGGGTCTACGTCGATCAGAACCGTATTGGCGATCATATCTGCTATATCTCAGATCTGCGTAAGCTTAAGGAGCATTTTCCAGAGTGGGGAATTACTCGTAGCCTTACTGACATTTTCCAGGAAATAATTAAAGCAGAAAAAGAGCGTTATGCCACTACAGGATGATTCTTCTAGAGATATCGCGTCTTTAGTGCTGAGCTAGGGATTTGGGGCAACTATACCTAGAGTTGCCTCTGCCAATTCCATCATCAATACCACCGTCTAACTCAGGAGAAGGTACGTTATGTTAGCGCCTCGTCAAGGTAAACAGTATGCCTCAGACAACGAGAGAGGTGGTAGCGATAAATTCATGGTGTTTGAACTCGATCATAGAGGACATCATCCAGGCTATGTTCAACATTTAGTTAAATATTGGTGCGAGCAGAAATTTTCCGGGCATTTAGATCTGCTCGTTTCACCAACATTCATGCAGCAACATACCAATATTGTAGATATCGCTTTAAATTCAACTCAGAAGAATATCGAATTTATTCCAATTAGTAGTAAAGAAGAAGCTGCACTTGTTGAAGGACCAAAATTAGCTGATTCATTTACAGGTCGTATCCAACGGGCGTTTCAGGAGTTGTATTTACTTCGTAAATATGCAATATCGCTAGGTACTACTCACTGCCTGATTATGTATCTCGATAGTATTCTATTACGGTTAGCTTTAGGAGCCAAGTTTCCTTGCCTATTTTCCAGTATTTACTTCAGACCGATATTTCATTATCGCGATTTTGCCAATTATGTACCTGCTGGAAAAGAAGGTGTTTGGCAATGGCGTGATAAATTTTGTTTACCCCGTCTCTTAAACAATCCACAGCTTCAAACTGTTTTCTGCCTTGATCCTTTTGCTGTAGAACAGCTTGATAAATTTCAGAGCAAGGCACAAATGGTCTACTTGCCAGATCCAGTGCAAATATACAATGACTCAGAGACTCAACTAGAAAAAATAAAAAATAGTTTAGGTATTGAGCCTGACAGACAAGTATTTCTCTTTTTTGGGGTACTGACTGAACGGAAAGGTATTCATCAGCTCCTAGATGCTATTAATCTTTTACAACCTAATCTTGCTCAAAAACTTTGCCTTTTATTGATAGGACCGTTTGAGCTTAACGCCCAAGAACAAATAAAGAGGCGTATTGCAGAGATTTCCCAATCCTTACCGATTCAAATTATTGGTCGTCATGAATTTGTCACCGATCAAGCAATACAGCCCTACTTCCAAATAGCAGATGTTATACTTGCTCCCTACCAGCGTCATATTGGAATGAGTGCTATCTTGGTGCGTGCTGCTGCCGCACAAAAGCCAGTTTTATCTTCAGATTTTGGACTGATGGGAGAAGTAACTCGTCGATATGGACTGGGTCTAACAGTAGATTCGAGCGTACCTAGTGAAATTACCAAAGGTTTACAGAGTTTCCTCCTTGAACCTCCACGCAAGTTGTACGATCAAGAAAAGATGAAACGATTTGCAGAGCAAAATCAAGCGAAAAAATTTGCAAGTGTAATTTTCCAGAACCTACAACCTAGCTATTTTTCAGGAAATCCTTATACTAATACTCTTAATTAATTAAAACTATGAAAATCTTATTTTTGACAACGATTCTTCTTAGTAAAAAACGCAACGGCAGTGAAGTTGCAACCCAATGTTTTATTGATGCTTTTAGAGCGAATGGACATCAAGTTTCAGTTGTCGGATACCTTCGCAAGGGTGATTCTATAGAACATACCGATCCAGATATCGTCGTGGTTTCTGAACGCTATACTGAGACGAAAACTGCAAAGCTTTATACACTTTATTGGATTTTATGGAGCTTCCTTAAGCAGCTTCCTTATTCATCGGTGAAATATTGTTCAAACAACTATATAAGAACTGTAAAAAACCTTCTATTAAGTCAAAGCTATGATATTGCAGTCATAGATCATCCTCAGTTATTTTGGCTTGAAAATCTTATTGAAAGTATAGATAAAAAAATAACTATTTCTCATAATCTTGAACATGAGCTTTATCAAGAAACAGCTAGGAAGACAAATAGCTTTCTATTAAAGTCAATTTACAGACGAGAAGCGCTCTTGATAAAATCTCAGGAAGATAGGTTAGTCACTAGAGTTAATCAAGTTTGGACGGTTACGGAAAATGATGCTAAGTATTGCTCTAGCCTTGCAGGTGCAGCTAGAGCAATAGCATTTACTCTGCCTCCTGCTTCGGAAAAGTTACTAAATAAGCCTCTAAGAAAAAACTTTGATATTGGTATTCTAGGCAGCTGGACATGGAGAGCGAATGAAGAAGCACTAAAATGGTTTCTCGAATCCATTTATCCTAAAATACCAAATAGTCTGTCAATCCATATTGCTGGGAAGGGGGCTGATTGGTTAACTGGAAAATACCAAAATGTTCATTATCGAGGTATTGTGCCTGATGCACAGGAATTCATGGCTCAAGCAAAAGTTGTAGCTATTCCTACCCTTAGCGGTGGTGGTATACAGATCAAGACGCTAGATGCGATCGCCTCAGGGTCGTTAATTGTGGCAACTCCTGTGGCTGTGCGTGGAATTTTCGATCCCCCACAAACAGTGCAAGTAGCTGAACACCCAGAGGATTTCGCTAAACTTCTAGTCTCAGCAATTGCTTCTCCAGATGTACCGCAAGCCTTTAAAGAGGCACGGGACTGGTATCAGGCTCGGCGAGATAAATTTATTTGTGATGTAGCTCGTGCAATTCACGAGTTGTGAGTTATTAAAGACGCACTACAACATAGAAACATTAAGGTGCCAATAATGGCAAAGGGTAAGCTAATACACGGCTGATGTCATTCTCAGGATGTTATTAAATCCTCAATATCTAGCACTCGTCTAAATGCATAAATCAGGAAGAAGGGTGTTTTGTTGAGTTATTGAGAAACTGCTGCTTGTGGCAGGGTTATATTAGTGTAACCCCAAGTTGATTTGAGGGCTAATGTAGTGGATAGGATTAAATTACTATATTTATTACTTAAGTGGCGGCAATGAAAAACTTTGATGATGTAATTCTCTTACAAACGCGGTTTCATAAAGTAACAGTAACTGAACTAATAGAATATGTAGTAGAAGCAGCAAAATGTGAAAAGAAGACAGTTGTGGGCAATGTGAATGTCCGGGCTATGAACTTTGCTTCTGAGTTTTCTTGGTACCGAGATTTCTTAAACAACGCTGATCTAGTATTTTGTGATGGATTCGGCGTTTTATTGGGTGCAAAGTTACAAGGATACCCTCTACAATCCGTACATCGGATGACATGCCCTGATTACATAGAGGACTTAGCACTAGCCTGTGAAAAGCAAGATGTCTCTATATTTCTGCTTGCAGGAAAACCCGGAGTAGTAGACCAAGCAATTGCCAAGTTAATAGCGATCGCGCCTAATTTAAGAATACAAGGACATCATGGACATTTTGATAAATCTGGGGAGGAAAACAATTCTGTTATTGAAAAAATTAATGAATTCAACCCAGGAGTTTTGTATGTAGGATTTGGCATGCCACTACAAGAACGTTGGATTTTGGACAATATAGATCGAATAGGAGCTCACGTATTTTTACCTCTAGGTGCGTGTCTTGATTTCTATACAGGTAATGTATATCGAGGACCGCGTTGGATGACTAACCGGGGACTAGAATGGATAACCCGGTTTTTTACAGAACCACAACGCTTATGGGAGCGCTATATTATCGGAAATCCATTATTCTTCTATCGTCTTCTCAGACAGCAGATTAAACAAGGGGAAAGAACTAAGGTTTAATCCACAATCGGTTAAATAAAACTTTCTCTGTAAGGGGACTTCCTCAAACTTAAAACAGAAATAGTAGAAATTTCCACGGCTCTACCTAATTGTAAATGGTAATAGAAGCTGAAAAAGAACCATTTAAAGGATCTGTTATTGCGTACAATTAATTCTCTTGTAATTCTCTCACTCACACGTCACCTGAATAGTGTCACTATGAGGAATCAATTTAATATACTGCTGTTGACTGCAACTATCACGCCTCCTAGTGGAGTTCCCACCCTCGTACGAACCGAGCCGCAAGTTCGCTTTCAAGATTATAAGAAAGCGCTCAGGTTTTAAGATAGCATCAACTGTCGCTTTCAGCATACTTTTAAAAAAAAATGAGGCTCTTCAGTACTTAGTATGCAAAATCAGCCAAAAAGCCTTACGGGGCAAGGCTCATAGCCTAAAAAAATATTTACTTCCTGAAAATCCTTGCCCCGTAAGGCTTAGAGATTTTCCATATTGGATTTTTGCATAACAGGTACTGAAGAGCCAAAAATGAAAATCATAAGACGTAAAAAATATAAATTTATTTTAGTTATCTGTTTTTTTGCATTAGTTTTTGGTCTGCAATTTGTTCATTATAGAAGTTGGGGTGAGCCATTCCATTCTCTAAATTGGACTGATAAAACGTTTAACTCTAAGGGAATTACGGGTGCCCAAATTAACGAAAGCAAAATTCAGCAAGTCATCCATGTTGATATTAATAATCCTTCCGCATCCGATAAAAATCCAGGCTTAAACGAAAAGCCGTTAAAAACTTTTGGCGCTGCGCTTGAAGAGGCAAAGCAGTATTTAAAAAAAGGCAAGGGAATTAAAATTCTAGTCCACCCTGGTGTATATCGAGAAGGAGAATTTGTCATTAATGGTAAAGCCCTTGGCTCAAAAGCTAAAGATGCCCTGCTGGTTATTGAAGGTGCAGAAAAAGGAAAGGTAATCTTAAGCGGTTCTGACCTTTGGAAACCCGATACATGGAAGCCTGTTAAAGACAAAACAGGTAAGGTTCTTTACTACGAACATAACTGGCTCTATGACTTCGGCAATCGCGGCGGGGCTTGGGGCAAATATGGTCCTAAACAGGTCATCGCCCACCGGAGTGAGATGGTTTTTCTTAACGAACAGCCTCTAAAGCAAATCTTGCTGGAGAAGTACAACTATACCTGGCCGGATAGCTGGGGAGGGAGGGGCAATCATGAATACATGGGCTTAGATGAGCCGAAATATGTCTTGAAACCTGGCAGCTTCGGAGTAGTCGAGTTAGACGAGAACGGCAACAAAATCTATATCCGTCCTAAGGATGGTCTTGACTTTGCCAAAGCGACGGTGGAAGTGGCTAACAAGAGATTTCTACTACGATTCTTTCATATGGAAAATGTGGTACTCCGAAATCTAACCTTTCAGCACAGCAATGGAGAGATCGAAGTTGATGCAGCAGTTATGTTCGGTCCCTGGTATGGTAAAAATGAGTTCCGAGGTAACAATATTCTCATTGAAGACTGTAATTTTCTCTGGAACAACGCTAGAGGTCTGAGTTTACTAAATACAAAAAACGTTACCCTTTACCGAAATACTGCGAACTACAACGGTTTTATGGGAATAGGAGTTCATCTACTCATAAACACAATCTGGGAAAACAACGAAACTAGCTTTAACAATTGGCGTGGCTACATGGGGGATTTCGTGAGCTGGGCAATTGGAGGAGCCAAAATCCACCACACCCGGAACGGGATATTTCGAGGTCACCAGTCTATTGGCAATATGACAAGGGGATTATGGTTTGACATTGCCAATAGAAATATTCTCATTGAAAATCTCACAGCAATCCATAATATTTGCGGTTTATTTTTGGAGATTTCACCAGGTCCATTCTTGGTACGTAAAGCCCTGGTGGCTGACGACAACAAGGTGAATTTTTTAATTTCCAATGCAACGAACATCATTTTTGAAAACTCGATCATCCATGGAGTCAATGGAAGCAATCCGGTCGAGTTTACCTCGGCTAAGTCACGCACTTTCACTGACGAAATTGGCGAGATACTAGGCGATAATGACGGTGCGAAAACTCCCATCTTCCTGGGAGCGACACGGTTTGAAAATAATATCATCATTGCGGGTGCCTCGAACCAAGCCTTGATTGTCCAAGATACCGGAGACCCACGAGTCTACCGCGAGTTTCTTGAACGAGGATATGCTGGCTCGGATAACGTTTACTGGGCTCCTGAGAAAAAAGTCTTTGGCTTAGGCTTTAAGAGAAATAGGATGACCGATATCCAAGGTTGGGCTAATGTTACGGAAGAAGCTAATTATCAATGGATAGATCCTCAGTTTGTAGATCCGGACAATTACGATTTCCGTCTTCAGGAAAGTAGTCCTTTGAAAGATCGAGAGGACAGTTTGCAAGGACGAAAGCTTAGCTCTGCTAAGGTTCAGGAACTGAGGAATTACTTGGATTTTGTTGGTTATGAGCGTAAAAAAACAAGCGAGGTAGTGAATGAATAATCTCAGATATTCCCTATAGAACCCATTTGAGATCTTAAGAAGAGGCTGAAAGCCTTTTAATCATTAGCCTAATGAAGCAAAGGTTGATTTTGGTTGTGGCATTGGCTAGGGTTCGCTCAAAGTTCTTAACGAGGATCTGG
>JAHHIF010000062.1 GCA_019358875.1 Symplocastrum torsivum CPER-KK1
TAACCATGATATTGGAGTGCAAGTTGGCAATAAGTTAACCCTGCTTAATCTATCTAAGCTTGATTATCTTCCAACAAATGAAATAGAAATAGAAGTCAAGGAGCGTCGGCAAATTCTAAAGCTTGATCCTGAGCAAGATAGCTTTGAACTATACATAGAGGTCGGAATACAACAAGATTTTCAAGAGATTCGGAAGACAATAAAAAAATTGAATCCAGGGAAATACGAAAATATTGATATAGGCGTATCTCTGTACGATTACTAACGCGATCACATTTGCCCTTACAGAGCCGCTACCATCATCTAATTTAGGTTAGACATAGAATTCCTAGTTCTGTATAACCTTAATCACACCTTACCTATAGAGGTAAGTGTTTTTACTTATTGCTACTATTTAATGTATTACAGCACAATTTACAGCTAGCTTATTGATTCTAGTTCTCAACAAGTGCCTAAAAACAGACTCCAAAACTAGGACTCTTGCTAAAACAACGGTATAACGTCAAATAACGGTTGCTGTTATGGCAAATCAGCAACCATTAGAACAAGATGAAGAACAATCGCAACGGTCAAGCCGAAATACTTAGGGAAGAACAGCTAGAGGAACTATTTAGTGTATTGTCTCCTAAGCATAAATTACTCTTTAGCATTTGTTATTACAGCTCTTGTCGTGTCTCTGAAGCACTTCAACTACAGAGAGCAGATATCATTGATAACTGGATTGTCTTTAGGGCATCCACTACTAAGACCAAAAAAACCAGAGAAGTGAGGGTACCACAGAAACTATTTCAGATCATTAATGAGGTAGGGTTGCCAGATAAGGGATATCTCTTCCCAAATTCCGCTGGAGGTCACATAAGCAGACAGGCAGCAGATAAAGCCCTTAGACAAGCTTGTGAATATATCGGCTTGAAGGGTGTGTCAACCCACAGTTTTCGCAGAACTGGCATAACGAAATTACATGATGCTGGAGTACCGCTTCGTACACTTCAAAACCGTACTGGTCATGCGAGTTTGGCAAATTTAGCTCTTTATGTGGAGGTGAATCAAGCTGATGTTGATGCGGCTGGAGAGTTGCTTTAATTTTTCTTGAAAGGCTCTCAATCAACTGCCTGAACCTTCTCAAGACGCGCGATCGCCCCTCTTATCCAGAATCTACTCCAGCCTCAACTGGATGCTTATACGGCTCGATTGGCTCAACTGGAGCAGCAACTTTCTGGTGCTTTATGAATGAATGTGGTGTTTGGTGTTAGTCATCAAATCTAAAATCAGATTTGGAAACTTTCTATAAACAATATTGAGTAGAGAATCTGTAATTTCCGCAATTGGCACATTATTATCTATTATTTCCAACCATACATCTGGATAATATCTACAGAGCATACCCAAATTGAATAGCAAAATCATATAAGCAGCAGGCTCAGGTAAGTACTCATTTGGATTTGATATATAAAATATTTGACCATTAATATCATCAACCACCCCTGGGTCATTAAAAATACGCTCTAATTTCTTTTCACCAAAGTTAGCTGTCATATTAAAAAGTAGATTTGCTTTCAACTCGTGTATGAGCGTAATAGGTATATGGGATTGCTTGTATAAATTTATAAACTTCTCTTTTAAAGTAGCAGGAATAAAATCTATGGAAAAATTATAACTATCTATCGCTTCTATAAATACTCGTTCTCCTTGTTCATCCATGCTATAAGAATGGGTAATATTCCCATATATATTTCCAGGGCATAAATTTGGTTGAATATCAAATTGCTTTAATTGAAAATACATATCCGGTAGCGCTCTTAAAATATCTAATGTATTGATTTTCTTTTCAATAAAGCCATCAACTGGCAATAAATTAGAACCATTAATAACTACTTTTATTATTCCTCGTGCAGCTTGATCTGTTTCAGAAAAATCACCATTAACTACTACAGCTCTTGGCTCTAAACTTTCATAAAAAAGAGGGAAATTTCCCCAAGGTTTTTTAGAATCTTTATTTATATGACATTTGCACTCTAATAGTTCAAAAAAATTTTCTATTCCTATATTCCCTTTATTGTCATTCTTTACTTTATTCATCTCATTAAATCGTTTTACTAGCTCTAATCCATGATGCTGATGCGTGTCAGATTGTCGCCGGAAATCTAAGGAAAACTTGCCATCTTTCTTTAATAAAATTAGAGCATTTGAAAGGCTTACCGCACCATAGTAGAGAAGGTTTGGACGAGTCGCTAATCCAACTTGTGCAGAAGCCTTAAAATATTCTTCAGCTTGACGAATACAGTATGCTATCTGTTTAGCTTGCTTCTTAATATTCTTCTTCTGATTTTTGCCTGATTCTTCTGTTGTTTTTGGATGACGAGAATGGTATTTCATGCAATAATTCTCATCTTTAAAAAAACGAAGTAGTTTCCAAACTTCTTGGGTTGGATTTTCTGAGATTATTTCACTAATGTCGTTAATCATTAAATATTTTTAGAAAGTTAATTTGCTTAATTTATGACATGACCGTTATCCTCAAGATGTTCAGGTTAGAGGATAGACCCACGAAATCACTCTATATACTTACATACCAGATTAAGCCTAAGCCTTGAAATGGTATGGCATAAAGGATTTATCCTCCAATCAACTAAAAGCAGTTGTGGGATGTGACCGTTTTTAAGGTATCCGATCAGGTGTACAGTACAAACAGGACTGTCCTGTGGACAATAGATGAGTGAAGCGGAACTTTTTGATTACCCCATTAAACAACTGCCAGATCGGTATGGTATCGCTCGTAGTGCCGTTTACGTGCGGATGAAGCGATTGAACATTACACCACATACTCAAGGTAATCGCTCTTATCTAGATGCTTCTCAACTTGACCTAATGGATGACTTGCATGATTTCCTCACTGAAGACTCAAGCCGCACGATAGATGACTTCTTAAGAAGCTTAAGTGCTGTAGAGGTTGTGGAGCAAGCATTTCCGGTAAAAGGACAACTCGCCAGACAACAAACAGAACATCTTACAGGACAGCCCTTTCCTGAACTCCACTACAAGCCGGAAAGTCATGCTGCACAACTAAGAGAGCGTTTTGAATTTCTTGAAAGAGCATCCAATCGAAGATGGCTCTTAAGCACATCTGATCTTGCAATGTTGATTGGATTGGAACCCGCCAGTGTCGTAAAGCATGATGAATTACACCGCTGGGGATTTACTTTTACTAAGTGTAGTGAACGTTCAGGACGAGAAGTTAACTGGGCAGTCAAGCGTCCGAAGTAGGTAGTAGTGATTGCGATCGCGTTAGGTTTTGGATTTTTTTAAGGAGTTTGAGGAAATATTACTTGTTGCGAGTGAGGACTTGGTAGAGCCAAAATCAGACTTTCTAACTTAAGTAATTTGGGCAGTGTCCTGGAAAGTGGGCTGACTGCTCATAGCTCCGTTGGTCTTTTGCCCAAACATTCAAACTATTGATACCTAAGTTAGAAAGTTTAAAGAGCGTTTCCGAGTAATAGGGGTTTGTGTCAGTTTGATTCTGTAACGGTAAGTATAAGGCTCGTTGTGGTAACCGCACTTTCCCTCTGTAGAGCCTGAAGTGCTTAGCAGAATGTCTATCAACTGCCATGTTGGTTAAAGGAAACTAATGTCTGACAACGATATCAAGCGGCATCAGGGAGAAGCTCAAAATTTCGTGGAGCAACTGAGCGATGAAGTTAGCATATGCATGATGCTAATACCCTCTGGCAGCTTCAATATGGGTTCGCCAACTGTCGCCTAACCGTAACTTCCCGACATCGCCATGCCTCAATCGGGCTATCTTACACTTGCATACACGTTATCAGTCAATCCCTTAAAGTAGCGGTGCAGGTACAAAGTTGTACCGTACAGCCGCCGCTTAGGTAAAAGAGGGATTAGCACCTCAAAGAGCAGAATCCTGTCCTTGTGCAGGTTGATCAGCAACTCCATTGAACCAATCGACAACAAACGTGACTGCGTTTTCGGCAGGTTATTACCCTTCCGAATCAAAAGAAATTCTACGAACGGTGAAAGTTTGGTCACTTATCTTGAAGAGTTTGGCTTAACGGACGTTTTGAGTCTAATACTTGTTACACCCATAGACTAGTAGTTACTCTTTGCCCGAACTCAGGTTTATCTCTTCGTTAAAGCTTTATGAACCTTAATTTATTTTTTGAACTATCACAGGAATTATTCTGTATTCATAAGTCAGACGGATATTTTGAACCACTTAATTCGGCTTGGGAAAACTTACTGGGATGGACTCAGATAGAAGCAGGTTCTCGACCTTGGATTGAGTTTGTCCATCCAGATGATGTACAGCTTAGTTTGAGTGCCTGGATGCAGTGTACCCAAGAAGACGTTGTGGAATATGAAAATCGTTATCGTCACAAAAATGGAAGCTACTGTTGGCTAGCCTGGAGAATGTTACGCAATCGAGATGGATGCGTCTATGCAGTTGCCAAGAACATTACTGCCGAAAAAGATGCCGAAAAAGTACGATATCTTCTCTCGGATGCCGTCAATATGGGCTTTTGGGACTGGAATATTCAAACTGGAGCTATCATTGTGTCGAATAACCTCGAACAACTTTTTGGCTTGGCTCCCAATACTTTCGATGGTACTTTTGAAAGCTTTGTCGCAACAGTTCATCCCAATGATCGCGATCGCCTACACCAAGCCACCAAACACTCTCTTGAGACAGGAGAGGACAGCGAGATCGAATTCCGCGTTATCTGGACTGATGGCAGTATTCGTTGGATGGAAAGCAAAGGGCGGTTTTCTTTCAATGAAGCGGGCAATCCAGTGCGTGCAACTGGGTTCAATTTAGACATCACTGAGCGCAAGCTGGCAGAAGAGCATAGAAGGCAATCGGAAGAACAACTGCGCCTTGCCCTAGAGGCTGCCAACATGGGCTTTTGGGCTTGGAATATTCAAACCGGAACAGTCACTTGGTCAGATAACTTCAAACGTATCTTTGGCTTGCCTCTCGACATTGAGGAGGGCAGCTACGAGCTTTTTTTATCAATCGTTCACCCGGAAGACCGCGAGCGCGTCCACCAAGCTAGCCTTAGTTCTTTCGAGACGGGGGAGAGCGGCGATATCGACTACCGCATTGTTTGGCTTGATGGTAGCATTCATTGGATAGAAAGTATGTTTCAGTTTTTTTTCGACGAAACGGGAAAGCCAATCCGTAAAACTGGAATTGACTTAGATGTTAGTGAGCGCAAACTTGCCGAGCTACAACTTCAAGAATCGCTCCGGGAAAAAGAGGTCTTGCTTCAAGAAATCCATCATCGGGTTAAGAATAATTTACAGGTAATTTGTAGCCTAATGGACTTGCAATCGCAGTACGTCCCGAACCCAGCCATGCAGGAGATGTTCCGGGAAAGCTACAATCGCGTAAAAACGATGGCGCTTGTTCACGAGAAATTGTATCAATATAAAAACTTTGCAAGAATTAATTTTGCTGAATACATTAAAAGTTTAACAACCGACCTATTCCACGCCTATGGAGTGAATGCGGGCTACATTAATCTGGAGTTAGATATTGACAAAGTTAGCTTAAATATTGATAAAGCTATTCCTTGTGCTTTGATTATCAATGAGTTAGTTTCAAATTCTTTGAAACATGCCTTCACTAATAGTAAAGTACGGAAAATTAGTATAACTCTTTATACTGAAGAAAATCAGCATTTTATATTGACTGTAAGAGATAGTGGTAAAGGATTTCCCAAAGATTTTAACTTCAATACAACTAAATCACTGGGGCTTCAGCTTGTACATGTTTTAACAAATCAACTTGAAGGAACACTTGAGATAGGCTGTAGAAGCGGCACGGAATTTAGAATTAGCTTTTCAGAACTCATTTGAATCGACCCTTCCATCTTAAAACTGCGCCTAAAGCCGTCAACGTCAACAAACCGAATTCACCACTGGGTTCTGGTACAGACTCAGACGTTGTTGTTGTGCCTACATATTGGTCAGACCATTGACGAGCTGCTTCAAACCACTCTGGTGCATTTGGATGCAGATTGAGGCTGTGACCGGCTCCAGGTAGAACAAACGTCTGTAAATTTGCTTCCGGTGAAAAGAATGGTGCTTCAAGCGCTGCCACATTTTCTGCACTCTCGCAGATATTACCAGTACAAAAACTTCCATCATATTGTCCAACGGCTAAGAAGACGGGAACGCGAATTAGTTTTGAGGTTTCGGCGAAAATAGCGGCAGCGTTCGTTGCTGCCTCACCTGTTGTCACAGTCTCTTTAGTCGCTTCATCGAATGCGATGACTTGTGGATCGGCGTTAGGCTCATAGAAGAGTTCGCCTCGCGTTCCTGGTTGAGTGGTTAGGTAGCCATTCGGTAGGTTCTGTTCGCCCAAGCGCGGATCGAGTTGCGCCGGATAGAACGAGTTGATGAATGCTTCCAACCAATCAGGATTTTGATTGTGCAAGAAGCCGCTAAGAATTACCCCAGCTAAGTCATCATCCTGGCTCGCTACGCCAACAACCGAACCAAACGCACCGGAGGAGAAGCCCACAAGCATGATGCGCGTTTGTGGTATACCTCCGATTTGACCCAACCGTAGACCTTGAACAACTTGCTCAAGGACATAAGTATTGGAGGCGACGGTTACTTGGTCAGCAGGGGGGTGAGAGCTACGACCAATCCCAATTCGGTCAATGTTGAAGGTTGCATATCCAGCTTCCGTGAGCGCGTCTACGTAGGAGTAGTTCTCAGGTTGGTAGGGAACGTCCCAGTAAATATGGCTGTACGTTGTTCCTGAAACAAGAACTTGAACCGTGCGCTCCCCCAGTGGGGATTGACCGCACAACTGACCGTAGACTTGATACTGTTTGGGTTCATCTGGTGCTAGTGCTACAGGGAGTTGCACCTCAGAACAGTCACTCGTTGTCAGGCTCGCGGACTCAGCCACATCAACGACAAGCGGTTGCATGATGTATGCAGATGCACCAAAGAGCGTTAGTAGACTTCTTAAAAGGAAGGACTTCATTCCATTGCTATATGCTTAAGCTGCCTTATTCTATACAGCTTTCCAGCAGAAGACGAGCTAGAGCATTAAGCTGTGGCTGGAAAAGAAAAAGACGCTAAAAAAAAAGCCTCGCCGTGAGGCGAAGCTTTTATCATCAGGGTGCATCTACTTATCTTCCTTTTCAACAGTCTTATACCCTGATCAGGAAGAACAGCTTGTTGTTAATCAGGTACAAAGTTGTACCGCACAGCCACTGCTTATCTGAAAGAGGGGATTAGCACCTCAAAAAACCAAAGTCGCGATCGCTTCATCCAAATCCTCATCCAGCACCTCTAGATACTTCTGCAAAGCCGACAAGGTTTTGTGTCCAGAGATTTTCTGGATTACCTTCAACGGCACACCCCGCTTGTGCATCTGAGTTAGACAAGTACGGCGAAAGCTGTGAGTGCTGGCACCTTCAATACGCAGTTCCAGAAACGCCGCCCGGAGAATCTTATCCGCTGAATCCGGATGAATATGCCCTCGACCATGACGACCTGGGAACAGGTAAACCTTCTGTGAAGAGTAATTTTCTAGTAGCACTCTCAACTCAGTGCCAACCGGAATCGAACGAGTCGAGCTTTTACCTTTAGTGTTGCCACGACGGATTGTCACACGGGGTCTAATGCTGCCATCTATCGAATAGACATCCTTGGTGTGCAGAGAGCAAGCTTCAGCGATGCGAGCACCTGTGTAGAGACACACCCCGAACAAAGCGCGATCGCGTGCTGTTTTTAGCCCAGACTCAAACAAACTTTTGATCTCATCGGGTGATAAGATTTTGGCTTGGTCATGCCTGTCTATTTTCATAACTTTACCTTACACCGACAAACATAATTATTCCGGTGTAAACGGTTGAAACCTCGTAAACCCGTTGGCTCTTTCCCTCAGACAGCTCCGCTTAACCAGAACTTATCAATCGCTTGACTTGCTAGGATGCCTGCAACCCTGATTTCTTCGTTGTTACTATAACTTTTGTTTATCTAAACGGTTGTTCGTTAGGTAAGAGAAGTAATTGCACCTGGTTACAGCTATACTACGTTTTCCCCGAACTCGACCGTATAGACGACTGAACCTATACGGCTGTACCTAGAGATTTCCTTGTCAAGGGTTGAACATCCGATACCTTGTTGTTTGGCAACAGTTTGCACCCTTAATCTTTGGATTTTTGGCTATCCTCCAATCTAGCGATTAAAGTTTCTGGCTCTTCGCCTTGCTGGAGCTGCACCCAGAATTCCAGCAACTCCTGTACCAATTCAGAGAAGTCCTGCTTTTGTCCTTGTTCCTCTTTATCCAACAGCAGCCGCTTCACCTGAAGGTGAGTTTTCTTTTTGATGTAGGCGAGCGCTGAGATGAACTGGGGGTCTGACTTCTTACCTGGTGGTCTGCCGCGTTTTTTAGATTCGGCTTCGGGTTCTGGCGAAGATTCCAGTTCCGTCGATGGTTGGGGGGAAGTTATTGGTGTTAGTGGCACAACCGACTCCGGTTGACCAACTACCTCGAAAATTCGATGGAAGGCGTTATCTTTTTGTGTCACAGCAACTCCTTGCAGACCTGTTGATAATCCTTCCAGGCAATGCCAGCATTCCGGTCTTTCACTTCATATACAGGACAGCCCTCTAAGGCGGCTGTCTCGTAGCAAGCAAAGCGCCTGATCCAGTGCTTGAACAATGGCAAACCCTGTGATTCTAGGGCTTCCTTGGCTCGTTCCCCTGTTTTGCGGGGTTTGGGCGGAACGATACTCAGCAGAATCCGAAATTTAGTGGCATCTAGTTTCTTGAGAACCAGCACGGTTTGAAACAAGGCATCTAAGGCTAGAGCATCTGGAGTCGTTGGTAGAATCAGCAAATCGCCTCGAACGAGATTTTGCAGGTCTTCTTCCGAAGGACGTGCTTGAGTATCGATGACGATATGGTCGGGTTTGTGATTGACCAAGTGGTAGGGAGCTTGCCGCTCGTCAACTACTTCAAAAGGCAACCTGCCCCGTTTTGCCCAACCAGTCGCGCTGCGATTCGGGTCACCATCAATCAGAATTACGCTGCCTTGAGCTTTTAGGTAGGCAGCTAGATGCACGGCACTGGTGGTTTTCGCCACACCACCTTTGAAGGAAGCGACTGTGATGATCATGTTGCCTTCGTTTCGCACCAACCCACTTGATGTCCTGCCAAAATACCATATTTTCAGAACGTCGATTTTCTAGTTATTCAAACAACTGAATAAGCAGCTATTCAGATTTTTGGATATCCAGCTACTCGAAAGAAGTTGAACACCACACCTGAACTGACCACTGCTGTACAACCTACTCCACAAACACTACATCACGTAAAGACATCGAAGGTTGGCTCATCACCGATCGGAATTTTGTTTAGTGCAACTAGGAAATTCTGGAAGAATCTACGTCACAGATCAAAAAACTAGACTCACTGCAATCTAGGATTTATTAAAGATTCAAGATGATACCTTGGTCAATACCATCCTTGGACGACGTAATAAACTTTCCGTATTTCGGCTAAACGATCTGCCATGCGTCCTAAACAGTCACTAGCGTCCAGAGTCCCCGTGCGATGCCGGCGGCGAGCTTTGCTGCTTACACACCTTAGCAAAGCCGTAGCGTCGTTAGGAGCGTTGGCACAGCAGACGCTAACGCATCGCCGTACCCTCGAACTAATCTTTTTAGCCTTACTGGCACTGGTGAGTGTGCCGGCTCTGTCGGCTGAGCGAGTGGCAGGGCTGAAACAACCAGTCACTCATCCCTCATCCCTTATCTCTCAAGCCGACAAGGCTTTACAACTGGCTATTCAGGGTAAACAACTCTACGAAGCGGGAAAGTTCTCTGAGGCAGCGAGAGTTTGGCAACAGGCGGTTAACGCCTATGCTCAAATGGGCGATTCGGACGGGATGACCCAGATCCTGATCAACATTGCTGAAGCCCAGCAAGCCTTAGGACTTTACCCTAGAGCCTGCAACACGTTACTGCAAGCCGTTGGGATTGCAGAGCCGGACTGCCAGACGTTAACTCAAGAGAACTCTAACTGGCAACAACAACAAGATTCCTTGCTCAAAACGCTCGACGCACAACCCAATTCTCTCAACAAAGCCAATGGCTTGCGGAGCCTCGGCGACGTTCTCCAAAGGCTTGATAACTTAGATCTGTCCACACAAGTCTTGCAGCTAAGTTTGAAGGTGGCAAAGGAACTGGCATCTCCTCAAGACCAGAGTGCTGCCCTGCTCAGTTTGGGCAATACCGAACGTGCCAAAGGTAACCGAGCAAGAACCCGGCAGGACAGCGCAAGCGAACAGAAGCTTACACCCTTGCGCTGTCTCTACAAACCAAGCCTTGGTGCGGCAAAAAAATATTATCAGCAAGCGGCTTCCTTCTATCAGCAGGCGGCAACCGAAGGAGCCTCCCCGACTACATGGGTTCAGGCACAACTCAATCGCCTGAGTGTATTGCTAGAAACCGAAGCCTTGTCAGAGGCACAGGATTTGTGGACCCAAATCCAGTCTCAACTCAACAATTTGCCTTCCACTCAGACAACGGTCTATGCCCAGATTAACTTAGCTCAGAGTCTAAGCTGCCTCAAACAAGCCACTGCCGCAGATGTTCCTTCGTGGACAGAAATTGCACAAGTTTTAGCCACAGCTGTCCAACAGGCTAAAAGCCTCGGCGACCAGCGAGCAGAATCATTTGCTCTTGGCCATCTCGGTGGGCTATACGCACAGACTCAAAGACAGCCTGAAGCTCAAGACCTAACCCAGCAAGCCCTCAGGCTAGCCCAGGCAATTCAGGCTCCGGACATTGCCTATCAGTGGCAATGGCAATTAGGACATCTACTCAGAACCCAAGGAGATATGGCTGGAGCGATACCGGAGGCGCTACGCGAAGCGAGCATCGCCGCTTACACTGAAGCATTCAACACCCTGCAATCCCTCCGCAGCGATTTGACGGCTACCAGTTCCAACGTCCAGTTCTCCTTCACCGAAAGTGTTGAACCCGTCTATCGGCAGCTAGTTGATTTGCTTTTGCAATCAAACCAGACTAGTCAGGAGAACTTAAAGCAAGCTCGTGATGTGATTGAAGCACTCCAATTGGCAGAACTGGAGAACTTGCTTCGATGCAGCTTGCAGACTGCCAAACCAGCGTCAGTTGACCCAGAAGTCGATCCGACAGCGGCTGTCATCTACCCGATTATTTTAGATGATCGGATAGAGGTCATCCTCAGCTTGTACGGGCAACCCCTGCGCCACTACTCAAAGTCCTTACCCAAAGAACAAACTCTTGAAGACCTCCTCGATACGTTGCGTTTAAATCTACAAAACCGCAACGGTGCAGGACCGGGCTTTTTGAAATTGTCTCAGCAGGTGTATGGCTGGTTGCTCGGACCTCTTGAAACAGAGCTGGAGAAGAATGGAATAAAGACGTTGGTGTTTGTGCTGGATGGCCCCTTGCGGAATATTCCGATGGCAGCGCTGCACGACGGTCAACATTATCTCATTGAAAAGTATGCAGTGGCTCTAAATCCGAGTCTCCAGCTACTAGAACCACAACCTTTGTCAGAGGTACAGCTAGAAGTCCTAGCTGCTGGAATTTCCCAAAAAATCCCAGACGTTCCTGCCCCGGCACTACCTGAGGTGAAACAGGAATTAGAGGGAATATCTCAAATAACCGAAAGTCTAGTACTCCAAAATCAAGAATTTACTCGCCAAGCTCTGGAAAACAAAATCAACTCCCGTCCGTTCTCGGTGGTACATTTAGCAACTCACGGTCAATTCAGTTCCCAACCTGACGAAACGTACATTCAGGCTTGGGATGAGCGCCTTAATGTCAACGAGTTGCATACCTTACTGCGAACCAGAGAGCAAAGGCGACCCGACGTGATTGAATTACTGGTTCTCAGTGCCTGCGAAACAGCTTCAGGAGACAAGCGAGCCGCGTTAGGACTGGCTGGTGTAGCTGTGCGTGCGGGGGCACGCAGTACGCTGGCAACCCTGTGGCAGGTGAACGATAAGTCCACAGCCGAACTCATGGCTCAGTTCTACAATACTTTGTCCAATTCTGGCGACCTGAGAGTGACCAAAGCGAAAGCACTCCAGAGCGCCCAATTGGAACTCTTGCGTAGGTATGAGGCTCCGTTTTACTGGGCACCCTATGTTCTAGTTGGTAACTGGCTGTAGAACCTGATATTCTCTGGGTTTCCTGTAGAATCTAAATTCTTTTCAGAGGATGACTTTGCCACACCCAAAATCGTTGTTCCAGACAAATTTTAGGATGCATGGCAGGTAGCTGGAGTTGACGGGGAACTGGACGGTGTGACGGTAGGGGCTTGAGCCAGGAGTACTACCTCTCCCTTGTCGTTAATCACCCAGCCTTGGGCTTCCACGAGAGGGGATGGCTCAGAAGTAGTGGGATTGACGGTAACAGCACCACTGGCGCGATTCTCTTGGCTTTGAGTGGGCGTGTCCAAATTGACGCGAACGGCATCACTCCTGAGTGGCTCTGTGGGTTTAGGTGGTAAACCGCCGCGTCCAGTAATCATAAATTCACTTACGCTTTGACCTACAGTCCCTCCACCTCCTGGACAATCCTGTCCAATCAGCCCGGTAACATCGACTAGCTCTGCTGGTAAGTTAACTAACCCACGGCTAGCATCAACATCTGGCGTGTTAAGTTCCACTACACCGTCTACTCCAAACTCAGAACTGGCTGTGATGTCACTCTCTGGGGTATCTTGTTCTCGGAACTCGATGCCAAAGATACCTTGAGTGGTGATACTGATATTACCCCCATTGCCTTCAAAGGCATCGGCAACAATGTCACTATCTTCTTTAGGGACAGCCACGATGAAGTCAGTATCGATCATAATGTTGCCGCCATTCCCGCCTGCTTGATTCATGCCAGCTTCGGTGGATATCTCACTGTTGCGGCGCAGCAGCAGTAAATCCCGTGCCTGTAGAGTAATATCACCGCCATTCCCCGACCTAGTTGTGGCTGTGATGGCTCCTTGGTTGTCCAGAAGGATTGAGTGAGCAACAACGTCTAAGTTGCCTGCATTTCCTGTTCCCTCACTGCTCACATTTACTTGTGCACCAGTTGTTGTTTCTACAGTATCTGCTGCGATGATGATGTTTCCGGCATCTCCTTGCCCGCTGGTACTAGCTGTCAGTGCAGCACCATCAGTGATAATAAGGGAGTTGGCTTGCACTGTTATAGCACCGCCCTTTCCAGTAGAGTCTAGACCAACAGCAGTAGTCAACAGACTTCGACCCACTAGATCGTTAGGATTGGGCTGTTGTTGTGACGTTCCAGCCAGTTCTACAGAAGAGGCGTGAACAATCAAGGAACCCGCATTCCCTGCACCAAGTGTAGAAACCGAGGCTTGTGCCCCACCTTGGATTAACAACCGTCCTGTCTTAATAGTCAAGCTTCCGGCATTTCCTATCCCTCCTACAGTTCCAGTAACCACACCGCTAGGGAACGGACGCTCCTCTACGATGCCAAATAGAAAGTCTCCAGAAGTTCCAAGCACTTGCTGTAATACAGGGGCGGGTATCCCTTGTCTTGAGGTACCAATCAGTTCGACGGATTCGGAGGCGTTTATGGTCAAGTTTCCTCCCTGTCCGGAGCCACCAGCCGTACCCGCCGAGATGATTGCCCCATCCCGGACAATCAACCGTTGAGTATTAATAGTCAAGGAATTGGCATCTCCGACTCCTCGAGTCCCACTAGCTAAGAAGCTAGGAAGACCATTGGCTAAAGAGGTGCCACTGAGTTCTACGGACTCCCTTGCGTTCACAGTCAATTCCCCTGCTGGCATCTCGCCACTAGTATTCGTTGCCACCCATGCCCCATCCCGAACAATCAACCGCCCCGTTTCAATGGTCAAGTCGCCGCCTCGTCCGAAACCAGCCGTTCCATTACGCAATCCGCTGGGACCCGGATTTGCTACGAGGAAAGATTGCAAGTTTAAGGGAACATTATTAGCTGAGGTGCCACTAAGTTCTATGAAGTCTTCTGCATTCACGGTCAAATTCCCTGCCTTCCCTGTGGTAGAAGTACCTGCCGATACCACTGCCCCATCCCGAACAATCAACTGCCCAGTAGTGATCGTTAAATTTCCGGCATCTCCACCAGATTGGGGTATGAAAGGGGTTAAGTAGACAGGAATATCAGCGATATCGCGAACATTGAGCGAAGCGGCAAATAAGCCAATAGGAATAGTAATAGGAATAGGCTCGAAGAACTTAACAGGAATATTGAAGGCAACCGTACCATTTGATGAGGGGCTGTTACTTAGTTCCACTGACTCTGAAGCGTTCACAAAGATATCCCCTGCATTCCCCTGAGAAACAGTAACTGTTGCTACTACTCCATCCCGAACAATCAATTGCCCAGTATCAATGCGTATGTTGCCCGCCTGTCCGATATCAATAGCTGCATTGTAGATAAAGCCATTTTCGATTTTCGTTGTTTCTATAGCATTAAGTGAGATATCTCCTGCGATCGCGCTATCAGAACCTGAAAGAGGAGTTATCCCAGCCCTCAGCCCACTTCCTTGCAAAACATCTATGTTCCGAGCATTGATGGCAATACTACCACCACCACCAGCAGCTACATTTACTTCAGCTCCATTAGCAAGGGACACATCTGCTCTGTCTACACCATCAGGGAAGCTCAAACGTAGCGTGTTGCTGTCAATATTCAGTCCAACTATTCCCTCTTCTGCTACTCCTCCTAACTCGACTTGACCTCCACGAGCCTGTAAAATCCCACCATCTAAACTCACATCGCCGCCCACCAGCGCCAAAGTCCTTCCTGGTTGAACTTCCAGTCCTTCAACCGATTGGTTGACAATGCTACCTGGATTGGCTCCAAACTGCAAGCCAAGGGGGACATTGATGATTAGCAAGGGTGACGCTTGGGGGTTCGTGGCACTGAAGGCAAAGCCATCGCCAAAAATAACCCTGTCCGCTGTACTCGCCACAAACGAACCCCTAACATCCAGCCTCGCATTCGGTCCAAAGATAATGCCATTGGGATTGAGCAAAAACAGATTTGCCCTGCCATTAACACCCAGCGTTCCCAGAATATCTGAGGGGTAAGTTCCCGTCACGCGACCCAGAATATTTTCTACCCCTACGGGATTAGCGAAATAGACTTGCTGTTGGTTACCAACATTGAATTCGATAAAACTGTGGAACAGGTTTGTACCCCATCGTGCCCCTCCATTAATCACGTCATAAGGTGAGCTAGGAGCGGCAGGTGTGACCGAAGAATTTTCAGTTCCTAGGGTGCTATCTGGGATGATTTGAGCTAAGGCGCAATTTTCCAAAGAGGCGATTGCCCCACCAACAAAGACCGAACTTGCGATCGCCAACTTCCAGCACTGACTCCGACCACTTTGAGTCCTTCCAGAACTTGCCTTTTCAAAGAAACAGTCGTTGAGTGAAAACCTGTCCCTTCCCCAGCACCAGAGGTTAATATTCTTGTTCATCATATTGGCTATACTCTAAACTCATCCAGTTCAGGGATTAAGAGAAACTCACATTGCCTGATATCTCTCTTGTGCCTCCTTCTGCCAACGACTGGCTTCGTCTGAATTCCCCAGCGCTGCATACACTTCCCCCAACCTAGCGGCAGCGTTAGCTTGCCCTTCTATGTTGTCGGCAGTTGTTGCCAGCTCATAGGCTTTTAAATAGTGTTTCTCAGCTTGGGAGAGTAATTCCATCTGTCCGTAGAGGTCGCCAAGGGTGTGGTAAATTGCCGCTGTTTTGCTCCCTTTCGCCACTGACGCTTCTAGCACCTCAAGGGCTTCAGCAATCAACTCATGCCCGATGTAAAGATCGGCAAGGGCTAAGGCTTTCGCCTCTTCAGACAAGTTCTGGCTAGCAATGCGATCGGTAGCAGTCCGCACGCCCTGAGCCTGCTGCTCATCAAGCAAGCCGAAGGTTCCCCTCGCTGGTGATTCACCATTATCCGCTTCAACCGTTAGTAAATACCCTTGTTCTACGGGTTGCAAAGGTGGTTTACCGGGATAGACCACCTCAGTTGTGCTGACTTCCGTCTCCCAGTTCACTCCCGGACCACTCACACGCACGATGTAGCTGGTTGCACCGGGTACAACCTGCCAGCGCAGCGTCGGCTTGTCGTTAAGCAGCAATGTGTTGTTGGGGCTAATAATATAAGGAATGCCACGGGCAAGCGGGTCGCGAGTGGGAGTAAGTGGGCCAGTTGTCCTGAATAGTGCTTCGTTTGGTTCAGGGCAGCCAGTAGCTACGCCTGATGGTACGCCGTCAGGGACTGTCCAAGGATTCTGGTTGGGGTCAGCACACTGGACAATGACTCTCGCTCCCTTGGCTGGTCTTACTACATCACCGAGACAAAGCACCGCCCCAACATTGGTTGAATGATAGTCCGACCATCCCTGACGCTTAAGTTGCACGGCTCCTTGAACGCTGAGCAGTCGTCCAACCGGATTGCAAGTATTTGTTGATACCTCTACGGCGAGTGTTACGTTTGACTGCCAATTGCTAGCAGTTCCCCAATCTGTAGCTGTCAGCATCAGACCGAGAACGATTGAAAGTGAAACTCTGCATTTCATATCTTGCCTTCCTCAGCACTCAAGCGTTGACGTGCCAAATGAACCCATTTGTCTTCTTCTGGGGTATTTGGCTGATAGGCAAATCCAAGACAGTTTTCCCACTGCACCTGCGCGGCTTTTTTATCCCCCTCGCGTTCCAGTACTTGGGCTAGCAGGCAGTAGGCGGAGGCGCGATCGCTTTTCAGTTTAATTGCTTCAGTTAGGTCAAGCTTGGCTTCAGCATAGCGACCTTGTTCCAACCGCGCCCAGCCTTGATTTTTGTACATATCTGCTTTAACTCGGTCATCTTTAGCCAAGCCAAGACCGCTTCGCAGCAGGGAAATAGCTGCATCATAGTTTCCTTCCAGAATGTACAAGCGGGCTTGATTGTTGTAAGCCTCAATCAGTCCGCCCTCGATCGCCAACTGATATTCGGCATGGGCACGCTCATAATTATGTTGGTCTTCGTAAGCTGCTCCTTGATTATAGTGAGCCGCCGCCGACCAAGGGTTGAGTTTGAGTGCCAAGCTGTAGCCTAACTGGGCTTTGGGCAGTTGACGTGCCAAGTGGTTGGTCACTCCATACCAGTTTGTTAGCCAGGACAACGCAAACAGACAGCCGAGTACTCCCAGTGAGAACAACAATGGTGCCCCAGGCTTCATAAAATTCATAAAGCTGGGCCAGCCATTGGAGAAGTTCTTGGTTTCGTCAGGATTGTCAGGTTGAGACGTTTGGGTTCGGGACTGGCACTCACCCGCCATGAAGTTGGGTGAGTCATCCTCGACTTGTTCGCTCTCAGGAGGCTCGGCTTGTGATAATTCGCGCAACTGCCCATTAATGAGCAACCAAGGGGAAACAGAACCATTAAGGGCTGCGTGACCATTGAGTCCAGCCTGTGCATTGGCACTGAATTGACTCTGTGGAGCGCTTTCTGTTTGCGAGCGCTGTTTTTGGAGTCTTTTCAGAACTTCTAGAACAGTTTTTTTACCAACTTTTTCTCCTGCTACGTAGGACAGCCGTTTCCATAACTGCGGGGCGAGATACCGCTGTACGTAGCTATTTTCATAGCTAGGGAACTCTATAGCACTGAGTTTCTTGCCTTTCAAAGTTTGCCCAAGTATATCTTTATCGACAGTCTCTAAGTGTTGTCCTGTCTTTTCATATACCAAAGTGTCGGCAAACTCTACTAGCTTTGAGATGTCATCAGCACCCATTGCTCATCTCTGCCTCTAAGTTTGCTGCTCAGTATACCTAGAACGGTTCAACTCGACTGACTACGGGAAGTTAAAATTTGTTGCTCTACTTAAAAATATGAATTTTATGAAGTTTATGAAATTTGCTTCTACCGAAGGGTTAATTCCACAAATCGAGAGAGTTAGAAGCCTCACATTCAAAAAAACAACAAGCCTATTTAGTTATGAAGTTCATGAGATTGATTAGCTTTAAGGATTAGGTCAATCTGAATTAAAAAGCTGGATGTAGTTTCTCTTTATCCAGCCATAAGTAACAAGTTGGTTGAAGCGATCGCAGACCACTAATCTGTGCTTCCCAATTTGATGTTTAAGTTCACTAAAGGTATTTAAGTATGGACGCTTTTGGAACAATCCCTCTAGATGGGACAGCTTTATCAGAACGAAACCCCATAATGGGAGCTGCTTTGGATAGTTATGTTGGACTTACTGGAATGCCCAATGCTATAGGGTTTACTAATAGCGAGGGTGCTTTTACACCAGAGCTAGAGCCACTCTCAATGTCTACTATCCAGCTAAAGTCTGACTCTGCTGGAGCTATTATTCCATTGAGTCCCAGTACCGCTAGCAACCTTGCCAGCCTCGATACCACGCCTGCTGCCGATTCGTTGACGGGGGCGGCTGCGAATGCTGCGCTTGTTGGAGATTTAAGAACCGGCCAATATATTGCGTTGGAAAACATGGGAGCAAATTTTAACGACGATTACCAATTCTTAGATGGACGCACAGCAGACGGCTCGGTTGGTTTAGCTCCTGACACAAACGAGCCATATTCGGGTACAAAGTGGCAAGTTACTGAAGTTAGTGAAGGTATTATTACGCTAGAAAATAAGGGAGCAAATTTTAACGACGATTACCAATTCTTAGATGGACGCACAGCAGACGGCTCGGTTGGTTTAGCTCCTGACACAAACGAGCCATATTCAGGTACACAGTGGCAAGTTGCTGAAGTTAGTGAAGGCATTATTACGCTAGAAAACAAGGGAGCCAATCCTAACCCTGATTTCCTTTTCTTAGATGGACGCACAGCAGACGGAACGGTTGGTCTAGCTCCTAACACAGACGCTTCCTATTCGGGTACAAAGTGGAAAGTTTATGACCTCGGCAGTGTTTTTGGAGACGAAGTTGTAAGAATAGCTGACGAGCAATGGGACTTTTTCGGTAACCATGTCTACGAGCAAGATGACGATTATCGAAAAGAAGGCGATGAAGAGGCTTGGCAACGGATAGCAAATGAATATTGGCAAACTCAAGGTATAAATCGAACTGACATAGATACATCTGAAGAAGTGGATGATGACGATAATAACCCTTGGTCTGCGGCTTTCATTTCTTGGGTGATGCAAGAAGCAGGAGCTGGCGACGAGTTCAATTACTCTCAGCGTCATGCTAACTATATTAATCAAGCCATCGAAGATAGAGGAAGTGATGCCGCCTTCATAGGACACCCAATAGATGAATATTCACTGCAACCTGGTGATTTGATTGTTGCCAATAGATCGGAGAATGACGGCATAACAGTAACATACGATACTGCTGTAGGTAACGACTACCAAGCACATGTTGATATTGTTGTCGCAACAAGACCTGGTGAAATTGATGTCATCGGAGGAAATGTCGAAGAATCTGTCACCCTAAGAACTTTTCCAGTAAACTCTGAAGGTAAATTGATTAATCCTAATGATGATAATGAAATTAATGACTTTTTTGCGGTTATTGAGAACCGATTAGGGGCACCCGTCGCCTGAGTCAAATTAATTTTGACTCGTTTAGAGTAGCGGCGATTTAGCGAGTCCAACGGGGAGCTTATGGTACTACAAGTTACAAGCTCCCAAACTGATTTTTTTTACAACTACAGGCAAGCGCAAGCCTTTTCACTACAAAATGAAGTTTATGAATTTGGCTTGTGAGTTATTGTTAGCCGAACTTAAATTCAGTTATGAATTTCATGGAGTTGACTGACTTTTAGCCTTGGTTAAATTTGAATAACATAAGCACAGTTTTTACTGAGTTAACTAAGGCAATCAGTTACTGAAGTTTTACAAGGAAGAATAGCTGTGGAAAAGCAAGGTCAGTGCTTAACTTCTTCTCAGCGAAAGCTTCTGCTAAAGAGCATGCAAGCTGATTTACCTCCAGAGTCCCGTCGTCGCATTGAAATTATGCTGCTAGCAAATACAGGTCAATCTCAGACCCAAATCTGCAAAGCACTAGTACAGCACGGCGTAAGTAAAGCACCCATTAAACCGCTAAGACCTTACCCTTGTAAGTCCACTTGAATGGCTTCGCCATAGTGCGATTAAAATAATCAATAAAATCTAAGATTCGAGTTTTGAGGTGATTGGTATTGACAAAATTCCCCCGTTTTAGTAGTTTGCGGACAAGAATGCTAAACCACATTTCAATTTGATTAAGCCAAGAGGAATGCTTAGGGGTGTAATGAAAAACAATTCGATGTGTTGGGTCACTTAAAAAAGCTGCCCGTGTTTTCATCGATTGAAGTATGCCTGATTCACCTTTAATACCCAAATCAATTTCTAATCCTTCAAGTTCAACTACCAGGCGAACTAAAGATTCGGACTGATGGGTATTGAGACAATCCATGATTAGATGCCATTTTTTTGCATCAGGGTTACTCTCAATGATTTTACGGATGTTTTGGGCAAAGTCTTGCTCAGTTCGGGTGTCTCCGCAAGTCGGATGGATAATTTGACCTGTGACGACATCAAAGTTGGCGATTAATGCCTGTGTTCCATGACGGATATACTCTCGCTTCTCGTCGTTTAACTTTACCTGGTCGTAATCGCAGGTCTTTTTCTTTCCGTTCGATTGCTTGAATACCTGTCATTTCATCAATACACACTGTTCGTTCCCCAACTCCAGCACGCTCAATCGCCGTGATGTATAGATTGCTGATGTTTTGGGCTTTAGCCTCAAATTCATCATCAAGGGGGGGGGGTTAACCAGTAGCGACTCTGGTGTGGCTTGATTTGAGCTTCTTCTAATAACCGTCCCACATGACGTGGCGATATGCTTTCGACAATACCCTGTTTGACTATTTCTTCTGCTAATTCCCTTGCTGTCCAATCACTGATCGGTCGTCCGTAATCTTCTGGCTCACAACAGGCAAGCGCAAATAATTCTACTACTTGCTCCATGCTAAATTTGGCTGGCTTACCACTGCGCTCTTCATCCTGTAATCGTTCAATAACTGGTATTGAGCGTTCGCTTAACTCTAACCATCGATTGCGCCATCTGCGAGCCATGAATCGACTGATGTTCAGTTCCCGTCCAATTTCACGGTTATTGTTCCCTTTATCTGCCAGTAGGATGATTTTAGCTCGAAGTGCTATTTGTTGGGGTGTGCTACGGCGATTGAGTAATTTTTCTAGCTCAGTGCGATCGCACTCCCTTAGAGTCAATAATTTTGGCGCTAATCCTGCCACGTCCCCCTTCCTTTGCGCTTTTACAGCAGTTTATCTTTATTTAACTCTAGTGTCCCATCATATGGGTGCTTTACTTACGCCGTGCTGTACTAGGGTGTTCTCAAGAGACTGCACGGTACTGGATTGCTAAGGCACAGGCAGGTCAGGCTCATAACTGGGACGATCCATCGAGGGGTCGGCCCAGGCTTGTTGATGAGCGGTATCTCAATCGGTTGAAAGAACTAGTGAACCATAGTCCGCGTGAGTATGGTTACTCTTTTTCGCGCTGGACAGGAGAATGGTTAGCAAAACATATGGCAAAAGAACTAGGCATCACGGTTAGTGGCAGCTACATCAATATGTTGCTTAACTCAGATCTTGCACGAATCAGGATAAACCCCTAAGCCGCAAATGATTGGTGAAAGAAAATGACACTGCAATCCCAAGTGTTTTCAGTAGCCGAGAGTATCTAAACTAACTTTATGAGTAGTAACATTACGTAATTAATGTCTCAGGCGAGTGCTAGGTAGGGGAATTGTCCAGGATTTGCTTCGACAACCAAAAATATGAGAGAAAAGGGCGTGAAAAGCATTTAGAAAAGCAAGAAAAATGGAAGCAATTCTTGCCACCGCCGACCAGGGGTTGAGTTTGAGTGCCAAGCTGTAGCCCAACTGGGCTTTGGCAGTTGACGTGCCAAGTGGTTGGTCACTCCATACCAGTTTGTTAGCCAGGACAACGCAAACAGACAGCCGAGTACTCCCAGTGAGAACAACAATGGTGCCCAGGCTTCATAAAATTCATAAAGCTGGACCAGCGATTGGAGAAGTTCTTGGTTTCGTCAGGATTGTCAGGTTGAGACGTTTGGGTTCGGGACTGGCACTCACCCACCGTGAAGTTGGGTGAGTCATCCTCGACTTGTTCGCTCTCAGGAGGCTCGGCTTGTGATATAGCGTTTCTCTATTTGCTGAGGTACAAAGTAGTTGGCTTTGAGGCAGAAGGCAGAGGGAAAAGGGCAGAAGTTGAGTGTACTCCACTCATTTGAGAACCGCTATAACGCTCTTTTGTCACCCCGGGAAAATAAAAATAACAGCCGATGGAGGAAAGCTTTGTCCACGCAGTATTTGAGCGATCGCAAACTGATAGAAACCCAATTCATAAGCTCAAATGTAAAACTCCCTCGCTGTAAGGGTTTCAGATTTCGCTCTGACGAGAGTGACAAAAGAGCGATAATTCGCGCAACTGCCCATTAATGAGCAACCAAGGGCGAATAGAACCATTAAGGGCTGCGTGACCATTGAGTCCAGCCTGTGTATTGGCACTGAATTGACCCTGTGGAGCGTCTCCTGAGTGCGAGCGCTGTTTTTGGAGTCTTTTCAGAACTTCTAGAACAGTTTTTTTACAATTATATTTTCTCAAATTTAACAAAATAAAAAGACCAATTCAGTTATGAAGTTCATGATATTGACTACCTTTTATCCTTAGTTCAATCTGAACGACATAAGCACAGTTATTACCAAGTTAACTAAGGCAATCAGTCATGTGTATTGATTAGCTTCTAGTGAGATACCACTAATAGTTGTGTCTCCTTTGGGAAGAACTGACGAGTGCTTTGATGCTAGCCAACTTAAAATTTCAAGGAGAATTATCATGCTGCTTAAATCTCGTATTTCCGCTATTGTAGTTGGGCTAACTTTACTCTCAGGTTCAGTTGTCTTTCCTGCCCTCGCCCAGGAAGTCACATCACCAAAAACCGTCGCAGGGGAACTTGCACCCGGACCCGCCCCAGTAGAAAATATACCAAAACCAGTGGAGAACTCGCCTAAACCCGCCCCAATGCAACCTGGCCGAGAACTCAATTCACCAGGGCCGGGATGCAGTGGCGGCGAACCAGCGGTCGGACCCGCAGCAACGGTTAGTCGTAGGCAGATCACTGGCACCTCGCGGGTCGTCGAACTCCGCTATAATGCCACGCGGCGTACAGCGTGGGGGAGGATCACCGGAGGCGCTGTTGGTGACACCGTTTGGGTTAACCGTCGTTATAGCAATGGCGGCTTATCTGGTCCATGCGGGACAACTCAGATTAACACGGGACAAAGCACGTTCACGCCAATGTTCAATGACCGCAATCCCATCCAGATGCAAGCTTGCGCCAGAACGGTAGGTTTCCCCTTGGGCACCTGCACAGGGTGGTACTAAACTTGATTTGACTTTGTTTGACCCAACTCGATTGGGCTACTCGTTAACAACTTCAAGGTTCGGTTCTACCTGCAAAAAGAATTTCCAACACTACTGTTCCAGTAGTGTGAGCAACAATCATCAACTAGCTTCAAACAATTTAGATAGAGTACTCATTTGTACTACTCATTTTTGAGTTGTTTCAGGCGATCGCGCAGAGCGCACACTACGCGATCGCACTGCCTTCCTATGCAAGGTGCGATCACTACTTAGATCTAGAAAGGTTTGACTTCATTTGACCCAACTTGATTGCACTGCTAATCAACAGTTCCCTGTTCGATTCTATCTGTAAAGCGAATTCCAGAAAAGCATATTGTCTCGACTATTATTGCCATGCATCAATACTTTTGTTTAATAGCTGCCCTCACAGCTACCTCGCTTCTGTTCGTAGCTGAAACTGCTTTTAGTCATCCGCTGACTGTAGGTGATAGATATCCAGTTGTTTCAAGCTCAGACACTGATAAGCCCATTTGTTATATGCAAACAGAAGATGGCAGAACTCTGAATCTCAGTAGCTTGTGTGAAAAAAAAACTAGCGCTCGATCCCAAGCTCAGTCCCAAATAATTATCAGTAACGTAAGATACAACGGCAAACAAATGATTGGTAATGTTGTCAATAATACAAACAAAACAGTTTACCAACCTATGGTTAACTATGAACTTCTTGACGAGAATGGCAGCGTGACTGAGAGGGGTTCCGTTCCCACAAATGAAGAGACGCTTAGCCCTGGTCAAACTGCTACATTCCAAACTTCTATGCCCGGTGGTCGCAACGTGAGGACGACATCCGTTGAATGGAACGAGTCAGAGTAAGTGAGGTTCTGATGGCTCGTGAGCGATGCGAAGAGAGCGCCGCTTTGCTAACGCATTACGGCACGAACCATATAATTCAATCCCTGCTGTTTATTTTTGTTGGAAAAAACAATGCAATCTTGCGTTACTATTGCCTCCGCTTGGGCTAAGCTAAGAAACCGTGAAATTACCTGTGACGAAGCCCTGAAGCTTTTGGTAGATGAGCAAGGAATTGTTAACTTTGAAATGCTTGATTCGGAAGTCAGCTCCCGCTTTTTTCGGGACGTTCCCAATCGCAGTGCTTTACCTCCCGTAATTCCCCTGCTGCTTTGGCGCAACTGTTACTACCTGGGCAGTCCAGTCGCTCTTACAGAAGAGGACATTAAAAAACTAAGCGATGCCATAGGCAAGGGCTTCGCCCTAGGCACCCTTGCCGACATCAAAATCATTCCCATTGCCGATAAAAGCTATCGCACTTGGTTTCTCACCCAAACTTTCAATGCTAACTCCATCAGCTCCGAACAAATAGTCAATCCTCTCACGGGCGAGGCAGAGCAAGAAGACATCAGTGAAGTTACACAACTTTATCTCTCCAAAGCTGCTGACCAAATTAGCCGGATTAAAACCATTATTTCCAGTGCGCTACGCAACCGCGCCAGCGATATTCACCTAGAACCGATGTCAGATGGCTTAAGAGTTCGCTATCGCATTGACGGCATTCTGCGCGATATTACCACTCTGCAAGCTGATGTCAGCCGCAGGGCGATTGTTGCCCTCAAAGTCATGTGCAACATGGACATTGCCGAAAGCCGTCGTCCTCAAGATGGGCGGATTGGAGAAAACTACACCTCTGGCGAGGAAACCCAACTAGGACTGGACATGCGGGTGAGTACCCTCCCCTGCGTGGGTGGAGAGAAAGTCGTGATTCGCTTACTCCCCCGACGAAACCCCTTTTCTGGTCTAGAAGATTTAGGATTCTCCAAAAAAAATCTGGAGCTGTACAGAAGCTGGTTGCAGCAGCCTCAGGGGATAATTATTCTCACAGGTCCAACTGGTTCGGGGAAAACCAGTACGCTCTACAACTCTCTACAAGCTGTAGCTACTGAAAATGTGAATGTGGTGACGGTAGAAGACCCGGTGGAATATGTGTTGCCCCGCATTACCCAAACCCAAGTACATGAGGCGGCAGGGATGACTTTAGCCGCAGGACTTAGAGCGATTTTACGACAAGACCCGGACATCATCATGGTCGGGGAAATTCGGGACAGCGAAACAGCAGAAACAGCGATTCGGGCGGCGTTGACGGGTCACTTGGTGCTGACGACCTTGCATACTAACGATGCTGTCAGTGCGATTCCCCGCCTCAAAGATATTGGTCCAGATCCGGGTTTAGTCAGTGATGCTCTATTGGGGATTGTCGCTCAGCGTTTAGTCCGCAGAGTTTGCCCCCACTGCGCCCAACCTCATACACCCATTGAAGCTGATTTGAGGAAGCTGGGCTTATCGATACAAGAAGCGAACCCGCAAGCATGGCGTCGTGGCAAGGGTTGCTCTAAGTGCTTCAATTCCGGCTACTTAGGGCGGGAAGCGATTGTGGAACTACTGAACGTCGATGACACAGTGCGACAGCTAATTTACGAGGGAACAATGACCCAGTTGCACCGCTACCTGGGTGAAATCAATTTTGACTCGTTTCGGATGGCGGCGATTAAGAAGGTGACCATAGGGGTAACTACCCTAACAGAAGTGCTGCGAGTACTGCCCCACAGTGCCTTGTCCCGTAAGTCCTGAGTATCTAACGGGACTTAGGTGATTTCTGAAAAACAAATTACCAGACTAGCTAAGATACTCCTATATTGCCCAAATGGGACATCCTCATTGTCTCACCTGACTGGTAACTTCTTTAGTGGAAATCGCCTTAAACGAAAATCAAGAAACAATATCCCTCGATTGGTTCTCCCACAAGATTTTCCATTGCCTTGATATCCCTTATTAGCTTGCTGATTTTAATTAGTCTGCTTTGGGAGCAAAGTTAAACTCAAGCCCTATTTCTGAAAACCTCCTCACAGAAAAAGTGGCATCCAGTTGGCAGACTTGACAGACAAGTGCGCGATCGCACTCATCCAGTAAGAGGCACTGTCGGATAACTACTTTTTGTGAACAAAATATACTTGTATCCCCTTACCCCACTTATCTGGGGTATTTTTTTTGTATCAATATGACATAAAGAATATTGTGTCTCAATCGGTAATAAGTCATCAATCCAACTTATCAATCACTCATCCGTTCAGGATGTCAAATACCGATAATCTCACATTATGTGAGGTAGAAAATAAGCTGTAATGACGGTATAGCGTTGATGGGGGTAATTCCTAAAATTTATGGAACTTAGAAAGCCAAAAATCGGCTCTTATTGAGAGTAACCCCCCGATTCTTGCGAGTCATCAATAAGCTGGTCTAAATTGCTGCTGACAGAAAAGTACGCTTTTATACGACATGTTGCCGCTCTTCCCTTTGCCGAATAATTGTCTAACAAGTGCGTTGCCACGTTTGGGCTACTGCGTTGTGAAAGGAGCATGATTTTCTTACCGAAGTAGTTGGTAGTGGTTGCGATCGCATTAAACCTGACGGGTCTTGTGCCGTGTTTTCGTTAATGTCGGTTTTTGAAGACTGTTTCACTTCCCCTTGAGCCTTTGCTTAATCCCCTCTGACTGAACTCTCCAAAAACGCGCTCGTCTAGAGCCTGATTCCAACCGTTCTTATTTTCGTGATACTTACACCACTACAAAAGTGATGGGTGATCGCCTAGCAGCGATGCATTATCATCCCGACTACTAGGGAGTGTTTGTTTTAGATTGGATGTTGTCATTGCGATCATAAATCAACGTTTGAAAGTTATCAGTTCTCAAGATACTGACTGGAAAAGAAGCCATGAAATTAGAGACACTCAACGAAGCCTTGGAGCAATTCACCCTAACCACAGTCAGTCAGGATAAGCCTCTACTTGTTAGTCGTCTCCGGACATTCTTGAGACGCTATATTCTGCCTAGCTATGGTTTCACAAAAACCGAATTACTCAACCATTTGGATGAGTATCTAGCTCTTGTTCCAATTCAACAGTTTTTCAAAGATGCCACACAAATTCTTTACACCCTAAAACCATTAGCCAATCCGCCTTCTTCCGACCAAACAATCCAGAAAGAAAAACTTAAAAATTACTGTTTAGCGTTAGAAGAATTTTTGAGCTGGACGCACTTCCAAACTCATCTTTGGGCTACGAGCTGCCACCAGATCTTACCCGAACCGCTGCCCGAAAAAGAACTCCACAATCTCAAGCCACCTACCCCCCAAAAAAAACTTACTCCCTCCCTGTTACATCAGCCCAAGAAACTGCGCGAGTTCTGGCTCAACCATCGGGTACAGATACGCACTGCTTTTGCAACTAGCTACAACCCTGTCTATGCCCATCGCAGCAACATCCTTTGTACTTTAGGCTGGCTACGTCATGAACATGGACAAAAAAAGTTACTGCTAGCCATCAAGCAAGAATCCTCTTTAGAAACATTGCAAGCCTTCATCATTGATGAAATAGGAGACCCCTGCGATTTTGAAGGAACCATCATTGAAATCTTCGATCTGAATGACTGCCCAAAACAAGTTACCCTCAGAGAAGCTTTGGCAATCGCTGCCTCTCAGAAATTCGCCTCAGATACTGCCTTTGGCTTCCAGGAACTCCACCTCTATTGGAGTCTCACTTTACTACCCGACACTCCTCAAACTCTGGCTTTTTGGAAACTAGCAGAAGCGCTCCGGAGCATCGCTACCTTTGATTTCGCTCCTGCCAATAACCAGCAACGCTACTGGATGCGATGCATCCAGAACAGCTGGCAGGTCAAGTCAATCGTGCTACCTAATAAAATTTTCAACTTAATTCCTGACCCTACTCAGGCAGGTCATTCTCTGAGCCACGTACTTCCTCAAGCTGCCCTAGAAGACCTGCATATAGCAACCGACATTGAAAAGGCTATCTATCAACTCCTTTTCCAAGGAGAACAAAAGATTCGAGAGTGGGCCCAAAAGGAAGGAATTGACTATCCCTTTGAAACAGCTCAAGAGCTATTTATTCATAATCGGAGAGAAGAGTTTCGAGATAACTTCCAAAAAACATTACTCAATTCTCATCCCCTCTGGACAAACAAGGCAAAACAAAAAGCACGCTACCGCCACTTTCTGAAATTCCTTAGGAATAATTTTTACGACGAGCCTACAGTCGAGGAACAATATTTTCAAGACCTGAGGAGTATGGGTTGGCAAGGGTACTGGATTTTGGCTCTGTGGAACCACAAGAACAGCGATGAATCTTTCGGTCAGCTCTGGAGAGCTTATTGGAAAGCTCTCACAGCAGGCATAAAACTCTTCGACTCCTGCTTCTACTGGCGAGACGGGATTCCTTACAGAAGCAAACAAACCAGCCAAATGGTATCGGTCGAGGTTGGGTTAGACAGCGACAGGTATTTCTACTGGTACTATTCTTCTTAACATTTCTCAAAAAATTCAAAAAGTTTTTCATTGGCTTTGTGACTCTGGTATTTAGATATTAGAGTCACAAAAACATGATTAACGGCAGATGAAGCCATTTCATCTACTTTTATCAGGTAGCTTATTTGGCTTTTATTTATTACTAAAAGCTTTTTTTGTGCAAGCGTAACTTGACTTACACGCGCACAATTTTCTAGTATCATGACATTAGATTTAGGAGGTTTTTATGGGTAAGATATGTGGATATGCGCGAGTTTCAACTCACGAGCAAGCCTTTGACCACAATGCTTTCAAGCAACAAATCCATCGCATTGAGCAGTTTGGCGTAGATAAGATCTACCAAGATATTGAATCAGGAGCTAATCCAGATAGACCCGGTTTTAACGACCTTTTATCTTCAGTTGCTCAGGGAGAGGTAGACGTAATTGTTGCAACCCGCTGGGACAGGTTAACTAGAGAACCTCTAGTCTATTACAAAATTAAAGAACTCTTAAGAAGCTCTAATATCAAACTGACACTACTTGACCAAGGAGAAGTAGATCTCAACAGCGCTTCTGGAGAATTAAGTGCAGATTTGCAGGCAACAATTGCTCAGCATGAGCGGCGTATGCTCAGGGAGAGAATCCAACGCGGTTTTGAATACCGTCGGGGCAACAAAGTTGCTTGGACACGAGCACCTTGGGGCTATGTTATCGAAGATGATAAATATGTTCTAGATACTGAACCTGTTATCTGTCTTCTACAGGATAGACCGCAAGATTATCTAGCTCTCTACAATGAACCTAACACCTCAACCAAACTTATTGGTATTAGTAAATCTCAAATTGCTAGAGAGTCAGTGGAGGTTTTTCTTCAACTAAGAAGGACTCGACCCGTTCTGACACACCTTTATCTAAAATATGGGGTTGAGCGAAAGAAGAAGGGAGTTGCCAAGTCAGGTGATAGTGAAGCTCAAGAAATCTTTAAGAAGTCTAACAAGGAGACTAATCTAGTTCTCAGTAAACAAGTGCTTTTCTGGGCATCCGGAGCGAACTTTAAAGTCTGGCTAGAAAATCCGGTTTTGCGAGGTCATACCGCTTACAAGAAATTTCAAAGGAAAGGCGGCAAGAAAGACCCAAATTCCTGGGAAGTTCACTATGATACCCACCCAGATTCTCGATTGATTACTGATGAAGAATTTCAGGAAATTCAAGCGATTCTCAAGTCAAATAGCCGGATGATAGGCACTCCTGGATTAGCTTTCTATCTTACAGGACTTGTTGTTTGCGACGAATGTGGTCATAAGTGTGTACTGAAGCATAGCGCCGATTATCGATATTACGGTTGTCGAAATTCGACGATTGGCTGTAGCAATCGTAAGTGTATCCGAACGGAAAAACTTGATGAGGCGATTATTCATCAGTTGTTTCATCTAGCGCATGAGCTGTCAACGAGAACTAATGAGTGTAAAGAAGATTTACTAGAAGCCTCAAAACTTACACTCCTCAAACAGCAATTAGAAGGTCTCGACAAACTCCTAGAAATTAGCCCCACACCTCATCTCAAACAGGCTAAATACGGCTTAATCAAGGAGATTGAGGGGCAAAGTCTTCAGGTAGAGCAGAAAAAGTTTGTTCAAGAGACGGCTCAACAGATGATTAGTCGTCCTGAAGCCAAAAAGAAAAGCTTTTGGTACACGCTCAATCTGAAGGAGCGAGAAATTATCTATGACAAGTTTGTCAGCAAAGTCTCAATTTTGAACGGAGAAGTTGTTTCGGTTGATTTAACGATCTAACACTGAACTCGCTTGTTAAATTCTAGTGACAGAGGATTTCTATGTTTTCACAACTGACAATCAATACTTTTGAGCAAGCCACACAACGGTTTACTGCGGCTGAAGCGGAAGCTTTGAAAGATTGGCACCCATTTTGTAATTGCCTGAATCCTGGAGGTGAGCTTGAGTGCGAGAATTGCCTTTACTTCCATGTGCTGGTGCAACTCATCAAAGAAAAGCTGCATCCGATTCCTGCTGAAGTCTTCCCGGTAATACTACCACCAGAGATCAAGCCACCTTATTCAGATGAAGTGAAGCAGCAGTGTGTAAAGCTGCATACTCAAGGTTACTCGCTTGAGAGGATTCAGTCGCTAACGGGTGTGACGAACTGCCGTCGCCTAAGGGAGTGGATTCGTCAAGCCAATCACTTAGACAGGTTAGTAGAGCCTACACCCGAACTGAGGCAGCGCTGTCTGAATCTACATACTGATGGCATGAGTGCCAGTCAGATTGAGGATTTGACCGGAGTTCCCACGAAGATAGTCAATGATTGGCTCAAAGCGGCAGGTCTATTCAAACCACGTCTATTCTATTCAACTGCTCAAAAGGAGCAAGCTCTTGCACTGTATCGAGATGGTCGAGATGTTGGAGAAATTGAGAGGCTCACAGGAGTTTCAGCTCAATCACTCGGCTCAATGGCGAACCGAGCTAATTTAACCCGACCTAAGAGAGTGAAAATGGGTCGGCCTCGGATACACCCACCAGAAACTAGGCAAGCTTGTCAGAATCTGCTGCGTGAGGGCAAGAGTGCAGTGCAGATTGAAGAATTACTTGGCGTGAGTGCTAGTACAATTCGCAACTGGAAAAAGCAGTGGGTGCAGGCAGAACAAGTGCTTTCTCCTGACAATCAACCCAATAACCCCGATGAGGGTTGTGAGTTCATTTGAGTTTTTCATACAGAGGCTGGATCAGTGGAATTACTGGTTGTGACGCGAAGCCGACGGGCGATCGCGTTTAGCCCATCTGGCAACTGAGCCAAATCTACCTGTTCAATTACCTGCTTTAAATCCGGCAGACGCTCTGAGCAAGCCCCACCCAAAATTTCTGAGAAATAGTCTTTCCGCACTTCGTAGGGGAGGCACGCGATTAACTTATCCTCAATCTCTACAGTGATTGAACTCCGACCTTTACGGAACTTACTAATTGTCGCCTCCGCAACACCAGACTCCTGAGATAGCCACTTGCCGCTTATCCCATGCTGCCTCAGTACCTGGTCAAAGATTTTGTTCCTCATCCTTCGATAATACGCTACTCAGAATTAGCGCATACGCCAATTATCAACTAAAGTTGAAGGATAGCTTAATTCCCCAGAGCCTAGCTAAGGGCAATTCACAGATGATGGAGCATCTATGACACCTACAAGTTTACATCAGACCACAAGCAAGGCTGAATCCTTGCTGTAAGGAACAACCACGCGGGAATTACTTCGCCGCCGCTATGCCTGATAGAGAGCGAAACCTACCCAGGACAAACTGGAAATCATCTAAACGCTTGCCAATGGCTCTCTAGCACGGCTGAGAGCTAAAAAATTAGCTCCGATCTCAGAACAAGTGAGGTACGGGGCATCTAATCATTCAACCTATTTCTATTATGACAGGAACTCGAAAGAAGCCATCTAATGCACTGCATCTACGGGTGACAAAAGAGCAGTGGCTCAAGGATTTCAAAACACTCACACGCGCTCAGTTAGGAGTTCTTTATTACATCGCAACGTCTGACCCATTTGGCGATCGTGGTGTTGAGGTAACAGTTACGGAGATGGCCTCTGATCTAGGACTCGACAAGAGCAGTGTCAGCCGCGCCCTCAAGCAATTAGACCAGATGAGATACATCGATTCAGAGCTGATTAAAGCCAAGGTTAAAGTGTTGCACCCACGCAACAGTGTTGCACCCACGCAACAAACGATGCACCAGCGCAACCTGCAATGCGTAGACGCAACAAACGATGCACCCACGCAACAAGCGATGCACTCACACAACAATCAATCGCCAGACTCCTCACCGGACAAAGGGTCTGAGTCACCTAAAACTAATAAAACTAATAAAACCCATTTAAACTCTCTCTCGCTATTTGAGAGAGAGAATTTTTTGAAGTTTGGCTTAAAGAAGGCAGCAGAGCTGCCAAAGAAGCCGACACTTCCTGAGAGGTGGGTGTGGACGCACTTCGACGAGTTGTATCCACAGTTTCGTGCCAACGTCGGGGAAGCGATCGCTCCCAGCCAAGATTGGGAAAATCACCCGCGCCGGGACGAGTGGCTTGAGGAGATGCGAACCCAAGGCGCTGGGGCTTTTGTTGGGTTAGCTCCTGGAGAAGAGCGTTCCGAAAGGACTAAGTTTCGTGAATGGGCGCAAGCCAACAACCGCATTTGGGGGAATGAGTCGTGAAGAAGCTGCCCCGTGAGATTTTGCGGCAAGAAGACAAACCGGGTTACGAAAAGGAGGTATGGCAACCCAGTTGGAAATGCTACTGTTGTCACGATTTGGGAATTGTCAGACCGCATTTAGTAGCAATGCTGATTGATGGTTATGACTACCGACATGACAAACTTCCTCGCTGTCAAAATCAGGGCTGCTCTGCTGGTAGTAGCTATGACAGTAGTGAGCTTTCCAACTGCATTGATTACAGACTCTCACCAGCAATTTGCCAGGAACTAGACATGATTGAGAGGGAGGACTGGCGACAGACTCAAGCCGAGTGGCACAGCACCCGCAAACACCGACAAGTTGATTTTTCCAGTGTGGTTCAAAATCTGCGACCCACCAACCGCACAAGCGGTGAACAGATGGAAGCAATGCGGCGCTCAGAAGAGGTGATGGCTCGAATTGACAAAGGGTTAAATGACACAGAGCGTAAAGAAATGCTGTTGAGAACTGGGGAGATTAACAGTCTCTAAGCATCAATTCTTTCACGTTTAAGCTACTGAGCGCTGTTCCTTCTACGAATTGTCTGGCTGATTGTTACGCTGTTCCTCCTGTTGCCGCTCCTTTTCGAGTTGCTCCAGGTACGTCTGCAAGAGATTCCTTATTTTTCTTGACAAAGAAAGTTCTTTCCATAACGGCTCTGAGCGAGCCGTTTCTATGCGCTCTCTCAAGTCCGTTATGTCAAGAGTAATTCGGTCTCGCTTTTGCTTGTCACTCATGCCAACAGTTTATAGCGTTGGCATTTACTTTCATGATTTGTCATCACAAGTCATTTTTAATGACAAATATGATTAGTGATGACAAATCATGCTATGCTTACACCCGTAGAGGCGTAAAGCCGACAGCCAAGTGGAGGTTAGCCATGACTGGTCAACAGATTGTGCTGACGAAAGAAGAAGGTAGTCCACAGCATCCCCCTAAGTTTTCTGTTGGGGATGAAGTTATTTGGGCTTATGTAAAAGCCCATGACTACGGGATGATAGTAGACCGCTTGTGGACGACTGGAACTGTCCATAAGGTGACAGGCTGGCATTACCTAGTAGGCTTGCATCCGAATAGCTTCAGCTATTCCTTCTGCCAAAAAGATTGGGCTTACGAACAAGACCTCGAATTGTTAGGCGAGTTCAACAAGCTGGAGGGTAAGTCCCTTGAGTAGAGAAAACGAAGAGACAGCAGCGTTCCAGAACTGGATGTGGGGTCGCATGTCCCCAAACGACTTTGCCATCGTTTGGGCACCCGTAGGTTATAGAGAGATTGGGCTAGTGTGCGGAGTTTCTGCCTCAACTGTACAGCACTGGTTTTCTGACCCCAGCGCTACTTCCCATCGAGAGCCTTCTGATAGACCTCAACGCCTTCTAGCGCTAGCAGATTGGTGGTTGAGAACGTTCAATTTCACTCCCAGGCAGCTTTCAGCACAATTTGAGCAATATTTGCGTCAGCGCTCACTGGAATAAGCTGTCGTCAAGGCGTTTCTTTCAAGAGGCATCAACCTTTAACGTAACGATTGGCAAGTCCAATCTTCTCTCAAGGAGATAGAGACTTGTTGCACTGTGGTTGAGTTCAAAGGTGACACTTGAAGCAGTAACCGCCTGAAAAACGTATCAACTTCCAAATTGATCATAAGCACAGCTTGGCGAATGCCTACGAACCCAGCTCTCACCACTCTCTGTGGCAGCCCGTCACAGAGCGATAGCGCCAGAGCAACTGAAGGCATTTCGCCTTTCCTGTTTCCAAAAAGCAACCATCAACTCATCTAGTAATACTTGCCACTGATGAAACATCGTGATTGGCTTCGCCTCAAGCGTGAAGGCGAAAATGTTTGTGCTGTCCTACGGCTCAAAGGCTATCAATGCCACAAGCTAAAGAGTCGCCTGTCCTGGAAAGTCACCTTTGGCGATAACTCTTATGTCCTGACCTGGCTACCAGCGCCAGTGAGTGATTGGAATCTGGGTCCCAAAGATAACAGCCCCGCCTGGGAACAGATGTGGGCAATTGTGCACAGTACCTTAAAAACCGATGGCGAGAAAGCTATATCTCATCAACGAATTGAGCAACCGGGAGATTACACTCGTCCCTGGGCGATTGTCCGACTCCTGCCCAAAGCTCAACATTACACTGTTGCCCGGTTTGCTAATCGCCAAGATGCTCAAGACCATAAGAGAGTTTTGCAACGGTTTATACCAACTGCTTCCTTTGAGGTTGTTTTTGATGCGCCCGTAACAAGCTGCCCAAGCAACACCGACTCTTGAGCCATATAGCTGAGTTGGAGGGCAAGTCTCACTCAGGCTTTTAAAGCTACGCAAGCACTTGATGACAAGCTCCCGGCATTACTCCGAGTAGCACAATTTGAGCAATCTGAACGGCAGTGAGTGTTCAAATAAGCTGTCATCAGGGCGTTTTTTTGGAGAAGCTTCAGGATGTAAGGTAACGCCAAGCCAATCGAATTTCCCGACTAAGCCGTAGCCTGTTGCCGCTTTATAAGTGTTTATTTATGCCTATGAAACCGTTCGTCTAAAAAACTGAGTGCCTTTTCCCAACAAAAAGCCGCTGGCTCCACCACTGACTCCTCATTCTTTTTGGAGTGGAACGGCGACTAGATTCTCTTGAAAGATTTTCAACCAAAGCTTTATAGCACTTGCTTTAAGACTGATTATTACTCTTAAGAAATGATGATGTCATCAAACTTCAACGAGCCTAGCCTGAGAGCACAGGTCTTCAACCTAAACACAGCGACAGTTTCTATTGAGCAAATTCCTTGCCATCAAATGGTGAAACCGAGTACTCCCGTCAGTGAACTGACATCTGTCCAAGTCTCTCGCCTCACCAGGATTTATCACAAGGTCGGCTATGTCATTGACGAAAAGCTTTCGGATTGGCTTAAAGATTTTACTTATGACTTTCACCCAGAGCGGGAAATTCAGATTTGGGAAGACATTGCCGCTGTCTTTGCGAGATATACCAAAAGCTATCAACTAACCCTCACGCAAAAGCGAGAAGTTGTTAGGAGATTAATCAAGCTGGTGGGAGGAGAAAAACAGGAGGATTCTGTCTCTGTAGAATTACTAAAACTCTTACAACAGGAGCAAGCTGACAAGTTTTTTATTCGACCCAACAAGCAACTATCTCTTGGGGAAAACCTTGATTTTAGAAGGTTTGCTCAAATTTACCAAGAATATGTGTCACGCCACGGGGTATCCAGCGACGATAACAAAGATGACCTTTTCGTCGCTTTGACGCGCCTGTTGGAATACAAGATTCCATCTACTAAACTTGGGATAGAATTGCTAGAAATCTGGGAAGGTCTAGTACAGTCGGAGTCGGGTAGGGAGCAAGATTTCAACCCAGACGATATAAAAGATGAAAGGCAAAAGAGCGCCAAAGCCACTGTTGTTCGTCCGGGTCAAAAAAGGTTTAAGCGCCTGTTGATAGAAGCTTATGGTGGGTGTTGCTCAATTACAGGTTGCTCTTTTGAACCTGTTTTAGAAGCGGCTCACATCATTCCCTATCTCGGTCCGAAAACTGACCATCCAGCCAACGGACTGTTGCTGCGTATGGACATCCATAAACTCTTCGATGCTCACTACCTGAGTATCAATCCCTTAACGAATCAGGTTGAGATTGCCCCCTGTTTGAAAGAGACCTATTACTCTAAGCTAGCGGAGCAAGCGTTAAGGCTGCCTCGGAGTAAAACAGCAAGACCGAATAGAAAAGCCCTCGAAAAGCACTACCAAAGATTTTCCGAGCTAGCTGACTCTGGGAAACTCATTCAATAATTGTTCCCTAGCCAACGCTAATTGGAGAAAATCATCAGAATCGAATTGCATAGAGATAATGTTGCTCGTTATATATGAGACGGTAAAGACCTATGCCAAGTTAGCGCGAGAGGCGTTAACTCAATTCTCTTGAGGGTTAAATCTTTTGCCGCACGGTCGATTCGATTAAGTTATTTGATAAACTCAAGGGCAGCAATTGCTAACGTTATTAGCTTTTTCAAATCGGTGAGGACGGATGAAAACGCTATTGTTTCTCTGCACAGGCAATTACTACCGCAGCCGATTTGCCGAACATTTATTCAATGCATTAGCTCCCAAGCATGGGTTAAGTTGGATGGCTACCTCTCGCGGACTAGCGCTGGAACGGGGTGTAAATAATGTCGGAGCTATCTCCCAGCACGCCCTCATGGGTTTAACCGAACGCGGAGTAAGCATGGCACTCGATATGCGCTATCCTCTCCCCCTAACTGAAGCGGATTTGGTTGCAGCGTCCAAAGTTATTGCCGTTGATGAGTCAGAACACCTCCCTTTAATCGTCGAGCGCTTCCCTACCTGGAGAGATGCGATCGAATACTGGCTAGTTCACGATGTCGAGTACACTCTCCCCGATTCAGCACTCCAGCAAATCGAGTACAACATCCAGCGACTAATCGAGCAACTGGCGAAATAATCGGTTCGCGAGCGCCTTAGCCTGATGCAGCGCTTTAGCTGAACCTAGAGATTTGGCAGATTAAAGTAGATGAATCACTACGAACAATTTCCAACGCTTGAAGATTGTTCGTAGTGATTCATACTTGTTGGCTGTGCCCAGTCGCATTACTAGTCCAGCACGCCAAATTTCCCCGAGAGAGCTTATCAGTGAGCAAAAATTGCTTCATCTTGCCGGAAGGCTTTGAACTCTAAAGCATTACCACTGGGGTCTTTAAAGAACATGGTGGCTTGTTCACCGACTTCACCTTGGAAGCGGATGTAGGGCTTGATAATAAAGTCAATCTCATAGTTGTTGAGCGTTGCTGCCAGAACTTCCCATTGTTCCATCTCTAAAATCACCCCCCAGTGTCGAACCGGAACACTTTTTCCATCAACAGCATTAGTTGGCGTGTCTTCAGGCTCTTGAGGGCATAGGTGAGCCGTGAGTTGGTGCCCAAATAGATTAAAGTCAATCCAGGTGTCGGAAGTTCTGCCGACGGTGCAACCGAGAATGTTTTCGTAGAAGTGGCGGGTGGCTGCCAAGTCAGTAACAGCAAAAGCCAGATGAAAAGGTCTAATATTCATGGTCTAGTTCAGGAAAAGGCATCTCAACTCAGTACTGAAACATAAGTCGAGAAATCTCTGCAACATCTTCATCGACCTCCTACGGCGGGGTTGGCGATGCTGAAGGAATTTGACTCGTCTTGAGCCTGACAAAATCTTCACGAATCCAAGCGATAGCGCCGGAACGGGGAAATCGCACCTGATACCAGGTGTAGCGATCGCCATCAGTGCTTGCTGCTTGCTTGATGACCTGCACGCGCTCATCCGCCAAGGCGTACCCTAAACGCTTGCTAGTTACAGAGGGAGCGGATCTCAGATTAATTTGTGCATTGGTATCAGTGGCAATCAGGATAGCCTCTGTTGTCGATTGGGGTATGGGCGTAGGGCTAGGACTAATACTGGCAGATGGCTGATTCTCTCTCTCGGTGGCGATAGAGATAGAAGCGTCTGGTGTCGGGTTAGACGTTGGTGAGGACGGTGACACTTCTAGTCCTTGGGGTTGTTGCCTACAGCCAGTAATCGCTGTTAACAGTGCAGTAATTAGCCAACAAGATTTCATGAAGCCATCTTACTTCAGCAGATACTGAACGCTGCTATCAGAACCCACTATAAGGTTAGTCGCTTAGGTATGAAACTTGATACGAATAATCCCCGCAAGCGCCATCTGCTTGCGGGGGTTTTTATAGAAATTCTGTATATACTTCTAATCTACTACCTAAGAGGGATACGCTCAGGAAAAATATTGCCTTTCACTGTACCGCGACTAGCCGACAAGCCATTGCTAAATCACTTAGCTTAGAAACTTTACAAAACTAAATACTAGACTTTCTCTATACCCAAACTCCTGACTGTTATAGGACAGAGGATGTTGTGTACATCTGCTGTGTCCAGATAATAGATAAAATCTTTCCTTAGAAAGACCAACTTTACCCAAAATTATGAGAATATTCATAGTACTTAACATTGTGGTCAGCCAAGATAAAGACCCTAACCATAAATAACCCAATGAAGTCGAAACGCCTCCTATTGTTAATTGGTTTTTTGCAGGATGAGTTGGCAATTCCCTCCGCGTCGATTGACCTCGCGGTGCGCCATCATCCCGATACCCCAAATCTGTTGCCGATGATTCTTTGGCAATACGGATTAATCACGTTGAAGCAGTTAGATCGAATCTTTGATTGGTTGGAAATGGCTTGAGCAAATTTCCGGCTTAGTCAAGTTGCCATTAGGGTGTGAAACGAAGATTTTCAAAAAAGAGTCTGCCTCTTTCAAATCAACAGCCGACGATTTAAGAAGCGCCTCCCTTACGGGGGCGCTTTTTGCTTTGATAGACTCTTCGCGTCGTCAGGCTTTTGATTGTTGGGACATAGCGCACAAGTCACCTACATCAACTTCTAGGGTTTGAAAAAAGCGTTCGCTTTTTTCTCAAGCGAATTGAACCTTACATTATCCTGGTCTTGTTAGATTCGTGCTGAAGTCGTGTGGCAACGGTTAGTGAACAGTGTTGCCTGTTTATGAGAGGATGACGTTACGCATTTAACGCCACGCCATTTATGACGCTACGGGTTGAACAGCCTGGGGCGACTACCGCTACTCAGCAGCTAATTAATATGTGGGTTCACGGTAAAAGCGCCCACACCGCCGAACTGTATCGTCGCAGTGCTAAACGATTTTTATTGTTCGTGGGTAAGCCGCTGCTAGAGGTGAGTTTGGCGGAAGTGCAAGCGTTTGCCACTTCTTTAGAAGAGAGTGGTTTGTCAGCGAGTAGCCAACGGTCTATCCTTTCGGCGGTTAAGTCCCTGCTTTCGTTTGCCACCCAGACTGGGGTGTTAGCGGTCAATGTTGGTGCGCCTGTCGTCATGCCTAAAGCGAAGGACACGCTCAATGAGCGGTTGCTGACTGAGATGGCGGTGATGACGATGATTGCTTTAGAGACTGACTTGAGAAACCGGGCGGTTGTGCGAACGCTATATCTACTCGGTCTGAGAGTTTCCGAGTTATGCGCGATGAAATGGAAGGATTTGCAGGAACGCAACAGTGGTGGACAAGTAACGGTGTTTGGCAAAGGCTCGAAAACTCGCACCATACTGGTGCCTGCGTCTCTGTGGATTGAGCTGATGCAACTCAAGAAGGGTGCGGGTGATGATGACCCAGTGTTCCGTTCGCGCAAGCATAACAATCAGGGGCATCTGACGCGAATCGCTGTTTATGAAATCGTGAGAGTGGCGGCTCAAAGAGCTGGTCTTCAGAGGAAGGTGTCACCGCATTTATTGAGACACGCTCATGCTTCTCATAGCCTTGAAAGGGGTGCTCCCATTCATTTAGTGCAGGCGACCTTGGGTCATGCGAATATTGGCTCGACTTCGCGCTACTTACACGCCAGACCAACGGATAGCAGCAGTTTGTATTTGCCGGGATAGGAAAGGCTTTAAAGTTTCATCAGATGACCTGAAGCCATCAATCTGGTTATCTGGTAACCCAGATACCAGAAAGGAGAAGTTCTGGTTCGGGTTCGCTCTACAATGGCTAGGAGACAAGCCTTGAAGATAAATCTCAGTCAGGATTCTCTACCAGATATCTGGGTTACCAGATTAGAGGTCAACAGCGATGAAAATTCTCACCGTAACTGGGTACAAAGGCGGGGTGGGGAAGTCGGTCACGGCGGTTCACCTGGCAACCTTCTTCAGCGAATTGGGCAAGACTGTCCTTGTTGATGGTGACCCAAACCGCACGGCGTTGGGTTGGAATAATCGCGGTCAACTTCCCTTCACCGTAGCTGATGAACGGCAAGCGATGAAGGTTGTGTCTGGCTCTGACTTCGTGATTATTGACACTCCGGCGCGACCCAATTCTGATGACCTCAAGGAGTTAGCAAAGGGATGCGATCTGCTAATTCTCCCCACCGCTCCGGATGTCTTAAGCCTTCAACCGATGTTGGAAACGGCACGGGATTTGGGGGAGGCTAATTACCGAGCCTTGATTACCATCGTGCCTTCCTATCCTTCGCGGGAAGGTGAAGTGATGAAGAAGGACTTGAAACAAGGGGGGGTTCCAGTCTTTGAGACGATGATTCGTCGCACGGTGGGGTTTCCCAAGGCGGCACTGGCGGGTATACCGATTCGAGATTTAGATGAGCCTCGCGCTCTGGCGGCGTGGGCTGATTACGAGGGTTTGGGGTCAGAAATTAGGGAGATGTGGAAATGAGCAACGGTAAGTATGGGGATTTAATCAAGCAAGCCAGAAAACAAGAAGACCAGAAAGGAGACAGACCAGATGACCAGAAAACCAGTAAACCAGAAATAACTTCAGAGGAGGCTGAACCGGAAGTGAACTTATGCGTCAAGGTGCCGATATCCTTACGACGGCATTGGTCAGCGGAGGCGAAGCGAACTGGAGTGACGATGACGAGTGTGATTATCGAAGCGCTAACAGCACGGTTTGGTGAGCCGGACTAAGGAACTTCCGTACTATGTACTCAACGGTGTGGGGGTTTTTCGGATATCCCCAATTTCTCCAAACACTCGTGAGAACGTTTCTACATCCTTGCCGAGATAGACAAAATCATTGTAGTAGCGAGGCGAACTTTGCCTGTGACCATTGGCATCAATGAAGGCAATTCGTTTATCCACCTCACAAACAGCCGTTACTTGCCGCAACAAGTGCTTGTACCAGGAGGCTCCGGTTCTGTTAAGCAGAAGAATGATAGCTTCAGCCTTTTCATCCTGATAGGAAGCCAGTGCTTTTTCTAGCCATTTGTTGACTTGTCGGCCATAAGGTGGGTTGCACCAGACGCGCCCAAACCAGGGTTGTATCATGCCGTCGATTTCAGCAGTGTAGTAAATGCCTGCCTTGATCCATCCCTGAGCAACCTTGTTACTGGCTGGGTCTAAATCGATTCCTCCCAGTACCAATCTTGCCATCTCTACATATTCAGGTGGTGTGTACCATTCCACCGGAGCATCTGAATCCCCATGAGGATTTTTGCCTCTGGGAACCTTCTGCGCGAGCGCTGCTTCAACCTTGGCTCTCTCTTGTGTGGTTAAATTCAGAGCATCCAAGCTCGACTTGGCTTGCATCCAGAACACTTCTCGCTCAGGCTTAGTTGGCTTAAGTGTGATACTTCCCAGCGCTGCTAAGGTTCGATTTTTTGGCTTGCCTTCAATCCACTTCGTGTCACTCAGGTAACAAAAGTTGTATTCGCCTCTACTGTTTTGTCTTTTTATCCATCGAACGAACATTAACCTCTCCTAGTGTATATTTCGTACACTAGGCAATTCTAGGCAACTAGTGTATATTCTGTACACTAGGAATCAAGTCAAGGGAAACGCGCCTAGTTCTCGCTTGTATCATTTGAATGAAGATGTCTTAAGAATACTTGTTATCAATTACACGTTGGATGCGAACGCATTCCCTAACACCACCTACGTCGAGAAAACCTGATCTGACGACCTATTCCCATCACATTTTGATTAGGGGATTGTTCCGAATACATACCAAGTGTTTAGGTTTTAGCGCTACTGTTAGCCGGGTAGCTCGACAGTTGGCGTTTGTGTAGTGTGCGTCCCAAAAACTTGGAGTGAGGGAAGTTTGGTGACATAGATAAAATGACGAGTTTTTGGTACACAGTTAGAGGCTGTAGTGCCGTTTTTTAGTGAGGTGCGAAGGCATACCAGAAACGGGTGATTTTTTGGTACACAACCGGAAGGCAAGTGTGGCATAACTGGTCAGTGCCCCTCGAATGTAGAACTTCAACAACTCCCTACCCACCTAATCCAATGTAAGAAGAGCTATCTGGCTGCATCACAGCTAGGTGATTAGCCTCAACAAGAGTGAAGAGTGGCTAACTCTGTCTAATGTCTTTTAGAATAAAATCCAAGTTGACATTCCTTGTAAGGAATATTATCGTGTGAGGTAGGACGTGGTCTGGACTTGGAAGCTGTATCTAGACGCGAGAGGGGAGGAACCGAAAGACTTGCTGGCTTTCTTTGTGGGGTTAATACCAGAGGGTGAGCTACCGCCAAACGTGCCAACACCTGTGCTGACTCCATCAGAAACCAAGAGGCTCCAAGTCAATCTTAAATATCTGTGTGACAAAGGCTTGGCATCGTTTAACAGCGATATCTTCAAGAAGCTAGAGGATGACTTGTACGAATTCCGCATGACTAAAAGCGAGCATAACCCACGATTCATTCTCACCACTGTCACTCCTCAATGTTTTGTGGTGTTGCACGCTTTTATGAAGAAGTACGACGGGGCGATCCGAGATAGAGATAAAGAGCCAGCAAGGCTTCGATTGCGTGAGTTGAACAGTAGGAAAGGACAATGAACAAGTACAACTTTCAGGACTGGCTCAATACGAAGGTAAGCGATGACTCCGAGGTAATCCTAGCCGGGAAGCTGGAGTACTTGCGGCTCTATTTGACCGATGCCATGCGGGAGTTGCGCTCCAAAGCCGGATTAACGCAGGCACAGTTAGCCGAGAAATTGGGAGTGCAGCAAGCTGCCGTGTCCAAGCTAGAGTCGGCTCTAAAGGATCATGAGCTGGAGTCGGTACTTAAGTATCTGCATACTCTGGGTGCGGATTTGCTCCTATCCGTGAAGCAGGGAGAGGAACTTTATCAGGTAAGCGATACCGAAAGTGGGTTGTTGGTAGATGTGCCGATAGAAGTGCGAGATCTGGCATCAACAGCAGGAATGAGTTTGCGTGAGTATGTCCAGGCAGCAATTGGGCACTTCTTGCAACAGGCTGTTTCAATAAGAAAATTCCCGACTGCATTGCTTAACACTGATGACTCTGTCGCTATAAGGATACGGGAGAGATTAGGAGGACGATCCCCTTCTAATTCAGAAATAATATCTGAATTAGAAAAATGTTTGAATGTCGCCTCAGAGGAAGATCGCATCTTTGCCATTAAAAATTTTTTGGCTGGCAACACTGCTAGTGGAGGAACTAATCGTGATTTCAGCAATGAGAATGATGATGAAGTTGAATTATTAGATTTAGCCGAAGGTTTACTAGATAGGATTGACGAGGGTTTTGAATTAGAACAATCTATCGCACACGACGAAACAGCTTTACAGGTCTATACTCGTGAAGCTTTTCCAGAAAAGTGGGCAGAAATTCAAAGTAGGTTGGGAAATGCTTATCTGAATCGTATCTATGGAAGCCGAGCCGAGAATTTAGAACAATCCATTACACACTACGAAATAGCTTTGCAGGTCTATACTCGTGAAGCTTTTCCAGAAAAGTGGGCAGAAGTTCAAAGTAGGTTGGGAAATGCTTATCTGAATCGTATCTATGGAAGCCGAGCCGAGAATTTAGAACAATCCATTACACACTACGAAGCAGCTTTGCAGGTTTATACTCATGAAGCTTTTCCAGGAAAGTGGGTAGAAATAAAAAAACATCTGGAAGTTGCTGATAGAAGTCAATCAAAAAGTTTGTGAACCACGGCTAGCAGAGAAGACAATGCGAGTAAAGAGCGAGCACATTATTCCCACAGTTGCGGAAAATTTGGAGTTTGGTTACAGCATGAATGTAAGTAGCATTAGTACCGCATTTGGACACGGAAAGTAGTGGGATGTTCTGCATAAAATCGGTCATTTTGCGTTAGACCAGACAGCAGATAGCATTCTGAGTAACTAGCAAGTAACAAGCTATGGATGAACAACGCCAAGAAGCATATTCCAAGTTAATCCAAACTTTACTCAAAGATTCGTCGGAATGCGAAAAGATAGAAATCCTAAAGGCTAATAAAAACCTGATTGATGCTGGTTTATTGCAGATACTGAAACAGTTATCAAATACTGTACAGTTAGTAACTATATTAGCCCCGAAATTAGCTTTTTTAACGGAAGTATTGCAAGCAACATCAGATAGTGACAGCGATCTGCAAGTGCTGCTTTGCCTTTTACTCGCGAACTTGGACAAACTGGATGATTGCTTTGCTCTACTGTTGCGTCTGTGGGCAGCACTTACCCTGCCCAAGCAGACACCAAGACAAGCACAACTGATTGCAAAAGTCGTAAGTGATTTTAGTAACCTGATTAAAAAATTTCCGGCAGGCAATAAGGCTATTAACATTGAGATTGCTATTGCAGCCTGCGAAGTAGTTGCTACTGTTTTTACTCACGAAGCTTTCCCAGAACAATGGGCTGCAAATCAAAACAATTTGGGCATTGCTTATAGCAGTAGACTTCGGGAGAACCAAGCACAAAATGAGGAGATGGCGCTCACAGCTTATGAAAATGCTTTACAGGTCTACACTCGCGAAGCTTTTCCCAAAGAATGGGCTGGGGTTCATGCCAATTTGAGTAAATTATACAGCAAGCGGGTTTTGGGAGACCGAGGACAAAATCTAGAACAGGCGATTCACTTCTACAAAGAGGCTTTGCAAGTATTCACTCGCGAAGCCTTTCCCCAAGATTTTGCTATAGTGCTAAACCACCTTAGTCTTGTCTACCACGACCAGGGGCAGTTTGACCAAGCAATTAAGTGTTTCCGTTCAGCCCTAGGAATTCTTACACCTAGTGCTTCACCCCTTATGTACCATATGACGGGGCAAAACCTCGGCAAGATGGCTTTTTTGGCAGAACGGTGGTCTGAAGCCATAGAAGCATATGGTGTCGCTATAGAAGCTGTGGAAACTACCCGCGCCATGACGCCTCTTGACTCTTGGCCAGGGCTTACGCACTCAGCCAGTTCTGCAACGGGAGAATGGGGGGTTCCGCTTCTCGAACAACGCTCAGAACAACGAGATTTGCTTTCAGTGCGTAAGTCCTATTTGCGTCAAAAAATTCTGGAAGGAGCCATTGGCATTTACGAAAAAATGGTGCAAGCCTGCATCAATGATGCCCAACTGGAAAAAGCCATTGAAACCATCGAGCGCTCACGTTCCAAACGCCTCGTAGACTTGATGGCAAGTAACGACCTCTACCAAGGCAGCGAAATTCCCCCGAAAGTCAAAGAGTTATTGCAACAGTTTGACGACTTGCAAGAGCGAATCGACCAAAAACGCTCACCATTCGATTCTGTCAACAGCCGAGAACTAATGGGAGAGGGAACAAGTACACTGGATCGCGCTGCCTTCCAAGCTTACAACGAAGAGATCGCAACCTTAGAAGCTGAGAAACAGCAAATTTGGGAACAACTCAGACGCCTAGACCCGGTGCTAGCTGGCGAGATTAAAGTTGATGCCCCTAATCTTGTCCAGATGCAGAAGCTCATTGACCAGCCCACCAGTGCTATTGTCAGCTTCTACACTACTGCCCAAAATCTCCATATATTTATCCTGCGGCAAAATCAAATTACCCTTCACACTTGTCCCGATCAGGGAATTGAGCCTCTGCAAGGCTGGATTTCTCAAAACTGGTTACAGCCCTATGCAGCATCCTGTCACCCAAATAGACCAAAATCAGAGCGAGATCAACTTAGAGCAGAATGGATTAGTCAAATCAGTCCCTTTCTCACCGAACTAGCACAACGGCTGCAACTTACTGACTTGATTGCAAAACATCTCAATGGCATTGAAGAACTGATCGTTGTGCCTCACCTGTTGCTGCATCAGATTCCTTTTGCCGCATTACCCGTTCAACACTCCGAACATCGCTACCTGGGTGACAAGTTTCTCATTCGCTACACCCCTAGCTGCCAAGTCTTGGAGTTTTGCAAACAGCGTGGCGAAGTAACAGAGAATTTCACTTACGGCACAGTAGAAGATGCCACTAATGACCTGCCTTTCGCCAGTTTTGAAGGCGAACAAATTGCCCAGTTGCATCAGATTTCCAGTGAGCGACGATTGAGAGGCAGCAGCCGAGCCACCCGCGACAACTATCGGCAGCTAGCAGAAAAAGTCCAGGTACTCCACTCCTGCCACCATGCCGAATCCTGCCTTGATGAACCCCTCAATTCCCAGTTGAAGTTAGGAGATGGCAGTATCACATTGGGACAACTGATGAGTCCAGGTTGGCGTCTACCTAATCTCTCCGATGTGTTTCTCTCCTGCTGCGAGACAGGTCTGGGTTTCCCCGAAATCACAGATGATATTTTGACACTCTCCACTGGTTTTTTGTGTGCTGGTGCCAGAAGCGTTGTCAGTACTCTCTGGGCAGTCAACGACTTGGCTACAGCCATATTTTCCATCTTCTACTATCAGCATCGACAACAAGGCTGTAGTCGCCCTGAAGCTGTGCGGCAAGCTCAGATTGAATTGCGTGAATTGAACAAGGAGAAATTGCTCAACAGAGAGGATATCCAAGAACTATCCAGGCAGGCAGAAGCAGGGTTTGAGGAAGCCAAAAGCAAGCGAAAGCAATACCAGCGAGGTTCTACAAAACATCGAGAATGGCAGCGTAAATGTCTAAAGTACGAAAAGCTTAGAGGTCAACTTGACAATATAAAAGATTACCCGGACGAAAAACTCTTCTCTCATCCCTATTACTGGGCTGCTTTCGCCTGCCAAGGATTACGCTAATTGCAGTAGACATAGAGTTAAGAGGTGCTGTTGTAGTATTCACTACAGATGCAATACAAACCACCCATTTCAATAACCAACTTCGCCATGCCAACGTGACAAATGGCTTTTTACATGGACGGGTTTGAAATGTCAACGTTTTGGCTTAGTTATAGCAACGGAAAAATTTTGGTCGTTAAGGCTGAAAAGTCTACAAATTAAGGCTTGTTTGGGTGTCCTGATTCCCAATTCTACGTTCGCTAGTACGTGTTCAACTGTCCCAATTTGAGCCATTAATGGGACAGTTGCCATCCAAAACAACAATTTTTCGCCATTACAGACCTCCAGGCAGTGAGCGGTCAGACATCAAAAATGGGACAGTTCCTTTTGACTCCTCACTAACGACCAAAATTTTTCCATTGTTAAAACTAAGCCGAATAGTCCCATCTGCTTGTCCTGCGACTATGGCATTTCATTTACCAAGACTAGGTAAGATACCAAAGCGCTGCATCAATCTTTAGATGAATTCTCTATATCAATGTTCTGTATCGCCACTTCTATCAATCCTGTAACAACTCCCGTTTAAAACTCTAGGCATTGGTAAGACTTGCCAAGTTCTACACGATCGCACTTGCCCCAGCAGAGCCGTAGATAATTTCCTGATAGGGAGAACAAAAGTCAATTTGATACACCATTGCCAAGTACCTTGCCTCTATCGGCAGGGTGTTTTATTTTGTTCCAAAGTAACGTGTATGAGTTTGCCTTCTAATCGGTGAAAGACAACATCTCGCTATGAACGGCTAAGCGCAATCAATACCAACTACTTCTGGCGCTTGACTGCCCAGTTAACTTCCCGTCCTGAACGCTCAGTACACTTAGTATATGATTACATGCATTGTTTGGGCTGACTTGGGATTAAAGAATACAGGTGATGAGAGTAATGAACCTGTACGTTTCAATCTAGCCATTTTTAACCATGATATTGGAGTGCAAGTTGGCAATAAGTTAACCCTGCTTAATCTATCTAAGCTTGATTATCTTCCAACAAATGAAATAGAAATAGAAG
>JAHHIF010000063.1 GCA_019358875.1 Symplocastrum torsivum CPER-KK1
CAAATACCAGCATATTTACGTCATGTTCACTTACGTAATTATACGATGTTACGACCGAATAAATTCGGTTATTCGCTTATATCCCCCGGAGTAGAGCGCGGGGGCTTTACGCATCACGACTCGTAAAGGTTTTAGGTGTTCTCATCTTGCTGCCTCTGTACCTTCCCTACCTTCTGAATTAAAGTGACACTTCTTGGATATCAGCCAAATTTGGGAGTAAATTTTTACTACGGCTTGGCAAACTCTCTGATGTTCGTTGACAACGTACCCCAAAGCTGCAATCGTGACACCGATTCCTAGATTCTGCGACTTGAGGAAAAGGGATGCGATCGCATTGATAGCGTTGCAGCCAACCTGTTAATTGAGCGAGTAGCGTCGTTAAATCCTGTCTAGTTTTTTCGTGTTGTAGGACATTGTAGGTAAACTTAAGGCTTTGTGGCTGTGGATTTGACTTCACAAACCAGTAACTCATCGAAAGTTGTTCAGGGGCATAATCACTGGTTTCTGCCATAACGTAGAGATAGAGCCGTGTCTGCCAGTCTTTGGCTAACCACTGACGGTCTTTTGGTTGAGGGTATGTTTTCCAGTCCAAAATTTGGGCACTGTTTTCGTCCTCAATCAACAAATCGTAGATAACAGTTAGCAGGAAACTTTGAAAGTTTAGTGTACGGCAGTGTTCCGATTCACGAAAGGTTTGAGGAGCAGGTGTCAAAATTTCTGGAGCCGCATTCACCAAAGCCGTAACATAATGTTGCAGTTGAGCATCTTCTTCGACTAAGGAGTCTACTGGCAGCCCTATTTCTCGTTGTTGCATCAGCAAGTGAAAGCGACTTCCCCAGGTTACACGCTCTTGTTGCTCTGGAGAGATAGGTACTCCTAGCTGATCAATATAAATATGTTGAAATTTACGAGGGCAGGTTTCTAGGAGATTTAGCTGCCCTTGAGATAAGCGAGTCAGGGGTAAGAGTGCAGTTTCAGCGTTCATCGAAAAATAGGGGTTGGTAAGGGGAAAAACGGATACCCCTGTCATTTATGTATGAGGAGGAGTTTTTCCCCTTACACAAACAGCAGCCCAACAGGGCTTCCTTGTTAGAAGAAGCTGTATTGGTATCCATCTTTCCGATGTACTAGGCTGCAATATTTGTGGCTAATGCCTTGAATCAATCCATTAGCTGCCGAAATGTTGAAGCTGCCAGTTGTTCGCACGGCTACACGACCCACATAAGTTCCAACCTTTTTTCCAGAGGTGACGACAGCCTTAACAATGTCACCAGTCTGAAAGCATTTGACAAACTTATTTCTGGGGACGTACCGACTCGGAAACCCAAATTTATCTGTGCGACACATTTGACGAGTTCCATGCCCTGTAGCTTTGATGAGCAATGGTTGATTCGTTGCAATTTCTAATTGCTCAACATCCCCAACACAAGCCGCATCGATATAGTGCCGCTTATGTAACTTCAAACGAATGCGATTGTACTTAGTTTTCCCACCACTACCTGTTGAGACAGGTAACCCGATTTCCTTGAGCCGATTCAACAAAGCCCATCGGGTAGAGTTGACGGCGGCTGCGTCTTTCAAGGGTCGTTTGGCTTGTGCCAAAATCCGTTTTAAGACATCAGGACTTTTGTTCAGAATAATCGTAAACGGAAACCTCCTGAAAACCTTAGCTTTTGCGGCTTTGAGTAAACCCCTAGCAACCCCCGGTGTACAGAGATTGAGTGGTTTTATATTAGTGTCTAGAACGAAAACAAGATTAGACATTGTTGCGTCTGTCCTGAAAAACTCGTAACGTTTGCCTCGAAGTTGTTATTAGGTGGCGTATCCTCAACACACTGGCTTAACCCTTGTAGACCTGTTTAATGCTGAGGTTTCAGAGCTTGGAACTGGCACGCATCCCAAGGTGAGAACTTAAACTCTTGCTAATAACGGCTACCAGTTTTCAACGGGTCTTCTGGTCAGGTGTGGGCTTCATTCAAGCCCCCGGCTTATAGCCGTGGGGTTCCTGACTCTCGCATCCTAGCGTTTTGTCAGTACAAACACACTTCCTTCATTGCCACGCCCAATTCTTAAATCATTATCGAGATAAGTAATATCTAGCCAGCCCTGTTGCTCACGGCTTTCGATGCCAAAGTCAAGTGCTGGAAACTTCTTTCCTGCTTCGATTTGCTGGATAAAATTACTGGGCGACTGATAGCCGATTAAGCGTTGTAAACCAGAGATTGACCGCTCAAATTTCACATCAACCCGGCGCTCGTTGACTGGTGTGAACCGTGCGCTGACGCTGACTAAACCTTCAAGGTAAGGCAGATTGGAAACTTCCGCAATATTGTAAATTTTGGCAGTCGCGGTGCGAACGCATTGGTAGATTTGACCGAGTTGTAAGAGTGGAACTCGACCCAGGTTTAATAGACTGTTACTGGTAGTGTAGAGCAAACGCCAGTTGCCTTCGAGGAGGTCGGTAGCTTCAATGGGTCGAGGAGTCGGGTTGTAGTCTTCCAGCCGGGAAACCGCTGCGAGAATGGCTGTTTTATCGGTGTCAGTTGCTAATAGTCCTCGATTCTTACCTGCGATCGCTTCTAATAATTCCGCTTTGCTAATCATCCACCCACCTCTATTACAATGCGCCAATGAAGACCTGACTTTTACCACGCTACTGACAAAATACTCATGAAAAACTTCAGTGCCTCATTGGAGTATCCTACATCCCTCAATTTGCCCCAGATGTTAGCCTAGAAATGGTTAAGTTTCTTGACAGAAAATCTGTGAGTGCAAGCCAGTTAGGCAGTTAGCCCTGCTTACTCGATAGCTAGGGACGGTTTTCCTCTCCTACCCAACTCGGATAGCTCACATTTACTCAGTCTTTTTTGCTGCGTTAATCTAGAGTACTGACCTTACAATCTGCGTTAAATTACTAGCTGAATTTCCCTATGTACAATCCTTCTTTGCGTGAAGAACCTCGTGAGCAACTCGCTGATGTTATTCCAGTGAGGCAAGAAACTTCACTTTTAGATTGGTTAGAAGCTAACAATCGCCTCTTAGCGCGTGAAGTCCAAGATGACCCTTTCCGTGAAGATGAACAGGAGATTTCTGAACTGATGGGTGTTGATGATAGCGCTTATGACGACGACGATCTGGATGATGATCTGGATGATGACTAGTTAGCTAGCTGCTGGAAGCATATTTTGCTTGCCTAAAGTTCTAGTTCTCTGTAGAGACGCGATGCGATCGCGTCTCTACTAGTTGTTAGTGAAAAACGACGGAACAATTTTTTTTGGCGTAGGTCATACCTCATATGTACGATGCTTTTGCATTCACATCTTGGAAAAATTAAGGGTGCGTTTTGACAATATAGAGGACAGACCCATGATGAACCTGATCAGACGGATAACCTTAGCTACACTCTTAGTCACAGTTGCCAGCAGCAGTCTAATCACAGTAGCAAATGCTCAAGGTGGGTATCAAAATCGCGATCGCAATGAGCGTCGCAATGATCAACGGGAGGAATTTCGTGAGCGAGTTGAAGATCTTTTAGGTAGCATTGAAGACGGCACAGATAGGCTTCGCAGGAGTGTTGATAAGGCACTTGATAAGAATAGTCGTCTCAATGGCACTGATCGGGAAGACGAGATCAATGAATTCTTTCGAGAGTTTGAAAGAAATACGAGTGATCTGAGGAATCGCTATAGAAGTGAGCAGTCTGTTCAGACTGAAGTCCGGGAAGTACTCGACAGTGCGCGGAGCATAGACAATTTCATACAGCGCTACGACTTAGACGATGCCCAAGATGAGTGGGAAGCCATGGAAAGAGACTTAGAGCAATTACAGCGCATCGTTACTGCAGCTGAGCGCAGAAACTCAAACTCCATCAGGCGCTAATCTGATGCTTCAATTTGACAGCTAAATTTGTTAGCTTGTTAGCGCAATAACGTTCCCCCACTCTCTTAGCTAAGAGAAATTGGGGGAATTTATTATTTTCACGCTGAAAACACTCCCTGTTCCAGTAGACAAAAGTCTCTTCAAGGGTGAAAATCCCAATAGCTGAACGCTGAGCGCTCAAGCTGTTAGCTAACAGGAGGCATTTTGGTGCTAGAGACAATTCTTGTAGCCCTTGACAGTTCAGATCTGTCACAACGGGTAATTCTAATCCTCGATCAACTTCAAATCAAGCCAGCTACCAAAATAATCCTTGCCCATGTCATTCCCGCGCCGGAACCTGATGTGGAAGTGGCAGTTGACCGACCTCAGGCTTCAGAGGAAGTGCTTTATCGGCACATTGAAAAGCAGCTTCAAACCTACCAAGCTGACTTACCCTGCAAAAGTGAACTAGAGATTGTCATCGGTGACCCCGCTAACGAAATTATCCGTCTTGCTCATATTCACCATGCTGACTTAATTGTAATTGGCACTCGTGGTCTCACAGGTCTTAAGCGCATCTTGGAAGGTTCTGTGAGTAGTCAGGTAGTTGCTGAGGCACCCTGCTCTGTGCTGGTAGTCAAGTCTGAGTAATAAGCCAAGTTGCGAGTAAGAGATTATCAGTAGACCGAAAATTTTTGCGATCAATCAACTTTGCGATCGCACTCTACTACTCCCAATCAAGAACGCGATCGCATCTAGTATCTAAAAGTCTGGCGTTGCTAAATCATGGAATGTCTACTTAATTAACCCAGGTGATAGAGCAATTAAGGTGGATGATAAATTGACAATTCAAGCTTGAACAATCGGTAAGGTAAGGAGAGCATGAGGCACCACGAGTACGTCCAATTCCATCCCTAAGTCAGCTTGTGCGATCGCCAAAGCCTCATCCATTGTCGCCACTGGCAGCATCTTGCATTCCGCAACAAGCTCCGGGTATTCACTACCTACAATAATGACCTTGTTCTGCTCCAACACCTTCGCCATCACAAAGGCGCGTTGTTGCCCTGGTGGATAACCATTCTTTCGCGCATCGTCGAGGATGAAGTGTACATCCGGTGCATCACGCATCGCGGATAGAAAGCGCTGTTCACCCACCCCTTCACCTGCCCCTTCCTCACAACGAGCAGGAATAATCAGATAGCCTCCTCGTCGCACAACCGGAGTGGGAGCAAAAAAGAGATAACTCGCTGCACGGCTAGCTTGGTAGAGGTTGGCATCTTTGGGGAAGCCTGCGCCACCGATGACGACATCATACTGGTGCGGAATCGGAACCTGATAGAGCGATCGCGCCCGTTCCACCAGTTGCCTGTGAGTTTCAATCGGCTCACCTGCCATCACATACACTACCCGCTTTTCATCATCCAGAACAACGTTGATGATGAACCCTAATCCCGCTCGTAACCCCGCTTCTGCGATCGCTTCCTGAAAGGGATTGCCTTCAATTTTGCCCAATCGGGTGTTAGGGTCATCTATGAAGCGTGAACCATGACTATAAGCAATCAGCGGTTCTCCAGCAGCACCAACGGCTACAGTCTTGCAACCACCGGAATACCCAGCATACTGGTGTGGTTCGACAATCCCGGTAGCAATCAGCAGATCAGCTTCGTATGCCACTTTGTGTACCGAAAGCGGAATATCATGGACAACGCCCAAATCCACTAATGCGCTAGGGTTTTGCGGCTCGTTGTCTATTACGCGATACCGCTCTACAATGCTCCGTCCTAGCTTAGCCACCTTTTCTTCCCGCGTACTAGGACGATGCAAACCGATACCACACAGCAGCGTAATCTCCTCGTCACGCACACCAGCTTGCTCCAACTCTTGCAAGATTGGCGGCACTAGAAGCCAGTCAGGACTAGCACGGGTGATGTCAGTAAATACAATACAAACGTGATCGCCCGGATGAGCAAGTTCGCGGACAGGTGGTGAACTAATCGGATGGACTAGTGCCTCTTTAATGGCTCCATTTACGTCAGCCAAAGGTTCTACTGATTTAGACACCACTACTGTGCCGCGCATCCCTTGCGGAAGGTCGAATTCAAGAAAAGTCTTGCCGTAAGGAACGCGGTACATAAGCTTGTAGATAGAGACACCAAGTGCTTCAGCAGTTAGCTGTTAAATTACCATTTATAGCCGTTCTCGGTTGGATGCGGTACACTCTGACCTTTCTCCTACTCTTGAGTGAGGCTTTGATTCTTACTCCCCTTCCCTTGTAGGGAAGGGGTTGGGGGTTAGGTTATTCTGATCTACTTCACGCAACTGAGAAACGCTATAGCCGAATGATGGAGATGAGAGTTTTTGTTTTTGCTTCTTACTGTCGGCTAGTTGGAGGATTTCACGAGCAGCGCGATCGCACACTCCCACTTCTCCTAATAATTGGCGCATTTCCTGATAGCCTAGCAAGGTTTGCTGGCGCTTTTCAGAATTTAAGAGGAGTTCTAAAGCTTCTTTAACAAGATTTTCTGGCGTTGCTTGCTCCTGTAGCAACTCTGGGACAATCGGGCGCATCACCACTAAGTTTGGTGGCGACATAAAGGGAATAGAAAACTTCAAGAGGCGACCAATTGAGTAAGTTAGACGACTGACTCGGTACAAAACCACCTGTGGCACATTCAACAGTGCCAATTCCAAATTCACCGTGCCAGATTTAGTTATTGCTAAATCAGCAGCAGCAAGCACTTCCTGAGTTTTCCCAGCGACGAGAGTAGCATTTAGACCATAATGCTGAATTGCTGCTTCAATTGCAGGTCGGTAAGCTTCCAGAGAAAGAGGAATCCAAAATAGTGGCGCTTGGTAATTGGTGCTTGCCGCAGAATTCTCCAATTCCCAATTCCCAATTCCCAATTCCCAATTCCCCTCTAACTTTGCCTGAAGTTGCTGCGCCGCTTCAAAGACTATCGGCATCATGTACTTGAGTTCTTGCCGCCTAGAAGCTGGTACAAGTGCGATCGCTATTTGTTCTGGTGCAATCCCCAATGCCGCACGCGCTTCCTCCCGCGTTGGGCTTGATTGCATTCTGTCTACCAAAGGATGACCAATCCAACTGACAGATGCGCCCTTTTTCTCAAAGTAGCGGGCTTCTTCTGGGAAAATTGCCAATATCTGGTCTGTCATCTCCACAAGCGTCATCGTGTTGCGGGGAACAATGGATGATGCCGACCAAACCCAATCCTGTGGGGCAATGTAATAAACCGCTGGCACCTGTGGTAGCTGACGCCGAATAAAACTGCCGATGCTCAGATTCGGTCCCATGTAGTCAATCAGAAGTACCAAATCCGGTGGGTGTTGACGGAGGTACTGTTTAGCGCGACGTTGGATTTGGAGAGTGGGCAATACAAAAGGCAACGATTCCAGCAGCCCTACAGAACCAATGCTTGTCGTATCACCCAATAACGTTGCCCCAGCCTCAGCCATCCGAGAACCGCCTAGCGCGACAATCTTTAATTCCACCCCTAATGCCTCTGCCTGACGTTTGAGGGCATCAATTAGCAGCGCCCCTTGCAAATCACCAGAAACCTCTCCGGTGCTGATAAAGATTGTTTTAAGAGTCATTGGTTAATACTGAGGACTGGGGGAAAGAGACTTTCTTCTTGAGATTGGGTGTACGGCAGTTCCTGGAGCCTCTTTACCGACAAGTTTATGTTGCCAACTAACAACTAACAACAAACAACTAACAACCAACTCATTCCTCGCGCTTTACACGACGAGCGAAAATTGAACCCCGGCGTCCTTCCATTTGAGACAGTTGTAAGAAGCGGCGTAAGTGCTGCAAGTGTTCGTTATCTGGTAGTAAGTCTAGATGTTCTAGGGCTTCATTCATCGTGTGTTTAGAACGATAGATCGTTCGGAAGGCTTTTTTGAACTGTCCCATCTCGGCTGTGGTAATTCCTGCCCGTTTAAGACCAACCTGATTGAGCGATCGCACATGGGCAGGATTTCCTTCAACTAGCATATAGGGGGGTACATCCTGGATAATGCGACTACATCCTCCAATCATCGAGAGACGCCCAATGTGGACAAATTGATGAATCCCCACCATCCCACCAAGCACTGCCTTGGACTCAATCTGAACATGACCTGCCATTGAAACCGCGTTGGAAATCACTACCGAGTCTTCAATCACGCAATTATGGGCAACGTGGACGTAAGCCATCAGCAGATTGTTATTGCCAATCAGTGTTGCCTCACCTGCACCTGTCGCCCGGTTAATGGTGACGTACTCGCGAATCCGGTTATCATCACCAATTTTGACCCAACTCATTTCCCCGTTGTACTTGAGGTCTTGAGGTTCTAAGCCAATCGCTGCGCCAGGAAAAATTTGATTCCTGGCTCCAATTTCTGTTGGTCCCTCGATCACCACATGAGCGCCAATCGTTGTTTGGGGTCCAACCTTGACATTCTCCCCAATTACTGCATATGCCCCAATCTGAACTGTTGGGTGAAGTTCAGCACCAGGGTGAATAACAGCAGTAGGATGAATCAGTGTTGCCATAGGAGTGCGTGAGTTTGGAATTTTGTAGGGGTTCCTGCCCCTGTGACCGAGAGACAATTTTGTAGGGGCGAGTAGCCCCTGTGCCCGCCCTGAGTAATTTAGGCTCAGCACTCAACACTGCATGACTCAATGCGCTTTTTAGTCTACAAGAGAAAACATGAGTTCACCTTCTGCAACTCTCTGTCCATCAACGATTGCACGAGCCTGCATCTTCCCAAAACGACGCCGCTTGAGGGCTATCAGTTCCGCTGTCATCACCAGTTGGTCTCCGGGAACTACGGGACGACGGAAGCGAACTTTGTCAATTCCAGCAAAGACAAATAATCCTCCCTCTACTTCAGGTAACTGCCGTAGGACGATTCCGCCAACCTGAGCCATCGCCTCGACAATCAGCACTCCAGGCATCATCGGTCGTCCGGGAAAATGCCCTTGAAAATGCGGTTCATTGAAGGTGACGTTTTTGATTCCGACAGCTCGTTGCCCTGGAACATATTCGATAATTCGGTCAACTAGAGCGAAAGGATAGCGATGGGGTAGGATTTTTTGAATGTCTTCAAGGGTAAGAATCGGTTTAGTCGATGGTGCTTGGTGATGATTCTGGACAGTTTCTGTAGATTCATCGTGGCTGTTAATGTCGGTCAGTATAGACATGAGCGTGCTTAGGTTGGAGGCTGGGGAACACTGCACAAGGTTTTGGGCTTTTTAGTCTATTGTTCATTGTCCGTTGCGACTAACAACTGACAACCAACAAGTGACTCCAAAACCTAACCAATTTGTTGAGCCAGCTTTTTGGCAAGTTGGATGTGCAGAGTGTGGCTGGCTTTGTAGGCAAGGAAGTGAGCCACAGGAAAAGTTCCGAGTAAACTTAAATCCCCTACTAAATCTAAAAGTTTATGACGCACTGGCTCATTTGAAAATCTCAAAGGTGGATTAAGCCATCCAGAGTCCCCGCAAACCAACGCATTTTCTAAGCTTCCGCCTTTAATTAAACCTGCTTGTCTGAGTTGATCAATTTGGTGAGCTAAGCCAAATGTCCTAGCCGGTGCGATCGCTTCTGCAAAACTCTCCTCCCCAGGTATCCAGCTATGCCATTGCTTACCAATTGCGGATAAATCAAAGTCAATTCCGTAGGTAAATCGGGTTGTTGGTGCTGGGAATGCCGCCACAAAAGCATCCCCTTGATGCACCCAGAGCGGTTCTTGTAGGAGAAATCCAGAAGCGTCGCTTGGCTTTGAGCGAGCAACACCCACTTCGAGAATTGCCTCAACCCAATTTCGCGCTGAACCATCTAGGAGAGGAACTTCTGAGCCATCAATCTCAATCCGGGCATCATCAACGCCACTACCTGCGAGGGCAGCTAATAGATGTTCTACTGTCCGTACACGGGCATCTTCAGACGTTGGGGTGGCTATTGGTGTCCGGAGTTCTGTGGACAGTGTGGTCTCGTGAACAGCCTCCACCCGTGCAGGAATGATTGGTGTTCCAGGTAGATCAACCCGCACAAAATAGCGACCTTCCCCCGCTTTGGCAGGTAGCACCCGCACGTTGGTAAAGCTACCACTGTGCAGTCCTCTGCCTGAACGTTCAAACGCAGTTCCTAGAGTGTGACGGGTGGAAATCGCTGATTCATAAAGGTTTTGCTGTCCTACGCTGGGTAAACGCTGGCTTTGGTGGTTAGTCATTAATCATTGGTTACTTGGTATGGGACAAAGGACAAGGGAATCTCGCTCCTCCCCAGTCCCCAAATCATGGGCATAAGACATCAGGACAAAGGAATCTCCTCAGCCCCAATCCTGACCCCCAACTTCCTAAAAGCGTTCCCCAATCCCAAAGTGGATACGGCTATCACCCTCATCATTAAGACCATAATCCACCCGAATTGGACCGAGGGGCGATTGCACTCGGACACCGAGACCAAAGCCAAAGCCAGTACCTGGCTTACCTCTTACACCTGCTGGGTCACCGGGAACGTTGTCGCCTGTACCAAAGTCGCTGGCAAAGTCAACAAATAGAGCGCCACCGATTGCTGAGATAATTGGGAAGCGATATTCGGCGGTTGCCTGGATAAAGCTACGCCCAGCTCCAACATCTCCTTCCTCGTAACCCCGCACTGAGCTAGAGCCACCCAGAGAGAAGGCTTCGTAGGGTGGTAAATCACCGAGAACTGTTCCAGCTTGAAGATTAAAGGCAAGCGCTTGAGGTCCTTCGGTAAAGTTGGTGAACTGCACCGGAATGTAGTAGCTGTAGCTTCCTCGTAAGCGTGTCAGGAGGATGCTGCCACCACCAATAGGGATGGATTGTTCAACACCTAACCGTAGTAGGGAACCGCTAGTGGGGCGTAGACCATTGTTACGCTGATCGCGTACAGCACCCAACTGAACAGTAAATAGGTCGTCACTGCCATCCTCACTGAAGCTCAACAGGTTGCCTAGTTCATCTTCTGGGCTGAGTTCACCATCACTATCCCGAATCGAAACACGTTGATACTGTAAGCCTAGCGATGCTGTCCATTCGGATGGGGTAAAGACATCTCTAGAGAGAGGACGAGTAAAGGTGACACCACCACCTGTTCTGGTAACACGAGGGCGATCGCCATTGGGGAGTTCCACTTCCTCTTCACCACCATCAAAGATGAGCGAGATTGACCGCCGTCGGAAGGCATTGACGGTGTAGGACGTTCGGTAGGGGTCGCCAGCAATCCAAGGGTCAGTAAAGCGTACATCAAACAACAACTCCCGCTGACCGACCTGTAATTCTGCCCCTAGGTTTTGGTTATTACCTCCCAGGTTTTGCTCTTGATAGCTGATGGTGCCAAATAGTCCACTCGCGGAACTGATACCCGCTCCAGCAGCGACAGAGCCAGTATTTCTCTCAATCACGTCTACAACGACAACAACCTGGCGTGGGTCAGTACCAGGAGCAAAGGAAAGCCTTACATCCTCAAAAATTCCCAGACCAAAGACTCGCCGCAAATCCCGTTCGGCGGTCTGCCGATTGAAGACATCACCAGGGTTTAACTGAACTTCTCGCGTGATGATAAAGTCACGGGTACGACCGTTAACGGGTTGACCTTCTTCATCTGTTGCCTCTCCCTCGTCATTGAGAAAACGGACGCGAATATCTTCAATGACTCCTTCTGCTACCACCAAGACGACTCTGCCATCCTCAGTCACTTGCTGAGCATCAATCACCTGAGCTAGGTCATAGCCGTTTTCTTTGTACCACTCGTTCAATTGCTGGATGCCGTTTTGAAGGTCACGCAGGTTCAGGATTTGACCATATTGTTCGCTGAAGATTTCATTGACGACTTCCTGAGGCAGAACGCGAGTGCCCACTCCCGCTGGCTCTGTATTCACCACAACCTCACGCAATACGGGGTTAGCCTGCACAGCGAAGGTAACGCGCACACCCAAGGGAGTATCTTCGGGTATTACGTCAACACTGGAAAATAAGCCCGTTGCGAAAACAGCGTTTACATCCGCTTGCAACTGAGTACGAGTTGTCGCTTGTCCAGGTCGTGTCGTAATCACTCGAAATACTTCATTTTCTAGTGCGCCTTCTGCACCAGTCACGACAACTTCTGCAACAAGTACCCGTGCTTCCTCTGCTGCGGGTGCTGTCTGTGTTGAGGGAGTTTCTGGGGTACTGGGTTGAGTGGGTTGAGACGGTTGGTCGGGTGTAGCGTTTTCTTGGTTGGTGGGCGTTCCTGAAGGAATGTCAAATTCTATAGTGTTTGGTGTTTCTTGTTGTGGCGTTGATTGGTCGCCAGTTGTGGGAACTACAGGCTCCGGCTGCGTTTGTATCTGGGCAAGAAGGTCTAGTACGGATGCCGCCTGTGAGCGTTTCGCTGGCACAATTAAGTGAAGTTGTGCCTCACGGCTCGGTGACGGGGGTAGGGGAATCGTATTGACGGTTATTGAATTAGGAGTAGGAGGTGTAACCTGAGTGGGGTTGCTTTCAGGGGCATCTGACACGGATTGACTTGTTTGCCCGCTAGTTGGCTTAGCGAGACTAATACTGGCAGTTGCGGCGATCATTGCCGCTAATAAGGGAGATAGGCGCATTTCTTTGAGATTCTTTGGCACTTCCACACACCACATTTGTTGCAAGTTAGCAATCAGCTTTTGATTCGTTGTCCATTGTCCATTGTCTGTTGCTCGTTTTAGCGATTTGCCCAACACTAATCGTTAATCATCAACCATTAGTTGCTGTATTCGTTGCTAAAACTCGCTCTAGCACTTGCTGATAGGCAGATTCCACATTTCCCAAATCCCGGCGAAAACGGTCTTTGTCCATTACTCGTCGGTCTGGGTCTGTCTCGGCTTGGTTCCACAAGCGGCAAGTATCAGGGCTGATTTCGTCAGCGAGTAGCAATTGTTGAGTGGAGGTTACTCCAAACTCCAGCTTGAAGTCCACCAAGGTAATGCCGCATTGATCGAAGAAAGCCGTGAGAATCTTGTTAATCTGCAAGGCTTGCTCTGTTAGTTGGTCAAGCTGTTCAGGCGTTGCCAGTTCTAGGAGTAATAAGCGATCGCGTGTTAACAAGGGGTCTCCTAAAGCGTCGTTCTTGAAATAGAATTCTACCAGTGGTGTTGGAAGTACCTTACCTACTGGTAATCCTGTTTGTTGACACAGACTCCCGGCGGCAATGTTCCTGACGACGACTTCTACAAGCAAGATTCTCACACTCTTGACGAGCATTTCGTTTGGTGCGGGTCGGTCGATGAAGTGGGTGGGAATGCCTGCGGCTTCTAGTAATTTGAACAATTGAGTTGCGATCGCGCAGTTCATCTCGCCTTTGCCAACAATCTGACCTCGCTTTTGAGCATTGAAGGCAGTTGCATCGTCTTTAAAGTGGGTCAACAGCACCTCCGGGTCATCGGTCGTGTAGAGAATCTTCGCTTTGCCTTCGTAGAGTTTTTGATGAACAGACATAAACAATACTCTTTAGTTCTGTAGAGTAATTTGATGAGAAACCTCGCTGTACAGGATACAGCGTTCAATCGATAGATAATGAAATCTACTGGGTTGACATACTTACAATAAAAGCAGTTGCCACAAGTTCTCTTACCACATTGAGAATCTTTAGATAAGCTAGAGCCTATGTAGCAATGATACTAAGGGGCATTCTGTTGTACCAAAATGATGACAGCCGGGTAACGGGAAAGGCAAAAGAGCCGAGGAACGATTAATTCTACTTCCTCCTGAGGTCAGTAGGATCTTTGAATACAGTTTTTTATTAAATAGAAAGATATTTGGGAATTAGTTCTTTCGCTCTTGAGCTATTTCCCAAATAAATATCCGTAAAAGTACTGTTGATTGAGTCGCTTTTTAAGGGAAAGATATAACTAGCAAGGCAGTACACTTTTACCTCATCTTCCTCTACTCAGAATATCTGATAATAGTGAGACTCTTTCGCTTTGATAAGAACCTAAAGTTGCTGATATTCAAGATAGTCAGTAGTTAGTCTGTTTTTTAGTCAGGATGCAAATTTTAAAAGGAGATAGCTATGGTCGATCAATCTAATTTTCTCTACCCTCGCAGTCGCTATCATGGTCAGGTCAAGCCAGAGAATCTAGTATTTAACGCTAATCTACAAGAGTTTGCACAACGGATTAGCTACATTTGTAATCTAGAAACCGCTGGTAAGCTTTCCCCAGAAGAGTCCTACAAGCAAATTAAAGCTCTTTGGAAACAACTAAAACGTTCCAAAAAGGAACTTGCAATTGGTGAAAACCCTTTCCAAACGGAAGAAGATGGGGAAGAAGGAAAGGGATGAGATGTGTTGAGCATTAACTGTTCACTGTTGATTGTGCACGCTCAACACTCAACAGTGAACAACAAGTTCTTACTTTATTGTCATTGTGTGAACTCCATCCCAGTAATCTGGAGGTGGGTTGTCTAGAAAGTTTTTGGAGCGTTCTAAGTGAGCAATCACAGCGCGATCGCTTGGTCTAAGCTGATAAGCTTGCTCAAAATAAGTCAATGCCTCAGAGAAATCTCTGTTGATGTAAGCCTGACGCCCCGCATGGTAGAAGTCCAAAAACTGTTTTGTTGAATCGTTGAGCGGGATGTCAGATTCACCAATCAACTCGTAAATATTGACAGCTTGGTTTTTGCCTTTGACCTGAATGCGATCTAACTCGCGTACCCAAATGCGATCGCGACAAAGGTTATAAGTATACTCGCTCAAGATAATGTCGCAGCCGTACTCTTTAGTAACGCTCTCTAGGCGGGAACTCAGGTTAACCCCATCTCCAATTACGGTATAGTCCATTCGCTTTTGCGAACCGATATTACCGGAAACCACCTCCCCCGAACTAATCCCAATGCCAATCCGGATTAAGGGTTGATTCGTCAGGATACGCGGTTGGTTAAACGCGGCTAAGCGCCAGCGCATATCCAGTGCTGATTTAACAGCCATCAAGGCATGATTTTCTGTTAGTGGCAGTGGCGCACCAAACACCGCCATCAAGGCATCCCCAATAAACTTATCAAGAGTGCCTTCGTGGTTGAAGACTGCCTCCACCATCGTTTCAAAGTATTTGTTCAGTAGCGACACCACCTCTGAGGCTCCCAGGTTCTCTGTCAGTGTCGTATAACCCCGGATATCAGAAAATAGAATCGTTACATCCTTACGCTCACCCACCATTAAGGCATCTTCACCCAACGCCATAACCTGCTCAGCAACACCTGGGGTCATGTAGCGATACATGGTGGTCTTCATCCGTTTTTCACGGCTAATATCTTCCAAGACCACTAAACCACCTCGCACAGTCCCCTCCGGGTTGGTTAGAGGATTAACAGTGAGGTTAATACTGCGTTCGATACCCTGAACTTCCTCATGGCTTATATAGGTTGAGGATTGGGAATCCCAAGGGCTTTCGTTCCAGGGAATATAAACCTCTGGGTTATCACTCTTAGGGATTGCCAGAATATAGAAACAATTCTCATCGGTTGAGTTGGAGTTAGGGGATTGGCTTGGCTTGGAGATTGGGCTTTCTTCAGGTAAGAATGGGGTAGATGGTGTTAGTGTCAGCGTACCGTTCCCATTAACAATATTAGAATTGTCAGCCGTTCTAGAGGTGTTTGCGGTAGCTAGCCTAGATGCTCCATTGAGACTTGGTAAATGAGCATCGTTATTGCTTGGGAATTGGTCTGGATTCTCTTTTTTCTCCTCAGAACGTTCCCGGTTTCCTAATTTATTGGGACGTTTAAATAACCCAACGGTAAGGTTTTGCTCTGGGACGTAATGCTTAGCACCTGTTGCGAGGCTATTCTGTAAACGCCCTTGGAGATTTTCGACTGGCACTACTTCCCAAACGTAGCGACCTGTAAGTTTGTAATCCCACAACTGGCGATTTTTACTATCATTTTGCTGAAGCGGACAACCGAGCAGTGACAGTGCAGCGTCATTGATTGTGACAATTCGACCCTGCATATCAGTTGAAATTACGGCATCTGAGAGGCTTTGTAGGATGTCCTTCTGATATTGCTTTTCAATTAGGACATTTTCAAAGAGCCTAGCGTTTTCCAGAGCAATCCCTGCCTGTATGTTGAACGCCCGCATAAACTCTTCATCGGACGTGGTGAAGCTGCCTTGGTGCTTGTTGATTAGCTGTGTCACACCAATTAAATCCTTGCTGGTGTTGAACACAGGCATACAAAGAATATTGCGGGTTACATAACCCGTGCGCTTATCGGTGCTGGGATCGAAGCGCGGGTCTTTGTAGGCATCGGGAATATTCAGTGGCTGACCTGTTGAGGCAACATAACCTGCTATTCCTCGATTGGATGGAATCCGAATTTCCATCAGAGTCTGCCCGTCTGCTGTTGCTACCTTGCTCCAGAGTTCGCCTGTCTCTTTACTGAGCATAAACAAGGTACTGCGATCGGCTTGCATCAAATCACGAGCCTGATCCATCACTAGACGCAGGGTTGCTTCTAAATCCAAGCTTTGGCCTAGAGAGGCTGTCGCCTTAAGCAGTGCTGCCGCGCCTCGTTGGTTTCGAGCTGCCATGTAGAAGGATTGGCAGGTTTCTAAGATAATGCCGATCGAGGCAGCAAAGTCACGGAATCGCTGTTCATCTTCGCTATCAAACGGCACCCCATTGCCTTTATTCAACAACTGTACGACAGCAACGACCTGGTTACTACTGCTCAAAATCGGCATACAGAGGAGCGATCGCGTATGATAACCAGGGCGTTCGTCTACGTCTTTGTTAAACAGGGGGTGGTTGTAGGCATCTGGGATATTGAGATACTCTCCCGTTGTGGCTACATGACCAGCAAGACCAACATTTAAGGGAATTCGGAGTTCAATCGATTTGCTGGTTTCCGTTTGAGGGATTTTTGCCCAGAGTTGCCCTTTGTCGGCATCTACCAGGAAAATGGTTGTGCGATCGGCTTGCAAGATTTGACCAATTTTCAGGGTGAAGGCATCCATCACCTGCTCTAGCATGGTTTCTAGAGCTTCGTTGTTGATCATATCGATCGCCCGCAGAAATTGCTGAAATTCAGCGGTGATGAAATCCAACAAGCAGATAAATTCGGGAACGGATAGGTCTTTGACTCGGTGAGTCAAGGCACTTGTCCGGTTAAGCTGGGTTAATTGAGTGAGTGTAGCCAGAACGCTACCTGTGTTGGAAAGTGTCATAGTGATGACTGTTCAACAGCTATCGTGTGATCCGGCCTGTAGAAGCTTGTGAAAGCGTGCCCTTGGAAAGTAGCTAACTATTATGTTGAGAAAGTTCCCGAAACCTTGGAGTGAGAACTCCTCAGCTTATTTCGATGCGTACCTTGTCTAAAAACAGAGTTGGTGATTAGCAACTGGTGCCAATTAGCGCTTTCGTCCCTTCTGGTGAACCAATGCCAAGTAGTGAAAGACTATAGATAGCACACCAACGGGTGAAAGGTGATGCGATGCTTAAAAAAAGCTCACTGATAAAAAACTAGAAAACGATAAAGCAATCAAAATTGGTTCAGATACTAAAAATAGTCCTACCTATGAATGTATCCACTCATTCTGAGTAAAACAAGGGTGAATTCACTCTAGTCCGGTAGGACTTGTCACTTCCTGGTTATTTTTGTGCCGCTTTTTGAGAATTTAAGCTGCTGATGACATTGACTGAGATAGGACGACTGATCTGTAGTAATTTTGCAATTGACGTGTTGCTGCTGCCCAGCCCCAGCGTTCGGCTTCCATCCTCGCGTTTTGACGTAGGGTTTCTCGTTCTTCGTGGTTGTCTAGGAGGCGCTGAGTTGCCTTAATTGCTCCTTCCTCATCGGCTGGGTCAAATAGGTAGCCATTGACACCATCGGTCACAATATCAGGAATACCTCCAGAACGGGCAGCAACCACAGGACAACCCGCTGCCATCGCTTCGAGTAGTACTAATCCTAGCGTTTCTGTACGAGAGGGGAAGATAAAGGCATCAGCAGAGGCAAAGGCTGAGCCGAGTTCTTTGCCTGTAAGGTAGCCAACGAAATGGGTTGGTGTTCCAGCAAAGTGTTTTTCCAGAGCGCTGCGGTTTGGCCCATCACCAACTAGGGCAAGGCGAGCGCCGGGGATCGCATCGAGTACCAATTTGATGCGATCGATCTCTTTTTCGGCTCCTAGTCGCCCGACATAGAGGAGGAGTGGGCTTTCTGGATGTCCTTGGGAAAGGTGCGATCGCATTTCAACAGACGCGAGTTCTGGATAGAATGTCTCAATATCTACTCCCCTCTGCCATAAGTCCAACCGTTCAATGCCATGCTCTCTCAGTTGTTGTACCATTGCTGTCGAGGTACACAAGTTTAGCTGCGCTTGATTGTGACTTGCTTTAATTAACTCCCACATGACTCCCTCCAGCATTCCTAATCCGTAGTGATGGAGGTATTGGGGAAGATGGGTGTGGTAAGACGCAACTAAGGGAAGTTGCATCACTTTGGCATAATACAACCCGCCCAGCCCCAATACGGCGGGATTGACCACATGAATCAAGTCTGGCTGGAACTGCTCTAAAGCAACACCAATGGACGGGCGTGGTAGGGCTAGCTTGAGTTCTGGATATAGAGGTAAGGGAAAGCCGGAAACTCCGTAAATTTTCGCTCCCTTGTATTCTGTCAGTCCGCCATCTGGCGAAACAACCAATACTTGATCCCCATTACGCTGCAAATGTTCGACGGTGTGACGGAGGCGTGTAACAATCCCATCAACTTTGGGCAAAAAAGTTTCGGTAAATAGAGCAATTCGCATAGTTTAGTGGTGCGTGCTGAGTTTAGTCAGCTCAGGATTTTTTCTGAGGTAAGGTACACATGCCATGAATCCCAATCGAGAGGATGACTTCACCCAAAAGTAATCCCACTCCCTCGGCAAAGCAGTTAATTCTGTGAATATCCTGTGCTGTTTGGGCAATTAACACATCTTTTTGAGTTGAGGAAGGCGATTCAATCACTTGACGGTAGCGTTGATAAGCCGTCTCCAGTGCTGTCCACTCAGGGAATAGGTAATATGCACTTACGGCAGACGTTCCCAAACCGGGCAGCACAACGAAAAGGAAGAGGATAATCTGTCGTAGGTTCATGGGATAAGTCCTCTTTGACAAGAGGTAATCAGTAGAGTGGTGCTGTTACCTCTTGCCTCTAACCTACCGATGCCAGGAAACTTTAGGGAGAATTTGATTTTTATCGGTGCGGTGCTGGTACTTACTAGCAAAGTTGAGTAAGGAATCGAGCAGCGAATCTGAGAGGTAATGAGGCTGCAAGCCAAGACTCAACAGACTGGTGTTTTTCGCGTAGAAGTAGTGTTCTTCTTTCTCAACTCTGGGGTTATCAATGTGATCGATGGCAACATCGAGTCCCATAGTCGTAGCTGCGTTTTTCACCATTACTGCCAAGTCACCAATGCTGAAAAGTTCGGTGAATTGGTTGAAGACACGGAATTGTCCGGGATCGGCAGGATTTGCGATCGCTAATTCCACACAGCGCACGGTATCCCGAATATCCAAAAATCCGCGAGTCTGACCACCCTTACCATAAACCGTCAGCGGATGACCAATTGCCGCCTGAATACAGAAGCGATTGAGGGCTGTCCCAAAAATTCCGTCATAGTCTAAGCGGTTAATCAACAGCTCATCCATGCCAGTTTCTTCGGTCAGAACTCCATACACAACCCCCTGATTTAGGTCTGTAGCGCGTAACCCCCAAATCTTGCAAGCAAAGTGGATGTTGTGGCTGTCGTGAACTTTACTGAGGTGGTAGAAACTACCGGGTTGCTTGGGATAGGGCAGAGTATCCTTCCGTCCATTGTGTTCAATGGTGATATAGCCCTCTTCAATGTCAATATTGGGCGTACCGTACTCACCCATTGTTCCCAACTTCACCAAATGGCAATCGGGGAAATCTTGGCGCATCACATACAGTAAGTTCAGCGTCCCTACAACATTATTCACTTGTGTCAGGACGGCGTGTTCCCGGTCAATCATCGAAAAAGGAGCCGAACGCTGTTCACCAAAGTGAACGATCGCTTCTGGCTCAAATTGGCGCATCGCCTTACTAAGAAACTCGTAGTTGGTAATATCACCAACTAGCAAGTCAATAGATTTACCCGTTAGATCGCGCCAGCGTTGTAGGCGTTGCTGAATTGGGGCAATCGGTGTGAGGGTTTGAACACCGAGTTCCAAATCCCAGTGACGGCGCACCAGGCTATCAATGATGCCGACTTCATACCCTTTGTTGGAAAGATAAAGTGCGGTTGCCCAACCGCAATAACCATCACCACCAATAACCAGGACTTTCATACTTGCTCTATAAATCTTGCTTACCGATACTCGGTCAATTTATCAGGTTTGGGTACCCTCTAGACCATGTAATGTAATGGGAATTACACGTTCTATGTAATCCACGCTACTTTTACGAAATAGCGTAAACCACAATAACTATTAGCATCAATACCTAAGTTATGGCTTCCTCCTTAAGATAGGAGGAAGTAATCCGTCTAAAAGTAATGCGAGAACAGGTGAAGTTCTGGCGAGAGCCACAGTTCGGCAATCTGGAGTTATTGCACGCCAGATATATTACTCATGCATTTAGCCGACATACACATGACACTTATGCGATCGCAGTGATTGAGCAGGGGGCAGAAGAATTCGCCTATCGGGGGGAAACTCACGTTACGCCCGCAGGGGATATTGCAATTATTAACCCTGGAGAAGTCCATACAGGACAGGCTGTTGATGAGACAGGTTGGACATACCGCGTGTTGTACCCCGATCCCAGCATTCTTGTACAAGCCGCTTGTGAAGCCTCTGGTCGAAAACAGGAAATTCCTTACTTTCCAACACCTGTAATTCAAGATCAACAAGTCGCTCAACTGCTTTTGAGACTGCACAAAGCTTTGGAAGGTTGGAACTCGAAACTAGAGCAAGATTGCCGCCTTTTGTGGACACTGGCACAACTGATAACAAGACACGCCGACTCGCGCCCTAATCTAAAATCTGTTGGCAATGAATCGCACTCAGTCAAGCGAGTACGAGACTATCTAGAAGCAAACTACACCGAGAATGTAACACTAGAACAATTGTCAGCGATCGCCAATCTCAGCCCCTTTTATCTGCTTCGCACATTTCATAAGCAAGTGGGTTTGCCTCCTCATGGATATCTCAACCAAGTACGTCTTGTTCATGCTAAATGCTTGTTATCGCAAGGATGGCAGATTTCTCAAGTGGCTCAGCAGACGGGATATGCTGATCAAAGTCATTTGACAAGACAGTTTAAGCGGATGGTAGGGGTGACACCGGGACAGTATCAGTATCGAGAACAATAAACTTGCCTGTGACCTTGAGTATTATATGCACAGAAGCCCAGTCGCAATGATTGGGCTTTTAGTTGGAATAGGAGCGCTCTAGGACACCCTATTCGTCAAAGCTTTCCGAGCAATCCGAGTGATATAAACAGTCACGGCAACAGTAGTAACAAAACCAACTAGGCGAATCACCCACTGCGCGGCTTCAGCTTGAGAGTCCATAGGCTGATTAGTTGTGCCAATCATGGCAATATCACCAGCTAAGGAACCAAGGTAAACATACATAATGGTTCCAGGAATCATGCCAATCGAGCCTAAAAAATACTCTTTCAAGGAAACCTGAGTTACCCCAAAAGCGTATCAAAAAAACTATCTTGAATCCTTCTTTGGCGATCGCTGCATCAATAGCTTTGAATTTGTCATTGCCTTCGAGTTGTTTGCAAACCCAACCCCGGCACACGTATCGTCCTATTAGGAAAGCACTTGTTGCTCCCAACGTTGCTGCAATGAAAACATACCCCGAACCCCAAATTACACCAAAAATCACCCCTCCTCCTAGGGTTATGAGCGCCCCTGGGAGAAAAAGTACAGTAGCCAAATTGTAGATAACAATAAATGCCACTGGCTTCCAGAAGCCAAGCTGATTAGTCCATTCTAAAGCGTTCCTTAAAAGTTCCTGAACACTGAAATACCTTGTCAAAAAGGCTAGGATAGCGACTAATGCGACAACAAGGAAATATCTAAAAACCCGTTTGATTCTTCGACTTCCCCGGTTTGAGTGTGGCTGATTTGTCATAAATGCCGGCTCTATGTAGGGGAGTACAATTAGCGATAGAAACTATTACTGGGTTCAGTCTTGAAGCCAGGAAGATCGTTAAAGTTAAAGCAAAAGCCTTGGGGTGAAAACTCTCCTGTAATAACATCCTGCTTGTAGTTGCCCTGCCATTGCTGACGAGCAATACAGGTAACAGCCTCAACCAAAGTTTGGATGTCTGCTGCTGTATTGTGCAATCCCAAACTAGCTCGAACTGCGCCCGGAACATTATGCTGATTTCCTTGAAGAATTTCTTCTTGACAAAGTAGATCTTGTTTTTTCGTAACTTTAAGAAGATGTCTCAGTAGGGGTTGGGCACAAAAGCAACCATTTCTCACGGCAATACCCCACTCATAGGAGAGAATAGCAGCCGCTAAGGCATGGTGAACTCCTTCTACTGTGAAGCTCACTACTCCCAGTCGATTTTGTATAGTTTCCGGATTGCTCTCACCCAAGATTTTTACCTGGGGCAGTTGTGCCAGTCCTTGGAGAAGTTGGGCTGTGAGATAACGTTCGTGAGTTTCTACAGCTTCCATGCCTACAGATTCGAGTACTTGGATAGTACGAGCCAAAGCAAACAGCCCTAAAATGTTGGGAGTGCCCGCCTCATTTCTGTTCGGAGTATCAGCCCAAATGACCTGGTCGAGATGGACTGAAGAAACAGTGCCTCCCCCTGGTTGGTAGGGCGTAGCGGCATCAAAGATGTTGCGGTGTCCAACGACAGCTCCCACTCCTAAAGGGCAGTTCATTTTGTGACCGCTAAATACCAGGAAGTCAATATGGCTAGGGTCATCATGGGGTCTCATCTGTACTTGGCGGTGGGGAACTAACTGGGCACCGTCTACAACGACCAACGCTCCATACTTATGTGCAATTACGGCAATCTCGTGAATGGGCAGAATTGTTCCCGTGACATTGGAAGCTCCTGTCACGCTCACCACGCGAACTCTACCGTTTGAAGCTTTCAAATGACGCTCTAGCTCATCCAAGGAAAGCTGTCCTTTTTCGTTCACAGGCAAATGTTCTACTTTAGCTTGCCTGCGCCAGGGCAAGTCGTTGCTATGGTGTTCTAGTAGAGTAGTCAGAACGGTTTGTCCGGGAGCAAAGTGAATGATATTTGCTAATAGGTTTATCCCTTCTGTGGTACTGCGTACTGGGATGACAACGTCTCGCTCGCAATCCCAACCAACAAATTCGCCAACCACATGTCGCGCTTCCTGGTAGCGCTGTGTACAAAAACTGGAATCAAAGCCCTTACCGCGATGAATGTTGGAGTAATACGGTTGAATCTCTTGGAGAAAATTGCTGACACATTGAAAAGGTTTTGTGCTGGCAGCATTGTCTAAAAAAATTTGAGGAACATAGCGACTGTCTAGCAGAGGAACTTGATTGCGGATTCCTATAACCTCAGGATATGCCAAATTTACATGTTTGAGTTGGACAGCCGTCGTACTCGGTTTTACGTTCATTGAATATTTCCTGATCGCTCTTTTACTTAGCTGTTGTTTTAGATTGATTATTGATTGCTTTTCAAAAATAAATATTTTTGAATAAATAAATATTTTTCTCTTTAGAAAAGCAATGAAACTAGCTTGTATCTATAATTTATTGTTGGTTTATAAAAAAATGTCTTTTTTTATGGATAGCTTGTTCAAACATTTAAAAATATAGAAGATAGTTCAAGTAGAGTTGAAGTAAAATCCCAGCGCTGAAAAAAAGTATTTCTAAAATCACCTATAGCAATAGCCAAGGTAGTTAAGACATAGACTAGAGGTAGTCTCCTGTTTTGAGACTCCAATTCTACCTATGGCAAAATCCTACAGTTACGACCTGCGCTCTTCCTCGGCTCTCTTCGTTGACGGTTAGTTCCCATTGGTAATAAAACTACAAAATCCTCGGAAAAATAATAAAAGATTTGATGAAGTTACTGAAACATAGGTTATAGCAGTTCTCAAATAAATGAAGTATACCTAACAGTAGTGAGTAACCAATGAACAAGGTCTTGAGAGGATACTTATTGGTATGCCTTTTGAATCGCTTCATCCAAGGCTCGATAAGTTCTGGTTCTACCGTTCGCAATATCCTTTTTTCTTTCGACCAGCAATTTTTAATTGGTAAAACATTTAGTGATTAGGGAGACAGATAGATTACCTGTATTTCTGCTTGTTGTACCTTGTTGCTTTGAGAAGCACTATATATAATGAAAAATATTAAGTTAAATTAAAGCCAAATAGATTAAATACTTTTCTGGAAAATCATTATGTTAGCTGTATCTTATACTGATGCATTATTGAACCCCTAGTAATCTATAGCGTTTCCTTAACTGATGAGGTACAACCAATCCTTGCCTAGTAATAGTTTCAGCTCTAAAAATGTACCTCACTTGACGGAGAAACGCTATATATTGCATCTTCAAAAGAATTTAATTTCTTCTCAATCAGCTAAAGCTAGAACAAACCTTCGCTTCAAAACTTAAAACTTCTTATGTGTCGATTACTTGGCTACCTGGGTTCAGCTATTCAATTCGAGCAGCTGTTATATAAACCTGAACATTCGCTAATTGTGCAGGCTTACCAGCCGCGTGAGATGACGGCTGGAGTACTTAATGTTGATGGATTTGGAATTGGCTGGTACAACAGGTTGAATAGTGTTGACCCCTTTACTTACAAAAGCACACTACCAATTTGGCATGATACTAATCTTCCCCAATTGAGCCGTTATATTGAGTCGGGCTGTATGCTGGGGTATGTCCGCAGTGCTACACCTGGAATGGCATTGAACTTGAGCAACTGTCAGCCATTTCAAGCCGATCGCCTTTTATTTATCCATAACGGCTACATCAACAACTTCCGTAAAACGCTCTATAAACCCATACGCGATCGCGTTAATGATGAAGTCTACCAATCTGTTCAAGGTTCTACCGATTCCGAACACATTTTCGCCCTCATCCTTAATGAGTTGCTGGCTTTCCCAGACTGCCCATTAGAAAAGGCATTACATACAACATTGATGACTCTGACTGAGTTAGCTAAAGAGTATCAAACTAGCTTTTCTGCCAACCTAATTATCAGTGACGGGAAGCGTCTTGTTGCTAGTCGCTATGCCTACAACGCCTTCACTCCCACCCTCTACTGGGTGAAAAATGGTTCCTACTATCCCAATGCAGTAATTGTTGCTTCGGAACCATTGTTTGTCGGCAAGTGGAATAGTTGGAAAAGTTGCCCGAAGAATAGCCTCCTCAGTGTCGGAGAAAATCTCGAAGTTCAAATCGAAGAACTTTTGTAGAAAGGCAATAACTCCTATCAAAATAGGTAACTTAGGACTCACTTTAGTCTTAAATTACCTATTTTTGCTGCTTTCCATATTGTTCGGCTTCCTCTATGAGTTTCGCTAATTCGGATCTGTTCGATTCAGGCGATCGCTCTGGAGAAAACAGTCCTCGTAAACTATAGCTGACCAGTCCCACGTATTCTCTTAGCTTGAGAAAGGTTTCTGCTTTATAGCCTAGGTAAGGTGGTAGTGGACTAGGCTTAGGAATCACTGTAAAACCTTGAGCACGGAAAACAAGTAGCGATCGCCACATGTGGGGCGGGTCAGTAATCAACAGAATTTTCCGAATCCCTTGGGGTTTTAAGATAGCTGCTGTGAAAACAGCATTTTCCTCGGTGGTCAGAGAACAATTTTCACCGTCTAACACTTGTTTAGAAATGCCTTTTTCTTCCAGTAGTTCAATTCCAATGGGGGCATCATTTACACCACTAATAAAAATTCGAGGTGCTCGTTTAGCTTGCAAAAGGTCACCAGCGAGATAAAATCGCTGAAAAAATTGCCATCCTCGTCCAATTACAACAATTGCATCAGTTGGTGTACCAGGATCGGGCGGAAGGGCAGCAATTGATGCTTTATCCACTAAAACAAACATTAGTGGTAAGCTAGCAGTCAAACAAAACAGTAATAAAAGTGACGCTCGCTGATTTAACCAACGCCTCACGCGCTTCTGCCGAAGCACCCAGCGCAGTCCGAAAAATGCCAAAGTTACTATTAGTACTATCAGAGTAGGTTTGAGCCAAGGATAGCGTGCCCTATCAATATACAAAGGGACTTTAGTCAGTGTGCGATCGCACAATGTTGAATTAAACATTGTCAGTCAATAGGTAGGCACTTCTTGTTTGGCTGCTCTAGGTATTTGTGTTAGTCCATTGCCTTCAAGTATTCTTGATAAGTCCTCTTCAATCCGGATAATTTATCACTACTTTTCAGCTTTAAGGCAAGGGAAGGATAAACCTTCAAAAGGGTAAGGTTAACAAGTCTAGGAGATTGAGTTGTCGGGGTTCTTCACTTAAACCGATTTTGATGGTTTGAGGATGTCGGATATAGCGAAAAGTCCCAAACAACCTATCCCACACGCTCAGCACACTACCATAGTTTGAGTTCGTCTCTTTCACAATCTGAGAGTGATGGACACGATGAAAATTGGGTGTAATGATGAAATACGTTAGCACCTTATCAACGTTTAAGGGAACTGCCCAGTTGCTATGTTGAAAGACTTGAATAGCTGCAAATGCTACATCATAAATGAACACACAAACTGGATTGATGCCAAATAGCCAAATCAAAAAAACTCTAGGAAAATTTGAACAAATCACTTCAAGGAAGTGAAATCGATAAGCCGTTGAGATATTCATAGTGCGTTCTGTATGATGCACGCGATGAAACCGCCAGCCCAGAGACGACATATGCATCAATACATGCCAACCATACCGATAGATGTCGAGCAAAAGAAAAGATATAATTCCTACTAACCAATGGGGTTGAATGCCGTGAAATAAGCCTGACCAATGAATTGGCGGAAAAACCCATTTTGAGAGCGCAGCAAAGACGAGATAGGTGATTGCTGCATTTAATAGACCAATGGCAAAATTTGTGGAGATTCGGCTAGTCCAGCTCTGCTTGAAGGTAAAAAATGGAAACAAGTTTTCTAGAACACTGAATAGGACAAGACAGCCCAATATTGTAGGAAAAGCACTGTTCATTTTGAATTTACAAATGCATACGATAAAGACAGTTGTGGATAGAAGCTACCCTGGCTTGGAGAGTGTCTAGTTAGTCAATCACTCACCAATTTTTGCGCGGCATTGAGGGGTCGATCTGTTCATTCCACGCCTTGATTCCACCGTTGACTCGAGTACCTTCAATGCCTACATCCTTTAGTAGCATCAGCGCTCTAGCAGAGCGTTGCCCAGACGTGCAGTAGATAATCAAGCGGCGACTTTGGAGCAAGGATTCAACCTTGTCAATACCTGCTCCTTTTTCGATTTCTGGTAGCGGTACGAGAGTTGCGCCAGGAATGTGAGAAACTTGGTACTCGTCTAGATCGCGAACATCAAGCAATACAAAATTAGAGTCCCTGCGATCGATCAATTGCTTCAGTTGCTTTACTTCAATCTGGGGGAGTTGTGCCTGTCGAATCGCATACCCTACTATCGGCAACTGTGATCCCGCTTCTAAGGGTATACCTGCTTGAATGGCTGGTCTGAGCAAATCTGGGTTGTGACGCACAGTCGCAACAGCAGCAACTGTTCCTAATGCCACGGCTATACCCCCACCAAATAACCAGCGTTGGGTTATGGAGCGTTGCTTGACCTGACGTGGCTTGTCTTCAGAGATACTTTTCATGGAGTACTGGGGGATAGATGAGTCGATTTCTTTACTCCAGGCGTCGATACCGCCTTGGACATTGGTGCCGATAATTTCGGCTTCCTTGAGTAGCGCCAGAGCTTTTGCCGATCGCACACCAGCCTTGCACATAACAACCAAGTGGAGTTCTCGATTGGGATGACGCTGACGCTTGTCATCTAGCAATTGCTTGATTTTGGCAATACCTGCCCCACTCTGGATTTCTGGGTAGGGAACCAAAACCCAGCCAGGAAGTCTGGCAAGTTCATATTCACTCTTGTAGCGGACATCGATCAGCAAAAGGTTGGAGGATTGAGTGTCAAGCAGTTGCTTGAGTTCAATTACGCTTATTTTAGGAACTTGAGACTGTAGAAGCCGATTTCCGACAACTGGTAACTCTGAAATTTTGCTAATGATACTTCCTATAGCAATTGATTTGAACAGTTGCGCTTCGGAGTTCATCATGATGGGGAAATTTCTTGGCTCAATAAATTTAGTCGGGCTATAAACAAATACCCAGACCTAAGTATTCGGTTTTATGCACTTAAACTTAAGCTGTCCTGTCTTACAGGTGTATAACTTTTGGCTGAATACGGTCTGATGTTTATAGCTTATTGTCTGACTTTGAAAACTTAAATCAAATCTGCTTCTTTTTGAGTAATCTTTAAAAGCCTGTGTTTTTTTTAAAGACTGAATAAAGAATTTATAGAGAATAAATATCACAAGTTATTTATCTAATAAAACTCAAGCAATATGCTTTAATTGTAGAATTTTATAATTCCTAAAGCATTCATTGTATTGCCGTATTTCCTAATTAAAATTTCTGTTTTTTAACACAGTAAGCTCTTCATGTCAAGGATTGCAAACTGTTTTAAAAATATATTAAACGGATATAGCAGTCCTATTTAATTCGTAAACAAGAAGAACAAGGGAAACAGGTAGAGGTATGTGCAACTCAATTTAGGATTGCTATACTAATGGGATTAATTTAAACGAGAAATATTTTGAAAAGATAATAAAAGTTTTAATAAACCTAGCTAGTGAATAGTTACACTCTTCTTAATGAGTGGTTATACTTAATATGAAAGTTTTAATGGGATATTCAAAATAAATTTCATCTCCCTAAAAAAACATAAGCTAACTTTAGGATTGGAAGAGATGTTTAAAGATTACTACTCTTGTTCAGTGTCAAGCGATCAACAAATGCTACTGGCAGCAAGGGCATACGAACCGCAGCGATATTATTACATTAAGCAATTAATTGGTAGCTTGGATGAAAACCTGAATGTCTCGGCTTTAATCCAAAGTTGGCATCGAGTTTTAGAGCAGTATCCTGTGTTGAGAAGCCGCTTTCATGAGGACTCTTCAAATCAACTCGTGCAGTCGGCTTCTCATCAGATGAAACTGCCAGTGGAACAGCAAGACTGGTGTCAACTTTCTACCTCAGAACAAGAAAACAGACTACAAGATTATCTTCAACGCGATCGCAAAAGGGGTTTCGACTTCAACGAAGCACTACTGATGCGCTTGGCAGTGTTCCAATTGGCTGAATCTGACTATAAGCTTGTTTGGACTTTCCACCCCATGCTGCTGGACGATCAAGGACTGTTAATTGTCCTGAAGGAAGTTTTCTCAGTTTACGAGGCAATCTGCCAAAATCAGGAGTATCAATTACCAGAATCTTGTCCCTATCAAGACAACGTAACTCAGTTACATCAGTACTTGCCAACCCAAGCCGAAGCATACTGGCGGCAGTTATTACGCGGTTTCACCACACCTACCCCGTTACCAGGGTTCCACAGCCAGTTGTCAGTGGCAACAGATTCAAAAACGTGGACAAAATCCTATGGAGTGCAAGAAGTCCGATTATCCATCGAGGCAACCTCAGCATTACAATCCCTGGCTAAGGAACATGAACTAACTCTCCATACAATAGTTCAGGGAGTTTGGGCTTTACTGCTAAGCCGTTATAGCGGACAAGAAGATGTGGTCTTCGGTACAGTTAGAGACTATCGACCATCGGCGCTTGACGGTATGGAGTCAATAGTTGGACGTTTCACCAACATACTACCGATGCGGGTGCAGGTGGAACATGAGATGTCACTGCTACCTTGGTTGAAAAAATTACAGTCGCAGTGGATTGCTTTAGGAAACTACGAGCAGACTCCGTTGGTACAGATTCAAAAGTGGGGCGAGGTACCCGAGGAAACGTCCCTATTTGAAAGCATTTTAGAGTTTGAAAATTACCCGCTCAATTGTGTCTTACAGGATGCTTGCTGGGAGAACCGAGAGTTTGAGCTGATTAAACAGATAAATTCCCCCCTTACCGTCTCTGGTTTTGCATACCCAGAGTTGTTACTGAAAATTGATTACGACGCTCAGCACTTTGAGCAAGCAACGATTGTTTCGATTCTAGAGCAATTCCAGCATTTGCTGGAGCAGGTTGTGGAACACCCAGAGGAAAGAATCGCCAATATCTCTCTAGTAACTCCTAAAGCTAAATTACTCTTGCCAAATCCAGCCCAGATACTTTGTCCTGTTCAAGCTCAGCCACAGTACGAACTGGTAACAACCCTTTTTACTGATTGGGTAAATCGTACACCGGAACATCTAGCACTTTGCCAAGGCGATCGCAGCTTGACTTACGCACAGTTGGCTCAAAGCGCCCGTGATCTGGCACAGATTTTGCTCACTGATGGGGTTGACCGGGGAGACACAGTGGCGGTTTTTGGTTCCCGCAGCTTTGGGCTAATTGCCAGTATGCTCGGTGTCTTCTTAAGTGGGGGAGTTTTACTAACTATTGATTGGAACCTACCCTTGCAACGGCAGCAGCTTATGCTCCGGGCAGCCAAAGCTAAGAGTCTCTTATACATTGGGGAGTACAGACCAGAAGATGAGTGGCTCAGTGAGTCCCTCACAATCATCCAGGTAGACTCAGACACAGGCAGAGCCATCAATACGCCAGAGGTAGCAAAAAAACCAGAAGCACTCAGCTTGCCAGAACTGTCTTTTGATGACGCCGCCTATATTTTCTTTACTTCGGGCACCACGGGTGTACCCAAGGGGGTGTTGGGGTGCCATAAAGGATTAAGTCACTTTCTCACCTGGCAACGGCAGACGTTTGCAGTAGGACAGCAAGACCGCAGTGCCCAATTAACAGGTCTCTCTTTTGATGTTGTGCTTAGGGATATTTTCCTGCCTTTGACGAGTGGAGCTACCCTTTTTTTACCAGCTTTAGAAGACTACCTCGAACCGACTCAAATTTTGCCTTGGTTGGAACGCGAACAAATTTCTCTGCTGCATACAGTGCCTTCTTTAGCACAAACTTGGTTACTCAAGGTGTCGCCAGGAATCTCTCTAGGCTCCTTACGATGGGTGTTCTTTGCTGGAGAACCCCTGCAAGAAACACTAATACGCCAATGGCGCGAGGCATTCCCTAATTCCGGCGAAATTGCCAATTTTTATGGTCCGACAGAGACAACTCTAGCGAAGTTCTGCTACCAAGTACCACGCGATTTACTCTCTGGGGTACAGCCAGTGGGTTGGCCACAGCCTGAAACTCAAGGACTTATTTTAGGCAAAAACAACCAATTGTGCGGCATCGGTGAAGCAGGCGAAATTGTGATACGTACACCTTTCCGCAGTCTAGGCTATATCAACGCATCTGAAGAAAATCAGCGGCGGTTTGTACCTAATCCCTTCCGAGATGACCCACAAGATTTGCTCTATCACACTGGCGATCGCGGACGCTACCGTTACGATGGCTCTCTTGAAATCCTCGGTCGTATCGATAACCAAGTCAAGATTCGAGGGGTACGCATTGAGCCAGGGGAAATTGAGACCGTATTAGATCAGCATTCAGGTGTCCGGACAACCGTAGTCATAGCTCGGGAGGACGTACCAGGTGACAAACGCTTGGTGGCTTATGTTGTTCCCAATCAAGCTCAAATCCCTACAATAACGGAACTACGCAGCTTTCTTAAGGAGAGGTTACCAATTTATATGGTGCCCTCAGCGTTTGTGATGCTAGAGGCTCTGCCCTTGACTCCTAATGGTAAAATAGACCGCCGCACTTTACCAATACCGGAGACATCCCGCAAGGAACTCGATGGTAGTTTTGTCGCACCTCGCACCCCCACTGAAGAAATTCTTGCCACGATCTGGGGCGATATCTTAAACGTTGAAGTCGGCATTCACAATAACTTCTTTGAGTTAGGCGGGCATTCATTACTCGCCATCCAACTCATTTCGCGGCTGCGCGATACCTTTTCTGTAGAGTTACCTGTTCAATTTCTATTTGACTCTGCTACTGTAGCGACTTTAGCTGAGCGTATCGATGCGTCTCGCCACCAGAGCCAAGCGGTACCTCCAATACAGCCCATTGACCGAGACGGGACACTCTCCCTATCCTCTGGTCAAGCTAGACTGTGGTTTCTCGACCAACTGGACGGTCAAAGTCCTACCTACAACCTGCCGATCGCGTTGCACCTAAGTGGTTTACTCCAGGTAGAGGTTTTGGAGAAAGCGATCGCAGAAATTATTCGGCGTCACGAAGTCCTGCGTACCACGTTCTTAGCTGTCAATTCATCTCCCGTCCAGACAATTGCTGCGAACTTGACCGTACCCCTATCTATCGTGGACTTGCAAGCGTTTCCTGAAGCAGATCGGTTTGCTGAGGCGCAACGGTTGACGACCGAGGAGGTTCAACAGCCGTTCGATCTGACGCAGGGAGCTTTAGTGCGAGTTACTCTGCTGCGACTGGGAGAGGAGGAGCATGTATTGGTCGTGACGATGCACCACATCGTCAGTGATGGCTGGTCAATGGGAATAGTCATCCGCGAGTTGGCTGCCCTTTACAACGCCTTTTCCAAAGGAGTACCTTCTCCCTTACCGGAACTCCCCATTCAGTATGCTGACTTCGCCCATTGGCAGCGTCAGTGGCTCAAGGGTGAGGTTCTGGAAACTCAAGTCAACTACTGGAAGCAACAATTGGCAGGAGCACCAGCACTGTTGGAATTGCCCACCGATCGCCCTCGTCCCGCCATTCAAAGCTTCCAGGGTCGTGCTGAATTCTTCCAACTTAATGCCGAGCTGACGCAAAGGCTGAAAATTTTAAGTCAACAGTCAGGGGGCACATTGTACATGACCCTCCTAGCTGCCTTCGCGACGTTACTCTCCCGCTACAGCAATCAGGAGAATATTCTCGTCGGTTCCCCCATTGCCAACCGGAACCGAAGTGAAACTGATTCATTGATTGGTTTTTTTGTCAATACTCTGGTGCTAAGTACAGACCTCCAGGGGAACCCGACGTTTTCTGAGTTACTGCGTCGGGTACGACAGGTTGCCTTGGATGCTTATGCTCACCAGGATGTACCCTTTGAGCAACTGGTGGAGGTCTTGAACCCAGAGCGAAATCTAAGCTATCATCCGCTGTTTCAAGTGATGTTTGTTTTGGATAATGCTTTGACGAAGCTAGAAGTACCTGGTCTGAGCCTAACTCACTGGGATGTCGAAACCAAAACGGCAAAGTTCGATCTGAACCTGTTAATGGAGGAGACTGAGCAAGGACTGAAGGGACGATGGGAATACAAAACAGACTTGTTTGATGCGGCTACAATCACCAGGATGACAGGGCATTTTCAGACTTTACTGGAAGCGATCGCCACTAATCCAGAACAGCATATCTTAGAACTCCCCCTGCTAAGTGAAGCGGAACGGCATCAGTTGCTGGTGGAGTGGAACGATACACAAGCAGATTACCCTAAGGACACTTTTCTCCATCAGTTATTTGAAGCCCAAGTCGAACAAACCCCCGATGCGGTGGCGGTCAAGTATAAAGACCAGCCGTGGACCTACCGGGAGTTGAACGCCAGAGCAAACCAAATCGCGCATCACTTACAAGCCTTAGGAGTAGGACCAGAGGTGCTGGTCGGCATTTTTGTAGAACGCTCCTTAGAGATGATAGCGGGACTATTGGGCATCCTTAAGGCGGGTGGAGCTTACGTACCCTTAGACCCAAACTATCCCAAAGAGCGCTTAGCCGACCTATTGTCGGATTCACAAGCGCCAGTGCTATTGACTCAGGAGAAATTGGTAACCAAGCTTCCCGAATATGAGGCGCATGTGGTCTGCTTGGATAAAGACTGGGAAGTCATCTCTCAACAAAGTCAAGAAAATCCGGTCAGTGATGTTCGTCCCAACAACTTGGCTTACATCATCTATACATCTGGGTCTACTGGTAAGCCGAAGGGCGTTGCGATCGAGCATTGTGGTGCCGTCAACACCATTATCGACATCAACGAGCGCTTTCAGGTCGGTACCAAGGATCGGCTTTTGGCAGTATGCTCTCTCAACTTCGATCTATCGGTTTACGATGTGTTTGGACTTTTGGCAGTTGGAGGGACAATTATTGTCCCCGAAGCCTCACTTGGACCGAATCCTGCCCATTGGCTGGAACTGATGGTGAAAGAGCAAGTCACGTTCTGGAATTCGGCACCACCTGTGATGCAGCTGTTCGTGAGCTATGTTGCTAACCAATCTAATGTTTCACTGCCTTCTCTGCGTTTAGTACTCCTCTCCGGCGACTGGATTCCGGTAACCTTGCCCAATCAACTCAAAGCTCTCTCTGAAAAAGTCCAGGTCATCAGTCTAGGCGGTGCTACTGAAGCTTCCATCTGGTCTATCTACTACCCGATTGAAACGGTTGATGCTACCTGGAAAAGCATTCCCTACGGCAAGCCTTTAGCGAACCAACAATTTTACATCCTGGATTCCCAATTACAGCCTGTTCCCATCGGGGTAACTGGAGAGTTACATATTGGCGGTGATGGTCTTGCTCGGTGCTACTTCAATCGTCCGGAGTTGACCCAAGAACGATTCATTCCCAATCCATTGAGCGATACGTCGGGCACTCGCCTCTACAAAACAGGAGACTTGGGGCGCTACTTACCGGATGGCAACATTGAGTTTCTCGGTCGCCTTGACCATCAGGTGAAGATTCGTGGCTTCCGTATTGAACTTGGAGAAATTGAAACTGTCCTGACTCAACATCCACAGGTTCGAGAAACTCTAATCGTTGCCAGAGAAGACCGTCCCGGTAACAAGTACCTAGTGGCTTATGTAATTCCTCAAAAAGGTCAAGCACCTACCATTAATGAACTGCGAAGCTTCCTCAAACAGACTCTGCCCGACTACATGGTGCCTTCTGCCTTTGTAATGCTAGACCTTCTGCCCCTAACCCCTAATGGGAAGATTGATCGCAAGGCTCTGCCCATACCAGACCAAACTAGTCAAGAGTTGGAAAAAACCTTTGTCGCTCCCCGCAATGAGTTAGAACGCCAGCTTACAAAAGTATGGGAAAAAGTTCTGGGTATCCAGCCTATAGGTGTGAGGGACAATTTCTTTGAATTAGGAGGGCACTCTCTACTAGCGGCAACCTTATGGAATGAAATCGAGAAGGTCGCTGGCAAAAGTCTCCCGATTGCTACTCTGTTCCAATCACCTACGATCGAGCAATTGGCTAATATGTTCCGTGAGGGAGGAGGGGCACCCTCTTGTTCCTCTCTGATGGTGATTCAGCCAGGGGGTTCTAAACCACCTCTATTCTGCATCCACGTACTTGGCAGGGGTCTAGAATTTTACCGTCCTATGGCACGTTATATGGACCCAGAGCAACCGATGTATGGATTAACGACTGAGATTGCGACTCTGGATAAAAAACAGGTGCCTCCCAATCGGGTTGAAGACCTAGCTGCTTTCTACATCAAGGAAATGCGTATCCTTCAGCCGGAAGGTCCATATCATCTAATCGGCGTATCGTTTGGAGGCGAGGTGGCTTTCGAGTTGGCTCAGCAACTGCTTGCACAAGGTCAGAAGGTAGCTCTGCTGGTGTTGTTAGATACCAGGACAAAGAATGCCGTCAAATACTCGCCAAGTAGCGATCGCCTCTCTGTTTACTTGCGTAACCTTTCACAACGCGGACCTGCTTATATTCTGGAAAAGCTGCACGAGAAGATGAAGGGATCGCAGGGAAACCTTGAGAGATACTGCCAGGAGCTACAGTGCAAGTTCTATCAGAGTATCAGACATCCTTTGCCTCCGCCTCTTTTAGAATTCACCTATCGAAAGCTAAATACTCAGGCATCACAAGCTTACGTCCCGCAAGTTTATCCCGGTCGAGTCACCCTGTTTCGGGCTAGCAAACATGAATTTGAAGACCGTATTAACTATTCCCTTGACCCTGAATTCGGTTGGGGCGATTTGGTGACTGGCGGGTTAGAAATCCATCAGGTTTCTGGCGATCACCTTAGCATGTTAAAAGAGCCCCACGTCCAGGGCTTGGCTGAAAAATTGAGGGATTGCCTCAGTAAGGCCTTGGCAATGTCAACCTGCTCCTCCGAAACCCGTGTGTAAGAGCGAAGGATGATGAAGGTCTTCCTGAAATGAGCGAGGCGGTCATCTATAGCGAAGTATAAGGTGTGGGATGAGCGCCAGCATTCTAGAATAGAGGATTAGTCTTTGAAAGCGCCCATCAGCCCATGCCTCCTGAACGGCTCAGGAGTCACAACTGCGTGAACTCTTTTCAATTGCTTGCTAACTCTGGATTGTCGGCGTCTACCTTATCTTAAATCGATTATGACTGATTCGATTCGCTTCCTCATGTGTGCTCCTGACCACTACGACGTGGATTATGTGATTAATCCCTGGATGGAGGGGAATATTCACAAGTCCTCACGCGATCGCGCCGTTGAACAGTGGCAAAAGCTTCATTACATCCTCAAAGACCGCACACTCGTTGATTTAGTTGAACCTCAACCCGGTTGGCCGGATATGGTATTTACGGCCAATGCTGGGTTGGTCTTAGGTAAAACTGTCGTACTGAGCCGCTTCTTCCACAAAGAACGCCAGGGTGAAGAGCCTTACTTCAAGCAGTGGTTTGAGTCACAAGGCTACACCGTGCATGAGCTGCCCAAAGACCTACCCTTTGAAGGTGCAGGTGATGCTCTGCTCGATCGCGAAGGACGCTGGCTGTGGGCAGGCTATGGCTTCCGCTCAGAACTCGACTCCCATCCTTACCTAGCAAAATGGCTGGACATTGAAGTGGTATCGCTACGCCTGATGGATGAGCGGTTCTATCACCTGGATACCTGCTTCTGTCCCCTTGCAGGTGGCTATTTACTTTACTATCCACCCGCTTTTGATGCCTACTCCAACCGCTTAATTGAGATGCGGGTGCCACCAGAGAAGCGGATTGCGATTGAAGAAGCGGATGCGGCAAACTTTGCCTGCAATGCGGTCAATATTGACCAAGTTGTGGTGATGAATAAAGCCAGCGATAGCCTCAAAAAACGTATGGCGGCAGTTGGCTTTGAAGTGGTTGAGACACCACTAACGGAATTCTTGAAGGCGGGTGGTGCGGCTAAGTGCCTGACACTACGAGTCACTGAGCCAGTACGCACCGAAGTCCATGCCAATGTATCAGTAGAAAGTCGCATCGTGCGGATGGATGGACATCTACTCGACTCTGGGATCATTAGCCGTGCTCTAGACACAATTGTCGAAGGTGGGGGTAGCTTCCAGATTCTCAATTTCAACCTGGGAGAACAGCGGCAAAGTACCTCAAGCGCTGAGGTAAAGGTGTCAGCCCCTTCCCACGAGGTCATGGAAGAGATGATGACCCAGCTCATCGATCTGGGTGCTGTCGCTCCTCCGCAAGAAGTCTGTGATATCAATCTGGAGCCTGTAGAGCAAAACGGTGTGGCTCCGGATGACTTTTATGTCACGACGATCTACCCAACTGAGGTACGAATTCAGGGCGAGTGGGTGAAAGTGCTTCAGCAGCGTATGGATGGTGCGATCGCAGTTATCTTTACTCCCGAAGGCTCGATTGCTCGCTGCAAGCTGCTGCGGGATTTGGAAGTTGGGGAACAGGTTGTTGTTGGTGTTGATGGTATCCGCACGGTGCGGAAGACTGAATCGAGAGAGCAACGCAATACCCAAGAATTTAGCTTCATGGGTGCTGGTGTCTCTAGTGAGCGTCGGGTGGAATTGGTTGTCGAGCAAATTGCTTGGGAACTGCGCCAGCTTCGTGACCGAGGCGGTAAAGTTGTCGTAACAGCAGGCCCTGTGGTGATTCACACAGGCGGGAGTCAGCATTTAGCGCGTCTGATTCGGGAAGGCTATGTGCAGGCGCTTCTGGGAGGAAATGCGATCGCGGTTCACGACATTGAGCAATCCTTAATGGGAACCTCTCTTGGTGTGGATATGAAACGCGGTGTCCCGGTTCGGGGTGGACATCGACACCACTTAAAGGTAATTAACCTGATTCGTCGCTATGGCAATATTGCTGCTGCCGTAGAGCAGGGTGTCCTTACCAAGGGTGTCATGTATGAGTGCGTCCATAACAACGTGCCATTTTCTCTCGCTGGTTCAATCCGCGATGATGGTCCCCTGCCAGATACTCAGATGGATTTGATCAAAGCGCAAACTGAGTATGCCAATCTGCTGGAAGGGACAGACATGATTTTGATGTTGTCCTCAATGCTCCATTCCATTGGGGTTGGGAATATGACCCCAGCAGGGGTGAAGATGGTTTGTGTGGATATCAACCCAGCCGTAGTGACAAAATTGAGCGATCGCGGTTCAGTCGAATCCACTGGCGTTGTTACGGATGTTGGTTTGTTCCTCAGCCTCTTAGTGCAACAGTTGGATAAGTTGACTAGTCCTTACCTCAAGGCTGTCTAGTCTCAATAAACTCACAAAGAACAAATTGTTTTTAGGCAAAGGGGAAAGGTAAAAATTAAGAACCTTCCCCTTTCTTTTTAACCTTTTCCCCATCGGTTCCTCTAGTCCAACAGGCGATCGCTTACGCACTTTGGGCTAACTTGCTGCTACCAAGTTCTTCACACTGACTAGCCGTTTCCTCCTGGCTAGATACCAAAACCCAGCCAGCTTGTCTTAATTTCTGATAGGTTGCCCAACCCTTAGAACCTCTTGGTATTTGATAGTCTGGGGCAGCATACTGAGGAAATGCTGTGTAGGGACGCCAAGCTTCATGAGGGGAAGTCCGCAAATGCAAAATTTTTTGTTCATTGCCTCCAAAACTTGCTAACCAGCACATTTGTCGTGGCATGGGAAACTCCTTTATTCAGTTCAGGTTTATTGGTTCCGGTTGCTTAACAAAGGGTTGGAAACCGAGATTTTGTATCTTTTAGTACTTCTAACCCTTCAATAGTCACGCTTGATTTTTTCTGTACTTCAAGGCTTTATCTATTAGTTCCGGATAGTTTTACCAGTTAATTGGCTGGAAACTCTGAAAGTAGCTTTCTTTTATATTGGCAAAGTCTTGCGAGCAATTACAGTACCCTTAAGAGGGATTCTTGTCTTGTTCTCCTTGAATCTGGCAAACAATCTATTATTAAAATCAATTAATTTTCGTATTATTAGCTACTATTTAATTCTTAAGAAAATCGTTAAGGAAAGTTACCTGCTGGAAATTACAAAAAGCCTACTAGCCTTATTTAATAAAGTATTTAGCTATCTCAAAGCTCTCATAAAAGCATTGAGTCCGATGATTGGTTTATAAAGTTTAGTGAATTACTATAGCAATCCTATTTGATTTACGAACACCCGACCCTTACAGAAAGGTGATTACGAGAGGTTTTCGTTTGAATCTCATTTAGGATTGCTATATGTTTATACAGGCACAATTGATTGCGCCCGTACACTATGAGAAAGCTCTGTGCAAAGGACAACTTGGTGAAGGTGAAGAGGACTGGCGACTGAGGTCTGGGCGCAACTTAGTAAAAGCCTACTGTGAACTCTGCTGGTTGACTCGCTCAATTTGAGCCGAAAAGTAACTTTCCTGATACTGCAACGACTTAGCTAATTCCAACCCTTGTTGAAACGCACTTAGGGCTTGAGCGTAGTTTTTCTGCTCTAGATGAATCTGACCCATTTGGTCATAAGCATTCATCAAGCCATAGTAGTTATAGGACTGCTGCTCTACTTTGAGGAGAACATCATAAACCTGTAATGCAAAGTCCGGTTGGCTATGAGAACGATAAAGGTTTCCTAGCTTTAGCAGAGCATCACTGGCGTAGGCAAACTGCTGTGAGGAGAAAGCGAGAGTATAGGCTTCCTGGTAGTTTTGACTCGCTTCTTCAGGTTGATTCAGCGCTTCATAGTCAGCCGCGATCGCAATTTTCAGGGCTGGGATTTGGGTAAAGTCTTGTTCATTTAGGTACTTTTCTACCAGTTGTTGCTTCGTTCGCAGAGCATTTTCCGGTTGCTTGGATTTGTCGTAGAGGTTGATTAGCTCTTTGAGGTAAACGAGTTGGTTAACGCGATCGCCTTTTGCCTGCGCCGTCGCCAGCAATTCCTCATAAGCAGCCGCTGCCTTCGGGTAGTCAAACCAAGCCAAGTGCAATTGTGCAATCGTCTTTAGCGTTGTCTCAACTGCCGCCGGATCGTTCCTCTGACGCTCGGTTGCCAGAATTTGCTCGTACACCTTCAGCGCTTGTCCCGGCACTCGTATCTGCTCATAAGCTCTACCCAACGCCCTCAAAAGTGGCTCATCTAAAGTTTTCTTCGTCTCTGCCTCTTTCTGAATCGTTTCCAGGCGTGCCGTAACTAGCTGCACCTCTGGTTTGGAATTTTGACTCCAGGCAATTTCCCCAACTCTACCTAAAGCTTGCACCTCTTCGAGGGACCCGCCTAGCACTCGCCGCAAACGAATTTCCCGGTACCAGATTTTATAGGCTTCTATTGGATTCCCTGCGCTAAGTTGCGCCGCTGCCTGTTCGTTCAGTTGATCCAACGCCTCCCTGAGGTTTGCCTGTTCCAAGGGGGTTAAGACCCGTTCTAGAGGCGGATTGGGCAGCAGAGGGTCAGGAGTGGTAATTTCCAGAGGGTTGGGAGGCTCAGCCTCATTGGGTTTGGCGACAGCAACAGCACTGAAACACAGCAGGAACGTTGCTGTCCAGAATGCTGTCTTGCCCCATTTCAGAAGTTTAGGTTGTAAAAGATTAAATATCACCTTAGTCATAGTACTCACAGTCGAATTGACGCTTAAATTAAACCCAGAGTTTCTGCTCACCTCTGTACGGAAATACTTTAAATTACGACGGTACCCACTCCTCAATCTGCTTTCTAACAACTCCTTATGAATCAGTTGGTAAACCCTAACAACTCCAGGGTACGCACCTCTGGCAGGTTGTTTTCCCTACTATTGGTTTTGGTAACGATACTCCTAAGTTTTCTAACAACGGCTTGTGAACCCTCTGAAGCGATTACGGCAGAACAGCGAACATTTCTTAATCTTTCCCTCGAGTTCTTAGGGGAGTACCAGCTACCCAAGATGAAGTTTAAGGATACACCTGTTGGCGGGTTGTCGGCATTGACCTATGACCGCCAACGAGATCGCTTTTATGCCCTCTCTGATGACCGTTCTCAATTTGCCCCAGCCCGGTTTTACACTCTGAAGCTCACTCTCGATCCCCTCTTAACTGAGAAGATGAGCTTAGAAAAAGTAGAAGTTGAAGACGTTACCTTCCTTACTGATAAGAACGGCGAACCGTTTGCTAAGGGCAGTCTTGACCCTGAAGGTATTGCTATTTCTCCCAAAGGCACCGTCTTCATCTCCAGTGAAGGCGTTCCCAGCCAGGGAATTGCTCCGTTCATCGAAGAATTTGATTTAAAAACAGGACAGCAAAAACAAGGTTTACGAATTCCAGAACGCTATCTCCCCAGTGACCCGACAAAGGAAGACCAACCTCCTCGTGGGATTCGGGAAAATTTAGGATTCGAGTCCCTAACCCTTGAACTAGGAAGCTTAGCCGCTGCTGGTGGTGACCCCTACCGCCTGTTTACGGCAACTGAGTCTGCCCTCTTCCAAGACAGCTTGCCAGCCACTTCGATCGAGCAAACTCGAATTCGTTTGATGCACTATCTAATTGGAGGTGTTGCGCCACCGACACTGGTTACTGAACATGTTTACCTACTTGACCCTCTACCGGATGGTGCTGCAGGCAACGGCTTGACTGATTTAGCCACCGTGGATACTGGCGGTCACTTCCTCAGCCTTGAACGCAGCTATGGTTTGTTGTCGGGTGCAGGGGCAAAAATTTTTCAGCTAGCAGTAGGTGCGGCAACCGATACCTCCGGTATCCCGACACTCAAGGGTGACTTATCCAGAATTAATATTGTCCAGAAAAAGTTGCTGTTGGACTTGAGTAAGTTGGGCATTTACTTGGATAACTTGGAGGGAATGGCTCTTGGTCCTCGTCTGCCTGATGGCACACAGAGTTTAGTTTTAGTGAGTGATGACAACTTTAACGATATCCAGATCACCCAGTTTCTGTTATTCCGACTCAATCGCGTGCGCTAAGGGTTTGATTTCAACGAGGAGAGGAAGCGGCAAGAAAATCATCTGGAAAAGGTTCTCGTGCTTCAATCCAAGCGGTGGGGATTCCTCGTTGGCGTGCGGATAGTGCGACGATACCACAGGCGATCGCACAAGTTGTGTCCATGTCACCTAAACCACTCACTGTTGCCCAAAAAGTCTCCTCATAGTCTTCCAGATGGTGTGCGGCACACCATAGTACAAAAGGTACGGTATCTTGAGCGGAAATCTTGTATCCGGCACCAAGTTGTCTCGCTACCTTCATCGCAGGCACGGTGCTGGGGATTTCTACAACTTGCTGAATACCACTACGAGTTTCACTTTCAGGCACATTCTCGACGACCTGTTGGAGAAATTGTACAGGCTGCATAGACTCACCTTCACCAACCCGAAACGCTAACGCCGCCGCAACAGCAACGGCAACTGCCCCAGCAATTCCTTCCGGATGGGTATGTGTTGGTTGCGCTGAGAGAATTGCATTTTCCCGAACTGCCTCCAAGTCGTCAGCAAAATAAGCGCCTAGCGGTGCCACCCTCATCGCCGCACCATTGCCATATGAACCCGTACCTCCAAACATCTGCGAAACTTCAGTTCGCCAGTTTGCTCCTGATTGAAGACTAGTCAATAGCCGATACGCCCCTGCACCGTAGCCCCGCCAAGAGGTAAAGCGTCGGGCAAACCCTTGTGCCAGTTCATCCGGATCGATTCGCCCGTAGCGCCAAAGCGTCTCCACAATAGAGAGTGCCATCTCTGTATCGTCTGTATAGCGCCACACTCCTCGGGGAACCTCACGCCGTTCAATTCGGTCAAAAAGCTTTGAACCAGCCGCAAAAAAAGTTTCTCCAAGTGCGTCTCCGACTGAAAGCCCAGTCAAAGACAACTGCATCCGTTCCAGAGAATTCATAGTTTAAATACGTCCTCATTCTCCCTTCAGTTGGGATCAGCTTGAGTTTTACAATTGATGGATATCTGAGACAATTTTTAATTAGTTAATGACTCATTCTACTGATATCGCCACCTTAGCCCGCTGGATGGCGGCTGACTTTAGCAACCAAGAGCAAGCATTTGAGAATCCACCGATATTTGCTCATATCCGTGTCTGTATGCGCCCTCTGCCTCAGTCATTCCTCGATGGCACGAGTTTTTTTGTTGAACAAGCCTATGACTATATGCTGAATGACCCCTATAGGCTACGGGTGTTGAAGTTAATTAACGCGGGTTCACATATTGAGATTGAAAACTATACAGTCAAGGATGAAAAACCCTTCTATGGTGCTTCCCGTAACCTCGAACGGCTGCAAGCCTTGAAAGTTGACCAACTGGAGAAACTTCCTGGATGTAATATGGTTGTGGAATGGACAGGGCATAGCTTCAAAGGTTATGTAGAACCCGGTAAAGCTTGTATTGTCGTTCGTAAAGGTCAGACAACCTACCTCGACAGTAGCTTTGAGATTGACCAAGACAAATTTATCAGTCTTGACCGAGGACGTGACCCAGAAACGGACGAGCATATCTGGGGTTCAGTAGGTGGCCCATTTCACTTTGTCCGTTGGGCAAGTTTTGCGGATGAAGTGAAGGTTTAACGAATTAGCTGCCTATCAGCATCCCAAAAACAATACAACCGGTCGCAATACACAAGACCAGTGGCAGCTTTTTGAGGTTGGCAGCGATCACAACGACACTGGCGACTAGTGCCGCCAATGTCTCCTGTGATGTTCCACTTAAGCTGTTAATGCTGCTAATGGTCATCACTAAAATCACAGCAAATGGGACATGATTTAGCCAACGTGCTTGGAGTGATTCTAGGGAAACCCAAACCCCAACACTCCGCATTAAGTAATTGCCTAATCCTGTCAGCACGACAATTAACCAAATGTTCATGATGCCTCCTCATTCATCCCTGGTAAAAGCGAGGCAAGCAGGGACACACCGATAATCGATAGGAGAATGCCAACTGAGCCTAATTGCTGAGTTACCAGCACTAAAGCAGTCCCTACTCCTAGCACAACTAATGTGTCTCCACTCCAGCGACGACTCATCCCGTCACTGAGCAAACATAAAAATAGACTGGGTAGGGCAAAATGCAGCCATCGTTCCGGTAACTGAGAACCCACCTGACAGCCTAACCAAGTGCCAATAACCCAAGATGCCCAGCAAAATAGATGGATGCCAGCGTAGTAGGAAAATGATGCATTCGATTGGCTTTGTCCATGCGGTTCGTCCGACAAGTCCAAGGCAAATGCCTCATCTGTGAGTCCATGGAACAATACCAACTGCTGTACCCGACTGAATTTGCCAAAAATCCCCTTGGTAGCCAAACTCATCGGGATATGCCGCAACCCCATCAGCAACATGGTTAGCACAATACTCAGCCAAGAGAGATTTTGCCTAACTCCTTCAATCGCTGCAAATTGAGCCGCACCGGAATATACCCACAGTGACATACTCACTGCCGCTCCATCAGAAAGTCCTGACTGAACCGATACTGCCCCAAAACTCATAGCGATTGGCAAATAGCCAACAGCAACCCCCAAGCCACGACTGATGCCCCTTTTAAACTCTCTCATTAGTGGTACTGAAAACTCTCTTTCGTTCTCAGTTTAGGGAGGAGTCACCCAGTCAGTCTTGAACATTATTGCCTTTTATCCAGGTGTTGGACTCAAGCTAAAGTGCTGCCTCTTATGGAATAAGTTGCTTAATGGTGTCTACTAATTCTTGAGGGCGGCAAAGCTTGGAAATATAAGCATCGGCACCTTGCTTGCTGCCCCAATAAAAATCACATTCTTCTGTTTTGTTGGAATACATCAGCACAGCAGGCTTGTAAGTTGTTGCCTCAGCTTTGAGCTGACGGCAGACTTCATAACCATTCATCCTGGGCATAACGATGTCTAGGACAACAAGTACTGGGTTGTGAGTCTGAACTAGTTCTAGTGCTTCGATGCCATCACCAGCAAAAATCACATTTAGCCCCATTTTCTGAAGGATCTTAGAGATTATTAGCCGTTGTGTATGATCATCTTCGACGACTAGAGCTGTACCCATAAATATCTCCTGTTACACTCACCTCTTAAATATTTCCCACGAGAGAGGGATTTTCAGTAAAAGGTATGTGAAGAAATACATGAAGAAGTATGAAGATTATGCGATCGCATTCTAAAACCACCTCTCCATGGAGAAACTTAAACCAAGCATAAGCATTGCCTAACCTTGAGCAAAGAAAATCTTATGTAGTGGCTAGACATCATCAAACATCTCAAACACCAATGAACCTCACTGCTTTTAGCGCTGAGGTTTCTTTTTATACAGGGAAGGTTAAGACGCGATCGCTTTTTATCTAAGTTGTTGCTGCAAGTGCGATCGCTTCTGCAAAAATACTGCTGAGAGTGAGGGCGAGTTTTCCCACGACACAAGCCAACTAATCACCTGATACCGCTTCTCGAATCAAAGTTTGAAATCGCTCATCTTCTCGAATCTTGTCAAAATCTGAATCAGTGTGTACCATGTCTCGATACTTATCAGGATTTAGATTAATTGCCTGTTGCAAGTTCTCAATTGCCTGCTCAATATTGCCTTGCAAAGCATAACAGCAAGCTTTGTTGTACCAGGCTTCGTGTAAGTCAGGTTTGATTTTTAAGGCTTGGTCATAACTCTCTATTGCTTCTTCGATTTGTCCTAAATTCCTCAGCGCATTGCCCCGGTTGTTCCAGGCTTCGTGTAAGTCAGGTTTGATTTTTAAGGCTTGGTCATAACTCTCTATTGCTTCTTCGATTCGTCCTAAATTCCCCAGCGCATAGCCCCGGTTGTACCAGGCATCGTGTAAGTCAGGTTTGATTTTTAAGGCTTGGTCATAACTCTCTATTGCTTCTTCGATTCGTCCTAAATTCCTCGGCGCAATGCCCCGGTTGTACCAGGATTCGTGTTTGTCAGGTTTGATTTTTAAGGCTTGGTCGTAAGCGGTGCTGGCGGCTTCGTATTCTTTTGCAGCAACCAGCAGATTTCCCAGTTCAAGCAGCAAACTAGCTTTAGCACTAGGGGGCTGATGGTTTTCTTCTAGTAGTTCTTGAATCTCTAAAACTTTTTGAATCCGTTCTTCGGGAGTTAGAGAACAGTATTTCTCATAATCTCCTTCTAGGAGGATACGAGAAGATTCTTGCTCTAAAAGTTCTGGTTTAGTTGGAAATTCAAAGACACTCGAACGCCAGTCGAAGAAGTCGGGAGCGCGGTGGATGAAATACTTTAGAGAAAATGACCGCAACAGAAAAACAAAGCAAATCTCAAAATCATCTCGAAACCGTTCTCGCTGTTGGTTTAAGTGATTTAAGATTCGGGGTACACCTTTCCAACTGTAGAAGTCTCGCTCATTAGTATCACCAAACTTAACTTGCTCGTATTCATAAAACGAATGTTCTAGCCCTTGGACAAACAGAATGTTGATTTGCTCTCGGTTCGGTAGGCGCTCAACAATCTCGTATAAATTCTCAATCGGCTTATCCAGTCGCAAGAATTCAATAGTTTTCTTAGGAAGATCATCCTTAACTCGCGCAATCAAATACTCCCCTTCCGCTGGGGTACACCGGACAAACAACAAGCGAAAGCCCTCTGTCCGCTCAAGCGTGCGAACAAAGGTTTGATATTCTTCTTCTGGGTCAGCAGGTAGATCTTCGTCCCATTCGCTTGAGTCTAATGTCATACCGCATCCCTTGAATCTCCTACCGCCGATTACTTAAGGATAGTGTCCGCTTGCTTCCTATTGTGACCTCTCCCTCAACCCATTGGTGTCAACTTAAGCCCTAGCGACTGGAAGTCGCGGCTATAAAAACGAAGTCCGCCGTCGCGGACTAACGAAAAATCAAGTTTTTTGAAACCTGCGTAGGCAGGTTTTGTTTGTGTAGATGCGGTTTCAACCGCCAAGCCTATCTTAAGTTGACACCAATGCCCTCAACCCCTCTCCTTGTAGGATACTGCTGGCGAATTGGGGGTTAGACCCCCAATTTGACAAAAGTGATTTTAGGAACACATCGCTTTGAGGTGATGCAAAGGCGTTGTTTCAACATTTGTAATAAAATTGGGTGTTTTGTCATCACATGCCTCTGTTAAATGCACGTTGTATCCTGTCCAATTCGTATCTCTTTTAGTTCCGTTACGTGCCTCAATATCATAGGGCGATTCCATACAAATTGAATTGGGCGGAAATCCAGTTCCCTCACGCTTTCGCCAAATCAACCTACTGTTGATAAATACATACTGTTGAATCCACACACGTCTCAATATTTCAAGGCTTGCTAGTTGGCGTAAATTTGATGTCTCCTTACCTCCACACCATAATTTTTCCATCAAATAGTGCCCATCTCTACCAATCAACAATGCCATTTGTTCGCGTTCTGTTTTCTTTTTTGGTAAGCGGTAATCATCAAATCGCGAACTGTAACGGTCAAACCAATCCTCGTTAATAATTCCTTTTAGCCATTCCGGCGCTTCTGTAGCTAGCTCGTTGAGTGCTGCCCGTAGAGTTTCTCCTACTAACTCTACACGATTCACTTGACGTATCGCTGCTACCACCTGCGTTGAGTCTGTGCGTTGCTTTCCACGAGCCTTAATTAGATTATGTTCCTTTAAGTGCGATATCATCAAATCCAGCAACTTGTTCGATAACTCATGCTTGCATAATCTTTCTCGGAATTCACTTAGTACACTTGCATCAAATCCTGCATCAGTTAACTTCAGACCAAGTGCGTATTTCCAATCTATTCGACCTCTGATGGCATCGGCGGCTTGTCGGTCTGTTAAACCCTCCGCAAATTGCATTACTGTTATTAGCGCTAGCTTGGCTGGTGAGATGGCTGATTGTCCACACCGGGCTGGAAATAACTCCTTAAAGTCGCTGTCTAGGTATAACGTTCCTAATTCTTCGTACATTTTCATGTACACATTCCCTTTTCGGAATGACGCACGCGCTACTCGTGCTGTTTCTTCTGGTACTTCCCAATAATTTTTTGGATGCAGTGTCATATCACCAGACAACGAACTATTCAACTTTTTGTATCTTCTTGCTCATTGCTCTTACCCCTAGAAGGGGGTCAGACCCCTGATTCGCCATCAGTATCCTACAAGGAGAGCATTGGTGACAAGTTAAGGCTTTCTGGCAGTTGTCAAGAGGATCTGAGAAAAGGCTTGAAAAAAAATTGGTCAGAACCTCGCTGTTGTTCAGGAAAAGGAGCAACAATTAACTTAATGTTGGGTTTT
>JAHHIF010000064.1 GCA_019358875.1 Symplocastrum torsivum CPER-KK1
TACGCCAGAGAAGAGAGCGACAGAGCAAGAGCGGGAGCGGGTGTTTGAGCATAGTGGGGTGCGGGTTTATCGGTTTGATTCCAAGCGGTGTGATAAGAACCCCGATGCCGTAGTCGAGGAATTTCTTCAGCTGTTGAGGAATTCATCATGACAACCCCTAACCCCCAACCGCCATTAAAATACTCTCAATAACTCATTGACCGGCTCAAAGCTTTGTCGCAGTCACCTTTAGCCGCTGCCGTGGCTTGGCAAGGTTACCTCCTATTAGGGCGAGGGATGGTGTACATTAAGCCAGACCGTACACCATCGGAGAGGCTCATCCTCACTCACTACTGTTCTCTGGAGCAGTTTTGGAAAAGTATCCCTACAGCGGAACGAACACTCCACTTGAACTGTTCCTTCTACAACTTGCTCTCTAGCTACTGCCAGCTAACTGAATATGTTGTCTGCTACCCCAAAAATGCCAGTGCTGAATTAGAGGTGACTAGCTTCGACCATCTTGAACCTCCGGCTGAATACACAAGCCTGAAATCAAAGGGTTTTTTCCAATCAGGAGACGGTTTACTAATTACCTTCAACTATAATTAGCTAGCCTTTAGGATGAACTTGATTCAAATCTAAACTGAATGACTTGAGGCTATCGAAATCAATAAGTCCTTTCGCAATCTGTTCAATAAGTTCTGATTGACTCAAATCAAGAGCAGCACTTAACTTATCAAGTTTTTGAGCAGCCGTAGGAGTTAAAGAGAAAGTTTTTTTCTTCTTGACCTCTGAATACATTTCCGGACGACCCCGCAGACTTTTGTGTCCCGCTATGGCTTTTTTACGCTGGTGGGGCTTAGGAGATGGCTTGACTTTTGGGGTAGCAGGTGTGTCACATAACTTACATTTGTATCTCTGTTTGCCGTTTTTATCGTGTCCGTTCCTGATGATATTTCCTAGAGCAACTTGACCAAAGGCAGAACAAGTTTTTCTGGAGCATGAAATTTTCACAACTCACTGCCCATCTAACTTCCACGCTCATTCCAATCTGTCCAGGCGTTCAGTCAGTTTTGATATCGACTCTGAGACGCTATCGATATCGATTACTGTAGTGCTATCAATTCCAGCGCATTGGCATAGAATTCGGCAGTTAGGTCAGGGGCTGCCAGAAAGTCTTTCTCGCCCACAATCAGGCATCTGGGCCACGGTCGCTTTCACACGTGGATCGAATGCCGCCAAGTGCAATACATGACCGCCACTGTAGGAGAAGCCCCACAGACCAATGCGCTCGCGGTCATTCACTTTGGAGTTGAGTCCAGGCAAAAATCGAAATTAAAGGTATCCATCACGGAGCGATCGCAGAAGTTTTCGGTCTACTGATATTCTCTAGCGTCAGTTCGTTCAGGTGTTGACAAGACATGGAAGGCTCCTGTGAATGTGCAAGATATGTACTTGATCAAATGGAATACAGCCATTTGCGAAAGAGGTGGGTGAGGCGCGGCATAATCACATAGGTCAGCAGGGCAACCGTTAGACCTGTAACCAACAACGTTCTGAGCAATACCGGAAGCCCAGCTAGGAGTGGTACTAGCAAACGATTGAGAATAGATATCGTAAAAAACACTGCCAGCCATGTGACGACCGCCATTTTGTAGCGCGGAGGTGGAGCCTTCATGGGTTTGTTGGGAAGCGTAAACCAGGTTTCTAGACCTGTCAGGGTTTGAATGGTTTCAGGCTTTTCAATTAAGGGTTGCAGTCGCTCAATCCATTCTTGCCGAATATCTGATTCAATCCAGGTTTTGAGATTGTTGTAGCAATCGAACTTGAGAATGACCACGTATTCAGGATGAGCATGATCATGAGGTCGAATCGTGCTTACACCCAAATGACCCTTGAATTTTCGTGCATCTGCGGCGATACCATGAAACCATGCCTCATAACCTTGTTCACGTCCTGGTCTCACGATATGAGAAATCACGGCGGTGACTAGATAGTTTTCTTGACTGGTATTGCTTGCCAATGGTTCTTCCAACATAGAATTTAACAGTCCGGGAAATTGGATGGTTAAAACAGAAAACCAGGAAGCCGTAAGACTATAGCTATCCCCAACAATGCTGGCACTGTTTCCATTAAAGGGATCATTGGTAATGGCACTACTTGTACCAATATCAATTGAATTCAAAGAACGAGCATAGGTTAAGCCCAAACTTAAGGATTCTGTGGGTTTGAGTGTCAGTTGTGCTAAGGCAGAGTAAGAACCATCAAATAATCCAGATCCCGCAGTCGGGTTGCATTGGTGACAAGTTAAGGCTGTATGCCAGTTATCAAGGACTTTCTGCCAATGCTGGGTATGCCACTAGGTCAGGCATCTAGACTTCATAAGTAAATATGCTCGTTGGCGAAGGTTTTTCGAGCTAATCTACATTTAGTGTGAAGTTTTCACATGAGACACTAGATATAGGAGTTGACTAATTCAGGAAGTGCTTAACTTGTCACGAATGGATCGCTGGGGACAGCCAGTTAATTGCGATGGGTCGTAAACTTCGTATGTATAGCGAGTCTGTCCAGCCAAGTCGGTCGTGAATGAGCATTTAGGGTTTTGCAGAATGCCTTAAATAGAACACGCACAGCCCATGCCTCCCCAAAATCCGGCTAAACTCCCAACCTTGCTTAGTAACGCTGACGACAACTGGCTACTGGAATGCTGACTTGGAGAACAACAGCCTAAAGAGGAAGGTCGATAAGACGAAGCCGCAGGAATCGTTGTTTTGTTATGGTAGCCCCCATAATGGGCAACGGGAGACCAATCCGGGCTAACAGGTAAGGGAGGTGGGGCTAAGGTTTGGAATTCATCGGTTGCATATACGGGTTTGCCATTGACAAGGGTTAAGACCGATTCCAAGCTTTTGATGCGTTCCTCTGGAATCGAAAAGTAATCCTCGGAGAGAACCGCCAAGTCAGCTAACTGACCGGGTGCGATCGCGCCTTTATTTCCCTCCTCATTGGAAAACCAAGCCGCATTTGTCGTGTAAATCCTCAGCGCCTCCATGCGGTCAAACCGATTTGCCTCTGGATACAGCGACATACCACCAACTGTCTTACCACTAACCAGCCAGTAAAGACCCACCCAAGGGTTATAACTAGCAACTCGCGTTCCATCCGTTCCACCACTGACAGGGACTCCCATTGCCAGCATTTGTTTAATGGGAGGAGAGTTTGCTGTCGCCGTTTTCCCATAGCGATTGACAAAGTATTCCCCCTGATACGCCATGCGGTGCTGAATGGCAATTCCTCCACCCAATGCTTTCACCCGTTCGATGTTGCGTTGCGAGATAGTTTCGGCATGGTCTAAAATCCAGTGCATACCCTCGAAAGGTATCTCGCGATTGACAGTTTCAAAGACCTTGAGAAAACGGGTGATGGATTCGTCGTAAGTGGCATGGAGACGGAACGGCCAGCGATTTTGAGCCAGCAGCGTTACCACTTCCGTTAGGCTGGACTCCATCGTTTCTGGGAGATTCGGTCGCGCTTCCACAAAATCCTCATAGTCAGCAGCAGAATAGACGAGCATTTCCCCCGCACCATTCAAGCGATAAAAATCATCCCCTTGACCGGGAGTAGCAATCTTACTCCACTGCTCAAAGTCATCGAGTTCCTGACCGGGGCGCTGGGTGAATAAATTGTAAGCCACGCGAACCGTCATTAAACCTTGCTGGTGAAGTTGATTGATAATTTGATAATCATCCGGGTAGTTTTGTCCGCCTCCCCCTGCATCAATAACGCTGGTGATACCTAAGCGATTCATTTCGCGCATATAGTGGCGAGAGGAGTTGAGCTGGTCTTCTGGACTCAGCTTTGGTCCCTTAGCAAGGGCCGCATAAAGCAGGGTTGCATTAGGTTTGGCGATCAGGAGTCCGGTGGGATTGCCGTTGCGATCGCGTTGAATCTCTCCTCCCGTTGAATTGGGAGTATTTTTGGTGTAACCAAGGGCGCGTAGTGCTGCCCGATTGAGTAAGGCAGAGTTATAAAGATTGAGGATGAAAACGGGAACATCTTGAGACACCGCATTGATTTCCTCAAGAGTCGGCATTCGACGTTCGGCAAACTGAAACTCCGTCCATCCCCCCACAACTCGCACCCACTGAGGTGCTGGTGTCCTTCGTGCCTGTTCTCGCAACATTCGCAATGCATCCGCTAAAGACGGCACGCCATCCCACCTTAGCTCCATGTTGTAGTAAAGACCGCCACGAATCAGATGAGTATGGGTATCATTAATGCCCGGTACAACTGTCCGACCTTTGGCATCAATTATCTGGGTATTATCACCCTTGTATGCCATTATCTCTTTATCCGTGCCGACGGCTAGAAAGCGACCTTGACTAATCGCAACCGCTTCGGCAAAAGAACGTCGGTCATCTTGAGTTGCAATGCGAGCGTTCGTAAGGATTAATTCTGCCTTTGTATCTGCATTAAAAGCTGTGGTTGCAAACGTGCGGCGCTGTCCTAATAAATAGGACGAAATCCCTGCTCCTAGGGTTAGTTGGAGAAAATCTCTCCTTGTTGTTCTGCGTTTGTTACTCATGAGAACAATTCAAAATCTAAAATGCAAAATTGGTTAGGCTAGGAAATAGGCGCTGCAATTGGCAAAGTTCGCTGCATCTGAAAACTTCACACTAAACGTAGATTACTCCCTTCCCGGTCTAAGAATACCTATGTTGAGATAGCAAGGGGAGCAGGGGAGGCAGGGGGAGCAGGGGGAGAAGAGAATAGGTAATCTTCTGGCGGGAAGGGAGTAGCTCGAAAAACCTTCGCCAACGAGCATATTTACTTATGAAGTCTAGATGCCTGACCTAGTGGCATACCCAGCGTTGGCAGAAAGTCCTTGATAACTGGCATACAGCCTTAACTTGTCACCAATGGGCGTTCGCGATTGGCAGAGCCAGCATTTGATGTTGCTGCATAGCTCGTCATTAGGTTTTTGTAGTCAGGAATAAACTCTGCAAGGAGATTACCTAGCCCTTCAATATCGTTACGCCAATCACGGTGCAATTCACCCACAACGCTAAACCAATTGACCAATGGAGGAATTGCTGACCTGGACAGGTTTGCCGTCCGCTGGAGGGGTTGTTGCAAGGAGCTGAAGTTCCCATGCAAGGGCTACCGCACTAGCACCGCCATGCTCAAGAACAATATCTGATACATCCGCAGATGTTTCTGTGCGTGCCCAGTCACGTTGCCATTCAAAAAGTACAGCCATCCAGTTGATTGGAACTGCACCCGCCTGAACCATCCGGCGAACCGCCATGTCATGAGCTTCCGCAGTAACACTGCCCGAAGCATCGGTAACGATGAATACGTCATAACCTTCACCAAGCGCCTGAATTGCTGGCATTGCGAGACAGACCTCGGTCCAAAGCGCAGCAAGTATCAGTTGCTTGCGACCACTTTTCTTCACGATCTCTGTAACGTTTGGATCTTCCCAGGTATTGATGAAAGTGCGGTTGATCGGTTTTTGATCAGGAAAAACATCCTGTAGTCCCTTAATGATATAACCCCCTCTTTCTTCAATGACTGTGGTCAGGATTGTGGGTACGTTGAACAACTTTGCCGATTTAGCAAGACCAATCACATTGTTAATGATCATCGTAGGTTCATGGCTGTTCAGGTTGGTGAACTGAAAGGGCTGGTGGTCAATCAGTACCAGGATGCTATCTTCTGGACGAAGCAGTCCTTCTAGACCGATTTTTTGATTTTTAGACATTGAACTCTCCTATTTGAGCGATTGGTGAATGAGGAATTGCAGAATGAAATCAAAAGCTAAACATCTCTGCTTGTGCTTTTAAGTGAAACGTCTGTTTACCCTCAAGGGTTGATGACGTAAGCGATCGCGCCATGAACTGAGTCTGCAAGACAACGCCAAATTTCGCCACTTAAGAGCCGCGAGTTAAGCACAGAGTTAAGATTTTCGCGTCGCGTGCCCAAAGAGCATTCGCTTCACTGTGAAATTGCTCCTAATGCTTTCAACGTCGCTGCTTGAGCGTGCGTTAATCCAGTTGCACCTTGAATATTCATGCCTTCAAGCATAGAACCGTGCAATTTACTTGCTCGATCCATTTGCATGACTGTTTGCACAAATTCAATATAGGTGGTCGCCTTCAAGCTGTCGCCTATAGCAAGTTAAATTTTTTACAGTGCAAATTGATAGATTAGCCATGCCATCGCGGAGTAGAAGGCTAGCTCTAACTTAAGTTAGAATCCGAATTTGATCGAAAGTACATTCATACAACCGATCGACCATCAATGTCTGAATGCAAAATCTGGTAGCGATGTCCCACACCTTTGATGCGGACGAAACCTGTTTGCCCCCGGGATGAAGCGGCTGTCACTACGAGCCATTGCCGTGAACCGACGACAGACCCTGGCTGCCTCAACGCTTCAGCAATACGGCTCTCGATTCCGAGGCAGCCTGTGGGAGATCTTGAATCTGAAGCCCCAGTCCCCTGAGGGACAGCAACTTTTCAGGCACTACTTGACTATTGAGAAGCATCTGCTGCTGTTCCTCGACAATGAGACGGTGCCGCCGACTAATCATTTCAGTGAACAGGCACTGCGCTGGAGCGTGGTTTTTCGCAAGGAGCTTTATATTCTGGAGTTTGGCAAGCGATATACTTTGGGAAACGGATGACAGTCCTTCATCGGGGGAGCATTCAATGATTACCCTGCCTGGAATTACTATCCACAGCAAAATCTATGAGAGCTTAGCTTCCTTGGTGTATCGGGGTATCAGAGAGCAAGATGATTGTGCAGTGATTGCCAAAGTTCTCAAGCAGGATTATCCCTCTCCTCAGGAATTAACTCGCTATCGGCAGGAGTATGAAATTACTCGTTTTCTCAACATTGAAGGCGTAGTCAAGGCATACAGCCAGCAAGACTACCAGCGCACGCTGGTTATTCTTTTGGAAGACTTTAGTGGAGAGTCTTTAGAATGCTGGATGCGGCAACAATTAGACTTCTCTCCCATGCCGCTGTCGGTTTTTTTGAATATGGCGATCGCCATTACTGATACTCTAGGCAAAATCCATGCGGCTCATGTCATCCATAAAGACATTAATCCTAGCAACATTGTCTTGAATCCGAAGACTGGCGTTGTCAAAATCATTGATTTTGGCATTGCCACTCGCTTCAGTCGCACCAATCCCACATTCAAAAGTCTCCATCTTCTAGAAGGAACCCCCGCCTATTTGTCGCCAGAGCAAACCGGGCGAATGAACCGGATGCTCGACTATCGCACCGACTTTTATTCATTGGGCGTAACCTTTTACGAACTGTTGACGGGACAATTGCCGTTTCCCACCAGTGATCTCCTGGAACTAGTTCACTGTCACATTGCTAAACCGCCGATTCCCCCGCATGAATTGAATGCCACGATTCCCCAACCTGTTTCAAACCTGATTTTGAAACTGATGGCAAAAAATGCAGAGGATCGTTATCAAAGTGCCTGGGGTGTCAAAGCAGATCTAGAGCGCTGTGCCCAACAACTGGCAGAAATGGATCAGATTAACACCATATCGTTGGGGCTGCAAGATGTTTCCGAGCAGTTCCGCATTCCTCAAAAACTGTATGGGCGAGAAGCGGAGATTGCAGCATTATGGGTGGCGTTTGACAGAGTGGCAGGGAGTAAGGCAGTCCGTGAAATGATGCTGGTCTCTGGTTACGCTGGCGTTGGCAAAACGGCATTGGTACAGGAACTCTTTAAACCGATCACCGCAAAGCACGGCTATTTTATCTGGGGTAAATTTGACCAATTCCGGCGCAATATTCCCTACAGCGCGATCGTCGATGCTCTGCAAAAATTGGTGCAGCAACTCTTGGGTGAACCCAATGAACAGGTAGAAGTATGGCGATCGCGTTTACTCAGTGCTTTGGGAAGCAACGGGCAAATTATCATAGATGTCATTCTGAATTGGACGAAGGTTTGTTAGTTCAAGAGTATAAGTTTCTGCACGATCGCGTTCAGCAAGCGGCTTATGCTTTGATTGATGAATCGCAGAAACAGATGGTTCATCTCCAAATCGGTCGCAATTTGCTCGAAAAAACTTCATCAGAGCAACGACCCGATCGATTGTTTGAAATCATCGATCATCTCAATCAAGGACTTGAGCTAGTCGCTGCTCGATCAGAACGAACTGAAATTGCCAGATTGAATTTAATGGCAGGTCAGAAAGCAAAGGCAGCAACGGCTTATGAAGCAGCTTTTAAGTATTTCACTACAGGGCTTAAACTCCTCAATTCAGAGAGTTGGCAGAGTGAGTATGACCTCACCTTAGCGCTGTACTCAGAAGCAGCAGAAGCGGCGTATCTCCAGGGTTGCTTTGATGAGATGGAACAGTTGGTAGAAGTGGTACTCGATCGTGCCAAAACAGTGGTTGACAAAGTACAGGCTTACGATAGCAGAATTCAAGGATATTTGTCACAGGGCAACCTGAAAGAAGTACTAAAAACTGGATTGGAAGCGTTAAAGCTCTTGGGAATAGATTTAATAGAAAATCCAAGTCAGTTAGATGTTCAAAGAGAATTGGAGGAAACGGCTGCACTATTAGCTGGACGAGACATCGAAGACTTAATTAATCTAGCAAAGATGACCGCACCAGAACCGTTGGCAGCAATGTATATCCTGGTGAATATCGTGGTTGCTGCAAATATGGTGTCACCAGCACTGATGATACTGATTGTGTGCAAAATGGTAAATTTATCAATCAACTACGGCAATGCTACCTGGTCACCACTGAGTTATGCTGCCTACGGATCTATTCTATGTGGAGTTGTTCAAGACATTGAACTCGGTTATAAATTTGGTCAATTGGCTCTCAGCTTGACAGAACGATTGAATAGCAAAAAAAGGAATGCTAAAGCATTAGCGATATTTAATGCCAACATCATGCCCCGGAAGGTACATTTTAGGAAAATAATACCAATTCAGGTTGATGTTTATCAAAACGGAGTGGAAACCGGAGACTTTGAATTCGCTGGCTATGCTGCATGTAATGTATGTTATTACTCGTTTCTTGTCGGTGAGGAACTCACCCAACTGGAACAAAAAACGGCAACCTACAGCAAAGCAATCAGACAAATCAGACGGGAAAACCCCTCTAATTGGATTGCCGTGTTGTGGCAGACAATCCTTAATCTGTTAGGTAGATCTGAGAATCCCACCCGTTTGATTGGTAGTGTATATGATGAAGAGCAAGCGCTATCGCGCGCTATTGCAGTTAAAGACGGAACTGAAATTCCCTACCTCTATTTAAACAAAATTATACTGTGTTATCTATTTGGGGAATATCATCAAGCTGCACAAACTGCTGTGTTAGCAAGGCAGCCTTTAGAAGAAATAGCAGAAGCTATATTCCATTTCTACGATTCTCTGGTGCTTTTGAGCCTATTGGTTGAGGCTTCAAGCTCTGAAGAAGAAGCTTGGCTAAGTTGTGTTAGCACCAACCAAGAAAAGGTGCAAAAATGGGCAGATTACGCTCCAATGAATTATCTACATAAATTTCATCTAGTCGAGGCAGAGAAAGCACGAGTCTTAGGGCAATTTTTTGAGGCTGAAGAGTTTTATGAACGGGCGATCGCAGGTGCTGCTGAAAATGACTTTATCCAAGAAGAAGCATTAGCTTATGAATTAGCGGCTAAACATTATCTGGCGCGAGGTCGGTCAAAAATTGCTCAAACCTACATGAAAGAGGCGCACTATTGCTACGATCGCTGGGGCGCAACCGCTAAAGTTAAAGACTTAGAAACTCGCTATCCACAGTTCTTTTCTCAGTCGTCTAGAGCCGCTTCCACATCAATTCCTATTACTGCTGAAACTATCACTAATCCCTTCCATACCGCTTTCGATTTAGCAGCAGTGATGAAAGCTTCACAGGCGATTTCTCGTGAAATTGAACTGAAGCAATTGCTGCGATCGCTGATGCAAACTTTAATTGAGAATGCTGGCGCACAAACCGGATATCTGATTTTAGAAAACTCAGGAGAATGGTCGATTGAAGCGGCTTGTGAACTCAATGCCGATGAGAATGCTTGTGCGACTCAGGTGTTACAGTCTATTCCAGTTGCCGATCAATTGCCAGACTCAATCATTCAATATGTGATTCGGACTCTAAAGCCTGTCGCCTTAAATGATGCGACTCGTGAAGGTGCTTTTATTAATGAGCCATACATTCAACAGAACCAGCCTCAATCTATTTTCTGTTTGCCGCTGCTGAATCAAGCCAAGCTGGTCGGTGTATTGTATTTAGAAAATCGGTTAGCAGCTGGAGTATTTACACCAGAGCGATCGCAGGTCTTGCAGCTATTATCGACTCAAGCTGTGATCGCCATCGAAAATGCCAACCTTTACTCAGAACTGCAGGCTAAGGAAAGCAAGATCGCCCAGTTCCTTGAAGCGATTCCGGTGGGAATTGCGATCGTGGATGCGATGGGTCGCCCTTACTATGCCAACCAATGCGGCACTCAACTCCTGGGTAAAGAAACTGATACTTCCATAGCACCGGAGCAGCTCTCAGAGGCTTACCAGCTTTATGTAGCAGGAACGGATCAAAACTATCCAGCGGAGAGCTTGCCTAATGTTCGGGCATTAAGGGGCGAACGCATCAGGACTGAAGATATAGAAATTCGTCGAGATCATGTCTCAATTCTAATTGAGGCACGGGGAACACCAGTTTTTGATCAACAGGGCAATATCACTTATGCGATCGCTACCTTTCAGGACATTACAGAGCGCAAACAAGCCGAGAAACTCCTAGCTGACTACAACTGCACTTTAGAGCAACAGGTTGCAGAACGAACTGCTGCGTTACGACAAAGTGAGTCCAATTACCGCAACCTGCTACAAACCGCGAATTCCGTGATCATTTGCTATGATCCGCAAGGACGGATTCGATACATCAACGATTATGGGGTAAAACTCCTAGGTTATGAAGAACATGAGATTTTAGGGCGAACCTTATTTGAAACCATCATTCCAGAAGCCGAACTCTCTGGACGCGATGTGAGACCCATGTTCCACGATTTACTTCGTAATCCTCAATCGTACCCGCAAGGCGAGAGTGAAAACCTGTGTCGAGACGGACGGCGAGTTTGGATGGTCTGGTCGAATCAAGCCATCTTCAATGAACAGGGAGAGGTCGTTGAAATCTTATCGGTGGGCAATGACACCACCCAGCGCAAACAAGCAGAAGAGGCATTACAACGCAGTGAAGCCAAGTTCCGAGCTATCTTTGAAAACTCGCAGGTCGGCATCTACCGCACCCGCCTCTCGGATGCATTAATTCTCAATGCCAATCAACGCTATGCCAATCTGCTTGGCTTTGATTCACCAGAAGAAATCATTGGGCTGGAACACACTATCAACTATTTTGTAAATCCCAGCGATCGCCAAAAAGCCATTGAGGCGATGAAGCGGGATGGGGAAGTGCGAAACTTTGAAGCACAACTGCGAAAACGAGATGGGACAGTTTTCTGGGGACTTTCCTCTGCTTATCTGAATGCAGCCGATGGCTACATCGAAGGGGTGACTGCGGATATTAGCGATCGCAAACAGGCAGAAGCCGCGCTGCAAGCCTCTGAAGCAGAACTGCGAGCGCTCTTCTCAGCCATTCCCGATCCGCTGTGTGTTTACAATGCTGAAGGGCAAGTGATCGACGCAATCCCAGGAAATCCATCCTATGGAGAGGAGTATAGGGAGAAATATATTGGTAAAACAATGCATCAACTCTATGCCAAGGAACAAGCTGATGAATTCCTGAATTATATTCAGCAGGTGGTGAAAACCCAACAAGTACTCACCGTTGAATACACTGAATGCCAGTGGATAGCTAGACGAGAAGTCCGGTTTTCGGCTCGCATTGCCCCGATTCGGCACGAACAGGTGATTTGGTTGGCGCGAGATATTACGCCGCAAAAGCAAGCAGAAGCAGCCTCAATTTTAGAAGAACGCAACCGCATGGCGCGTGAAATTCACGACACACTCGCTCAGTCGTTTACAGGTATTCTGGCTCAGGTCGGAGCTGCAAAACAGGTGCTAACGGATGATGTAGAAGCAACTGGGGCACACCTAGACCTGATCAAAGAATTGGCGCGAACTGGACTGTCTGAAGCACGGCGATCGGTCGTCGCGCTGCGTCCTCAGCTTTTGGAGGAAGGCAGTCTACAGAGCGCTCTCCATCGTCTCATAACTCAAATCAGAGCGGCTGCAAACGATACCACTTTGTATTATGAGGTCAAGGGGATAGCGTATGCTCTACCCACTGAAGTCGAGAATAACCTACTGCGGATGGGGCAGGAAGCCTTGACCAATGCGATCAAACACGCCAACGCTGACGAAATTCGAGTGGAGCTAATCTACGAGCATGATCAGTTTTTGTTGCGCGTGAAAGACAATGGACAGGGCTTTGGAGTTGGGAGTATTCCAACCTCTGAGGGTTTTGGCTTACTCGGCATGAGCGAACGGGCAGAGCGCATCGGCGCACAACTCACTATTCGGAGTCAACCTGGACAAGGAACAGAAATTATTGTCACCGTCAACCCTTGAGTGAGCATCACGATGAGCCAAACTACGACCATTCGGGTTCTGATTGCGGACGATCACGCCATTTTTCGGCAAGGATTAGCCACGATTATTGACCGTGCCCCAGATATGCAGGTGATTGCCCAAGCCGAAAATGGGGAACAAGCGATCGCTCTATTTGGGGAACACCAACCGGATGTCACTTTAATGGATCTGCGAATGCCGGAAGTGGAAGGAGTTGCCGCCATCGGTGCAATTTGTGCTGCTGCTAAATCGGCTCGGATTATTGTACTAACCACGTATGATAGTTACGAAGATATCTATCGGGGATTGCAGGCAGGCGCAAAAGGATACCTGTTGAAAGAAACTGAACCGGACGAGCTTCTGAATGCGATTCGTACTGTTCATCGGGGTCAGAAGTATATTCCGCCCGATGTAGGAGCCAAGTTGGTACAGCGCCTCAGCAATCCAGAACTGAGTGAAAGAGAACTGGCGGTACTCCGCTCACTGGCGCAGGGGATGAGTAATGCCGATATTGCGACTGCTTTGAGTATCGGTGAAGGCACTGTTAAATCTCATGTCAATCGAATTTTGAATAAGTTGGATGTGAGCGATCGCACCCAGGCTGTGATTGTTGCCGTTAAACGCGGCATTGTTAGTTTGTAGGGTGTACTTTCGATCGAGTTGAGAGTCTAACTTAAGTTAGAGCCGACCTTCTACTTTGCGATGAGTAGTTGCTCTATCAATTTCTACTGTCAAACTTTTAACTTGCTGTAGACGACGACTTGAAAGCGATCTCCTACATTGAATGTATGCAAACAAAGATGCAGTCAATGGATTGAGCAAGTTAATTGGAGCAGAAATGGCAACCTTGTATCGTTGTTTTGAGAACGTGAGTGATGCAGCGAACGTTGCCAATTGCAGCACCTATTTCCTAGCCTAATCAACCTTAAATCCTATTGGCAGAATCACAACTGGGCAAATCTCGCCAGAAGTGCATCCAATCAGGCAAATCATGCTCCTCTAGAGCGGTGAAGCTGATTGAGTTTTCAACCCTAAAACATTGGAGATAAATCTATGACCTCTACTCCCACAGCTACAGACCCAACGCTACGCCAAGGCGATTCTGGTGCTGCTGTCAGTGAGCTACAACAATTGCTGAATGCCAAAGGAATCAACATTACAGTCGATGGAGTTTTTGGCAATGCAACTCGCGCTGCAGTGGTTCAGTTTCAACAGCAGAATGGACTTGTTGTAGATGGCATCGTTGGCACCCAAACTTGGCAAGCCCTTCGTCGAGGTGGCCCCATTCAACTGGCTGATGCAGCCATTTACTACGAGCCATCGAAATATCCCTATCAAAAAGAGGCGTTTGAATGGTTGCAATCCCAGATTTCTAGATCGGCTCTAGAGGAATTTGCTCGCCGTTGGCGGAACCTACGCTAACGCAGCAATCACCGATTTCAAAGTTATTCAGCCCAGGATCGAATTGCTGACGCTGGGAATGCCTAAATCATAAGGTTTTTCCCAGCTTTCGTGGCAAGGTTCCAGGCTTGATGCAGATGTAGAAAAATGAACGACGATCGTAGCCATAGTTCCTTACTTGTACCTCCTTCAACCCAAGATTGGATGCAGGGTGTGCTGAGTGCTAAGGTCGTGCTGGTGATGTATGGAGACTATCAATGTCCTAGAAGTGCAGACGTTTACAAGCTGATTAAAGCGATCAAACGAGAGCTTAGTGCTGCTTCTGGAGAGGATGATTTATGTTTTATCTTCCGTCATTTTCCGCAAACACAGATTCATCCCCAAGCTCGACGGGCTGCCCAAGCTGCTGAAGCCGCCGCTGCCCAAGGACAGTTTTGGTCAATGCACGACACTTTATTTGCCCATCAACAGAAGTTAGAAAATGGTTATCTGATTGAGTACGCCAACGATTTAGGGCTTGATATCCCTCAATTTCTCAAAGAGTTGTCTAAACAAGTGCATATTGATCGCATCAATGAGGATATCGAAAGTGGATTGCAGAGTGGAATCACGGCTGCTCCAGCCCTATTTATCAATAACATTCGATATACCGGACGCTGGAAGATGACAGAGTTAATGACAGCCATTGTTGCTGCAAGTCATTAAGCTCCCCAACCTTTGTTCGCCATCCATGTTTGACTGAGGACAATTTTATGAAATTCAGTCCACGATCGACCAAAGATGATTTTAAGCAATCAAGGTTTTCAACTCAGGCTGATTTTTCCAATGCTCTCTCTTCTAATCATGCCCTTGTTACGGTTGCCCAAGAGGTCGCTGAGCGGCTCCAACAAGCCTATCCTCCTCCATCTGATGACCGTAACTCGGTTGAGGCGATCGTGATTCGCGCAGTTGATTCAGACTTGAGGCAAATGATTCTCGCTGAATCACTCACAAACCGGGAGTTGAAGGTGTTGCAATTGATTGTTGATGGAGACAACAGTATCGCGATCGCTCGGAAGCTTAATATTTCTGTGGGTACGGCAAAAACTCATATTCGCGACATTCTGAAGAAGCTCATATGAGCAATTTCTGACACATTCGTGCCTAGTGCTTATTTCTGAGAAGTGAGCAAGGTTTCAATCTAATTCATGACAATTCGGTCGATGTTTAAAGGCTCATGTTTTTAGTCTTGGGCAGCTTTATTGCGCTCAATTTCTAACTTAAAGATTCTGTTTTTGCTTGCTAGTGCCAGTAAGCTACCTGATTTTGACGGTTAGCTTTTCCTGTTGAACAAACCACCAATTTTTGCACCATGCTAACAATTACAACGCCAACCTTTGAATTCAAGAACAGAGGCTTAACGCGCACCCAATTACAACAAGTACTCGACTATATTCATACTCACCTTGATCAAGACTTGTCACTGGCTGAACTTGCAGAAACTCTAATCGTCTAATTGGGAAATCTTTCATAACAAGTAAGTTTCATCAAAAAACCATAACTGCTCTTGAGGAGAGGATAAGAAATGACTAATATTGCGCTGAAAATGCCATTGCAATCCTCTATATCTCTTCAGAAGCCCAAAACCGACGGCACCCCTCCCCCACTGAAACCCCATCACGCGGGACAGAAGCATCAAAATAATGTCCCGTCTCGTAGTCGCCAACGCGGAGTTATCCTAACACGGCAGGGATGGGATAAACTCCAAACTGCTAAATTTCAGGCAGAGTTTGAAGAGAAGGCGAGCGATCGCTTCACCTTAGAGGAATTGAGTGAACGCACACAATTGGCACTCAATACCATCTCCAAAGTCTTAGGACGCTCAGAACCTGTAGATCGCTATTCACTGCAAACAGTTTTTCAGTCCTTTGGCTTGGAGTTGAATAGAAGCGACTACTCTCACCCTAACTCGCCATTGAAAGGACTAGATACTCGGCAGAAGCATCCAAGCCAAGACTGGGGTGAAGCGATGGATGTATCTCTGTTCTGTGGAGGTGAAACGGAACTGACAACACTACGACAGTGGGTATTGGAAGAACACTGTCGGATGGTTGCCGTGCTAGGAATGGGTGGAATTGGCAAGAGTACCTTAGCCGTCAAACTTGCATCGCAAGTTGAGCAAGAGTTTGAAATTGTCGTGTGGCGATCGCTACACAATGCACCCTCATTAGAAGAGCTAGTGGACAGTATCTTGCCATTTCTGCTGCACACGAAGGGAGAAGCCTCGCTGCTGCCTGGTAGCTTAGATCGGAAAATAGCCAAACTAATGGACTGCTTGCGCTCCTCACGTTGTTTACTGATTCTGGACAACATGGAGACAATTCTCGCTAGTGGAGATCACAGCGGACGATGTCGAGCAGGCTATGAGAGTTATCATCAGTTGCTCCAGTACATTGGGGCAATTCCTCATCAGAGTTGTGTGATTTTGACCAGTCGTGAAAAACACCGAGAAATTGCACTACTTGAAGGAAAAACACTTCCTGTACGGTCATTACACTTAGGTGCATTGAAGCCAACTGAAGGGCGAGAGCTGTTTGAGCAAAAAGGGCAATTTATCGCCTCAGAAATCGAGTGGAACGCGCTGATTGAACATTATAGCGGTAACCCTCTAGCTCTAAAGCTTGTCGCTACAGCCACTCAAGAACTCTTCAACGGCAGAATTGCAGAAGTCTTGAAGTATGTTGAACAAGGTTTACTGGTCTTTGATGACATCCACGATGTGCTCGATCGCCAATTCGAGCGATTGTCGCCTGTAGAGCAGGAAGTCATGTTGTGGTTAGCCATTCATCAGGAGCCTGTCTCTCTAGATGAGTTGAAAGAAAGTTTAGTCAGCATTGGCTCAAAACAGGAGCTGCCAGGAGCTTTGAACTCACTGTTGCGGCGATCTCTAATCGAGAAAGCGGAGCCTACGCTGGTCGAGCTTACCACTTCTGCACTTATTGAGGAGAACATAACTCACTTCAGTTTGCAGCCGATAGTCATGAAGTATGTGCTGGCGCGACTGATTCGACAAGTCTGCCATGAGATCGAACAGCAGCAGATTGGTCTATTAAAAACTCATTGTTTATTCCAAGCCGAAGCAATTGATCTGCGCTTTTCCCAAGGGGAGACACCAAGGGCGAACGCAGCAGCGCTTCGCGATCTCGTTGGAAAACTGCAAAAAAAACTAATTGTGCAACCCATTGCAGAATGGCTTCTAACAGAAGCAAAGAAACCACAAGAAATTAAGCAGTGGCTTGAAGAATTACTAGAGCAGCAGAGGCAAGCTTCCCTACCATCTGGCTATACAATCACCAACCTTCTCAGTCTGCTAATGTACGACAAACAAAAGCAGTGAGTACTTCAATTCCAGATGGCACAATTTGTCAATCTGGAAAGCAGTGTGGTCTTCAGTATGAGTAAGCACCATCAATCCGAATTGGCTAAATCTTCGTAGCGATTGAAGGGACTGACATCCATTTCCTCTAACAACAGAAGACCATCATTAATATCCCAAGCTTGTCTTTCGGCTTCGGATAAGCTGCGATCAAACAGCACCACCTTCATGGATTTACTAATAAGCACTAAAGCGTTAGCAACCGCTTGAAGCACAAAGTCTGTATACCAATTGAGGAAATGGATGATTTACAACTAAATATCAAGCGTTTCCCAATAAAACTTTTGTGATTTGGGATTTTTTGTATCTATGATTATTACTTAGACTTGGTAGCTAACTTGTGCTTAAGTTGCATTTTTAACTTGATAAAATTGAGTGGTAAAAATTGAATGACAGTTGAAGAATGAAGACATCCGATTGAAAGCTAGGTGAACCCCCCTGGCGATTAATCAGAACCTCAAGAAAACAATTCACTAATAAGGAAAAAACATGAACGTTGCAACCAACTTACAAACAACCAGCAACTCAATGGAACAGTTCTACCAAGAGCTGTTGAAGAGTCCTGAGTTGCAAGCAAAACTCAAACAAGCAAGCGACCCAGAAAGCCTCTGCCAACTGGCGGTTCAACTGGGTAACGAGATGGGCTACAGCTTCACGATTGAACAAGCTCATGCAGCGATGGCAATCGAAGTTGCTATTGGAGATGTCATTGAAGAAAGCAACTTGTCTACTGGAATCCCAAGAGCAGCATTCGGTGGTTGCATTGGCGTTAAGTAATAACTAAGGTCAATGCCTTTACGGCGATGCGAGTGTAAAGGGTAGCTAGTGTCAAGAAGCAAGTTTTAGCAGTTGTTTTCTTGAAACTTCCGCTATATCCAACACTCCATCCTTTGTGAAAGGTAAATTGTAGGAACTCGGCTTATCTGTTTGATATTTCTACTTTTACCTTTCCTAATAATCATGATTGTGCCTGTTGCAGAAAGCAAAGCAAAAAGTTCTAAGAGGATGTTTGCTGACTGGCATTCCTTACAGTGCATAGCTGGAAATGTTTTTAAATAGACCTTAGCTTTCTTGTAACAGGCTTCTTATTTGCTTCAACTTGTCAACCTATTTAATTGATAAAAATGTACAGTTATGTGGTTTTAGATCGCCTTAATGCCCCTGCTTACAAGCATTTAACTTACCCTTGGCTTCAAGAACGTCTAGACCAGCTTTCACCGCAGAATCTAAAAAATATTGCTATAGGTGTAGCCCTTCAAGGACAGCCAGTTGGATTAGTTTTAGCTGAATACCTAACAAATCAAAATCAAGCAAATATTTTATCGCTCATTGTAGCCCAAGAGCATCGCCAACGGGGACTTGGCACTGTGCTGGTCATGCAGATTGAAGAAATACTAAAAGAGCATGGCTGTCAACAACTCGATATTTTATACAATTTGAATCTTACGACTCCAATTCTGGAACGTCTGCTTAAGCAACAAAACTGGGCACCTGCATCTTTTTATAGTTTGCAGTGTGTAACGAATCGAGAAACTATCAAGCAGGCTCCTTTTTTACATCGGTATACTCTCCCAAAAAAATTTACTATCTTCCCTTGGGTAGAGTTAACTGCTCAAGAGCGAATGAAAATTGAACAGCGAGAGAATGGACTGAATTACCCTGATGAACTTTATCCCTTTAAAGAAGACCGGATTGAAGCTCTTTCTAGCGTCGGTTTACGCTATGGGGAAGAGGTAGTTGGTTGGAGCATTTTCCAGCGATTGATGCCAAATTGTGTAATTTATAAGTCACTATTTGTTAAACCAGAATTTCAATCTATTGGTTTAGGAGTTCATTTGTTTGTAGCATCAGCTAATCAACAACTTACTGATGAAAAAGTGACAGAAGCAATATTTATTGTTTTAAAAGATAATACGCGAATGTTGAGATTCGTGAAGCGACATATTGTTCCTTATTTAACTGCAACTAATAATTTCTGGAAGTCTTCTAAGCTACTGCAAGCGTCTACATTGATTGAACGCGATCGCTCTCCATCTCATAGTTCAAGCTAGGCAGTGCTTAAGAGAACACAGCAACTTGTATTTCTTATAGCATGACTTTGCTGGACATTTAACTAGTAAGAGTTTCTCAATCAACCTTTGTGATTTGGGAAACTTTTTTGTATCTATAGTTATTGCTTAGACTTGGTAGCTAACTTGTGCTTAAGTTGCATTTTTAACTTGATAAAATTGAGTGGTAGAAATCGAATGACAGTTGAATAATGAAGACATCTGATTGAAAGCTAGGTGAATCCCCTTGGCGATTAATCAGAACCTCAAGAAAACAATTCACTAACAAGGAAAAAACATGAACGTTGTGACTAACTTACAAACAACCAACAATTCAATGGAACAGTTCTACCAAGAGCTATTGAAGAGTCCTGAGTTGCAAGCAAAACTCAAGCAAGCAAGCGACCCAGAAAGCCTCTGCCAACTGGCGGTTCAACTGGGTAACGAGATGGGCTACAGCTTCACGATTGAACAAGTTCGTGCAGCGATGGCGATCGAAGTTGCTATTGGTGGAGATGTCATTGAAGAAAGCAACTTGTCTACTGGAACCCCAACAGCAGCATACACAGCAGTTTGCAAGTAAGTGAAGTACATATGTAGATGCAAACCGCTTTTTCCCTGGGGATAGCTTGTACTCTATGTACCTGCAAACTGCTGTATTGGGTGTGCTGGTAGCCGTAAGTAATAACTAAGGTCAATCCCTTGACGGCGATGCGAGTGTAAAGAGTAGCTAGTGCCAAGAAGCAAGTTTTAGCAGTTGTTTTCTTGAAACTTCCGCTATATCCAACACTCCATCCTTTGTGAAAGGTAAAAGGTAAATTGTAAAAGTTCGACCCATCAAGTTGATATTTTTACTTTTACCTTTCCTAAAAATATTGCAAGCGTCTACATTGATTGAATGCGATCGCTCTCCATCTCATAGTTCAAGCTAGGCAATACCTAACAGAGTACAGCAACTTTTATTTACTGAACGTGCGAATTAACAATGCTAAAAAAACCTGTATTTAAACCCCACTTCCATGTTGAAGTTATCGAGCCAAGTAGCGTCTATCTACTCAGCGAACATGAACATCATGCTCTTAGCAGTCACCTTTATACGTTGCTTGCTCCCTTGCTTGATGGTCAGCATAATGTCGATGACATTGTGCAGCACCTAGAAGCTGAAGTATCAATGCTTGGTGTTTACAATGCCCTTACCCGTTTGGAGAGTCAGGGTTATTTAGCAGAAGCAGATCAGACATTGCCATCGCAACAAGCAGCATTTTGGAGTTTGCTAGGTACTGATTCAGAAACAGCTCTAAGTAAGCTAAAAAATACCAGAGTCAGCGTAGTATCGTTTGGCAACGTTGAAACAAAAGAGTTTATTTCTGCTCTCAAGTCATTAAATATCAATGTTGACGAACAAGCCGATATAACAGAAACTGATTTAACAATTGTCTTAACGGATGACTATTTACAAATTGGTTTAAGTGAATTCAACCAAGAAGCCGAAGCACGCCAAAAACCTTGGTTATTAGTTAAACCTGTTGGTACGGTTATTTGGCTGGGACCGCTATTTGTCCCACCTCGTACTGGATGTTGGGAATGTCTTGCTCAACGGTTACAGGGAAAACGAACCGTTGAAACAAGCATCGCCCAGCAGAAAGGAGCCACTGAATACTTTTCAACCTCTCGTGCCGTTCTTCCTGTGAGCTTGCAAATGGGAATCAATTGGGCAGCGCTGGAAACGGCAAAACAGATAGTTATAGAAACACCTTCACAGCTAGAAGGTAAAATATTCACCTTCAATACAACGCAGCTATCCATCGAGCAGCATATTCTTGTTAAACGTCCGCAATGTCAAGTATGTGGCGTTTCTGTGAAAGAAGAGAAACCACAAGTGATCGCACTTCAAAGTCAGAAAAAACGATTCACTCTTGATGGGGGACATCGTGGCTTCTCTCCCGAAGAAACTCTCAAAAAATATTCACATCATATTAGTCCAATCACAGGAGTAATTAGCGAGTTACTGAAACTCGAAAGCGATAACAATTTGATTCATGTTTACACTGCCAGCCATCTAAATCGCAAAAGTTCTAACAATTTAGTTGAGCTACGTCAGAATTTAAGTTCCAACAGTGCTGCTGGAAAAGGCAAAACCGACAGTCAATCAAAAGCGAGTTGTCTTTGTGAAGCACTGGAAAGATACTCTGGTATTTTTACCGGAAATGAGTATCGCCTCAAAGGAACTTATGCACAACTAGAATCTATCGCAATTCATCCTAACGACTGTGCCCAGTACAGCACTACCCAATACCAGCAACGGGAAGTATGGAACGCCCAGCATGGAGGTTTTGCTTGGGTTCCTGAAGCATTTGATGAAGACAAAGAAATAGAGTGGACACCTGTTTGGTCGCTAACTGAGCAAAAATTCAAATATTTGCCCACAGCTTACTGTTACTACGACTATCCCCAAGTGGATGGTCATCGCTTCTGTATGGGAGATTCTAATGGCAATGCAGCAGGCAACACCTTAGAGGAAGCAATTCTTCAAGGATTCATGGAATTGGTGGAGAGAGATAGTGTTGCACTGTGGTGGTACAACCGCATCCAGCGTCCTGCTGTTGATTTAGCTAGTTTTGATGAACCCTATCTGAAAGCCTTGCGAGACTATTACCAGAGTCAGAATAATGAACTTTGGGTTATCGATATTACTAGCGATCTCAATATTCCCTCTTTTGCTGCCATTGCCATAGTTCGAGGTACTAACCAAACCTCAGAATTGATCGCGCTCGGTTTTGGTACTCATTTTGACCCGAAAATTGCTATTCTCCGAGCCGTTACTGAAGTAAACCAATTTCTGGCGATGTTGTCGCACCATCAGACGACAAAAGAGTTTGATAACCCAGATTTGGAATACTGGTATAAAGAAGCCACATTGTCCAATCAGCCTTATCTCGTTCCCGATCCAAGCGCTAAGCCCAAAGTCTATGCTGATTACCCAAAATATTGCAGCAGCGATCTAAAACAAGACGTGCTTACCTGTGTAGAAATTGCTGCTAATCATGGCTTAGAAACCCTAGTTCTCGACCAAACCCGTCCAGATATAGGATTGAGCGTTGTCAAGGTTATTGTTCCTGGACTGCGGCATTTCTGGTGTCGGTTTGCTCCTGGGCGACTTTATGATGTTCCTGTGCAAATGGGTTGGTTATCAACGCCACTGAAAGAAGAGCAGCTTAACCCAATTCCAATGTTTTTCTAATCCCAGCCTTTTTAACCCTGTCTGTGCTGGGCAATTGCCACTGGATGCCTGCGAGTTCAGTGGTTGCATTAGGCATCCTCGACTACATATCCCTCTCCTAAGAAACAGCAATGTTTCTTTACATACATAAGGAATGTGATCACCTTCCTGAACAGCTTCTGTCACTTTCTGAAATACGAAGTAACAAGAAAGCGAAATTATCGATCAGGAAAAAAGAATGCAGTCTGTCCAATCTACAATCAGCAAACTTTCTGAAGTAAAAAATTTACTTGGAGATCGTACAATGAAACGTCTAATTTTTGGTAGTCTATCTCTCTTACTGATGTCTGCTACTACTGCACCTGCCATCAAAGCACAACCGCCAGTGGCAATTGATCCAGCCGAAGCCAGAGTCGTCCCATCCTATATTCAACAGACAACACCAGTAAATCTTGTTTCCCTCGCTTATCGGGGTTACTTCAAAAACCAAGGTATTTCCAGCTATGCTGTTCTCATTGCAGCGCACCAATCTGGCGAAATTAATGCCCAAGAACTTGTCCAGGTTGCTGTAGAAGCGAACCGAGTGTCAGCAGAAGCTTTATCCGACTCTGGGTATCTTAGTGCTGTCGAGCAAGGACTTAGAGATCTACAAGACGACTAGTAAGCTGTTGTGCATCTAAGTGGTCTATTTAACGAATTGTTTTTAGGGAAGAGGGGAACGGTGAAAGGAAAAGACTTTTTCCCCTTTCCTTTTTGCCTTCATTCTTGTAGATGTTCAAACTTCTATTAGTGAGTTTGCACTCAGTACTTGTCACAATTAAGAAAAAAGAGTTTGCCGAAATGCAATTCCTTCAGGCTTTTAACCAGATAATCAAAAAGTATAATTCCTTAATTTTGAGTACAATATTTGGATATTTTGAGGAATTAATTGCTCGTTTTTCTTTGGCGGGAAATTCTCCGATTTTTGCTAACCAGCAATTTGACTGGGTAGAAACATTGGAAGCTAACTGGTCGAAAATTAAACAAGAACTCGATGAAATTCTGAAATATAGAGAGGAGTTACCAAACTTTCAAGATATATCTCCAGAACAATATGTAATTTCTCCGGATAATCGCTGGAAAACATATTTTTTATATGGTTATGGTGTCAAAGCTGAACAAAATTGTGCCCGATGTCCTGAAACCACCAAAATCATTGAACAAATTCCTGGAATGACAACAGCTTTTTTTTCAATTCTCTCACCTCATAAACACATTCCAGAGCATCGTGGATATTACAAAGGCGTGATTCGTTGTCATTTAGGACTAATCATTCCTCAACCTTTTTTTAAGTGTAGAATCCGCGTTGGTAATGAGGTTGCTTTTTGGCAAGAAGGCAAGGCTTTAATATTTGATGATTGTTATCAACATGAAGTTTTGAATGAGACAGATGGGGTTCGAGTTGTATTGTTTCTTGATGTCATCAGACCATTGCCATTTCCTTTATCAATAATTAATCAGTATTTGATTAATTTGATTGCTAAATCCAGCTTGGTAAAAAATGGCATTAAAAACCAGAATGAATGGGATAAACGTTTAGAAAATGTCTAAGTTTGAAAAACGGCAACAAGTCATTAGCAACGGTAGTCATGGTTTAGTTATTGGCAGTGGCATTGCTGGATTGCTGGCAGCCAGAGTGTTGCTCAACCACTTTGCGTTTGTCACTGTAGTTGAGCGCGACTCACTACCGGAACAACCTGGGGCGCGACCGGGAGTGCCTCAAACACTGCATTCTCATGGACTGCTCAAACGAGGTAGTAACATTCTAGAGCAGCTTTTTCCGGGCTTGGAAGCAGAATTGGTCGCTGCTGGTGCTATTTTGGTCGATCTAATCGCAGACACTTTAACTCTCATCCAACAGGATTCTTTTCCTCGCTGCCCTTCAGACTTAATTGTTCCTAGTTGTAGTCGTAGCCTTTTAGAATGGTCGATTCGCTGTCGTCTGCCCAAAAGCGATCGCCTGCAATTTCTAGACGCTACTCAGGTGAAAAAACTGTTAACTGACGAGACTAACTCTAGGATTACAGGGGTACAATTACTTGATCGCGATGACTTGCAGTTGGGAGAATTAACTGCCGATTTAGTTGTCGATGCTAGCGGACGCCAATCCAATATGCCCAAGTGGTTGGAGGAATTAGGCTATCCGACTCCTGCTGAAACCAAAGTTAACGCCTTTTTAGGCTATACGACTCGCTGGTACGAACGCCCTCAGCAGTTGGATGCAGATTGGAAAATGATGCTTGTGATGCCCCAATACCTCCATGAATCGCGTAGCGGCGTACTGATTGCGATGGAAGGGAACCGCTGGGTACTGAGTCTTTATGGTTTTAATCAAGATTATCCGCCTACGGATGAGGTGGGTTTTCTAGAATTTGCTCGGACATTATCTAATCCGGCTCTCTACCAAGCCGTCAAAGATGCCAAGCCTGTTTCTCCTATCTACAGCTTCCGCAACACAGAAAATCGGTTACGCCACTACGAGAAGTTGAAACTACCAGAAGGGTTAGTAGTCATGGGAGATGCCGTCTTTGCCTTCAATCCCTTCTATGGTCAGGGAATGAGTGCTGCTGCCGTGGGTGCCCTAGAACTGGATCGGTGTATTGAGCAGCAATTACGCTCTCGCACCGATCTAACAGGAGTAAGCGATCGCTTTCAAAAACAACTTGCTCAAAGCTTACAAGCTCCTTGGCTGCTGGCAACAAATCGCGATCGGGCGCGGTTGTCAGCCGTGGATGCAACAATGACAGGTAAAAAGCTCGGGTTGATCGATCACCTTTCAAGGCAATATGGGCAGGAAGTTGAAGCGTTATTGAAGAGCAGTCCTGAGCGCTACCGAAGCTTAATGGAAGTTTACCACATGGTTAAGACTCCCACCGCCCTGTTTAATCTGAAGTTCGCCTTAAATGTGGCAAAACAGGTTTTGAAGAGAAACATAGCTAATTATAGTCATGCTATCTGGGCGGTGCGATCGCTAACCCCACCTTTATAGCAGCAGTATTTTCATGAACGACTATCTAACCACCAATCGAAATAACTCACCTTACCCACACCTGCTTGATGCACTACTTATTCTTACATTTAACGATGATGTCTCTCTGACTCAAAATGAAGACGAGCAAATCGTTCTGGCATCTCTCCATCATAAGCTAACCTTTAAAGCCGTACAGCTCGGGTTAAAAAAGGCATTATTTGCTCTTGCGAATAATGGTGCAACCTTAGAAGAAATGAACAACTGGGTACAGCAAGATCGAGGAGAATTTATAGTTCTAAAATTTTATCAATATCTGCAAAAATTCACTCGTTTTGGCTGGTTGTGTCATTCTGTTGTTGCCAAAGGATGTCTCATCGCTACAGCTAAACCAATGACTACAGATTGTCAGTTTTTACTGGCAACGGCTGTTGCTCATAACCAGTATGTTTTATCAAAATTTGCATATGTTCATTAGGTTAATGGACAGATGATATTAGAGTCGCCATTATCAAAAATGGTAATTCATCTATTAAGTTGGCAAGCAATAGCTATAGTGGGTTTACTTGCTAATCCTTGTATTTGCCGTGAAATAGCAACACAAATTCAGGGGATTGAACTCGATACAATCCAACAATTTACTAGTTTACTCTTGAGTACGCAAATGCTGTCTGAAGTGGCTGAAGATGGAGCTATTTCAGAACAAACCGATATTATCTTAGCTCAATGGGAATTCCACGACTTACTGTTTCATTCTCGCAGCCGCAGCGGCAGACATGCTAATCCAGTTGGCGGAACGTACCGTTTTTTAGGTCAGATCGCACCGCTTCCAGCCCTCAAGCCTCGAACATGGAACAAAAGCATAACACTATATAAACCCGATTTAGAAAATCTCAAAACTTCAGATATTTCTTTCACTCAGGTTTTGGAAAGTAGAAAATCTATTGGAGAACATGGAGAAATGCCAATCACGGCTCAACAGCTAGGAGAATTTCTCTATCGTTGCGCCAGAATTAGAAACCTGCTCCAAACCGAGAAAGGTGAATTGCTCAGCCGTCCTTATCCTAGTGGTGGAGCAATGTATGAACTAGAACTTTATCCTGTTGTTAATCGCTGCCAGGATATTTTGCCGGGTTTGTATTACTATCAGCTGCAAGCTCATGAATTGTGTTGTATTTCCAGCGAAACGGAAGCTGTGGAAGCCTTACTGAAGGGAGCTAGTATGGCAATGGGAAAGCAAGAGATACCTCAAGTCCTAATTGTAATTACCGCTCGATTCCAACGCTTAGCTTGGAAGTATGAATCTATAGCTTACGCACTTATGCTGAAACACGTTGGTGCTTTATACCAAACTATGTATTTAGTGGCAACAGCGATGAATCTTGCTCCTTGCGGTATTGGTACTGGTGACTCCGATTTATTTGCTAAAGCAGCAGGATGCAATTATTACGCTGAAACATCTGTTGGAGAATTTGCACTTGGTAGTGGGACTTAAACAAAAATAGATCTCTTGCAAAAGTCGATTTTTAGCTGTAGGGCGAAGCATTTGCGGCCAGATTTATCGGTGAAATCAGGGTTTTTATCCGCAAATGCTTCGCCCTTTTCGGATTTATGCAAGAGGTCTATTTCATCCTCTGAGGGTTTTGGCTTACTCGGCATGAGCGAACGGGCAGAGCGCATCGGCGCACAACTCACTATTCGGAGTCAACCTGGACAAGGAACAGAAATTATTGTCACCGTCAACCCTTGAGTGAGCATCACGATGAGCCAAACTACGACCATTCGGGTTCTGATTGCGGACGATCACGCCATTTTTCGGCAAGGATTAGCCACGATTATTGACCGTGCCCCAGATATGCAGGTGATTGCCCAAGCCGAAAATGGGGAACAAGCGATCGCTCTATTTGGGGAACACCAACCGGATGTCACTTTAATGGATCTGCGAATGCCGGAAGTGGAAGGAGTTGCCGCCATCGGTGCAATTTGTGCTGCTGCTAAATCGGCTCGGATTATTGTACTAACCACGTATGATAGTTACGAAGATATCTATCGGGGATTGCAGGCAGGCGCAAAAGGATACCTGTTGAAAGAAACTGAACCGGACGAGCTTCTGAATGCGATTCGTACTGTTCATCGGGGTCAGAAGTATATTCCGCCCGATGTAGGAGCCAAGTTGGTACAGCGCCTCAGCAATCCAGAACTGAGTGAAAGAGAACTGGCAGTCCTCCGCTCACTGGCACAGGGGATGAGTAATGCCGATATTGCGACTGCTTTGAGTATTGGTGAAGGCACGGTCAAATCCCATGTCAATCGAATTTTGAATAAGTTAGATGTCAGCGATCGCACCCAGGCTGTGATTGTTGCGGTTAAGCGCGGCATTGTTAGTTTGTAGGGTGTACTTTCGATCAAGTTGAGAGTCTAACTTAAGTTAGAGCCGACCTTCTACTTTGCGATGGAACGATTACTCTATCAATTTCTACTGTCAAACTTTTAACTCACTATAGACGACAGCTTGAAGGTGATTTCCTATATTGAACTTATTCTGAAAGAAGCTGAGTACTAGAACTGGCCACACTTCAGATAGCTAGGAAAAAACGACATTGATTGAATTTGAATGAAAAAGGAGACAAACCCATGAGCAACACCATCGACACAATGATCGATCCCAACGACGCCGTGCTGCTGCTGATTGATCATCAGAGCGGACTCTTCCATCTTGTGCGTGATATCGAACTCCCAGTTCTCCGCTCCAATGTCACAGCGCTCGCTAAGATTTCCCGACTCGTCAAGATTCCGACCTTCACAACTGCTTCGGTACCCGATGGTCCCAATGGTCCCCTGATTCCCGAAATCCACCAGCACAATCCTGAGGCAGTTTACATTCCGCGCACAGGACAGATTAATGCCTGGGATAACCCAGCTTGGGTAGATGCTATCGAGAAGACCGGGCGAAAGACTCTCCTCATCGCCGGAACTCTCACCAGTACATGCATGGCGTTTCCGACTCTGAGCGCACTGGCAGCTGGTTACAAGGTCTTCACGATCATTGACGCTTCCGGCAACTGGAGCCAGATGGCAACCGACCTCACTCTGGCTCGCGTCGTCCAGGCGGGAGCCATGCCCATCGACACTTACGCAGTAATGAGCGAACTCATGAACACGTGGAACCGTCCGGACGCAATGGAGTTTGCCGCTATTGCGGTTGACCACATCGTGCCGCCTTACCGCGCCCTGATGGAGAGCTATGACAAAGCTCAATCCGTGCAACGAGATGGACGAGAGACCAAGCTTGATCGGCAAATGGCACCTGTGTAAAAGCACCTAATTGCAACGCGCACGCACAAAATAAAAAAAGGGAAGGTGAGGAGTTAGTTATCAATTCCTCGCCCGCATTCCCGATAAGAGTGTCCGTAACACTCTAGCAAGCAGGCTAATCGGGTCGTCCTCGCCCTACAGCTTTTGTCCGATCCTTAACTAACCAACACGAGATATGGAACAAAATTCGATCGCTCAAGTTTTTGCCACTCATCTTGCATTGATTGGAACAGATGTGGAGGCTTGGTCTGATCTCTTGGCTGAAAATGCGATCGTAGAATTTCCCTATGCATCTGCGCTAGGTGCGATTGTTCGATTTGAAGGCAAACCTGCAATCTACAACCACATGAAGAATGCAGTCTCACAATTGCAAAACTGGGTCTTTACCGATGTTTGTGAATATCAAACACTGATTCCAAATGTTCTATTCGCTGAATTTCATGGGGAAGCTGTGTTTGTAGCGACGGGTCAGCCCTATCAGCAAGACTATGTGGTGCGACTAGAAACCAAGAATGGAAAGATTATTCACTACCGCGAATACTGGAATCCGGCTCCAATACTTGAGCTAATGGGTAGCAGCGAAACTGCCTTCGACTGGATTCAAACCCATAGATAGGACAGAGATGAAAATTGTAATTGCAGCCGCATCTGGTAACATTGGACGACGTACCGCAGAAAAAGTCATCCAGGCAGGAGCCGAAACGATTCTTTTAGCCCGACATCCAGAGAAGTTAGCGGATCTGGTCGAAGGTGCGATTGCCTCCGGCAACAGCGAAGTTCGCGTTCAGCCGATCAGCAGCGATGATGCTCAAGAATTGATAGAAGTAACCCAGCGGGCAGATGCTTTGTTTTGGCTGACACCACCGAAGCTCGATGTGCCTAACATGAGGGATTGGTATCTTCAAACCGCAAAAGCGGGCGCGAACGCTGTATCCGCAAACGGCATTCCGCGAGTCGTGAACATTTCCAGCATTGGTGCGGGTGCAAAACCAAACTTGGGCACAGTTTCATTCAGTGGAACTGTTGAATCAATCCTCAATCAAATGGCTGCCAATGTAGTTCACTTACGTCCCGGCTATTTTATGGAGAATTTCCTGGCGCAAATCGAGACGATCCAAAGCGAACGCACGGTTCGATTTCCTTATCCGAGTGATCATGATATTCCCTGGATTAGCACTGATGATATCGGAGATGTGGCAGCACACTATCTCCTGGATCAGCGTTGGGCAGGTCAGTGGACTCGTAATTTAATGGGAGCCGAAAACCTAACATTGCTTGAAACATCTGCTATCTTGTCACGAGTGTTGAGCTATTCGATTGAATATGCTCAAGTCAGTATCGAATCGCTCCAGCAGCAGTTTGCCGCAATGGGAGCGACTGCTGAGGTTCAGCGCGAAATGGGTGATCTATTCCGTGCGCTTGGCGATCCGGATGGAGTTTATGCCACAGCACGAACCCCGGAAGCAACAACACCCACAACATTCGAGCAGTTTGTTAAAAACAAGATCCTTCCAAATCTTTTAAGCTTTTCAAGCAAGGCAACGCCTTTAAGTAAGCATAGCTAACGCTGAAGGATTGAAGTTTACAGCTTTTTACCGAAGTGCGACCTCGCCGCTGTTCGACTGAATTTCTCGGCGAGTTCACCTTGATGAGCTTTGAGAATAATCTGTACCTGTCTGACTAGCCGTTGTGAACTGGTATGACGACGCAAGATTTGTTGCACAATTGCTTGCTGCCGTTGACTTAACTGGATTGGTAATGGTGATAGACCCGACATCTTTTTGCTTGAGCCGCTTTTGGCTGTTCGCTCAAATTTGAGCTAATCCTACCACCTTTCTAACTGCTTACTTACTTGGCGAAAATAGAAGGTTCGTGCAACCAGGGGCAATGTAGTGTGTTATTGCAAAAGTCAACCCCTTTTTAGGGCTGGACTGATAAGTAATACAAATCATGACTTTGCCTAATTTGTCTCCTTCTAGGCAAAGTATGCTGGAAATATCTACCCCAGCATGAGGGATTGACCCATGCTATTTCTCACCAGCCAACTTCCATTTTCGGCAAAGATATTTTCTCGTCCTCTTCCACCACCGAAAAAATCATCTTCATCAGAACGAGAATATCTACGCATCTCAGAAGTCAAAGCCATAATGAGCGCGGCCAAAAAAGTAGGTCGTCATGGTGTCAGAGATGCAGCGATTATTCTACTGATGTTTCGTCACGGGCTGAGAACCGCTGAATTAGTAGCTCTGAAATGGTTGCAGGTAGATTTAGTAGGAGGCTACATCGAAGTCCGAAGAGCCAAACATGGTCATGATAGCATTCATCCCCTACGTTCTCCGGAACTCAGAGCCTTACGTCAAATTCTCAAGAGTTATCCCGATACCCAATACGTTTTCGTATCAGAACGAAAAGCTCCTCTCTCAACTCGCTCAATTCGCCACATCGTAGCTAGAGCAGGAGAACTAGCTGGAATACCATTAATGGTTCATCCCCATCAACTGCGCCACGCTTGTGGCTACTATTTAGCTTCTCTTGGGCATGATACTAGAGCGATTCAAGATTATTTAGGGCATAAGAACATTCACCACACAGTTCGTTATACACAGATGTCACCTCAAAGGTTTGAAAGTTTCTTTCCGGATTAAGCTACCGATAGTTGCGTTAGCCGAGCAATTCTTTCGGTCATATCCAACTTGAACGTGCCATAAGGATTGACATGACTAAAAATCAGAGGTGTAATTGCTCTTAAATCAGTTGCAGTAAGCTTTTGCTCCCAATGCTTCTGAGCTAGTACACTCTGAATCATCAAGGTATTCACATACACCAAACATATTTGCAATAGGTGCAAAGATAACACGGATAACTCCTGAGTTTCCAAGCGATTTGAGGCAAACTCCCCACCTTTACCGTAAAAGATAAAATCATTAACCCCATTCCATCTTTCCACCACATTTAAGCCTTCATTAACTTCCCGTCGTACTGCCTCCTCTTCGAGATATTGGCACAGGAAAATTGTCTTAATTACTCGACCCAATTCCAGCAAAGCTAGATAGGTAGGGTGAATAATCGGATTTTTGCTAAAACGTTTTAATATGGCTTCGGTTTCTGCCGTTCCCAACCTCAAAGCTGTGGCATACTTCACCATCTGGTCGTATTGTTGGCGAATTAAATCCCAATTAATCGGACGGGTCAGAATGGGCTGTAGATTAGGATAGGCATCACTGTGACCAGTATAAGGATGATACAACTTCTGCGTTTTAATCCGCTTGAGCCTGGGCATTAACTGAAACCCCAATAGGTGAGTAAAAGCAAAAGCCAAGTCCGATGCTTTAAGTTTTCCCTGAAGCTTCTCTGAGTCAGCCTTTTCTATGTTATTGGTTTCTTCTGTGGTGAGGAGAAGGTCAATTTGTTCGATATTTGTGGGAGTAAGTTGAGAGAAAATTTGATTACAGAACTTGGTTTCGTGTTGGTGAATAGCACTACGAGTTAAACGTTCAACCTGTTGGGGGGTTGGGGGTTCAATTTGTAATTCCCGAAACCTTTGATAGATAAGTTGAAGGAGTGGTTCAAATCTTTGTTCATTAGGCAAAATGTTTTCGATTAACCAATTAGACATCTCCTCCGAATCCGAGAGAGTAGCAGTCCGAAACCCGAATAACTGACGAATTTCCGCACGATGATTTTTAAGAGAACGTCCTTGCCAATTGTATTGAGAATACAAATTAGGGTCAATTTTTAGTTGTGAGGCGATGTAAGAGATAATAAGGTCTGGTATTTCGGCATCTGAGTCAGGAAACCGAGCCACTAGTTGAAAAGATTTTAGTAAAATGGCAAAACCAATCTGATTAGCACCGACTTTCTTATTGACCCGTTCTAATTCTTGGGGAAGAAGTGTCCAATTTTCGACGAGTTCTTCTGTATCCCAATGTGGTTTGACCATTCATTCTCAACTCCTATCAGGCAATCCCAGATTTGAGTTGAGCATAAATGAATAGATAGTCGTATTTTCAGAAATTTATCAAAAGTGCAGATTTAAGAGAGTTTGTCAAATTCAGTCAAAATAGTATATTTAGAAAACTTATTAATAAGTGGTGAAAATGGGTATCATTCATCATTAAGAAACAAAGGCTGAAACCTATACATATCAATGGTTTCAAGTCAGGGTTGCCCCAGCTTGTACCAACCTTCTATTTTCGCCTACTTCTGCGACGCTGTACTAAGCGTATCCTCGAACTTTCATCTAAAGTTTTCAGCTCGATGAAATTTTTGTTCTTCAAGTTATGAGTTAGCCATTCCCGTATGCGTTGTATGATACAGCGAATGAGCAATCCAGAACTGAGTGAACGAGAACTGGCGGTACTCCGTTCACTGGCACAGGGGATGAGTAACGCTGATATTGCGGCGGCTTTGAGCATCGGTGAAGGTACAAATCCCATGTCAATCGGATTTTGAATAAGCTAGATGTCAGCGATCGCACCCAAGCTGTGATTGTTGCCGTTAAGCGCGGCATTGTAAGTTTGTAGGACGTACTTTCGATCAAATTCGGATTCTAACTTAAGTTAGAGCCAGCTTTATACTTTGCGATGGCATGGTTAATCTATCAATTTGCACTGTAAAAAATTTAACTTGCTATAGGCGACAGCTTGAAGGCGACCACCTATATTGAATTTATGCAAGCAGTCATGCAAATGGATCGAGCAAGTAAATTGCACGTTTCCATGCTTGATACAGATGTAAAAAGATGAGCAACGAAAGTAGCCACAGGTCTTTACTTGTACCACCTTCAACTCAAGATTGGATTCAAGGTATTCTGAGTGCCAAGGTAGTGCTGGTGATGTACGGAGACTATCAATGCCCTAGAAGTGCGGACGTTTACAAGCTGATTAAAGCGATCAAACGAGAGCTTAGTGCTGCTTTTGGAGAAAATTATTTATGCTTCATCTTCCGTCATTTTCCACAAACACAGATTCATCCCCATGCTCAACGGGCAGCCCAAGTCGCTGAAGCCGCCGCCGCCCAAGGAAAGTTTTGGTTAATGAGCGATACTTTATTTGACCATCAACAAAGGTTGGAGAACGGTTATCTTGTCGAGTACGCCAATGATTTAGGGCTTGACATTCCTCAATTTCTCAAAGAGTTGTCTAAACAAGTGCATATCGATCGCATCAACGAAGATATTGAAGGCGGAATGCAGAGTGGAGTAACGACTGCCCCAGTCCTGTTTATCAATGGAATTCGGTATGCCGAGCGCTGGAACACGACGGAGTTGATGGCTGCCATGATTGCTGCAAGTCATTAAGTTCCCCGATCTTTGCTCTCAATTCATATCTGACTTGCCTGTAAGTGCTGTAAGCCATCTAATTTTGATGGCTAGACTTTGCCTATTCTGCTGAACAAAATTACCGCTTTTTGAACCATGCCAACAACTGAATTCCTGCGTATTGATTTAGTGAATTACAAATCAGTATTTCATTGAGGATAATTCTATGACACGTTTACTAGTACAAGGCAAGAATAATTCTGGGCATGAAGGTACACCTCAGACTGATTCTCTTCAGGACTCCTCAGTCAATCATGCTCTGATTGCGATCGCGCAAGAAGTCACTGAGTTGCTGAGACAAGCTTACCCGATACAAACTGACGAAATTGAAACAGGAGAAACAGAATGATACTGCAAGATAAAGTGGCGTTAGTCACCGGAGGCACATCGGGAATTGGCAGAGCAACAGCGATCGCTTATGCCAAACAACAAGCAAAGGTGGTGGTAGTTGGTCGTCGAATTGATAAAGGTGAAGAAACGGTTCGATTGATTAAGAAAGCTGACGGAGAGGCTATTTTTGTGCAAGCAGATGTTACGAAAGAAGCCGATGTTAAAGCAATAGTTGATAAAACGATTGACGTTTTTGGTCGGTTGGATATTGCCTTTAATAATGCAGGAATGGGCGGCGAAAATCCCTCATTGATTGAGCAAACAGAAGCTGAATATGACCGCACTATGAATGTCAATGTCAAAGGTGTTTGGTTGTCGATGAAATATGAAATTGCTCAGATGTTGAAACAGGGAAGTGGTGCGATCGTCAATATGGCATCTGTGGTTGGAGTCGTTGCACTTCCTAACATACTCCTCTACACCGCGAGTAAACATGCGGTAGTAGGCTTAACAAAAGCTGCTGCCCTCCAATATGCCAAAGCGGGTATTCGCATCAATGTCGTTGCACCAGGGGCAATCCAAACAGATATGTTTGAAGCAGTTACAGATGAAGCCAAAGCTTACTTAACAGGACTTCACCCGATCGGACGGGTTGGAACACCTCTTGAAGTTGCAAATGCAGTCCTGTTTTTATCATCTGACATGGCATCGTTCATAACAGGTGAAACGTTGATGGTAGATGGTGGGTATGTAGCGCAGTAGTTGAAAGGCAGTACGAAACGTTGCGACCAAGTAGCGATCGACAGCGATATGAATCCCGCAGACAGCGACTTTGCCGTAGAGCAGACCGATGACTGCCCTCGGTCGCTATGGACAGGGTGACGAGGTAGCTGGCATGGTCTCTTATCTCGCCAGTTCTGAAGCGGCTTTTGTTACGGGCGCAAGTCTCAAAATTGATGGCGGCTATACCGCTTGAACAACAGGTAATCCAGATCTGCAACCACTACAGCAATCCTAATTGGAGCCTGACGGGTCGTAGGGATGGAACCCTGGCTGGAGGCGCAGCCCTCACTCCCCTTATTCACAAGTAGGTCGTAAACGCTACAAACCTTATTCAGAGAAATTCAGAAGACATCATGATTTCGCAAAAACTCTCAGAAAAAGTTGCACTCGTCACTGGCGGCACCAGCGGCATCGGACTTGCCACTGCTAAGCGATTTGTCGCCGAAGGTGCCTATGTCTTTATCACGGGTCGTCGTTAGACTGAACTTGATGCTGCTGTAAACGAGATTGGTAAGAACGTTACTGGCATTCAGGGCGATGTCTCAAATCTGGCAGATCTCGATCGGCTTTACGCCACGATCGAGCAAGAGCAAGGTCACTTGGATGTAATCTTTGCCAATGCTGGCGTTGCCGAACAAGAATCTGACAAATCATTTTAAGAATCTGAAAGCAGTCAAGCCTTGGAACTCAAGACACTTTAGATAGATAAAACCAGGAGTATTTAATCATGGTTAAAGAGCAAACTGTAGACGGACAAGCAAATTTACAAGCAACTACCAATTTGACACCAGCCCAGGAGTATTTGCAAGCACTTTGGGAAGAGCATCTGCGACACGAGTTTGGCACTCACAGTACTGAAGATGCCCTCGCTACGATGCTTGAAGATGCTTACGTTAACCACATCCCGGTAATGACTGGGGGAGTCGGGAAACCAGCAGTGCGCGAGTTTTATTCCAAATACTTGATTCCACAGATGCCGCCCGACATGGAGTTGACCCCAATCTCGCGCACGATCGGGACTAATCAACTCGTCGATGAAATGGTGGCTAAGTTCACTCATACCATTCAGATGGACTGGATGCTACCCGGCATTGCTCCGACTCTTAAACGTGTTGAAGTGCCAGTGGTAGCGATTATTCGGTTCCGTGACGGCAAGCTAGCCCATGAACACATCTACTGGGATCAGGCGAGTGTATTGATTCAACTTGGCTTGCTCGATCCTGGTACGCTGCCCGTTGTAGGGGTTGACAGTGCGCGCAAGGTACTTGATCCGAGCTTGCCCTCAAACGCACTGATCGATCGTGCCAGCGATCGCGACTAAGCGTAGGAGCCAGCAAATATCAATGCCTAAACCCGCCATTTTGCAACCAGGATCGCAACTCGCCTGACCCAGCCACGTTCTATACCCGTGGTGAAAAAGGCTATCTGGATTATCCAGCCCTAGCAAAAGTTTAGAAACTTAGAAAACGAAACAACTCACATGAAAGTTTTGATTGTTCTTGCACACCCAGAGTCGAAAAGCTTTAACGGAGCAATGTTTCAGACAGCAATTGACACGTTCAAAGACTCTGGGCATGATGTTCAATATTCAGATCTCCATACCATGAGATTTGACCCTGCATCCGATCGCCGCAACTTTACGTCTGTCAAAGATCCTGACTACTTTAAGCAGCAACTTGAAGAGATGTATGCAACTGAAGTTGGAGGATTCATTCCAGAAATTGAAGCTGAGATCCAAAAACTGGAATGGTGCGATCTGATGATTTGGCAATTCCCTTTGTGGTGGTTCAGTGTCCCTGCAATTTTGAAGGGGTGGGTCGATCGCGTCTTTGTTATGGGGCGTGTTTACGGTAATGGACATATTTATGAAACGGGCAGATTTCGAGGTAAGCAAGCAATGCTCTCGTTGACCACAGGTAGCACAGAAGAGGACTATCTTGCAGGCGGTTTTAACGGTGATATCCATGCTATTCTGCGCCCAATTCAGCGAGGGATGCTGCAATTCGCTGGTTTTGACGTTCTTGCTCCGCAGATTGTTTATGCCCCCGTTCGCCAAACAGATGCAGTTCGTCAACGTATCTTAAATGATTTTTCGCAACGATTGCGAACCATTGAACGTGAGTTGCCGATCGCCGTAGGTCAGTATTGATCGGCATGGAACTGGCGGGACTGGATTTATGGGGCACGCAGCCAGGATCGTACTCATCCTGGTTGTAGGAGGCGCTTCTTATTGCTGGCTCCTACACGTATTGCTCATTGAGTTTTTGACAAAGTGACACAGCCATTCACAACAAGAGGTAACTATCATGATGCTGAAAGACAAGGTTGCTTTAGTGACGGGAGGAACATCGGGCATTGGTAGAGCTACTGCGATCGCTTATGCCCAACAACAAGCAAAGGTGGTGGTGGTGGGTCGTCGAATGGATGAAGGTGAAGAAACTGTTCGATTGATCAAGGAAGCTGGCGGAGAGGCGATTTTTGTGCAAGCAGATGTCACGAAAGAAGCCGATGTTGAAGCAATGGTTGATAAAGCGGTTGGCGTTTTTGGTCAGTTAGATATTGCCTTTAATAATGCAGGAACTGTCGGCGAAAATCCCTCATTGATTGAGCAACCAGAAGCTGAATACGATCGCATGATGAACGTCAATGTCAAAGGCGTTTGGTGGTCGATGAAATATGAAATTGCTCAGATGTTGAAACAGGGAAGTGGTTCGATCATCAATACGGCATCTGCAAATGGAGTAGTTGCACTTCCTAGCGTACCTCTCTACACCGCGAGTAAACATGCGGTAGTAGGCTTAACAAAAGCTGCTGCCCTCCAATATGCCAAAGCAGGTATTCGCATCAATGTCGTTGCACCAGCAGCAATCGAAACAGATATGTTTGAAGCTGCTACAGGTGGGCAGGATGAAGCCAAAGCTTACATAACAGGACTTCACCCGATCGGACGGGTTGGAACACCTCTTGAAGTTGCAAATGCAGTCCTGTTTTTATCATCTGACCTGGCATCGTTCGTAACAGGTGAAACGTTGATGGTAGATGGTGGGTATGTAGCGCAGTAGTCGAACGACAGTGCGACACGTTGCGACCAAGTAGCAATCGACCTGCATCATCTGCTCGATCACTCTCCGTGCCGTTGGTTCCTCAAGGGCATCCCGGTAGTACGCAGTGTTTGATTGAGCAGTAATACATCCAAAGGAGTCCATCATGACGACAACACTTGCAGGCAAAGTTGCACTGGTAACGGGTGGTTCTCGCGGTTTAGGAGCGGTGATCGTAGGGTATGCGAAAGATCAAAACTTTTACACTCACAATTAACGAAAGGAAAAGAAATGGCTGAAAAATTTGGTGCAAAATCGACCGCCGACGAGGTGCTTTCCGGCATTAATCTCAAGGGAAAGCGATTTCTCATTACGGGTGCATCGTCAGGCATTGGGCTTGAAACCGCCCGCTCACTGGTCTCTCACGGCGCTAGCGTCGTCGGCGCGGTCAGGAACCTCGCTAAAGCTGAGCCAGCTACTGCATCGGTTCGTGATGCCGCGTCGCAGGGCGGCAGCCTGGAGTTGATCAATCTCGATCTGGCATCCTTGCAAAGCGTTCATGCCTGTGCGGATAAACTGTTGGCTGACGGTCAACCGTTCGATGCCATCATCGCTAACGCTGGCGTTATGGCAACTCCGTTCGGTCGAACGATCGACGGCTTTGAAGTCCAGTTCGGAACCAACCATCTTGGTCATTTCGCCCTGATCAATCAGATCGAGCCGCTGCTCGTCGATAATGGACGGCTGGTAGTCCTGTCGTCGCTCTCACATCGCGGTGCCGATATCGACTTGGACGATCCGAATTTTGAGCAGCAGGCATACGATCCATGGGTCGCCTACAGCCGATCGAAAACCGCCAATTCCCTGTTCGCTGTGGAGTTTAACAGGCGGCATCGCGATCGCGGCATTCGGGCTGCTTCGGTGATGCCCGGAAACAGTCTCACGGACCTGCCCCGCCATTTCTCGCCAGAGGATTTGCAGGAACTTTTGCAGACCGTTGACGCAGCGCACCGAAGCGGGTCTGCCGCCGAAAGAGTTGAAAGAAATTCCGCAGGCAGCCGCAACGTTGGTCTGGGCAGCAGTCGTAGCTGACAAAGACGAGATCGGCGGACACTATCTCGAAGATTGTGCAGTTGCGCCGATCAATGACACGCCCAACCCGTTTGCCGACGGCGTAAGGTCGTATGCACTTGACGCTAACAAAGCTAAGCAGCTTTGGGCGAAAAGCGAGGAATTGATCAGCGCTGTATCCTAAAGGTTTTCGACTTTTGTCACTAAAATTCAGATGCGTTTACCCTGGGATTTGGAATAGTCAGGAAAAACTATTCATGAGAAAGTTCATTCTTCGGTTAGTTATTATCGTTCTGGTTGTCAGTGTGCTTGTTGGCTCTGGTTGGCTGAATCGCGCAACTCCTGCTTCAACCTGTGACATCGCAACTCGCTCTACCCAAATCGGGAGTGGAACGCTTTCCTATAATCAAGCAGGGACAGGACAGCCGATTTTACTGCTGCATGGATTATTTGCCGAGAAAGAGCAGTGGAATGGCATGATGTGCGAGTTGGCTAGAGCAGGCTATCAAGCGATCGCACCCGATCTACCCGGTTATGCCAAGAGTACTGGATTTACCGTGAAAGACTATGCACTAGAGAATCAGGTAGCCCTCTTGCACCAGTTTGTCGAGCAGCTAAAGATTCAATCCCTTGATGTTGCAGGTAGCTCGATGGGGGGCACGATCGCAGTCCTTTACAGCCAGCTTTATCCCAACCAAGTTCGCAGCCTCGCCTTTATCGGTTCACCGCTAGGCGTAACGAATTGGGCAACTAGCGTCAGGAAATCGATTATTGAGGGCATCAATCCCTTTATTCCGATTACCAAAGAGCAGTTCGATCTAGAAATCAGTCTGCTTTTCGTGACGCCTCCTACGATTCCGGATGAGGTCAAAACCGAGAAAGTGAACGATTATGTGAATCGTAATCGAAATTATCAGCAGACTTGGGACATTGTGAATCTTTATGATGATGTGCTTTGTCAGTTGCCTCACAGTCGGGTTCCAACCCTGGCGATTTGGGGTCAGGAAGACAAAATCTATGATATTCGGGATGTCGAGCGCTCACATCGCTGTCTTCCAGGGAGTCAAATTATTCAATTACCCAAAGCAGGACATTTGCTGTTGATCGAAAATGCTCAGGAAGCAGCATCGAATTATCTTGGTTTTCTGAAAACAATCAAAAATCGATAGACGAATCAAGCCTTCAGCAATTACCCGATCGACTACCAAACTTGTCGTGGTGATTACAAGGAACTGGTTCGATTAGCCGCCATTCTTGGAGTCGATGTTTCAGGGGTGATTGAGGCAATTAGCGAAGCTGTGACTGATTTCAAGGTGGGAGACAACGTATATTACTCGCCGCAAGTTTTTGGAGAATTCGGTAGCTATGCTCAGAATGGATCGTACAAAAATGAGTATTCAGCAATTAATCACGCCTGAAAAGCACGACTTAGGTGGGTTTAGCGTACAGCGCATCTTACCGAGTGAAACCCTAAAAATGGTTGGACCTTTCATCTTCTTTGATCACTTGGGCCCAGCTATTTTCCCGGCTGGAAAAGGCGTCGATGTTAGACCCCATCCACACATCAATTTAGCGACGGTTACCTATTTGTTTGAAGGAAGCCTTCTGCATAGAGATAGTCTAGGTACAGTACAAGAGATTTTTCCGGGCGAGGTGAACTGGATGACAGCGGGCAAAGGTATTGTTCATTCTGAGCGATCGTCCGAGAGCTTTAGAGAGAAAGAATCTACTCTTCACGGCATTCAGACCTGGATTGCCCTCCCCGAAACCGCTGAAGAAGTTGAACCCAGCTTTTCACATTATCCGGCAACTGATTTACCGAGGTGGATTCAAACAGGCACCAGCGCGACCTTGATCGCCGGTAGCTACCAGTCTCACCAATCACCCGTTAAAACCTACTCTGCTACTCTTTACCTAGCGCTCGTTTTCACGGAGGGTAGTCAATTTCAGCTAGCGCCAACAGAAGGTTTAGAGAGGGCCGTTTATAGCGTCACCTCCGGCCTGTTCGTAAATGGAGAGCCGTTAGAGCCATATCGTCTAGCCGTTTTAGCGCCGGATGAATCAGTAAATATCAGTGCGGGGGCTGAGGCAAAAGCAATGATTATCGGCGGGGCACCAGTGGGCGATCGCACAAAGTACTGGAACTTTGTGTCGAGCCGCTCAGCGCGTATCGAGCAGGCAAAACGAGATTGGCAAGACCGCCGCTTCCCGGCGGTTCCCGGTGAAACTGAATTCATTCCGCTCCCTGATAATTCAGATCACGGTAGTAGCGCGCCCCTCTGAGCTGACAATGGTTGGGCGGTTTTGCTGAGCGAGAGAACAGCAGCTTAACTCGTACACCAAGGCTTTCTACTATTTCGGATTAAGTCTATTTCATTCGCAAAATGCTTGGGAAATGATATGGAAGTTGGAATTGACAGTTTTGCCTCGGTTGGAACGAGTGAAAATGGTGAAACGGCGGATGCCACGCAGTCCATCGCCGAACTGCTGGAGAGAATAGAGCAGGCGGATCGTTCCGGCTTGGATATCTTCGGTATTGGCGAGCATCATCGGCATGAATTTTTAGATTCGGCAAACGCGGTTATTCTCGCCGCTGCCGCCGCACGCACCGAGCGCATCCGTCTAACTAGCGCGGTTACGGTGCTGAGCGCGGCTGACCCGGTGCGCGTGTTTCAACAATTCGCCACGCTCGATTTGATTTCAAAAGGTCGCGCCGAAATGGTTGTCGGGCGCGGCTCGTTCACCGAAGCCTTTCCGCTATTCGGATTTAGTCTCGGCGACTACGACGAGATTTTCGCTGAAAAGCTCGAACTCTTGCTCAAAATTCGGGACAATGAAACGGTCGATTGGTCGGGCAAATTTCGCCCCGTGCTGGAAAACCAAGCGATTTATCCGCGTCCGCTGCAAAAGCCGTTTCCCATCTGGATCGGGGTCGGCGGTACGCCACAATCCTTTCTCCGCGCCGGAATGCTTGGACTGCCGCTCGTGGTCGCCATTATCGGCGGCGAAACGCATCGCTTTCGCTCGCTCGTCGATTTATACCGCGACGCCGGAAAGCGCGCCGGGTACGCGCCCGAAACATTGAAAGTTTCATTGCATTCAATCGGTTATGTCGCCGACACGACCGAACAAGCCGTTGAAGAGTTCTTTCCGGGCTACGCCGAAACCTTCACTAGAATCGGCAGAGAGAGAGGCTGGCCGCCCGTTACGCGCGCCGCTTTTGACGCGCAGCGCGGTGCGACCGGCGCGTTACTGGTTGGCAGTCCCAAAGAAGTGGCGGAGAAAATCCGCCGTCATAGCGAATCGCTCGGCGGCATTTCGAGAGTAACTTTTCAAATGGACAACGCGCAGATGAATCACGCCCAACTGATGCGCTCCATTGAACTGATTGGAATGCAAATGTCGCCACTCTTGAACGATTAAAATATGCTCACGATCGTAGACAACCTAGCCATCGTTCTATATACAGCTCAAAAGAAACATTGGGTGAAATTGAGGCAACCGCATCATTGTAATTTAGGTGCCCAAAACTATGAATTCACAAACAGCTCAAACCACCACCACTGCTGACGAGTCGGCAATCCGTGATTTTCTTCACCAGATGATTGATGCTTGGAATCGAGGCAGCGGTGAAGACTTTGCTGCTCCGTTTAGTGAAACTGCCGACTTCATCGCGTTCGAGGGAACGCATCTCAAGGGTCGAAAAGAAATAGCTGAATTTAACCAGCAAGCCTTCGACACCGTTGTCAAAGGAACACGCCTGGAGGGTGAGGTGAATTTCGTCCACTTCCTGAATTCTCAACTTGCTCTCATGAGCGGAGTTGTCAGGGTAATGCTGCCCGGACAACCCGAAACTTCACCGTCACGAGATTCGATGCAGCTATTCGTCGTGATGAAACGTGATCAAGATTGACAAATTGAAGGGCTACTCAATGCCCGGAAGTTGACGCTAGAACGGCAATTTTTCCTGGACGAGTTTGACTCGCTGAGTGAAGAGGCTCAACGTCAAGTAACCGATCTCGTTATAGATATCAAGCAGGCTTCACTTCAATCGCGTGAGTAAACAAAGAATTCGGCAACGATCGCGAATGAAATAAGAATCTGAAAGAAGTTAAGCATAGGAACACCATGAATAAGCCCAAGTTTTTTGTTACCCCCGGCTATGGGGAATACATGCTGAATAACTTGCATTACTCGCAAGCGGTAAAAATTGGCGATCGCGTAGAAATATCTGGACAAGGTGGCTGGGATGACAATCTGCAAATTCCCGAATCGCTTGCGGATGAGATTGATCAGGCGTTTCGGAACATAGAGCGAACCCTGGCAACTGCTGGTGCGGGTTGGGAGCATGTTGTCCACGTTAATTCCTACCATGTTGGTGGGTTTCCCCCAGAAGTTAACGATGTGATGGTCAAGCTATTTCGTCATTACATGCCCAACCACGCCCCAATTTGGACAGAGCTAGGCGTCGCAGCCCTTGCGCTACCAACGATGCGGATTGAAATCCGCGTTACGGCAATTGTTCCGTGAGTTTTGCACAAGCGGCAATGGGTTATTGCTAAGTTAGGGATTTACCTCCGCTGAGTGGTACCGAAATCCCGTCACTATTTATTCTGAATCAAGGAGGGTTGGCACAGATGGAATCTATGCAGGCAGCCGTGTTAACTGCGTTTGGTGATGCTGAGAAGTTTGAGATTCAAACTGTTCCCACACCAAAACTGAAGGCGAATCAGGTGTTAGTCAGAGTTTGTGCAACCTCGATTAACCCGGTCGATTACCAAACTCGTCGTGGTGATTACAAGGAACTGGTTCAATTACCCGCCATCATTGGAGTCGATGTTTCAGGAGTGATTGAGGCAATTGGCAAAGCTGTGACTGATTTCAAGGTGGGAGATGAAGTGTATTACTCGCCGCAAATTTTTGGAGAATTCGGTAGCTACGCTCAGTATCATGTGGCTGATGCAGCGATTGTTGCATTGAAGCCTGCAAATCTATCGCACATTGAAGCAGCTTCTTTTCCGCTTGCGGGCGGAACTGCTTGGGATTGTCTAGTGACTAGGGGCAATCTACAAGTTGGTGAAACAGTTCTCATCCATGCGGGTGCGGGTGGAGTAGGTTCGATCGCAGTTCAACTCGCCAAAGCGATAGGGGCATACGTTTTTGCGACCTGTAGTTCTAGAAACCGAGATTTCGTGACAGAACTGGGCGCAGATCGGGTGATTGATTACAAAAATGAAGATTACGTAGAAGTCATTCGTCAGGAAACAAATGGACTGGGTGTGGATTTAGTTCTAGATACGATTGGCGGAGAAACAATTCAGCGTAGTCTAGATATCATTCGTCCCTTCGGTAGACTCGTGAGCATTGTAGACATTGCAACTCCGCAATCGCTTCTTGAAGCATGGGGCAAGAATCTGACGATTCATTTTGTTTTGACACCCCAGTACCGAGCAAAATTAGAGGCTTTGACAAAACTGATCGAGCGTCATCAGCTTCGCCCAGTGATTGATTCAGTATTTTCTTGGGATCAGGTCGTTCTGGCACATCAGCGTCTAGAGCAGGGAGGAACACGGGGCAAAATTGTGCTGAAGTTTACAGAAAATTAGACCAGCTTTACAGCGTTGGTAATTGCTAAACGGATCGGAGTTTGATTGTGTGCTGAAGGTCAACATTGACAGGACTTACGCAACTGGCACAACGCGAAGGGTGAAGTAGTACAAATGCACTCTTAAACAGCCACAAGTGAGCGCCGAGCAAATATTTAGATTGATAACAGTAATTAACTTTTCTTGAAAGTTAAAA
>JAHHIF010000065.1 GCA_019358875.1 Symplocastrum torsivum CPER-KK1
TTTAGCTTGTTCGTATTTCATCAGATATTCTTATGAATTAGGCTAGACCAACGCTCACCCGTTTTTTGCGATCGCCTTTGTTTAGACCCCATAGTACCTCAGCGACGACTTTTGCAAGAGGTCTAATAGATATAGCTCCAAAGCCGTCAGCTATCAGCTATCAGCTATCAGCTATCAGCTATCAGCTATCAGCTTTCTTGTTTTCCTTGCTCTGTCTCTTGTTTCACACACCTCCTGCTGTACTTCATTCAACTGAAAACTGCTATATTGATGGCCCTTTGAACGGAGTATTGCCACAGGAAACGAAGCAGTAAGGTAAGCCTCAGTACACTCATCATCCCCTACTTCGCTCAAGAACCTGATTCTAAGCGCCGTCGCCACTCTGCATCAATTTGGTCTTTTCGATCTATCTCTTGGTCGAGTAAATCGTTTTCACTGGTGTAGACCAAATTTTCTTCAGTGATGACATTTTGAGCAGCGAATTGCTGAGCGTAAGCAATTTTCTTCTGAACAATTGGATCTGCCTGACTCAGTGCGATCGCTTGTTCTTGCCGTTTTTGATTTCGCGCTTCTACACTCTTATTTTTTAGCTGAATCCAGAAATACCGAATCAGTGGGATTGCTAAAAAACCAATGCCGTAAGCCAGTAGTAACCAGTAAATTGACTGGACAAAGGCAACAAATCCCCCCAGTTGTGCGGCAATCTGCCCCCCACTCAAGAGGGAACCCAGCATTAAAGCACCAACACAGTTCACGGCACCTAGCCCGATCGCTAACATAACCTGACCACTAGTTGCCTGACTAAAGCGCCAAAGCCGTTCCCGGAGATAAGCTTGCACGGCTTGCACAGACTGCTGTCGTGCTGTGGTTTGAAGGGTTGGGAAGTGATAGACAATCTCTCCGTCTGGGCTAACTTCTGGATACCCATCGAAGCGAGCCAGCACAGGCAGCATATAGTCTTCGGACTCGCGTTGATACGATTCCCCAAGATTGTCCAGATACGGTGCAATTTGTTCTGCGGCTACAGCACCTCGTGAATTGCGAATTATAGTAGCAATCTCTTGCCAACGACGTTCTTCTAAATCAGCGTTGGGATTGCCATCACCAAACAGAAACGAGAAGATTGCTTCCAGGAAATTTAACTGTTTTTTTTCAGATGAACGAGAGGCAGCCCCTTGGCGAGAGTAGCGCCGATCATAACCTGGGTCGAAAAACCAGAAGATATCAGGGCCAAACCAGAAGAAAGGCATGGAGAAACCGCCCCCCCCGGAATGACTGCTATCACCACCACCGGAATCATTGTTATCGCTAGCTGCACTAATGCCAATCACGATAATTGCGATCGCCACCATAATCAGGACGATGGAAAGCAGCAGCACAATTCCGAAAGAAATCCGGATCAGGTAAAATAAGACACGCCAAACTTTTTCCCACCATTCCTGCAACTGCAACCGTAAGAACTTGTTGCGTAGAACTGAACGAAAGTTTTTGGGAAATAGGTAGGCAATCTCACCCGACTCTGCCACCTGTAAATGTCCGCCCGCATTAGAGGCTAGGGCAAGTAAACCTTGTTGGGCAAGATTGATATTTAATCCAGCCTGGGTTGCCACATCCCCAACGGTGACGCGGTAGCCCAGTTGCTCGACAGCTTTCATTATTTTGGGATCGGGAGCCATAGCTAATCTCAATAAAGATTTCCCTACTATCTACAAGTATAGAATTCTGACTTTAGACAGTTGTACGGCTTACTCCCCACCTCGGCTCCTTTCCTTATCCTCATTCAAAAAGAGACTTCTTGCGCGATGTGCAACTTTTTCTTTGTTTGTTATGCTGCTGTCAAATACAGGTATTAGGTAACCATCGGTTGTGAAAATTCTGCTAGTAGAGGACGATGAGAGCATTGCCCAACTGCTTCAGGAAGCGCTGACCCATCAGCATTATCTAGTTGAGCTGGCGACAGATGGTCAGGAGGGATTGGAACTAGCAGAAGCATTTGAGTACGATTTGATTTTGCTAGATTTGATGCTGCCAAAGCTAGATGGAATTAGCTTTTGTCGGCAGCGCCGGAAAGAAGGTGATCGCACTCCGATTCTCTTACTCACTGCTCACGATATCAGCACTGATAAAGTTATTGGATTAGATGCCGGAGCGGATGATTATCTCACCAAGCCTTTTGATGTACCTGAGCTACTAGCCCGAATTCGAGCGTTGCTCCGCCGTAACAGTTCTATCGGAACTCCTTTGCTGGAGTGGGAAAACCTGCGTCTTGACCCCAGTAGTTGTAAGGTGACTTACGATGGAGAACTGTTGCGTCTTACGGCTAAGGAATATGCTCTCATAGAGCTTCTTTTACGCAATACTCAGCGAATATTCAGCCAGAGTGCCCTTCTCGATCATCTTTGGTCGTTTGAAGAACCCCCTTCAGAGAATACTGTTAGAGCGCACATCAAGAGCTTACGTCAGAAACTCAAGAAAGCAGGTGCGCCGGAGTTGATTGAGACAGTCTACGGACTTGGGTATCGTCTGAAAACAACAGAATCAGCACCTAAAAGTCGGGAAGTAGAAACGACACCAATCCCACGTCCTGCTCCCTCTTCAACAACAGCAGCTCATCAAACTCAACCGCCAGTTATACCGGAACTCTCGACAATTTGGGAGCGATTTAAGGGCAAGTACTACGATCGCATCACAATTTTAGAGCAAGCAGTAACGCGATCACGGGAAGGTACGTTCACGGAAGCATTGCAACAACAGGCGGTAAGGGAAGCTCACACATTAGTAGGCTCACTGGGTAGTTTTGGCTTTGTCGAAGCGTCTCGTCTGTCGCGTGAGATTGAACAGAGTCTTCAAGCTGAGGAAGGACTGAATCCGGTTCAGTTGGAGCAACTTTCTGGGCTGGTTGTCGCCTTACGGCAAGCCTTAGAGCAACCAGCAGTTACGTTAGAGGATACGGGAAGCACTGCTCCTGCACCTCAACCGACGGATGGAAAGCCACAAACTCGGTTGTTAATCGTGGATGACGATGCACCCCTTGCTCTGGTGTTGCAATCAGAAGCAACAGCGAGGGGAATGCAAGCAGAGGTAGCGACTAACCTTACTCAAGCGAGAGAAGCGATCGCTTTATCTCAACCCGATGTGGTATTACTCGATCTGTGCTTCCCTGACTCCGCAGAGAACGGTTTCAGTCTGTTAGTAGAATTGGCAAGCTATCAGCCATCTATTCCTGTTGTGGTTTTTACGGCGCAAGAGAACTTTACCGAGCGCCTCAAAGCGGCGCGTTTAGGAGGACGAAGCTTTTTACAGAAACCAGTCTCCCCAACTCAGGTTTTAGATGCGATCGCAAAAGTGCTGCAAAAAACGAGCATTCCTGAAGTCAAGCTACTGATTGTTGACGATGACCTTCAGTTACTAGAATTTTTGCGAACTTTACTAGAACCTTGGGGATTCCAGCTTACTTTACTCAATGATCCCCAGCAGTTTTGGCAGACGCTGGAGCAAACTGCACCTGATTTGCTGATTCTGGATGTAGATATGCCGGAATTAAGTGGTATTGATTTATGTCAGGTAGTCCGCAACGACCCGAACTGGAGTGATTTACCTGTGCTATTTCTATCCGCTCGTACTGATGCAGAAACACTACATCGAGTATTTACTGTTGGTGCAGATGACTACGTGAATAAACCGATTGTGGAACCAGAATTAGTTGCGCGTGTGCTCAATCGCGTCGAACGAGTACGAATCCTGCGTAACTGGCAGAAATTAATTGGGTAAAGTAGCTCATTATCTGCTTATGATCGCACTTTGTAGGATTGCATCTGACAATTAGAGGAAGCGATCGCTGTTTGGTTGGTGTTGTCTGTTTCTGGCACAGACTTTACTGAAGCCTTAAATTTGAGGTAAAAGCATTGCAAAGGGATGGCAGATGCTCAAGCAGATTGAAAAGTAGCAAGATAGGAACTTTGCTAGATGACGCAGCCACAAGACGCAGTTGCACTCTTGAATGAGGAAGATTGTTCCCATCCGTCTGAATATCAATCACAGAGTCACAGTATGGTGAAAAAGCTACTAATTACTCTCGCTATCTTGTTGAGTTGTGTGTTTACTTTCTCAACTCTCAATGAATCTGCATTGGCAGCTAATCCACCTGCACAATTACTAACCCTTGATGATTTACCAACTGGGTTCACCGAATATTCAGGAGTAGCGATCGGAAATTGTACTCCTTCCGAAAGCCAAGGAAATGCTTTTGCACTTCAAAAGGATACAGAGATTGTTGAACTCGTTTGTGTATCTTCAGCACCGCTTGCTAATGTATTTGTAAATAGCGAACCTGGCTCTCCGCTTGGTATAGCCTTCTTAGATGCCATGTTGAGTAGTCCAGACACATTAACACAAGTGCTTGGTCAGGAAAAACCAACAGACTTACAATTTTTAGAGCTGACTGGGGTTGGTAATTCAGCAATCGGGTTTAGAGGAAGCATTCAGAATGTTGGAAACACTGATGTTGCCATCTTCCGCAGAGACACAACGTTGAATACGGTTTTTATTATTCACCCAGATCGCACAACTCCCCTCACATCCTTACAAACTATTGCGTCTGTGCTAGATAAGCGAGTGCAATAACGCTTACGCCTTGCTGATAAGCAGCCCGAACGAGGGTTTTCCTAGATTGGTCACTTGTTATGTCCTCTGAGGTACGGGGAATTAAGCCATGAACCAAACCATCAAATTGCTAGGACGTTACTTTGACGAACGGTGTTCTCGACTCAGCAGTGCAACACTCGATGTCACAATAACGACTCCAACAAGTTGCAAACCATTTAGCGTTTCCTGAATCGTTAACCAAGCCAAAATGACTGTGAGTGCTGGATTGCTAGCGCTGATCATTGAGGCAGACGCAGCACCGATGCGGCGAATACCAAAGTTGTTCAGTAGGTGTCCAGCAAAAGTTGCGATCGCAGACAGAAGTCCGCCAATCCAGAGGGGAAGCCAAGCAAGCTGAGCTTCATGCACATTCCAAATCAGAAGACTGGCTGCCGATAAGACTAATGTGGTAGTAAAACTGATCCAGGTAAAGGGAACAGGATGTATTGCTTCAAAGCTTTTTTGAGCAATGACGGTATAAAGAGCATACGTTATCCCAGAAGTAATCCCAGTGACGACACCGAGCGAGCTAAATCCATTCGCCGTCTGGGGATGGGGTAGTGTTAGGGAACTGCCCAGTAATATCAACCCCATCACACTCCAACGAAAGAGAGTCGGGCGACTCCCAAACAGCCGCCAAGAAAATAGAGTAGTGAAAACGGGATAGCTAAAGAAGAGAGTTAGAGCAATGCCCGCAGGAATCAGTCCAATAGAAATGTAGAGCAGGACTAAATAGAGAAACATGAGAATCCCACATCCCACTGATTGTAGTAGGAGTGTGCGTTGTTCTAGATTCCCTAACTGTCTAACATCCTTCCAAGTCGGAGAATAGAGCTTTGGGGCAAGGAATGCCATCAACGGCACGACTAACAGCATCCGCATGAACATCAAGAGGAATGAGTTTTGCGGGGTAGGTGTAACAAAACCTCCAGTTTGAAAGAGTCCCAGAATTGGGTATTCATTAAATAGAACCCTAACGATTACATTTTGAAAACAGAAGAAGACAGACGACAGCAAAACGATCAGAAAGCCAAGCACCGCTGAAATTGACCATGAAGTATAGTCTGATTCTACTGACGTTAAAGGTTTTTCCCTTTTACGTGGCTGACAACACCAGAGAAATACCAGGCTTTGATAAACTATGCTTATCTGCCAAAGTTAGACGATTTCTTCGATTCCCAAGCAAAGATTGACTGCTTTGTGTACGTGTAACTTTGTGGTGTCAAATAGCGGTAACTCCGAAAAGTTCTCTGCTGTTACTAATAAATCAATCTCAGTACAGCCTAATATAATTCCCTCGGCTCCTCTATCAGCAAGATTTTGCATCACACTAATGTATTCATTTCTAGACTTTTGTGAAATGATACCGTGACATAATTCATCAAAAATAATTGTATCAACTCGTTCGCGCTCTCTGTCTGAAGGTGCAATCAGTTCAATATCAAATTTTTCTTTGAATCTGTTTCTGTAAAAATCTGCCTCCATGACTGGTTTAGTGCCTAGGATACCGATAGTCTTAAGTCCGAGTCTTAGAATTGCTTCGGCAGTGACATCAATGATGTGGACTAAGGGAATTTTAATGGCAGAAGCAATCTGTGGTGCAACCCGATGCATTGTGTTTGTTCCAATAATGAGAAAATCTGCTCCTCCCCGTTCTATCCTCAGCGCTTTGTCAACCAAATAGTTAGCCGCATCTTCCCATTGCTCGTTCCGTACAAATGCTTCAATATTTTGAAAATTCACGCTATACATCAGTATTTCTGCAACTGTATGTCCACCCCTAATTGCCTTCACCCCTTGATTGATTAAGCGATAATATTCAGCAGTAGCTTGGCTGCTCATGCCTCCGAGAAATCCAATCGTCTTCATCGAAATGACTTCATGCTTTCTAGGTTCAGTAACTTTCATACTCGGAGGGTGACAGAAGAGGATAATACACGACAAAATCTAAAGTTGCTCTCTCACCCAAGCTCGAAATGCTTTCATCGTCGCATTTCTTCCACTGATTTTACTTTGTTCTACAAAGTCGTGTAGAGCATTCGCGATTAGTAAATTGGGAAAAGCTAAGCTGGTGTCTGATTGGACGTATCTGCCAGACTGGAGAATATTAATTTCTAGCTTCCTTCCGTTATAGCGCCAAAGTTCAGCTACCCTTAATTCTTCATAATTATTAAACTTAGTTCTCGACGTAATATCTATTTCAATGGCTAAGTCTGGCGGCGGATCGATTTCTAAGTTAAGCCGCTTCTTTCCTCTAATTCTTGCTTCATTTTGAATATAGAAACAGTCATCAGGTTCAACGGCTTGTTTCATGGCTTCATTCTCAAATGTAGTTGAACCAAGGCTCCTAAACTCAATGTCTATTTCTTCGAGAATTGCCTTGACAAAATCTCCTATAATTACTTTGTAATCTTCATGTTCTGGCAGTGGGGTCATAATTTCCAGTATTCCTTGACTATAAGAAAGTCTCGCACTGCGACTTTCACCCAAGCTTTCTAAAATATCTTGAAACTGCTGCCAACTAACATTTTTCAATAACAACTGATGTCCAGGGGGGACGATAATTTGTTCCAGCGGTAAGAGCATTTTTTCTCCATTCAGTATTCAAGTGATTAGCTCCTCAAACTGCTGCTTTCTCACTAAATTGACCTACATTCTTCAAGGCATCTAGAAAAGCGAAGACAGCGGGAATATGAAGCGCATTAGAAAGAACCGCTGTGCCAATTACTCGCTCTAAGGGAACGGGTAATTTACACACCTGAATTCCTGTTGGTACTGGTTCAACAGCAAGTAGGGGCATAATTGCGGCTCCTAAGCCTTGCATTACCATACTGACTATTGTTGAATCTTCGTTGACTTCGTAAGCAATATTCGGTTGGAACCCTGAAGCTAGGAAATGGTTATGAATCCCGGTATAACAGGTATCGTTGGCGCAAGGAAAGATTAATGGATGGCTCACTAATTGCTCCCAAGTTAACTGGGAATTCCTTAATTTAGGTGTCGGTGGTAGCAGGACAACATAGTTATCTCGCACAATTTCCCATACCTCAAATTCATCAGTAGCTGGAATATGAGTAAAGCCAATATCAGCACGCCCTTCGCGCAACGCTTGTTCCACACCAACATGATCGAAGTGTTCAATAATTGTTACGGCAATCTTTGGGAACTTGCGCCGAAATCGAGCAATTGCACTTGGCAGGATATGAGTCGCGACACTACGAAACGCTGCAAGCCGTACTGTTCCCCCTTGTAAGCCTTTTTCTAGGTTTGCTTCTTTTGCGATCGCATCCTGTAGTTGTAACATCTGACGCGCCTGCTCAATAACTCGTTTCCCAACTGGCGTTAAATTTGCCCCATGACGTCCTCGCGCCAGTAACTGCACCCCTAACTCTTCTTCTAGAGAGGCGATGGCATGACTCACGGCTGACTGAGACAAATCCAAGTGCAGTGCCGCTTCACTAAAGTTACAATGATCAGCTACGGCGACGAAAGCACGAATTTGAGAGAGCTTCATCAAGTTTCTCCTGAATTTCATTCACAAGATTTGCCTTTACCCACCTTAAACTGCTGCTTTGTCACTAAATTGCCCCACATTTCTTAGGGCATCTAGAAAGGCAAAGACAGCAGGAGTATGAAGCACATTGCTAAGAATCGCTACCCCAATGACTCGCTCTAAGGGAACGGGTAAACTGTACACTTGCACTCCTGCTGGTAATGGTTCGGCAGCCAGTCGGGGGAGAATCGCTGCCCCCAAACCTTGGACAACCATGCTGACAATCGTTGAGTCTTCATTAACCTCATAAGCGACTTTTAGAGGAAATCCCCAAGTGTGCAAGTGATTGTGAAGCTGGATATAGAAGGCATCCGTGGGACTGGGCAAGATTAATGGGTAGCTCTCTAATCGTTCCCAAGTCACTTGAGTTTTCCTGAGTCTTGGAGTCGGCGGCAGCAGGACAACATACTCATCCTTCAGAAGTTCCCAAGTCTCAAATTCCTCACTAGCAGGAAGAAGCGTAAAGCCAATGTCAGCCCGCCCGTCGTGCATCGCTTGCTCCACTCCTGCATGATCGAGATGTTCGATGATTGTCACAGCAATTTGGGGGAAACTGTGCCGAAACCGGGCAATTACAACAGGCAAGATATGTGTGGCGACACTGCGAAACGTGGCAATGCGTACACTACCGCCGTTTAAGCCTTTTTCTAAATTGGCTTCCTTCACAATTCCTTCTAGTAGACAAAGCACCTGACGCGCCTGAGTAATCACTCGCTCCCCTACTGGCGTTAACTGCGCTCCCTGACGCCCCCTGATGAGCAAGAGTACCCCCAACTCGTCTTCCAAACTGGCGATCGCATGACTGACTGCCGATTGCGATAAGTCCAATTGCAAGGCTGCCTCACTGAAATTACCGTAGTCCGCTACGGCAACTAAAGCTCGCATCTGAGAGATTTTCAACTTGTATGGATTAATTTCACTCATATGGATGATGGCAACTTGTTTGAATTATGAATAAGTATTTCAATCTAAATTCGACAGCTATATCTATCTATCGATTTTATTCATACACGTTATGCAAATTATGCTTTGATGGTCAATTAAACAATAGTTAAGCTTAATTTGTAAGAAAAAAAACAGGAAGAACTCCTCTGAGGTACGCCTCTATGACAAACTCCACCAATTATTCCGATAGAGAAAGCCTAGAACTTCTTCTCAAGGAAACTGAACAAGAGCCAATCAAGAAATCAGGGCTATTTTCACGGCTAAATAGGATTTGGCAGCATCTAGTCGAATCTCTGATTCAAGGGCAAGGGCTGAAAATTTTGCAAAGCACTGACCGCTTTGGAAATACTCACTGGTATGCTTACGACCCAGTGACTAATAGCTCTGTAACACGGGATTCTGAAGCTGAAATGCGTGTTTGGGTTGAGCAACGTTATTACCAGTAATTCAAAACTTAAATTGTAAAGTACAGGAGGTTTAAAACATGAAACTTTCAACTTATGACCACCTTTTGAAAGCGAGTTCTCCTGAGCTTGAAAAGTCTCAGTCTAAGCTCTTGGGAGTCACTCGTAAGATAGTACATCCTCTCATTACTTTCTGGCGCTTTAGCTGCTACTACGGGAATTTTATTGCTTACCGCCAGTAAAGCAAAATAAGCTCTTGTGGATTTAATTCGCTCCACACAAAAAGGTCAGTTTCAGCCATCAGCGTTAGCTAGAGACACGAGTCCTAAAGACATTCCGACGGAACGTTTCTACTTCCCTGAAGCTGACGGCTAACCCATCAAAAATCAGAGCAATCGTCATCAATTAGATAATTTAGTTCTAAGCCTTTAGGGGGCTGTTGAGGCATGGGATTTTTGATGAGCTGGACTTGCCCTGCATTCACCCAGCGATAAACTAAGTTCAAATAAACGGTGTGATTGTCAAGATCAACATCTTTGATACGGAACACCGTGTTCTTGGGCCAATACTGATTGTAGTAGCAGCGGCGGTTAATGACGGTCTGGCTCAACTCCCACAGTGGTTCTGTTGCTTCTACTTGGGTTGGGGAGAACAATTCCTCATAGTCCGGCCAAGTCGGCTCTACTCTGGGAGGTTGAGCGGGAAAAATTACTAAGTTGTCTGGCTCAGTGTTGGGACGTTTGGCGAACATAATGCACTCTATGTAGTTATTGTCGTCTTTCCATAGATGCTTCTCTAGCGATGAAATAATCCAGAGGATAGGCGTATGGGAAACTCAGGTAGAGAGTAGAGCGACAACTATCAGAAGCCTGACGCACATCCTCACCGCTTCGCGCTACTATCAATTTCTCTGTTCGCGGACGATCTGCTTTTAGGATATCGGTAATTATGACACCTTACCACTACCTGTGGGGATATAGTAACGAAGTGAGTCATACATATAGTAGTTAAGCCTGCGACTGATGTACAATTTACATAATTTATTGAAGTTACTCAACCGCTTCTTCTTGTTCCCTCTGCCACTGCATCAAAAGTTCGCTAGGATTGAACCCCCGATACTGAAGGTAATTCCATAACTGACGCTTCGTCTTGGGTTCGATGGAAAAAAAATCATCAATCTTGTACTTTCGCATCACCTTCGCTTTTAAATCGTCCAGTTCTCCTGGCTCCTCACTCTCTGCTTGTGATTCCCAGATTTGCTCAAATACATCAGCATTAATTCCCTTTTCACGGCATTTACGCTTAATCACAGATTTGCCATACTTACCTTGATAGGAGGAAATCATGCTCTCAACTAAACGTGTGTCAGACTGATACTCTTTACTTTGAAGTTCCTGAAGCGCCTCTATAATATCGTTTTGTTCAAATCCTTTTTCTTTCGCTTTTTTTGTAAGTTCATAAGCGCTGTATTCTCGTCGAGACAAAAGTTGGTAGAAATAGTCTATACAAATCATTTCCTTGAATTTATTATTAAGTTTGATTATTTAATTTTTTATGCTAAAAACAGCAAAATGAGATGATGAAGATATTTTAATGCTAGCAAATTGATGTTGGGTTAAACAACCAATTACTCGTAATTTAGAGAAAATGATTATCTTTAACAAGAAACTTTAATACCAATTTCCTCTATTCTGTCTTAGCTTTTTGTAGGGAGCATAGTGTGGGCTCGTGCAGAAGATTATTTATCCATTACTTCAAGATTTGACCATAAAAAAATGACAAGTGATATTCTGATCCCTAACGCTGTAGAAGCAGCGTTTTATTGATAGACTCTAAGATATGCAGGACAACAGACTCTCTCAACAAATTCAATTTATTGTCGAAATTGACAAATTAAAAGGAGTTTTACGCCAAACGCTTCTAACCGATAGTTCACGGCGGGAAAACAGTGCTGAACACTCGTGGCACCTGGCAATGATGGCAATGCTTCTAATTGAGTATGCACCAGCACCAGTAAATGTTCTACAAGTTATTAAAATGTTATTGATTCATGACTTAGTAGAAATCGATGCTGGAGATACATTTTGCTACGATGTTCAAGGTAACTTGGGCAAAGCGGAACGGGAGAAACAGGCAGCAGCACGATTGTTTGGACAGCTTCCTGTTGAACAAGGCATAGAATTGCGATCGCTTTGGGAAGAGTTTGAAGCCCAACAGACATCAGAAGCTCAATTTGCCACAGCGTTAGATCGCTTGCAGCCACTATTGCATAATCAGCAAACAGCAGGTGGTACTTGGCGAATTCATGGGATTACGCTTGACAAGGTTATCGAGCGCATGAAGCCGATTAAAACGGGTGCGCCTCAACTTTGGACTTTGGTAGAACAAGTTCTTGAAGAATCTGTAAACGCTGGGTATCTAAAACCAGCACCATAAATCGTTAAAAATAAACAATCCTGCCAAGATTCAGCCAAACCACTTGATTTTCGGCTATTTGCCTAAGGTGACCTCACCTGAGTAGTTTGCTATGTTTGAATGGACTCGTGAACAAAAGTTTATACACCTTGCATAAACTTTGACAGAAACCTTAAAAGCTGATGTGCAGAGTGTAGCTACTAATACCTGGTGTCATTAAATTTAAGGGAATACATAGCATAATTGCATGAAAGTTAACAAATTTTATTTGGCTCTGATAGCAATTTTATTTGTTGCCTGTATTAGTTTTGCTTTCTATAGAAAATTCAATGACCAATCGAGTTGTCCAGAACCTGTATTAGCGAATTTTAAGGCAGGAAAAACGTATGGTCCTCCTTACCAAGTTATTGTTAAACCTTGGAATGGTCGGCATAATGTTTATGCGATTTTTATGCTGCCTGTTGAACAAAAGGCAGGAAAAAATCTCTTAGTAACGATAAAAGGAGGTAGAACATACTGCGGCAGAGCCTGGAGAGTGGGAACCGAGTATGAAGGAATACAAGCTAAGCCGGGATATTACTTAATCAAAGCTGGCTTGAAAACTCGGACTTCTAGTTTATTAATTGCACGAGGTTTCATAAAGCAGCTCAAAGACCCGCGTAACTGGAACCTAGTTTAAGCGGCTTTTTTATTGATGTTGCTGAATCATTTTAAGGGCAGCAAGGGAAAAAGGAAGATTTTCTCGTCACCGTGAACTATTCCCTTTTCCCTACTGAAAACCATCATCCAAAAATAGCAGCCTCGATGAGAAGCAACGCCTGCTCCATGTCGTCGTTGACAATTTGAACATTAAATTCATCAGCCGCCTCAATTTCAGCTTTTGCACAGGACAATCGTCGAGCGATCGCATCTTCACTATCCTGACCCCGACCCCGAATCCGTTGTTCTAGTTCCGCTAAAGACGGGGGCAAAATAAACAGGCGTAAGGCAGTTGGGAAAGTGTAATGGATTTTCCTTGCCCCAACCACTTCAATTTCTAAAATTACGGACTGACCGAGTTGAACTTGGCGTTCTACTGGGGTACGGGGTGTCCCATAGTAATTACCCGCATACTCCGCCCACTCCAAAAGCTCACCTGCACTCACCATTTGTTCAAACTTGTCACGGTTGACAAAATAATAGTGTTGTCCGTCGATTTCGCCGGGACGAGGTTGGCGGGTTGTTGCTGAGACGGAAAGATACAGTTCTGGGTGACGTTGCAAAAGCGATCGCAGTAGAGTCCCTTTACCAACCCCACTCGGACCTGTCAAGACAATGAGTTTACCTACTTGCATTTTGCTTAAATGGGAGGTTTAATTGCTGCTGGGACCATCTTTGCTAATAACAAAGCGATGAGCAACGGTTTCCGGTTGAATTGCTGAGAGAATGATGTGACTGGAATCGGTAATAATGACAGCTCTGGTGCGACGCCCGTATGTGGCATCAATTAACTGTCCGCGATCGCGTGCATCCGTGATGATGCGCTTGATCGGCGCAGACTCTGGAGAGACAATCGCAACGACTCGGTTTGCCGACACGATATTACCAAAACCGATGTTAATCAGTTGAATGTCCATGAAGAGCTAACGGCGACAGCCGCAATACGAGCGATTTTAGAGATTTAACCTCCATGGTATCCACAATAATTTAGGCTTACAAGGCTAAAATCCACAAAAAAGCCAGATTTTTAGGTTTATCTTGCTCAATTTATGTCTTTTGCTAGAGTAGTCTGGCGATAGAGGGGTGCGCTGACGGCAGCTTAGCGATAGCTTGATCTTCTCTTTCAACAAGAAGTGCAAGCATGGCTAAGAGCTATATGGATATAGAAATGTCATATACTCCGAGTGCATAAGCTGTTACTTTACTGACTAAAAGCAAATTTAAAAGTGCCACGTCCGAGCCATACTTGCGGAATTTTCAAGAATGCTCAATAGATAGCTCAGTTACAGTAGCAGTGAGCTTTGACAGGTTGCATCCTAGAAATACAAAAAGTCAATAAAGCTGCATAGCAAAAGTTGCCTTTGGTAAGAGCGTTATTAAGAGGATTTAAGGTTATGAACAAGGTGTATCGCCAATGGATAATTCTTGCCTAATAGTGGCAGCAATATTCTTGATCATAGCCTTGACTCATTCGACTAACTGGGCGGCTTTGCCGATAGCGGCACTCAAGGATGAAACTTCAAACCCTTCAAATCTGACAAATCCTGTTGTCGCTACAACCACTAGTGATACCCTTGGCTATACAGCTACATTTGATGAGGAACTCAAGCAAATTGGGCAGATTTCACCCCAAGACTTTGCACAACAACATAGCAGCAAGGCTCAGTATCTGCCTCAACTTAATTGGGACGTAACTACGGCAAAGTTTTGGGACCAATTCAGTCTTTCTCCAGACCAAGTTAATATTGTCGTAGATTACAGTGTGCAACAAGTAGGAGACCCAGGCAGCGTGCTGCATGAGGGCGTTGGTAATGTTGACTTGTTAATGCTTGCAGTGGACAACGGCTCCGACAAAATGGTCTATGCGGGTCCCGTTTTGAGCCATTATGAATTTGAGATGTCCGGAGTATCCCGAAAATCTGATGCTGAGTGGCAGGAGGACATTTTCACTGGCAATGTTCCACCTTGCCCTGACTGGACAAACAGTTATCTTGTATCTGGAGAAAGTAGAAAGTGAAGCTTGAAGATTTTAGGTGCGATCGCTTATTGCGATAAAGCGTAATAGCCCCTACCTTCCCTACCTTCTCCAGCTTCCTTAAGTCAGCGACATTCAATCTAAGTCATGGATCTGCGAGGATGGAAGTAGATAGATGCTTCACATAACTACTAAAAAGATGGCTTGTAGATGCAACCGGTTGACTTTACTACCCTGATGGCGGCTTGTCGTGAGCTGCGTTCTGAGTGGGTGCCAGGACGCACTGAACAGGTATATCAACGCGATCGCTATACGATCGCGATTAGCTTGCGTACCCTCAAGAGTCGGGGGTGGCTAACAATTTGCTGGCACCCCCAAGCCGCTCGAATTTGCTTAAGTGACCCACCCCCCCGAACACCCGATACCTTTACCTTTAGTGACCAACTACGGCACCAGTTAACGGGTCTTGCTCTAATTGGGATAGAAGCGATCGCACCGTGGGAGCGTGTACTAGACCTGCAATTTGCTCGACGCCCCGGAGAAGCAGCCAGCTTCCACCTCTACGTCGAAATTATAAGCAAATACAGTAACGTCATCCTCACAGGTGCCGATAATCTGATTATCACTGTTGCTCATCAAGTCAGCTCCCAGCAATCCAGCATCCGCCCCATTCAAACAGGTCAGCCCTACGAACGACCACCCGCCCTTACTGGCACCCTCCCCAACTTGAACGAATCCCAAGAGCGGTGGCAAGAACGAGTGAGTCTCGTACCTGGTGCCCTACAGCGTCAACTGCTCAAAAGTTACCGAGGTTTAAGTCCAGGATTAGTGCGTTCGATGGCACAAGCTGCCGATTTAAACCCAGACCAGTCTACCGAGAGCCTTGATACCTCCGACTGGCAACGGCTATTTCAGCGTTGGCAAGAATGGTTGCAAGTAATGGGAAATGGGGAAGATTTAGGTGGTAGTCGATCTGCCGCAGTAGACACATCTTCGCACTCCTCCCAATTCCAACCCGGCTGGACAGCGCAGGGATACACCGTTCTAGGCTGGGGCATGATTGAGCCAGTCTCGAATGTTCAATCCTTACTGGATTCCTACTACACGGCTGAACTCAACCAACAAGAATTTGCCCAATTGCGTCACCAACTCACGCAGAAGCTCGGCAATATTTTAGGAAAATTGCGCCAGAAAGCCTCTACCTTTGAAGAACGGTTGCAGCAATCTGACCAAGCCGACCAGCAACGACAACAAGCCGACCTACTAATGGCGCACCTTCATGAGTGGGAACCGGGGATGAAGAGCATTGCCCTAGCTGACTTTGATACTGGCAAGCCAGTTACGATTCCCTTAAATCCAGAAAAGAATGCCGTTCAAAATGCCCAAGCACTGTACAAGCGCCACCAAAAGCTCAAACGCGCTCGTAATGCTGTTGAACCACTGCTCAAGGATGTGCAAGAAGAAATTCAGTATTTAGAACAGGTAGAGGCATCCTTGAACCAACTCGATACTTACGCTACTCCGGAAGATTTACAGACACTGCAAGAAATTCGCGAAGAACTGATTGGGCAACGCTATCTCGATGCCCCAGAACAACGTAGCCGCGAGGTCAGCAATGTCTCTGAGCCACATCGGTATCGAACGCCCAGTGGGTTTGAATTGTTGGTTGGTCGAAACAATCGACAAAATGACCAACTCACCTTTCGCACTGCTGGTGATTATGACCTCTGGTTTCACACTCAAGAAATTGCGGGTAGCCATGTCCTCATGCGTCTACAAGCGGGAACTGTACCTGATGAAGCGGATTTACAGTTTGCCGCAGATCTGGCCGCGCACTACAGCCAAGCGCGTCAGAGTGACCAAGTTCCGGTTGTCTACACAGAACCCAAGCACGTCTACAAGCCAAAGGGAGCTAAACCCGGCATGGCGATTTATAAACGAGAACGAATCCTTTGGGGGCGTCCTCAAAAAGGCAACAACTATCTTTTGGAGGATGACACCCTGTAGAAATGTAAATTTTGGTTACAGAAAAATTGTATTTTCTGTTACGATAAATATAAAGAAATCTTACTGCTGCCGAATTGGGAACGCGCAGCTTGGGCTTTCTCTACGTAGAGCGACAACATAATTTTTAATTATTATCAGACCAGCTACCGTTATAGCTGGTCTTTTTTGATACAAATTACTCATAAATTGATGTGCATAAGCTGCCGAGATTAGGGAAAGGGTGAAAGGGAAAAGCCTTCCCCTTTCCCTACAGCGAAACTAAAAGCTGACCACAGACAATCGCTAGAACCTAAATGTAGTTCGGATAGTGCCAATCACCAAGTCAGAGTTGGTAGCGAGAGAACCAGGAGCTGTGATCCAAATAATCCCAGGCGTAATTGAGATATTATCTGTCAACTGCATCTGGTAGAACGCCTCAACGTGTAGTGAGACATCGGGGTCTGGCTCATCAAAATCGTCTAATACATCTAGAATTGCTGGTGCCGAGTTTAACAAGGCAACTCCAGCCGCGATTAAGGCGGGATTTAAATTGGCTGGATCGACTAAATCTTGTAAGCCTTGATTGACATCAATATCTGTGTCAAGGACTATTGGCTCTACGCCTACAATAATCCCTGCTAGGTTACCTCTTTTACCTAAGTCAGGGAATGCCAAGGTAATCGCACCATTGATGCTGTTAAAACTGCCGCGAGTAATTAAACCATTTCCTGTCGATAAGTTGATTGATGTCGTGTAACCGACCCAGCCACCCAGAACAAATTTTTCACTAGCCCGCCAGGAGAACTCTATTCCATAGGAGTTACTGACAACTGGGATGTCGAGGTCAAAACCCAACGGGATTCCCGCAAAGCTGGGCTGAGCGAGTAAATCACCTACGGTGCCATTGAAAACAATCGGGTCAAGAGGAGGTGTTGTTGGTGGTTGAAGAACTATATCGGCTGAAGGCGTTATCGGTGCTGGAAGTACAAAGTCTATGGGAAGTGTGATTGGTTGTGGAAGGGAGATTCCAGCAGGAATTGTAGTTCCGGCGGGAACCGTTATTACTCCTGGTATTGGTCCCGGTCGAGGAATCGTGATGGCAATGGGTAGCGTTGTTGGTGCATCAAGTGTTGTTCCGGCAGGAAGTGTTGTTCCGGTTGGCAGTGCTGTGCCAAGGGGGATTTGTTGATTGGCCAGAAAAGTAATTGGGGTTGTCGGTACAGGGGCGGGCTGAAAGTTAACATTTACAGGTTGATCTCCGAGGGTGCGAAGTGTTGTCCGAGGGTTAGAAGCTGGACTACCTGTAAGGGTTTCACGGTTGTAGGAGTTAATGTAAGTAAAGCCAATCTGAAAGCGATCGCTTGGCTTGTAAACTAGTTGTGCGAGGGCACCATAAGGCCCATTAAACAAACCACCGCCGTCATCAGGATTGTTAGCATCTCCGGCTAAATACCCCAAACTCAGCTCTAGTGAATCGCCCAGTTGTTGCCGAAGCCCAATACCCGCCCCTTCAACAAGATAGTAGATAGGATTACGAGTACCAAAGCGAGTCAGCGCACCAGAACCACCATCCCCATCTAAGAAGTTGACAGTGCTGGCAAAGTCCTCAGCGTCTCCTCCATTAGCGGCAATGAAAATTTCTGTATTTTCACCAATAGGAAAGGTATATGTTAGCTCCTCAAGTTCGACATCATTATCCGCATCAGCGTCTGCAAACGCCAAATTTCCCTCGAACGTCACAGTTCGCTCCGTGAAAGTTTCTAATCCACGGGCTTCCAAGCGTGTTCTTAATCGGTCTCGACCTGTAAAGCTCGTTTCAAAGTTCAGACGGGTTCGACTGCCAAAAACCGCGATATCATCGACATCTTCCCCAAGGACATTGTCTCCGGTTAGGATATCTGCAAACCCCAGAATCACTTCTCCCTCAAGTTTCGTCGTGGTAGAAAACTGATGATCCTCAAGGAAAGCAACCCGCCCTTCCAAGGTATCAACTCGCGTCCCTAAAGCGGCAAGTTCTACTTCAAAGTCTTGAATCAGTCGTTGTAGTGTTTCTAAGTCTTCGCGGCTAACAAACTCACTTGTGTTGGCAGCAATGAGACGCTCAATCTGTTGCAAACAGGAGTTTAAACCAGCGGCAAACTCATAGCGAGTTAATGCCCGATTACCGCGAAACGTACCATCTGGATAGCCAGCGATACAAGCATAACGTTCAACAAGCGATCGCAACGCTTCAAACGCCCAGTCATTGGGAGAAACATCCCGTAGCTGAGAGACATTGGTAACTTGCTCAACACTACTAACGCCAGCTTCATTGCTGTAGTTATCAATTTGTTCAAGTAGAGTCGTATCCCTAACCTCTACAGGTACCTCAGAAACCTCCACAGATGTCTCTGTTTCTAGCAGTGGTGACTTAGCTGAGTTTTCTTCACGTTCTGAGGTTGCTGTAATTGTTGGTGCAATAGATGTGTCTGTTTCTAGCGTTGCTGAGTAAGCAGGGTTCTCTAGTGTAGTCTCCGAGGTCGATGCCGTTGTTGGTACAGTGACAGAAACTGAGGTTTCAACGGTTTGAGGCTGAGTTGTAACTGTTGCTGATGGTATTTGAGTAGCCGTATCTACAGCAGGTTCAATTGCGAAGGCTGGGGTGACACCAAGCGGTGTAAAGGGCAACTCGCCCCATAAAGCAACAATCGCTCCTCCTAAAATAGCTGGGCTAAGTAGCCAACGTTGCCACAAGACTTGATTGATCATTTTTTATCCTCACACCCACTCAAAACTTTCACGATTGATGTAGCCAAGTCTCACTGCAAGAGTTGACTAGAGACTGAATACACAGCTTTCGCTACTTGAATGTAATCCTAGGACAAGTTTCAACTAAAGTTGCCCTACCACAATCAGGCTTTACAAAGACTTAAGCGTATTTGAAAAAAAGAGATTACTACAGCTTGGGAAAGATTTGGGAAAGATTACAGTTGTCTGCAAAATTTCACGGAATCAGGTAGGTGCGCCAAGTCGGTTGAGTGTTTTTGCCAGTGTCTTGGCGCAGGGCTAAACGCCAGGTTTTACCTTCTCTCTGGCGCTGTAGATAGATATTAAAAGGATTGTTTTCCTGAACGAGTTGCCGTTGCGGTAGCTTAACGTTGAGTGTGTAGGTACCCAAAATATGGTATGTGGGTAAATCTTCAACGAATAGGGGTTCTAGTTGCTTCAGCTTTACCTGCGTAATTTCAAATTTTTGTGCTGAGGATTGTAATTGTTGAGTTAGCTGCTGTTGAGATTGATTGACTTGAAAAGCGATCGCTTTTTCCACGAGTTGCTTAGTTGGTGCTAACCCCAGAGAGGGTGTACTTGCACCACAAGCTGACAGCGTTATTACTAAAACAACCATCAACGCAACGCTGAACATCAATTTTGTCGCCCCGTGCATCTAACTCGCCTCTACTTCTTTCGCTGCCACCGTAGCACGACTTAATTGTCTTGCTTGGATGTCCTCTAATTTCGTATCAGGAATTGCTTTGATTAACTGACGAGTGTACTCTTGCCGAGGGGAATTGTAGATGGATTCAGCCGAACCAATTTCTTCAATCCGTCCATGATTCATGACCATAATGCGATCGCTCACAAACTTCACCACACTCAAATCATGGGAAATAAAGATGTAAGTCAAGCCAAAATCTTGCTGCAAGTCTTTGAGGAGATTGAGAACTTGCGCTTGTACTGAAACATCGAGTGCTGAGACGGATTCATCACAAATAATAAACCGTGGCTCACACGCCAAGGTACGAGCAATACAAATCCGCTGTCGTTGCCCTCCAGAAAACTCATGGGGCATTCGATTCATTGCACTTTCCCCCAGTCCAACTCGTTCCAGCAAGTCAATTGCTCGTTGTCGGCGTTGCTGTGGAGAACCACCTAGCTTATGAATTTGCATCGGTTCCATCAGCGCATCTCCGATGGTTTGCCTAGCATTTAGAGAACCATAAGGATTTTGGAAAATGATTTGCATATAGCGACGGAGGTGGCGCAGTGGCTTAGCATCAAGTTCCAAGACTGAATCGCCATCAAAAATAATCTCCCCAGACGTTGGTTCCATCAAACGCAGAAGGCAACGACTTAAAGTAGATTTGCCACATCCTGATTCTCCCACCAATCCCAAAGTCTCGCCAGGATAGACCTCAAAACTGACATCATCTACCGCTTTGAATCCTATTTTCTTCCCAAACAGTCCACTTCGCATAGGGAATTCTTTAGTGAGGTGACGCACAGATAGTAAAGGTTGCTGCTGTTGCAGATGTTGAGAACGTTCTACTACAGCACTACTGGATACTTCTGCGAGTAGTAAGTCTTTTTCTTCTTGGCTATGGATTTGAGAAACGATTTCTAATTCTCCCGATGCATTGGTTGTTACCCGCATAAAATCCGCCACGGTTGGCAGGCGTTTCAGCCGTTGGTTTGGACGTGGGCGACAGTTCAGTAACCCTTGCGTGTAAGGATGTTGAGGATTAGCAAAGAGGTCATACACTTTAGCCGTTTCTACTGCCTGACCTCGGTACATCACAACTACACGGTCAGCGATTTCTGCAACTACTCCCATATCGTGAGTAATGAAGAGAATCGACATCCCACGACGGTCACGTAGTTCTCGCAGCAGTTGTAAAATCGTTGCCTGAATTGTGACATCTAACGCTGTAGTTGGTTCATCAGCAATCAGGATGGCAGGGTTACCGCTGAGTGCCATGGCAATCATTACCCGTTGTTGTTGACCACCTGAGAGTTGATGAGGGTAGCGCTTCATCATCTCTCTGGGGTTGGGTAGCTTGACTTCATCAAAAAGGGCGATCGCTTTTCTATACGCTTCTTTTTGAGAAACTTGTTCATGGAGTAAAATTGCTTCCACAACCTGTTCCCCACAGGTGTAAACCGGATTCAAGGAGGTTAAAGGCTCCTGAAATACCATGGCGATTAACGCACCTCGATAAGTCCGTCTTTGTTGAGCAGAAAGCGTCAGTAGATTGACGGGATTGGCACTAGCAAGGCGAGGATTCCGAAATAAGATTTCTCCTGTTACCTTAGCCGCTGTCGGCAGCAGTCCGATTACAGCTAGTGACGTTACTGATTTACCCGAACCTGACTCGCCAACAATTCCAATTGTTTCTCCGAGTGCAAGGTTAAAGGATACATCTTTTACTGCTCGTAGTATCTCACCTGAAGAGGGAAACTCAACATAAAGATTACGAATTTCAAGAATAGGGTTACTCATAATACTCTACTTGTTTACAACAACTATTAACCAAAACCAAAACTGTATAATTACCATAATCAAAGTAAAAATAGCTGTACTCTTAGATATATTTTACAGCAGCCACTAGAGCCACCCGCTCCAAGCCTCTTATTAAGATGTTTAAACTTAAATCAACCTAGAAAGGTCGAAGAGCAGTGTTATAGTTTACAATCTTGAATCTATAAAGCTGATATTGTATTTAGGGTTTTAAAGCAATATTACTCAAGCTGAATCTAAGCAACTCTTGTAAACCAGCACTAGAAACTTACCTTTGTATTAACGACAGATCAAGATGATTTTGATTAGTAATATTTGTAGTATCCTTGACTCATGCGCCTCGCTAAAAATCTGCTCGAAAAAGGAGCTAATGCAATGAGGTATTGGAAGCGAACGCAGTCAATTTTGTTGGCGATTGTGGCTTTTGGCTTAGCGATTTTTCTCTCAAATTGTAATAGCCCATCCAGCCAAACTAGCAACAGCCCATCCCCAACGACTAGCCCAGCCGCCACACCAACCGGAGCGTTGGTTTACGGTGCAGGCGGACAACCAACAAGCTTGGATCCAGGCAATATCACGGACGGCAACTCCGTCATGGTTCAAGACCAAATCTACAATCGCCTGATTGAGTTTAAGCCAGGTACTACCGAGATTGAACCGGGTTTAGCGACAGAGTGGACGGCTTCAGAGGATGGCAAAACATGGACATTTAAGCTCAGACAAGGAGTCAAGTTTCATGATGGCACTGACTTCAATGCTGAAGCAGTAAGATTTAACATCGAACGGTGGTGGGACGACAAGAGCGAGTTTGGCTACCGTGATGCTGGCAAAACCTTCGAGATTTGGACAGATTTGTTTGGAGGTTTTAAATCGTCTCCTGACTCCCTACTGCAATCGGTGACAGCAGAGGGAACTGATACCGTTCGGTTTGTTCTCAAGCAACCCTTTGCGGCTTTCCCAAATGCGATCGCATCTGGCTACTTTGGTATAGCGAGTCCTGATGCGATCAAAAAAGCCGCTGCTGCCTACGGTACGCCTTCCGCAATGGCTGTGGGAACGGGTCCTTTCCTGTTTAAGGAATGGCAAAGTGGCGATCGCATCGTTCTCGAAAAGAATCCTAACTACTGGAAGCAAGGTTTACCGAAATCAAATCAATTGGTAATGCGCTTCATCACTGACCCAGCAGCAAGGTTGGCTCAATTACGGGCAGGGACAGTTGATTTTACAGTCGATCTCACTCCCGACCAATTGAAAGAACTTCAAAGCGACCAAAATTTAGAAGCCGTCAAGCGTCCTTCTTTAAACGTTGGCTATCTTGCCTTGAATCCTAGTTATGAACCGCTTGCCAAACCGGAAGTGCGTCAAGCGATCGCGCAAGCAATCAACAAAAAAGAGATTGTCAAAGCCTTCTGGGGCGAATTAGGTGAAAACGACCCTCACTTTACCCCTCCCTCCCTAGCTGAGTTCCAGTCAGACCAAGTTCAAGACTATCAATACAATCCACAACAGGCAAAGCAGCTTATCGCTCAAGCCGGTTTTCCCAATGGCTTTGACCTTGAGTTGTGGTACATGCCAGTCAGTAGACCCTATTTCCCCAACCCGAAACCGATTGCCGAAGCCTTCGCAGCGGAACTGAGTCAGATTGGGATTAGAGTCACCCTCCAAACGAAGGACTGGGCAGCATACCTTGAAGACCGTAATAAACCCCCTGGATTCCAAGCCTTCATGCTTGGTTGGACAGGTGACTACGGTGACCCCGACAACTTCTACTATGCTCACTTCGGGCCAGGTGCTACCCAAGACTTGGGAACTTGGAAAAATGAGCAAGTCTTCAAGCTTTTGGATGAAGGACGTGCCGAAGGCGATAAAGCAGAACGAGCAAAAATCTACAAACAAGTCGATGAAATCCTCAACAAAGAGGCAGTACGCCTACCAATCGTTCACTCACAACCCCTTCTCGCTAAACGCAAGAATGTCACAGGTTGGACTCCCAGCCCCCTGGGTTCTGAGCCTTTAGAAGAAGTAACCAAGTCGTAATGGTTATTGGTTGTTAGTTATTGGTTATTTGTTAGTAGTTAGTAATATTGGAATCCGGCTCCTAACTACTTTACGACTAACAACCAACAACCAATAACTAACAACCAACAACTAATTGCCATGGGTCGATATATTGCTAAGCGTCTGCTTAACCTGCTGCCAGTTGTGTTAGGAATTACGTTATTAGTTTTTGCCTTCCTGCACTTAATTCCTGGTGACCCAGCGATTACAATGTTGGGCGATCGCGCAACGCCTCAGCAAGTCGAAGCATTGAGAGAACGCATGGGTCTAAATCAACCCCTGCCGCTACAGTACTTCAAATTTCTGTGGGATTTAATCCGTCTAGATTTCGGCACCAGTATCATTACTGGAGTTCCAATTGCAGAAGAAATCAGAATTCGCTGGCCAGCAACCTTCGAGTTATCCGTTGCCGCGATGTTAGTCGCCAGTATTCTAGGGATTCCTGCTGGTGTTTTGGCAGCCGTTCGCAAAAATAGCTTTGTCGATAACCTGACGATGAGTGGTTCTCTACTCGGTGTCTCTCTACCCGTTTACTGGTTAGGGTTACTTCTGATTTACTTCTTTGCCATTAACCTCAACTGGCTACCACCAAGTGGACGACTAAGTATTGATGCCGGATTTGCCTTCAAACCGATCACAGGTTTTTATGTTCTAGATGCCTTACTTCGGTTCGACTTTAAGGCACTGCAAGATGTCTTGAAACACCTAATTTTACCAGCACTTACTTTAAGCACAATTCCTTTAGCTATCTTGGCGCGAATCACCCGCAGCGCAATGCTGGAAGTACTCTCGCAAGACTACATCCGCACAGCAAGGGCAAAGGGGCTGCTTGAGCGTTGGGTAATTTTCAAGCACGCACTGAAGAATGCTTTACTGCCAGTGGTAACAATCATTGGCTTACAATTTGGGACACTCTTAGGGGGAGCTATTCTTACAGAAACTATTTTTTCTTGGCCTGGAATTGGTTCATGGATTTACGAAGGAATTCTGAACCGGGACTATCCAGTTGTGCAAGGTGGAGTCGTTTTTGTCGCGGTTGCTTTTGTACTAATCAACCTCATTGTTGATTTATCCTACGCTTTCTTAGACCCCAGAATTCAGTATCAATAATGGTTTTTAGTTGTTGGTTTTTAGTTGTTAGTTGTTGGAAAGAGTCCAGGAACTAAGGAAAACTGATGGCTGAATATCTATGATTTGCTACTAACAACCAACAACCAATAACGAACAACTAATTTTTATGACTATTGCGGCAAACGCTTGGAGTGCAAATACCTGGAATGCGATCGCACGATTGTCAAAATCAATTTCAGGGAAAATCGGTCTTGTCTTAACCACAGTACTCGTGTTGATGGCGCTACTGGCTCCAATTATCAATCCATATGACCCCGCAACAGACCGAGATTATGCAGCGCGTCTGAAAGCGCCAACTATTGCCCATTGGTTCGGTACGGATGGTTTAGGACGAGATATCCTTGACCTTGTTTGGTATGGGTTACGAACTTCACTGTTTATTGGTTTAGTCTCTGTATTGCTAGGACTGATTATCGGTGTCCTGTTAGGGCTGGTGGCGGGATACTTCCGGGGTTGGCTGGAAACGCTGATTGGCTGGTTGACTGATATCCTCTTATCATTTCCCTCAATTCTTTTAGCGATCGCAGTTGTTACGGTAACAGGCCCCAGTGTACCCAGTGTGATGATTGCTGTGGGAGTTGTGCAAATCCCAATTTTCATCCGACTCACTCGCAGCATGGTACTCTCGCTCAGAGAACAAGAATTTGTCCAGACAGTAAAAGCCTTTGGGGCAACATCCGGGCGCATCATTTTTCGCCACATCTTACCTGCAAGCCTTGCCCCACTAGTAGTACAGGCAACGCTTTCAATAGGTACCGCAACTCTAGAAGCGGCTGGATTAGGCTTTTTGGGCTTAGGCGCACAACCGCCCACACCTGAATTAGGGACGATGCTCTCGGATGCTTTCAAAGCTGGTTATTCTCTCTCTTCACCCTGGACTATCTTGTTCCCTGGTTTATTTATCACGCTGACTGTCTTAGCCTTTAACCTACTCGGTGACGGTTTACGCGATGCTCTCGATCCACGAGGGAATCGTTAACTCAACGATTGACACTACTCATGTCAGAATAGCGATCGCCAGCCACAGCCTGCTTAGGAGCAACCTCGTCAATACGCTGAAGATCTTCTTGAGTGAGTTCAATCTCCGTTGCGGCAATATTCTCCTCAACATAAACTCGGCGTTTTGTTCCGGGAATTGGCACAATATCATCTCCTTGGGCAAGCAACCAGGCAAGTGCTAGTTGTCCGGGGGTAACATCCTTTTCAACCGCGATTTCCTTGACTCGCTCGACTAGTTGGAGATTTTTGTAAAAATTCTCACCTTGAAACCTCGGTGAATTCCGGCGGAAGTCATCAGCCGCCAAATCATCCGGACTAGTGATGCTTCCTGAGAGAAAGCCTCGACCAAGCGGGCTATAAGCGACAAAGCCAATCCCTAGCTCACGGACAGTGGCAAGAATTTCATCTTCTGGATCGCGACTCCACAGAGAGTATTCTGACTGCAAAGCGCTAATCGGGTGGACGCTTTGCGCCCTACGAATAGTGTTAGCAGAGGCTTCAGACAGACCTAAGTAGCGTACTTTGCCTTGCTGTACCAACTCCGCCATTGCGCCAACTGTCTCCTCAATTGGTACATTCGGATCGACTCGGTGCTGGTAGTAGAGGTCAATGTAATCTACTCCAAGCCTTTGTAGTGAAGCATCACAGGCTTGATGCACATACTCAGGGCTACCATTGACACCACGAAATCCCTTGTCTTCGCTACGAAGGATACCAAACTTTGTGGCGAGTACAACGCGATCGCGCCGATCAGCAATTGCCTTAGCGAGAAGCTGTTCATTCGCGCCAGTTCCATACATATCAGCGGTATCCAGCAGCGTCAATCCGAGTTCGAGGGCACGGTGAATTGTTGCAATCGACTCCGCCTCATCACCTGTTCCATAAAACTCAGACATTCCCATACATCCTAGTCCCAGTTCCGAAACAGTTAAGCCTTGGTTTCCGAGTTTGCGGTTTTTCATGTTTTTTCTCCTTGTTTTCTCAATTAACGAAATCCTTCTGAATCGGTAATTCTCGCAGTACCAATCTCAACTCATACTTTTTATTGAGTATAGACGTTGACGTTAACGTTAAATTAAGTCTAAAAAAATTACTGGCTTTTAGTTTGCTCGTCGATCCAGTTCTGGATTTTGGCAATATTAGCCTGTAATTCAGAACGAAACTGCGCTAGGGCTTCGAGCTTGACATCAGTCTCCTTGAGGTGAGCAACTAGCATTTCCATCAATTTCTGCTTACCCTGCAACACTGTTGGCTCCTCAAAGAACAAGTCAAGAATGCTACCAATTTCCTCTAAGGTGAGGCCAAGGGATTTGAGCGCATCAATCTTGCGGAGTCGAGCGAGTTCAACCTCTGTGTAGTAGCGAAAGCCTTTGCCTTCACGTTCACTCGGACCAAGCAGCCCCAAATTTTCGTAGTAACGAATTGTTCGAGGCGTTACACCAGCTTTTTCAGCAAGCTCCCCGATCCGCATTTTGTCAGTCACGTTTTGTTGGCTTGTTTTAACCTTGACGTTAACGTTAATTTGAATGTAGCGAGTTCTTCTATAGAGGTCAAGCCTTGTTTGCCACAAAACATCATCTGCCTCATCTCATGGATTCTATAAGAGTGAACTTAATCAAAAGAGCGCCGACTTGAATTTATGGTGTAAAGCAAGTGGCAGGAGCATTTAAGTTGCTTGCTTTAGGTGAGCTGATCTGGATCAACTCCAAGCTCACGCAACTTCGCTGCTAATATCTCTGCCCGTTGGCGTTCTTGTTCTGCCCGTTGGCGTTCTTGTTCTGCCCGTTGACGTTCCTGTTCTGCCTGTTCTGCACTCCACAGTAATAAATTGCCTGCCCCATCCCACCAACGCAGCCAGTTCATGGTTTGCTGGAGACGCTCCCCTAACCATATCCCTAGAAACAGTTCTATCTCCGGAATCCACACTCGCCCTTGGGCATCGGCTGCTTGTAAAGCATATCGTCCATTTTGCAAACACCGTACTTCCAAGCTGGGTTCGTAGGGATCGTAGGTGACATAAGTGGGTATTTGTAGAATCCGTTCGTAGAAATAGAGTTTGCCATAGGGTGGAGTCGATCGCACCGACAGTTCACCGCCTTCTTCTTGGGAGAGGAACTCCATGACAACAGCAACGGGTGCCCCCTCTAAGTTTGGGGTGTAGCTGCGGCGAATGGTACCCTCTGCTACGGAATATACTTGGGGCACATAGAACCAGTCTGGTGCTTTGACCACAATTTTTTTATTCACGTTTGCAACTAGGCCAAAGTTTGAGCCAATCAGCCTCTCTGGATGGATGCGTCCGTCTGCTCCCAGCGCATCAGTGAGGGCGGCGGCAAGAGGGGGCTGTTGAATATTTTCCACGGGGTCATCGGGTAAAAAGAAGTCGGCTGGCAGGGCTTCCCAAGTGACGGTTGGTTCTGTTTTGATGGCTGGAACTTCGAGAACCATTGGCTTGACCCTCAAGCGAAGATATTACCTAAAGTGTATCAATGCGTTTAGCTAACTTCTATATTTAGCGATCGCACCAAGAAAGCCCACTCATCCGCAATTTCCTCAATAATCTTAGACGTTGGCTTGCCTGCACCATGTCCTGCCTTCGTTTCAATTCTGATTAACACAGGCTTCTCCCCAGCATGAGCTGCTTGCAAAGCCGCCGCAAATTTGAAACTATGAGCAGGAACTACACGGTCATCATGATCAGCCGTAATAATCATCGTTGCTGGGTAAGCCGTTCCGCTTTTGAGATTATGCAACGGCGAATAAGCATATAACGCCTCAAACTCATCTGGATTTTCTGGGGAACCGTAATCTGAACACCACGCCCAGCCGATTGTAAACTTGTGGAAGCGCAGCATATCGAGTACACCCACAGAAGGTAAAGCGGCAGCAAATAAATCTGGACGCTGAGTCATACAAGCACCCACTAACAAACCGCCATTACTCCCACCTGCGATCGCAAGTTTCTCAGGAGCAGTGTACCCGTTTTTAATTAACCACTCAGCCGCCGCAATGAAATCATCAAAAACATTCTGCTTATTCAGCTTGGTTCCAGCTTGATGCCATTCCTCGCCATACTCGCCACCACCACGCAGATTAGGGATTGCATAGACACCACCCATCTCCATCCACACCACTCTGCCGACTGAGAAACTAGGTGTTAGGGAGACATTGAAACCACCGTAGCCATACAGAAGAGTTGGGTTATTTCCATTTAGCAGCAATCCCTTTTTGTAAGTGATAAACATTGGTACTCGTGTACCATCTTTACTGCTGTAGAAAACCTGTCTCGTCTCGTAATTATCCGGGTTAAAGTCTACAGTTGGCTCACGAAAAACTGTACTTTCACCACTCACCATGTCGTACCGATAAATGGTTGGTGGTGTTGTGAAACTAGTGAAGGTATAGAACGTTTCAGTATCGTAGCGCTTGCCACCGAAACCACCAGCAGAACCAATTCCTGGTAACTCTACCTCTCGAACAAAAGAACCATCTAGGTTAAAAATCTTAATCGAAGAACGAGCGTCTTGCAGGTAGTCAGCAACAAACTGATTATTAAGTACGCCAACCCCTTCAAGAGTTTCAGCCGTTTGAGGAATGATTTCTTGCCAATTCTCCCGTGCTGGATTGTTGATATCAATAGCAATAACTCGACCACGAGGAGCATCTAAATCTGTGCGGAACCAGAAGACTGAACCATCATTATCAATCAAGCTATAGTTAGCCTCAAACTCACTAATCAGTTCCACTACTGGAGAATCTGGATTTGCCAAGTCTTTGTAGAAAACTAGGTTCTTTGGGTCAGTTCCTTGGTCAACAGAAATAATCAGATAGCGACCATCTTCTGTAACACCAGCCCCGAACATCCATTCTTTCTGGTCAGGGCGATGATAAATGAGAATATCGTCTGACTGTGATGTACCCAGCTTGTGATAGTAAAGCTTTTGGTAATAGTTAATGTCTTCTAATTTAGTCGCCTCATTCGGCTCATCGTAGCGACAGTAGAAGAAGCCTTGACCATCATGAGTCCAAGACGCACCAGAAAATTTTACCCACTGAAGATGATCAGAAAGATTCTCACCCGTTTCGACATCAAGAACTTTCCACTCTTTCCAGTCTGAACCTGATGTAGAAAGACCATATGCCATAAATTTGGCATCTTCGCTAAGGGCTAAACCAGACAGCGCAACAGTGCCGTCCTCTGAGAGGGTGTTGGGGTCAAGCAACACCTTTGGCTCATCATCTAGGGAAGTTAAAGTGTAGAGAACGCTTTGGTTCTGAAGACCGTCATTTTTGAAGTAGAAATAGCGATTTTCCTGCTTAAAAGGAATCCCATATCTCTCGTAATTCCACAACTGCGTCAATCGTTCACGGATTTGCTCTCGCACGGGTATTTCATTGAGATACCCAAACGTGACTTGATTTTGCGCCTCTACCCAAGCTTTTGTTTCCTCTGAATCTGGGTCTTCCAACCAACGATAAGGGTCTTGTACTTGGATGCCATGGTAGTCATCAACTTGGTCAACTTGGCGGCTGGAGGGGTAGACAAAGGCTTGACTGGAAGATTGCATAAACAGAGGATGATTCGCAGCATTGTCTAGTTTAGCGCTCATCCCAGTCGCTCTCTTGTTGCTTGGGGTGGATGCGATCGCACAAACGAGTTATTTTTAGCTCTTCTCGGATGGCGCTTCAAAGGATGAAAATCCCTTTCCCCTAACACCTACCACCTACCACCTAACACCTATTTTCATGTAGATACTCGAACTCTACCTATGAGGGTTGAACAAGCCTTGGCATAGTGAGATAGTCGATCAATCTAACCTAAAAGATGACCACTTCTTAGTTAAGCCTCAGTCCAGATGGATTTTAGTCAAGCGCTAAACAATAAAATTGATACGATTGTCACAAACTGGGTGGAAGCTGTTCGCCAGGATGTAGAAATAGAAAGCACCAAGCACCTAACGTATAAGGCTGTGCGTGATGGTCTTCCCTTCGTCCTTCGGGCGCTCGTAACGATGCTCTCTCAATCTGAAGAAAGCGATCTGCGGACGCTTGTAGAGAAGAGTTTAGAACATGGCGACCTTAGGGCTGAACAAGGATATGATGCTGAAGAAATTGCGCGAGAGTACCGCTTATTGCGCCAGGTGATCTTTTCGAGTTTAGAGCCAGATTTGCTTCTGGGTTCACCGCAAGAAATGCTTCGAGCTGTTCGTCTGATTGATCTTGCGATCGATGAAATGATTGCTAGGTGCTTCAAAAGCTATACATTGCATCGCTTGCACGAACTCCATGATCTGTCCAATCAGCTAACACTTACGAATCAAGAACTGAGTCGCATGGTTCGCGCTCATCAAGACAATCTTTCTCATCTTGCTCACGAACTGAAAAATCCTCTAAATTCAATTATTGGCTACTCAAACTTGTTTTTGCGCCAACAACAACGAAAGAACCACGAAGTAAAAGATTCCTCTGCCAATCTGGATCACATTGAGCGAGTGCTACGGAATGGACAACAATTGCTTCGTCTGATTAACGACGCACTAGAAGTCTCCCGGTATGAGGATGGGACGATGAAACTACGTCTAGAGCCAACAGACGTGCGCTCATTAATCAATGAAGTGATAAAAGTCCTGGAACCTTCTGCTTGTGCCAAAGAGTTACAGTTAGTGGTTGATTGCGATTCAGCTAGCGCCAGCAGTTGCGTTTCACTCGCTCCCGATCAAGTTTTGACAGACTCGTTACGCTTACAGCAGATTGTGATGAATCTTATTAGTAATGCGATTCGCTACACCCAGTCTGGAGGAGTCACAGTTACCTGCTGTCTATTAGCTGATAATCAATGGTCTATCTCAGTCCGCGATACGGGGATTGGAATTGCTCCAGAAGACCAAGCTCATATCTTTGACCCCTTCTTTCGAGCAGGTGACAGTAGCAGCTACTTACCCGATAGCACTGGGTTAGGGCTGGCAATTGTCTCTAGACTTGTAAAACTACTGCAAGGCGAGATTCAGTTAGTTTCAGAGGTAGGAATTGGCTCTACCTTTACTGCGATTTTCCCCTTGAGTGTCAAAACTGTTGAAGAAGCATTATCTAGCCATTCTTAAGGCAGAAGGCAGAAGGCAGAAGCAAAGAAAGCTTGTATTTTCTCAATAAGATGCTGGTGCTAGATATGAGATAACGCAGTCCAATAGCTTCTTATGCTATAAACTAAGTCTGTAAGGCTGTGCCTAGTCCATCCACAAATATGACAGTGAACTGGCAAAGAATGTTTGAAATGGATGCTAGGGCAAGCTCACAGCAAAATTAAAAAAGGCGAAAGCCCGTTGGGAGAGGTGGCAGAGCGGTTGAATGCGGCAGACTCGAAATCTGTTATGGTGTCACAATCATCGGGGGTTCGAATCCCCCCCTCTCCGTAGCTGAAGTTGAATAAAACTGAGGGATTTAGAGCTGCCACAGGCAAAGTTATCGGTGTAGCGATCGCCTTATATTGGTTTGAAGTCGAGGCAGGTATCTCTCGCCGATAGAAGCGATCGCACAGTCTGAGGTCTATTCCATAACCTTGCAGCATCGGATGAGAGAAAAATCTAAAGAGGCTGAAATACCTGAACTTCTGTTAAGGATGTGTAGATCTTAAAATCTCTATCATCCTTGACTGGCAATGGATTAGCTTTTACCCAGAGCTTATCGTGCAACCGTTGTACCTGCCGAACCGCCCTGAACTTAAGGCAATATTGAATAGGGTGCATAAATTTAGCTGTGGAGACAGCCTTCAAGTCATAGGCTTAGGAGATATGCACTAATGAAATTTGTCCAGCAACGCAAGTCGTGGTTATGTTTCATGGCTTGCTTGATGGGGAACGGGATAGCTTGGCTTTCTACAGTTTCCCCTGCGATCGCTCAGCCAATTACACCAGCGGCTGACGGTACTCAAACTCTTGTCACACCGGAAGGAAATCGCATTGATATAGGCGGTGGTACTCTTTCTGGAGACAAGACAAATCTCTTCCACAGTTTTGAGCAATTTGGACTCTCTGAAGGTCAGGTGGCTAATTTTCTCACCAATCCTGAGATTCAAAATATCTTAGGACGGGTGGTTGGTGGTGACCCATCTATGATTAACGGTTTGATTCAAGTCAGTGGAGGAAACTCTAACTTATTCTTGATGAACCCAGCCGGGATAGTTTTTGGTTCTGGAGCTAGCTTAAATGTTCCAGCCGCATTTACTGCAACAACCGCTACAGGTATTGGCTTTGGTGGCGAGTGGTTTAAGGCGTATGGAACGAACGACTATAGTGCCTTAGCTGCAAACCCAGATGCGTTTCGCTTTGATTCTGCTCAAGCTGGAGCAATTGTTAATGCTGGGGACTTGACAGTCGAACAAGGGGAAAATCTCTCCCTCGTTGCAGGAACAGTAGTTAATACAGGTACTCTCCGAAGCCCAGGTGGCAACATAACGGTGATGGCGTTGCCTGGAACTGGCTTAGTGCGTCTCAAAGGGAACGGGCAAATCTTGAGCTTAGATCTTGCCCTACCTGCTGATGGACAGGGAGAATCGTTGCCATTTACACCGCTGATGCTACCAGAATTGTTAACAGGTAGCGAGGTTGAGACGGGATTAACTGTCAATAGCGATCGCACAATCCAAACTAATGGCACAATCCTTCCGACTCAAGCCGGGACAGCGATTATTTCCGGTACTCTTGATGCATCTAATCCAGCAGCGAGACAGGTTGGTGGGACAGTGAATGTCTTGGGTAACCAAGTGGGTTTATTTGATGCAAACATCAATGCATCTGGGGCTAGAGGTGGGGGAACGGTACTGCTGGGTGGTGACTACCAAGGACAAGGCACTCTACCTAATGCTTCGAGTACCTATGTAAGTAGTGACTCCAGGATTAATGCCAATGCACGGCGCAATGGTGAAGGCGGGAGGGTAATCGTTTGGGCAGATGAAGCGACTCGTGTTCATGGCAATATTACTGCTCGTGGTGGTTTGAACTCAGGTAATGGTGGTTTTGTCGAAACCAGTAGTCGTCAATTTTTGGATATTGCTACCACACCTGATGTCACGGCAGCTGTAGGGTTAGGGGGAACTTGGCTAATCGACCCCAAAAATATTGAGATTGTTGAGGGTTTTGGCAGTTCCAATATGAACACCCCCAATCCTTTTTCTTCAAATGGCGATGGCGCAATCCTCGGTGTAGGTTTAATTCTTCAAGCGTTGACAGGTGGTGCTAATGTCGAAATCACGACGGGAGATCTGGGCACTGAAGCTGGAGATATTACTCTAAGCACTCCGCTTGACTTTGAAGGAACGGGGGACAATACGCTAAGGCTTGAGGCTTATAACGATATCAATATCAATGCACCGATATTTGATAGCGTTCCTGGGGGAGATTTACTCAATCTAGAATTCTTCACGGACATTGATCTGAATGATACGGGGGCAGTAAATGTCAATGCCTCAATTGAAACAGGTGGTGGAAATGTCTCTTTCTTTACTCATGACACAAATATTTCCACTGAGGGCAGTATTACTTCAGGTACGGGAGCGATTTCAATTGGGGGGGAGAACTTCAGCAATGAAGGCAACGTTAGCTCTAGTACGGGAGCAATTACGGTTACGGGGGAGAACGATAACTTCATCAACTTCATCAATGAAGGCAACGTTAGCTCTAGTACGGGAGCAATTACGGTTACGGGGGAGAACTTCAGCAATGAAGGCAACGTTACCTCCGGTACGGGAGCAATTAGGATTGATGGGATTAACTTCATCAATGAAGGCAACGTTAGCTCTAGTACGGGAGAGATTTCGATTGAGGGGAATAACTTCATCAATCAAGGCAACATTGAATCAACCAATGGCATAATTCGTGTCGAGGTGTTGGAACAAATTATCAATGATGCAGATGCCACTATTCGCTCAACGAGTGGTTCGATCTTTCTTGGTTCTGATTCGACGGCGATCAACAACGGTACTATCAGTTCAGGTAGTGGTGCAGTAACTCTTGAGGCTACTGAGTCTTTCACCAATACAGCACAGGGTACGATCGCTACGGATAATAGTCCGATTGCCATAAAAGCTCAAAATGTGAGAACGGCTGGCGAGATCGAATCGATCAATGGTGCCATTACGCTTCAGGCAGATGCTATTGTCACGGCAGGAGATAGCACCATTACAACAACCAGTGGTGCGATTACGCTGAATGCTGATCAGATCACAACGAATGCAGGCAATAGCATCAAGACCACAACAGGTGCGATTGCACTTAACGCAGATAGCTTCAATCTTGACCCCACTAGCGTAGTTGATGCTGGTAGTAGCGACATTACCTTAAAAACAGACGCAATTACAATTGCTCTCAATGATATTAATGGGATTCTGAGCCTAACTACTGAGGAACTGGCAACCTTTCAAACGACTGGCACAGTTATAATCGGGCACCCAGGCGATACAGGTAGCGTCAACATCGGCTCTTTAGGGGCAATTGACCTGAGTAACGAAACCTTCAACCTGATCCTATATGGAGGAGACGTTACCTTCAGTAACGGTTTTACTCTACCGGACAACAAGACTTTAACCTTCAACACGGGTGCGATCGCAAGTGCCCCTAGTGGCATAGATATTAGCATTGGCGGTACGAGTGGGAAAGTTGTATTCAATACAACTGGGTCAGTCGGAACCACTGCTAACCCCTTGAGTACGGCTATTGCTCAAGTCACTGCACCCAGTGTTGCTGCTAACCTCTTCCTTACCAATAACCAAACGCTTGACTTGGGTACATCCACTGTCACGGGTGACTTGGGGATTCAAACAACGACAGGCGACCTCAACGACAGCGGTATTATTACGGTTGGTGGTAACAGTAACTTTAGTACCACTCAAAGCAATGCTGATATCAACCTTGATCAGTTGAATGTAGCAGGAGCAATTGGTGTAGCTACAGTCGGGGCAACAGGTAACGCCACAATTATCAACGCTACAGGTTTAACACTGACACCGACGACTATTGAAGGCAATCTCACTGCCAGCGCTACCACTGGGAACATTACCGCACAAGACATTACTGCTAGGGGCGGCATTACCTTAACGACGACTGGTAACATTGAGGCATCATTGCTCGATTCATCCTCGCTTAGTGGGCAAGCAGGAGGAGCAATTAACCTCACCAGTCGTGACGGAATAATTTCTACAGGTAATATCACCAGTTCTGGAACTACTGGCGGTGAGATTAACCTCAGCAGTAGCGACGGAGCAATTTCTACAGGTAATATCACCAGTTCTGGAACTACTGGCGGTGAGATTAACCTCAGCAGTAGCGACGGAATAATTTCTACAGGTAATATCACCAGTTCTGGAATCACTGGCGGTGAGATTAACCTCAATGCAAAAGAATCAATTACCACAGGTGTGATTGACTCTAGCGGTAGTTCTGGGGATGGGGGGGATGTCACACTTGACCCAAGTGGTGATATTCAAGTGAGTTCTATCAACGCCCAAGGAGGGAATCTTGGTGTAGGGGGTGATGTGGATATCACAACCAATCAGTTTTTCCGGGCAACTGATACCTTCATCACTTCTAATGGCTCAACCGCTAGTATTTCCACAATTGGCGGGAACGGTGGGGGAAATATCACGATTCGGCATGGGGGTGGGGGTGTAATTCCTTTTGCTGTCGGTGATGCAACAACGAACGGCACAGCAGGCGCAATCACGAGAGGGGAATCTGTGATCGCGCCTCTACAGTCGTTTCGCTTTACTGAAATCAGCGAGGACGGCAACATTCAGATTATTAGTGTTGATGATCCCAACCCTCCAGTCCCTCCTGATAACCCTGTGATCAACTTTGTTGACTTGACCAGTCCTCAAGAAAATACTAATTTCCTGCCCATTCAAAGTGAGGAGTCTGAGACGCTGGAGACTGACAAGTCATTAAGCCGTGATTATGAAAACTATTTTGGGCTGGGTGAAAGCAAAAGCGTTACCTTGGCAGAAGCGCAAAATCTCCTGCGCCGTGTTGAAAGTGAGACAGGGATTAAGTCGGCTGTTGTTTACGCCGTGTTTGTTTCCGAAAGCCTGACACCGACCCCGGCAACAGCTCAAGGCTCAGCGCCAGATAATGGACAATCATCAGTATGGCGTTCCCAAACTCGAAGCGATCGCGATCGTCTAGAACTGATGCTGATTACAGCACAAGGTAAACCGATTCGCAAATCTCTAGACGTTACTCGTGCTGAAGTGATTGCCGTGACAAAGCAATTCCGCCTAACCGTAACCAATCGGCGAGATTCTCGCGATTATCTTACCCCAGCTAAGCAAATGTATGACTGGCTTTTAGCTCCCCTAGAAGCCGAGTTACAAAACTTAGGCATTAACAATCTGGTTTACATTACCGATACTGGCTTACGCACTACTCCTTTAGCTGCCTTGCATGATGGCAAAGGGTTTGCGATCGAGCGGTATAGTATCAGTTTGATGCCTAGCTTATCTCTAACCGACCCCCGCTACTCAGATCTTCGTAATGCCCAAGTACTAGCGATGGGAGCGAGTGAGTTTAGCGATAATCGACCCTTACCTGCCGTACCTGTGGAGTTGGCAACAATTACCCAAACCTGGCAAGGGAAGTCCTTCCTCAATTCTGGCTTTACCTTGGACAACCTCAAGCAGCAACGGGCACTTTCCTCATATAACATTATCCACCTGGCAACCCATGCCGAATTTCTCCCAGGAAAACCCACGAATTCTTACATTCAGTTGAGTGATCGGAAATTACCGCCCATTCAATTGCCCTCTTTAGGGTGGACGAAACCTCCTGTCGATTTATTAGTGCTGTCTGCCTGTCGCACAGCAGTAGGGGATGAACAAGTCGAGTTAGGCTTTGCAGGATTAGCAGTGCAAGCTGGGGTGAAGTCAGTATTAGCCAGTTTATGGGGTGTCAATGATGAGGGCACGTTGGGGTTAATGAGTGAGTTTTACCAGCAGTTGAAAGCAGCACCTGTTAAAGCAGAAGCCTTACGTCAAGCGCAGTTGGCGATGCTCAAGGGTGAGGTACGGATTGAAGCTGGCGAGTTAGTCACAAGTGAGGGAAGGTTGTCTTTACCACCAGAGTTAGCCAGAGTCGGAGATCAAAGCCTTACTCATCCCTTTTACTGGGGAGCATTTACGCTCATTGGGAATCCTTGGTAGTGCGTAAGTCCTAATCCTAAAAGTGGCTTTTCTTGGGAAGTCCCTCAATCGCCTATAACAACAAACTTTTCTATTATTTCAATTCTGAGCGAACGTTCATAGAATTTATCACTCGGTTGGCATGGGTAGAGACACAATCATTGGGTGAGGGATTGTCTAGTTGAGGGTCTAGGGGTTATCTGCTAATGAAATCTGCTTGGGTGTACCAATTGTGGTTATTTTTCATCCTTCCCCTTAGCCTCACTAGCTCCTTCGGAGCGACTTTGCTAAGCCTAACGCTTGATGCTTTTTCTCCTTCTGTTGCGATCGCGCAACCGATTACCTCTACCGCTGATGGTACAGGTACGGTTGTCACGGCAGATGGCAACAACTTCCAAATAGATGGGGGAACCCTTTCTGGAGATGGAGCAAATCTCTTCCATAGCTTTCAGCAATTTGGACTCTCCGAAGGTCAGATTGCTGATTTTTTGTCAAATCCACAAATTCAAAATATCTTAGCGCGGGTTAAAGGTAATGACCCTTCACTGATTAACGGTCTAATTCAGGTCAGTGGTGGGAACTCTAACTTATTCTTGATGAACCCTGCTGGAATTATCTTTGGTGAGAATGCAAGGTTGAATGTTCCAGCCGACTTTACAGCTACCACAGCAACAAGCATTGGCTTTGCTGGCGATAATTGGTTCAACGCCTTTGGGAAAAATGACTACCAAAAGCTCATTGGCACCCCAACTCACTTGGCTTTTGACCTATTCCAACCTGGAACTGTTATTAATGCCGGGAATCTGGCAGTACTAGAAGGGCAGAATTTAAATCTACTTGGCGGCAGTGTAATCAATACAGGACAACTGATTGCACCATCAGGAAATATCACAGTTGCAGCATTACCCGGTGAGAATCTGGTGAAGATTAGTCAAACCGGACACCTGCTGAGTTTAGAGATTGAACCCCCACGCACAGCAACAGGGCAGTGGCTCCAGATTACCCCCCCTGATTTACCAGCTTTATTAACGGGAGCCGTTGGCAGTGTAGAGACAGGACTGAGTATTACCCAAACTGGAACGGTGCAGCTTAACGATTCCGGTACTACGCTCTTAACTACAACGGGAACCACAATTGCTTCTGGCACCCTTGATGCCTCAAATCCAGCCCCTGGACATAGAGGTGGCACAGTGAATGTTTTGGGTGACAAGGTTGGGATATTCAATGCCAATATTAATGCCTCTGGTGCTAGGGGTGGTGGCGCAGTCCTTCTTGGCGGCGGCTACCAAGGACAGGGAACAGTACCCAATGCCTCCCAAACCCTGATCAGCGAAGACTCGGTAATTGCGGCTGATGCCCTTAGAAATGGTGATGGTGGTCAAGTGATTGTATGGGCTGACGAGATGAGTCGCTTCTATGGCAACATCAGTGCCCGTGGTGGGGCAAAGTCAGGGGATGGCGGAACGGTTGAGGTTTCTGGCAAGGAGTTACTGATTTTTACGGGGTTGGTGGATGCAGGCGCGGCAAGAGGTGAACCGGGGAGATTGTTGCTCGACCCAAAAAATATCACAATCACAGATGCCACAAATCCTCTAGCGACTTTCCTCAGCCCCACCCCAGCAACAGATAACCTATTTAGCTACTCATTAGCTGCCTACGGGACGAACTTGCTCATTGGTGACTTTCTTGATGATCCAGGGGGGTTAGCAAGAGCTGGTTCTGCCTACTTGTTTGATGGCAGTACTGGAGAATTGGTCTTGACCTTTGATAATCCTACCCCCGAACCACTAGATGAATTCGGCTTTTCGGTGGCTGTTGTGGGAGCGAACGTACTAATTGGGGCGCAGGGTGACAGTACAGGGGCGGAGGCTGCTGGTTCTGCCTATTTGTTTGATGGGAACACTGGAGAACTTCGCCTAACCCTTAATAATCCTGAGCCTGAAGGATTTGATAGATTTGGCTGGTCGGTAGCTGAGGCAGGGGCGAACCTACTTGTTGGAGCGCCTCTTGATGATCCAGGGGGGTTAGTAGATGCTGGTTCTGCCTATTTATTCGATGGAGACACGGGAACGCTGCTCTTTACCTTCACTAGCCCCATCCTCAAAGCGGCTGAGTTATTTGGCTGGTCGATGGCTGGGGTCGGGAACAACATACTCATTGGCGCGCCCGATCACATTCCCGATTTTGATATTGGAAAAACCGTTGCTGGTCCCGGTTCTGCCTATTTATTTGATGGGGACACTAGAGGGCTGCTCTTGCCCATCCGTGGGTAGCTTTGAGAGAGGCGGGAGTCCAAACCGAGTTGGATTCATCGCGTCTACCTGATGTCTGTGTAGTGACTGATACTGTTGGCGAACTTCACAATTGACTGCCTCCAGTGAGCAGCGCAGGGAATGAAACAAGCATTAACTTCGCTCACAAAAAATCCTTATCCAAGTAATACACGGCAAAGGGGAGTTATCCATGTATTACTCGGAAGGAACAAGTAGAGATTTAGAAGTTATTCGAGTTAACAATCAAGGGAGTATTCAGGTGATTGCGAGTGCAGCAAATCTTGATATTCGTGTTTTAGCATGAGGCATACCTTGCAGCCAGGCGACCATCCTTACCACATTAATAGCTGCTGCCGAGAGAATGTGCTGTAACTGGACTTTGGCTAGACCAGTATATCGAGCTTTCCGTAAACCAAACGCCCTTACACCTTGGGAAATTGTGCCCTCAACTCCCGCCCTTGTGTCATAGATTTTTTTCCACTCGTCCGTTTCTTGTTGAACTCTCAGAGACTGAAGCAGTTCATGCTCTTTTTTTGGGCGTAGAGTTAGTCGTCTGGGTTCAGAATCCGAGCGAGTACACAGAGAGCGGCTCGGACAAAGCTGGCACGTCCGTCTAGGAAACCCCACGCGAATTACCTGATTGCCCCACTTATCCTGATAAGGAGTTCATTTTTTGGTACTTTTTTTGCCCATTGGACAGGTGACTCGCTTAGTGTTCCAATTCACCTTGAACTGGCTAATGTCATATCCTCCTGGAATCTGAGATTGCCAACTGACATTAGGGCGTACTGGACCAACCACTGCCACCCCATACTGCTTACGACTGGTCACGAGTAGAGTGGCATCAACATAGCCAGCATCAACAATATGCTCGTTCGGGAGCAAGGCAATGGAAGCTAGGGACTTATGAATTGATTCAGTCTGGTCTACATCGCTGATGTGTGCTTGAGTAGTCTCCACATTCGTAATCAGATGAACTTCATCTTGATCACAAGTTTCAGTAATATGGACTTTGTATCCAATCCAGGTGACAGAACGCTTGTTGCCGTAGCGAGCATCTCCGTCATAAGGAGAATCTATCCTCGTGCCAGCGGGCGGTAAATCTGTAGCAGCCCGCAAGCGTATCTGGTCATTCTCGACATAATATTGATGAATCCAGGTCAGTCGTAGGATTTCCACTGCTGGAATTTGGCGCAGGTAGCTAACAGTAGGAGTCTCCCACAGAGCTTTCAGTAACTGTATCCCATCCTCCCCGATGGTTTCAGCATATTTGGTTCGGGCAGGAATCCCTTTAGGCAAGCGATACTCATCGACAGCCCGACTATATCGCTCAAACCACTCTGGGGGAACCCAAGAGCGTAACCATTCTGGGGCAACCGTAGCAATGGCATTGAGCGCTGCCCGAAGCATTTCCCCATTGCCTTCGAGTCGATTAAGAGTACGAATTGCAGCCTCTACATGGGTTGAATCAGTTCGCTGCTTACCTCTCGCCTTTAACCACCCACGCTCTTTGAATAGTTCTAGGAGAAGGTCTAAAAGTTGTTGTTCCACCCCACCTTTGATCAGTCGGCTTCTAAATTCACACAGCACAGTGAAGTCAAAGCCAGGGTCAGTCAACTCTAACGATAAAGCATATTTCCAGTCGATACGGCTGCGAACCGCAACGGAAAGGCTTGTCGATCTGATAAGCCTTCTATAAATTGCATTACACAAATTAATGCCAATCGCCAAGGATAGACGGCAGGTTGACCATCTTTAGCAAACAGAGTATCAAAGTCCCAGTCGCTGTAGAGTGTCCCGATTTCGTCCCGCATCGTTAGATATAAGTTGCCTTTGGGAAAAGCGGCTTGAGCAACTTGGCTAGTTGTGAGGGGAACTGGCTTGATGCGGCACGGATGTAGAGACATAGCTGCCCTCCAGGGACAAAACTTGGGGGAAGAGGAATGGAAGCTATTCTCAGCATAGCTTTTCCATGTATTACGTGGTAAGCCGAGCTAAGCTTAGACCATGTATCACATGGGAGTCGAGAGTCGTGAAGCGGGACATTCAGGGAAAGTTTACTCTCAAAAATGATGACTATAGCGTTTTCAAATGAGACATGAAAAAGCGTCATAGTTTTCAAGACTAGGAAAATTGAACAGTTTGTAATCTGCTAACATCTCGAATAAACGCTTAATAATTGAAAAGTTTTTACAAAATCGATA
>JAHHIF010000094.1 GCA_019358875.1 Symplocastrum torsivum CPER-KK1
GCCAACCAATATCTTTTGATAAGTGCGATCGCAAAAGTTTTCCTTCAGTCAATCCTTTTATTCGGAAGTTTCAGGGCTACCCAGAGGCCGCTTGAACTGGTGGGTTATTTCTGCTGCGCTGCACTAGCGCCTTTTCCTGACTTCTTCCTCCACTGACCATTCCTTTAACATTCGCTATTTCCAATAACTTCTTAACTTATTAAAAACCTCTAACGACGCTTAGGGGTCTCTTTCCATTCAATTAGTTTTCCCAGTGGGTAGGAAAGAGTACAGTTTCTAATGTTGAAATTGAGAGTGAAATTGAGTTTCCATTCAATTAGTTTCCCTAGCGAGTAGGAAAGCCAGGCGATCGCACCTGTAGAGGTCAAACCTTCAAGGACATCTGCATGTTTCCATTCAATTAGTTTCCCTAGCGAGTAGGAAAGCTGCCAGAGCAGCAGCAGAACATGGAGATTGTAGTGCAGTTTCCATTCAATTAGTTCTCCCAGCGAGTGGGAAAGTTGTCGCCAAGGTGATTGAGCGAGATACGCCAGCCAGTTTTCATTCAATTAGTTCTCCCAGCTAGTGGGGAGCAGATATCCCATCAAAACCATCGGTAACCATACTGGTTAGTTTCCATTCAATTAGTTTCCCTAGCAAGTGAGAAAGTGATGCGCTGTTGTGCATCAATACAGGTAAGCTGCTGTTTCCATTCAATTAGTTTCCCCAGCTAGTGGGAAAGCCGAGGATGGAAAAGCTTTCGTGGGATACCACGGGAAGTTGTTTCCATTCAATTAGTTTTCCCAGCGATTGGGAAGGTAAGCTCGGTACCCAAGCCAGTAATGCATATTTCTTGTTTCCATTCAATTAGTTTTCCCAGCGAGTGGGAAAGCTTAGATTATCGCTTCGGCGCTTGCCAGCAACTATTGTTTCCATTCAATTAGTTTTCCCAGCGAGTGGGAAAGCTCATCCGGTAGGCTCCGGCTCTGACTGGGCAAAGATTGTGATTTGTTTCCATTCAATTAGTTTTCCCAGCGAGTGGGAAAGTCATGGACGCAATGCAAACAAACTTCTCGCCTTTAGTGTTTCCATTCAATTAGTTTTCCCAGCGAGTGGGAAAGCAACTTTATCAGCCCCCAATTCTTTCGCCAGGTTGGGTTTCCATTCAATTAGTTTTCCCAGCGAGTGGGAAAGCTTCATACCCTCTAATCGTGTCGCCGTCTACAGCATAGCTGACGTTTCCATTCAATTAGTTTTCCCAGCGAGTGGGAAAGTGAGACTGGTAAGCAGTTAGGGCTTGGCCCCTTCGAGTTTCCATTCAATTAGTTTTCCCAGCGAGTGGGAAAGTTCGCTTTCATTGACGACTGTTCCTTCGGGAGTTTGAATGTTTCCATTCAATTAGTTTTCCCAGCGAGTGGGAAAGACGCGATCGCTATTTCCCCAATCAATAAACCTCGATTGTTTCCATTCAATTAGTTTTCCCAGCGAGTGGGAAAGAGCGGGGCTTTAAAACCTCTCCAGAAAAGAATTCTAGCAGGGATTTTCGTAAGTCTCTTTTTCAACTTCATTTCAGCCCTCGTTATTGCAACTCTTTAGCAACTTCACTAGAATCGCAAACCCTTAAAGCTACAGTACATATAGGCTCTAACGTTTTTCGTGAGACCCCCATAAATTTGCCCCCGCTTCGACTCACGAAAAACAGTTCTTAGCCAATGGGGGTTGGAAGAACTCAATTCGTGGAATCTACTAGAGAATTACCACAATTTCCTTCAATCAGTTGCTCTAGCAAGTAGGGTTTAATGAAGGAAACAAATTGTTAGTGGGAGGAAAAGGAGCATTCCGTCTATTCAAAAAGTTGGTTCCCTGCCTAAGCAGAGCCATCAAGTTCTCATTTGCAATCTAACCTAGTAAGACTTATGCAAAGATGCTAAATATGGTGTATATTTTGCAAACTATTGCCTTTCAGATCAGTACATATATTGTACTTGCGTAAGTCCTGATAAGTTTCTGAGGCTGTGAGGATAGATGCTAGATTTGGACGTAGTTGTTGGGAAATGTCCAAGCGTATTCCCAGTTTTGCCAGATTGGGGCTAAGGGGTGTGTTCGTAATCAGCGAGCGTCTTTACTAACTTCTCATGCACCCTCACCATCAAACTCGCTGCTGTTCCATCTAATTCTTCTTGATCCAGAAATTTGAATGTTTGCCCAGACACGAAATTTAGACACCCTAACACCCTATTTTTCCATTCCTGCTCATCACCTGTAGAGATTTCCCAAGCTTCAAAGACTGATTCTTTGTCTTGTAATCCTTCTAGTTTGTGAAACAATCCATTTCTTTTATCAAAAACGAAATTGCCAAATGTCCAAATGTCCATATCTGTATCTTTATTTTTATCAACACCTTCAAAAAAATTAAGCGCGAAATAAAGACCTTGACCATAAGCATTAACTTTGTCTGTTGTCTTTGTATTATCCCAGGGTGCAATAATTCTATGTGATAATTTAATTTTTTTTCCTTCCTTTGTGATTCTTTTACCCTGCTTTTCGGAGTTGTTGTACTTGTCTACCCACTTAGCTAGTAACCCTTCTACTGCACGAAAACTATGAAACATCGCTTCAACCGTGTTTCCCTGTTTTAGCCGCACTACTCCTAAGTAAGCTGATTCATAAGCAGTCCACCACCACTCTGTAGAACGCTCTTTTACTTCCTCATCAACCATCCGCCACCACTCATTATCTTTAGAATACTTTTGTGCCGTCGCTGTGATTGCCTTGGCAAAGTCTTCAAACTTAGCAAAGTTCCATTGAATTACCGCATCCAATAAGTCTTGGATTTCAGGATTAAGGTAAGGAGACAGTAACTCTTTTACGCCGGAATAGTCATGGCGTTCTAATAGTGCCTTAGCTTCTTGTTTACGAATTCCTCGTAGGTAGGTTGATTGCTCAAGAATTTTAGTTAATTTTGAGTCACGCTCACTACTAACTAAAAACTTAACCCGTTGTCCAAACCTCAACAAAATTTCAAATTGAACAGATGAAGAAATGGCAGGAGTCCCTGCTTGGTGACTAACGTAAATTGTTGAGTCATCTGGAAAATCCCATGTAGAAAATTCTTCTTGAATAAGTTCAAAAACTCTATTCCAATCATCTAACCCTTCAGTAGGTGATTTAGGCTGAAGTAAGAGCGGCTTGAGTTTAGCTTGGGGAAACTTGCCTTTTAGATATGTTGTCAGAATCGGCTCAAGGGCGCAGGTATCTTGCCAGTAGGGAGAATGTTGAGAGCGCCTTTGTTCAGGACTAAACACAGCAGTCTGATCAGTCAAAATCAAGATAATTTGGTCTATTCCTTTATTCTGGATTTGCCCCACAAAGTTATCCAGCAAGGGAAATGCCAGATCGCCCCAATATTGCTCTGCCTGGGCTTGGCTATAGACTGTACCCATAACTCTAGCAGGAGCCAAAAAGCGGTTATCAGTTCCCTCTGTAGGCGTAAATCCGCGATCTACTTGACTTCTTATATTTCTCAACAGATTTTGCCAGTGATCTTTCCTATTGAGTTGAACATCACTGCTGCCTGTTGTAATAATCCAAACGTTCATAGTTATTATTGATTTCCCCAAAGTTTGTTAAATTTGCTCTGACCATCCAAAAAATCTAGGAATTGCTCTGTTTCTTCTGAGCCATCAGGAAATATAGTTAGTAACTCAATGTATTCATTCTTGAAGCGTATTAGATTACCCACCTTGTTCTTGGCATACCGAGGATACATGCGATGCCAAATCCGTCCCACTTGACTATCAAATCCTCTTTTGGCAGCCCATCCCGTTAGTTCTGAATTTTTGATGGACTGCTGAGCAAAATAACCACCGTGGAACCACTCGATGGCTTGACTATCGCTCTTATCACCAGCAATGTGTCCCCAAACCTGAACGTTGTTCGGATGCCAGGTTTCGCGCCAGTCTCTCACATATCCATTGGGTTCATATCCTTCTGACTGAAGCCATGCGATCGCAATCTCTTGCGTTTTTTGCAAAAACTGAGTGATGGCACTTAAGCTAGGAGCATTATTAAGAACCCACAGCTTTTCTGACTCTGGCAAAATTTCCCAGTGACAACCAATCATCGGTTTGTCGCCGTTATTGAAATAATTTGGATAAAACAGTTTGTGGTGAATCCGTCGCCAAGATTTGCCAAAACCACCAAGTAGCATTGAGAAGCGCAGCAGATGCCGCAAGAACTTCCTAAGCTGTGGTGAAATTTCGCCAACCTGCAATAGATCCAACCTACCTCTCTGTAGGTTGTAGGTTGGCATTGAGAAGAGTTTGCTTTTTGGCCTGTAGATATGTTCTCCTAGCTGAATATCACTATCGTCATAAGTGAACAAAATACCAACCTTGCCAACGGTTGCTTTCCCATCAATTCCTCCCCAAATTTTTTGAGTTAGCTCTTTGGCAACTGTCTCATCCGTTATCCCTGCCAATAGACGTAAGGTATGCCCTCGCAACACAGCTTTGAACATATTGGGGCGAAACTCTCCTGTTCTATTGAGTAGTTGAGCGGTGAGTCCCTGTCCACTTAAATAAGCACAGAGAATTACGCGCTCAGGGATTTCAATTGGGGTGATAGAGCCATTCTTATTAACCTTATCAACGTAGCCATAGCCAGCACTAACTCGTGAACCAATCCCATTGGCTAGCGCACGTTCCCAGATTTTCCAGATTGTGTCCCACTCTTCTTCACTAAGCGGTTTGGTAGAAGAAATTCCAAACTTAAATCTAGGTTTGTACAGCGAGATTTGAACATTAGCGGTATGACTTGCGCTACTTCGCATTACTTGATAGGATTGCTGACCATGAACCAGATCAACTAGGCGATCGCGCTTTGCCCAAGAAGTCATATCGACGGGATAACCACCGTGAAAGCGAAGGATGCCCGGTACAGTTCTTTTCTCACCCCCATCCGTTACCTCCTCTCCTCCGCAATAGCGCGAGCGATCTGCATCTGTTAGGCAAGCTCTACGGAACCCACCCTTCATACTAGAGCCAGGAAAAAATGGTAATCCCTTCGCACCAATCACTGGACGAATTACATCTTCATCCTGACCACTATTAGTAATTAACCGCCAGCGAATTTGGTACTCTTGCGTCTCCACATGGGCACCAAACTCAGGTAACTTTACAGTGGGTCCAACCTGCTGGCGTTTCCAGACAGGAACATTTTCATCAACTTGTTCTGGCGCAGGTGGACAACCCTTTAACCATTGATTGACCCATTTCGACGCAGGTTCAACATTTCCTGCATATTGAATTTTGCCACGATCAGGAATCTGAGCCTGAAACATCAAGGGAACAAAATTCGCATCCTCATTACTTTGTGGCAGATCACTCTTACTCATCCTCATCCCCCTCCAAATCGTTGTCTGCCTTAGAAGGCTTATAGCGTTGTGACCACCAAACCATACAGTCGCACAGTTGAATCAGCACAGCTAAAGCGACTTTTCGCTGCTTGTCATCAAAGCGCCAAAGATAGTCTGTGATACGTTTGATTGCTTCTCTATCAGTTGGTTCAACCTTATCGTTAGGAAGATTAATTCCTGCACTGGTCAGAAGTTGGCAAAAACGCTGCCAAGTATCTGCCCAATAATTACTTGCCGCCGTAGGGAAGTAAACATCTTTTTTCTTGTCGTACAACCGAAGTTGTTCACCCCAAAATCGTTCAAGTCCATAAGAAGCGGCTGTTCGCATCTTATAGGCTTGGTTATGTGCACCTTTATCGCAATGATCTAAAACCAAATCGTGTGCAATTTGATCTAAGTTATAGGATTCCCAAGCCATGTCTATACCTCCTTTAAAGTCATTTCACAATGACCAAAACCAATGGATTCCAATCCACCGAGATAGATATCAGCCTTGTTGTTAGCACCAAAAGGTTGCCAGACTTTCTGCTGTGCATCAGACTCACTCTGATTTAGCTCTTTGATAGCAACTGGAAATACAAGGATTGTTCCCTCCGGCAAAGCTTCAGTATTGAAAAACGCCTTACCTTTAACTCGTTTCTGCTTTTTTTCCAGCGCCACTCGACTTTGCCGATACAGTGCCATATCATGAATCATGCCAATTTCGTCATCACCCACGACAACGGATGGCAGCTCTTTGCCGTCTGGAAACCAAGCTTTCAAGTCTTGATTTGGATGCTCAATACTCAGAAAACCAAAGTTGAAGAACAGTTTTTGTTCGAGTGCCTTTAATGTTTTTGAGCCAGTGTAGAGAGGGGGAACAGTCTCTGTGAGACCAGCGATTCGCTTATAGCGTTTCAGTAGTTTTTCACAACTCACCCATACAATCGGTTGCCCTGGACAGAAAACCGGAAGCCAAAGAATTGAGGCATACTCAAACTTCACTACTGACTCTGTAGTGTGTTCTGATAACTCTGACTCGGCTTCATGCCCATACCAATAGCTCGCTTCCTGTTCGTTGTGAGACAGGCGCATTTCAGAACGTAGCCGACCGCGAATTGAGCTACCTGGAATAATGCCTGTTTGAGTAAATTGATCTCTAAAAATCAGGTTTAGATTGCCACTTTCCTCTCCCGCCGTTGCACCCACATGTAAGGGAGCAAGCGTTTCTATAATGCCGTAAGCTTTTTTGTACATTAGTCTTCTACTCCTTCAATACTGATAGGTAGGCATAAGCCACAGCCAAACTTTTTTAACAAGCCCTTTTCTGGAAACCACTCTTTAGGAAAATCCCACCAGGTTTGATTCAACGGTTCTTTAAGGGCATAAACGCTTCCCGCAGGAACCGCGTAACGTCCGCGAGATAAACGACCTGGGTTGCGTGTCTGAAACATTTCTTTGTGCTTATCGCCATATCCAATTCGGTAACGATAGGGAACGGCTTTATCCGTCAGCAACTTAATTTTGTTGCGATCACTGGCGAAGTTTTGATGCTTAGGATAGCGGTAAGATAGGGCATTTGACCCCCAAACACCAGGAGTTATCAAGGCAAAAGCTTTTTTAATAGGCTTTCGCAACCGTTTTAGAATTGGGCTGTTATCCGTTAATTCAATGCTATTGATTTCTACGATGTGACTTTCACCACCAAACTGATACCATCCCTTCGGTAATTCATAGGTTGATAGGTAAACAAGACAGGCATCTTCCTCCATCTGAACAGCATTTTCCAGGAATAACCCATCTTGTTCTAAGACATGTCGCTCATTCTTTTTCAATCGAGGGTGTAATACAGAAACATATTTCCAGCATTTCTCGCTAACTGAAGGAGAACTCTCCTTGGCATCTTGTCGAATGACTTCTGGCTCATCATCCCAGTAATCGAGTCTTAACCAGTGATATTCGGATTCACGTTTTTTAGCGTCTTCAAGTTGATTAGTTTCTTCATTTGTTGCTAGGGCTGCTTGCGACTTTAGACACCATCTATGGGATACCATTTGCCACTCATCTGAGACATCTTCACTAACAACCTTATGGCGTGGTAGCGGAACATAAAAATCTTCTAGATGATCGAATTTTGCCCAAAACGGGCCAGCCACAAATAAGTTCTCTCGAAGTTCTTGATGCTCTACAAGAGAACTAGACTTATTAGCACTGAAGAAAAGACCGGATAATGTTGCAGCAGCAGGTGGAAACTTCATTCCTGAGCGTCCCACTAAGTTCTCAGGTGATAGAAATGCTCCGGCACTGCCATACATCAAGCCCAAAGGCTGAATTGTAATTAAGAATTTGAACATAGTTGCCAACCAATATTGATTAAGCCATCAATCCACTCAATGAGTGTCTTCTCGTCAATCACTGATTTTCCAGAATCGTTGCAAGTACGCTGTAGCAGCTCGGCACGTTCGCCAAAATATAAATCAAACAAAGCCAGTGCTATGCGGTCATCAACATTGCCTGATTTGTCTTTTAACGGAATCGCGTGACGGGCTTTGAGGTGCGCCCAATCACTGTAGATGTGATTCCAATTTGGTAAATACTTTGAATCTTGACCTTGACATTCCCATTCTGAGTAAGTTTTGCCATCGCGATCACGATAGTTCTTCAATATATGCAGATAATCCCAAGGACACGTCCACTCAACATACTGACCACTATTGAAAACTACCCGAATGGTAACTCGGTTGCGTTCAAGAGACTTTGCCCGCTGTTCCGCATCCCGGCAGTGTTGCAAAATATCTCGTTGTGGAACCTGATGCCCAGCCCAAACAAAGCCGACACTATAGGTAAAATCTAGTCCAAGCTCTTGTTCGATGTCTTTTTGCAGGTCTTTCCAGCGATTTTCCAGCGTGAGTAACCACTGTAACGCCTCTATCGGTTTTACTTTTTCAGGCTTTTCTTGTGTTTTTGTTTCCTCACTGTAAAGAACTCCCAGAAAGTCATCGCCACCTGCATAAATGACACGCCCTTTACCTTCAGGAAACAAATCTTGCTTTGCCTGAAAATCCTTTCCCCACTGCCTGATTAACTCAGTGAAGCGTTTGAGTTCGTGTTCTTGCTTTTCTTGATCATCTTCATGGCGGCTGGCAAGTTCTTTGAGCTTATCTCCAACCTTATCGCCATCACCCATAAACCAGCCTGTCCAGTATCCAGCGTCTCGAAATATATCTTTGAAGCCTTCATCCAATTCTTCTATGACGATTTTCCTAGCAAGATAGGGTAAGGTTACTAAGCGCTTTACCAGTTCTGGAATGCTTAATTTCTCATTAGGAGCAATAAACTTTCCGTTATCTTCGTTCTGAAAGTATTTTTCTAGTTCTTCATCTGAGGGAATAGACTCTCTAACTCGATGATTTCGAGAGTAAGGCTTGTCTAAAATCCAAGCAAGTTGGTAATAAAATCGTTTAAGTTCCCGTTGCTCAGTTTCATTGAGCGATCGCCCTGGTTCTTTTGACTCTTTCCCTAATTGATGCCATGCGATCGCATCTGTCCCTGTCAAACTTGAACTCTCACCAACCCAGTTAATCGCAATCCAATCCCGCTTCAGCTTGCGAGTTTCCAAGTCTTCCATTGCGGCTTTGACCGACTCACCATATCCCCAAAAGACTTCCCAGGTGTAGCTTCCCCATCGTTCCCACTCTCCTTTTTGCTTACCCTTTTGGTCTTCGGGTTGTGACCAAGAATATGTTTCTAGACCCAAATTTTCTTCGAGCCAGACTCGGCAAATGTTTAAAACCTGTTGCCATTCCTTTAAGAGCGTCTTTTGTACATCATTGCGCTCAAATTTCCCTCGAATTAAAATCCGGTTTGGCATTCCCTTCTGGTCAGTAGGCAATCCTGGTGAAATCACCTCTAGTCCTAAGCACAATGCCTCTTGCACGAGCTTATAACTCAGAAAAGATAAGATGAGTGAGGCTCCATACAAATCTCGGAGTTTGCGGGATTTTTCAATAAAGCTTTGCACAGGCGCAAAGCTAACGGCTGTGTATTCAGACATAGCTTCAATAGGACTTGGCTGGCTCAGACAGGTTGGTAATACTAAGTAGGAGATTAGGTGTTACCTTTGTTCCCCAATCGCAACTGAAAGATTTCTCAGCCTTGGTTTTGCTCTGTTGTTAGGGGTAGTTGATGCGGCTAGAGACACTATCAAGGGCACCCAATCGGTTGCTGAGATAATGTTGTCTGCAAATTGGGTGTATTCAACGATAAGGCTGCCTTAATCATCTGGATTCCAATCTTTTCGCATCATTTACCTAACTTCCGGCTAACCAGAAGCTGTTCTCACGGCATTCGTTTTTATCATGGAGAGCTTTGAGGGATAGGTTGTAAAGCAATCTCCAGGCTTTCTGTTGTCAAAATCCTTTGTCGGACACAATGCTTTCCTTTGAAGGTGTCTATTGCACTTTAACTGGTGTTTCTACCCCCTGCCAATAGTGAAATTACTATTGTAAAAAAAATATTTTTCCCTTAAAATCTTTGTGCCAAGCTGTTTTTAGGGTTTGACTAAATATCTGATTAATATTTGCTTTTGACTTGACGAAAGGCGTTGGGTATGAGAATACTCCTTCTCTTATGAAGAGTGAGCGCTCGTTTCTAAGCACTAAGGACTCACAAAAAAATAAGTTTCCCGTTTTTAGAAGAGAAAAGAGGGAAGATGAGAGAAAAAATGTGGATATAGCGTCTTTTCAACTTCTTCCGTAACTCTTGAAAGGGATAAGTTATTTCTGCGCTACTCCTAACTCGATCTGCTTTCTAAATGGAGTCCTAAAATGTTAAAAATTCGCAGCATTTTGCTAAGCCAGACGCTGCGAATTTTTGCTTTGTAGTTTTCATTCAATTGATTTTCCCAGCGACTGGGAAAGCCGGTATTGACTTACTTCCGTTCACGCTTCCCAAAACGTTTTCATTCAATTAGTTTTCCCAGCGACTGGGAAAGGGATATCCAGTACGGGTAGAGGCTTTCCTCCTGCAAGTTTCCATTCAATTAGTTTTCCCAACGAGTGGGAAAGTATTCCCTTGGCAATCTTCTCTCCAACGCAATTAAAGTTTCCATTCAATTAGTTTTCCCAACGAGTGGGAAAGGGTTCGCGCCAGCTTTTAGGAACTATTGTTTTTGGTTTCCATTCAATTAGTTTTCCCAACGAGTGGGAAAGCTAAGCGAATCTTTGTCTGTTCAATGAGTGATATTTTCGTTTCCATTCAATTAGTTTTCCCAACGAGTGGGAAAGCAAGGGTGTAGTCGCGAGTGCCTTCAAAGCGCTCGTAAACGTTTCCATTCAATTAGTTTTCCCAACGAGTGGGAAAGATCATTCCCAGCCGTGGTGTGTTTGTGATCGGTGGTGTTTCCATTCAATTAGTTTTCCCAACGAGTGGGAAAGGGCGGGGTCTGAAAACCCTTCCAGCAAAGAATTGTAGCAGGGATTTTCGTAAGTCTCTTTTTCCCCCTCATTTCAGCCCCCGTTATTGCAACTTATTAGCAATTGTCGAGCAGCCACAAATGCTCAAACTCATTATTTGTCGAGGTTCTAGCCTTTTTCGTGAGACCCCCCGTAATTTCGCCCCCGCTTCGACTCACGAAAATTACTTCACCGCAAGTGAGGACATTACGAGCAAAGGCCTCCCTCAAGGGTTTGTCAAAAATCATATCCCTTACGTGCCAACCCAACCTAATGTTCTCATGACATGAGTTTCAGATAAGCTTGCCAACACTATCAAGTCTGACTAATCTAAACAAAGTGATCGCATTTTGAGCATTCGTTCAATATGTTTCAACTCAAATCCCTCTGGTGTCAGAACCACAGAATTGACCGCAACAAACCCTTCGGCTGGCACAGGGGGTTGTGCTTGTAGCGCTTGAAATGACTCCTCAATTACAACTTCCGGTACCTGACGCTTTCTTCCTTTGTTCCAAGCCTTACAAATAGAGAGTGGGGTTTGCAAGTACCACGCTAACCATTGCTGATTCTCCTCTCCGACTTGTCTCAGCAATGACTGCCGCCATTCTCGTCTGGCGTTTGTTGCATCATAAATCACAGTCCGTCCGGCACTAAACGCTTCACGAATTTGAGCGAGAACTCTTTCCTCAATCAGCGACCAATCCCCCTGGATACTTTCATCTCCAAACAAGACTGTCCGAATTTGGTCTGTAGAGACGATACTTGCTGTCGGTTCAAGTTGAAGCAGTGCGGTGGCGAAGGTAGACTTACCACTGCCGGGTGGTCCGATGAGAAAGTGGTTTAGATGTTGGTCATTAGTCATGGGCACTATAACGTGAGGCTAAAGCTTGAGCTTCTTGACGATGCTTTTCTACTAATTCAGGTGGTGAGAGTACCTCTGCACTTCCCATGTAGCGGTAAACCCAGCGGCTAAATTCTGCAAACGAACGACGCGGCAGCTTGATGAGGTAATCGACGTGGGTGTACTCCCCATCTTTATCGGTTGGTCCTTTAACAATTTTTTGATTGGGATGACGGCGTTCCCCTTCCAGAATGAAGCTAGTCACAGGAGGAAAAAATCTGACTTTCACCAACTCTAATGGCAGTTTCCCCAGTCGTTCGAGTTGTTGGTCTTCAGGTGTACCTAAGTAAATACCCCAGCCAGCTTCCATCAACTTTTGGGCAGCTTTGAGGCGTTCTCTTTGGGCAGATTGTCCGCGTCCTTGGGAGTCAATAATACGGCAATAGTCTTTCAAGCGGTCTACTCGTTCCACTTCTAAGTGTTTGGTTTGGCACTCTTCATAGAGGAGATACCAGGCGATGTCGTGATAGAACAACTGCAACGGGTAGACTTGCATCGGTCCAATTCGCTGCTGGTAGGGGTCTCTAAAGCGGTACACTTCAACGAGTTGACCTTGAGTGATCGCATTTTCTACAGTTTCTAGGCAGCAAAATAGCGTTTGTTTTTGCTTCCCCTTGGTAATCATCTCATCCGGGTCGGTGTAGATAATCGGACGATTCAGGTAAGCCCGTACTGGGTAGAAGAAATCTCCCTGATTTTCTAAATCTAAGCCGCGTAGTCGCTTTTGCAATGTTTGATGAAGCTGACGCACTTGTGGATCACCTTGATAATGGGCGAATGAGGCAAGGGCGTTGAAGGTGACTTGTAGTTGCTCTCGACTCATTGCCCCTGTACCGAGGTAGTAGCCCCAGCGATACATCCGCTTATCTAAGATTTTGTAGTCTCGTAGAATTTGTAGGTCTTTCCTAATCGTTGCGAAGGCAGGATACCCTTCGGGAAACTTGATGCCCACTGACTCAGCTACTTGTCGCAGTTGACTTTGCACGGCTTCTAGTGCTTCATGTTGCTTTGTCTTAGGTGACGCTTCCTTGGAATCAGCACTGCCTACGCCGGGATGTTGCACCAGGGTAGCAATTAGTAGCATCAGGCGCTCGAAGGAAAGGCGGTCGGCGTAGTAGTGGAGAAGGGGCTTTTTAGGCATAGGAATCTAAATTACCCCCTAACCGACTTAGTAAGCAACTAAAAGAAAATATTCATAATTTACTCAAGAAGCGAGAATATTAACTGAGCTTTTGAGTAAATTATGGCTTTCATGAGGCACAGAGATTGTTCGCTTTCGACAATAAATTCAGTGAATAAAATCTGTAGATAATACTCATTACGATAATTCTGAAAGCAGAAAACCTCTAATTGCTGCTAGAGGTTTTCTTTCCATCCAATTAGTTTTCCCAGCGAGTGAGAAAGTTTTAACGGATTATCAACCGCCCGGAAATACCAAAAGGTTTCCATTCAATTAGTTTTCCCAGCGAGTGGGAAAGTTATCACTCTGCCTGACACTGGCGGAAATTGGTCGTTTCCATTCAATTAGTTTTCCCAGCGAGTGGGAAAGTCCAAGCTTTTGGCGGTGGCATTCGGACTTGGGGAGTTTCCATTCAATTAGTTTTCCCAGCGAGTGGGAAAGTCAATGTCGTCAAGTGTGGAACTGCTCAGGTTCGCACGTTTCCATTCAATTAGTTTTCCCAGCGAGTGGGAAAGTATTTGGAAAGAGTCCATTTGCCCGACGCTTTTTGTTTCCATTCAATTAGTTTTCCCAGCGAGTGGGAAAGAGCCGTTGTTACGACATCCGATGGCACAACAGTAAAGTTTCCATTCAATTAGTTTTCCCAGCGAGTGGGAAAGCGACGAAACTAAACTCAGGGGAAAAACATCTTTGATTGTTTCCATTCAATTAGTTTTCCCAGCGAGTGGGAAAGCTAAAAGAGCAAGCGTTCCTCGAACAGCGTTGCAATGAGGTGTTTCCATTCAATTAGTTTTCCCAGCGAGTGGGAAAGTCTGAGTACCGCAGTGAGTGACAATTCGTTATTCACGTTTCCATTCAATTAGTTTTCCCAGCGAGTGGGAAAGCAATTGTGGCGAGTCTCCCCGGTGTTGAGGGTGAAGTGTTTCCATTCAATTAGTTTTCCCAGCGAGTGGGAAAGGGGGCAATAGAGCATATTCTCGCAGAGTCCAATCCAGGTTTCCATTCAATTAGTTTTCCCAGCGAGTGGGAAAGGGCGGGGTCTGAAAACCCTTCCAGCAAGGAATTGTAGCAGGGATTTTCGTAAGTCTCTTTTTCCCCCTCATTTAAGCCCCCGTTATTGCAAGTTATTAGCAGTTATTGAGCAGTCACAAATACTCAAACTCATTATTTGTCGAGGTTCTAGCCTTTTTCGTGAGACCCCTCGTAATTTTGCCCCGCTTCGACTCACGAAAATTACTTTGTAGGGAGTGGAGACATTACAAGCAGAGGTTCCAGTCACGGGTTGTCAAAAACCATATCCCTTACGTGCCAGCTCAACCTAATTTTCTCATGACATCGAGCTTCAGACGAGCTTACTAACACTATTAAATCTGACTAATCTAAACAAAGCGATCGCATGTTGAGCATTCGTTCAATTTGTTTCAACTCAAATCCCTCTGGCGTGAGAACCACAGAATTGACGGCAACAACCCTTCTGCTGGCACAGGGGGTTGTGCTTGTAACGCTTGAAATGACTCCTCGATTACAAGTTCAATTCACGAGAGAGCGAAAAAACGAAATCGTTAAATCTTGCTTTCTTATTTTAACGAATTCAGACTTGACCCTAAAGCGAAAAGACGATATAAAGATTTCGCTATAGGACGAAAAAGTTCGCAGCAAGATGACCGTATTAGTGGGTGTTATTTCCCAGAAAGGAGGGGTTGGCAAGAGTACCCTAGCTCGTCTGATTGCCCGTGAATATGCGGCGGCGGGTTGGGATGTTAAGATTGCCGACTTAGACATTTCCCAAGGAACAAGCACCGACTGGAAGCAACGCCGAGAACAACATCGCCTCCAGCCGGAAATTGCTGTTGAACCGTTTCGTACTATTGCTCAAGCGCTCAAACACGCCGATGTTTATGACCTGATGGTTTTAGACGGTGCCCCGCATTCGATGCAAGGAACTCTCGAAATTGCTCGCGTTAGTCAGCTACTGGTCTTGCCGACAGGTTTATCCCTTGATGACTTAAAACCATCTGTCTTGTTGGCACATGAATTGGTCAAGACCAAGATTCCAGAGTCCAAAATTACCTTTGCCCTTTGCCGAGTCGGAGACAGGGAAAACGAAATCGAAGAAGCCCGTTCGTACATTCATAAAGCCGGCTATAGCACCCTAGCTGGCTCAATTCCAGAAAAGACAGCTTACCGACAGGCAAGCGATAGCGGTCGCGCCGTTTCCGAAGTCACCTTCCCAACCTTGAAACAACGAGCCGAAGAAGTAGCGCAGGGCATCATCAACAAGTTGAGTAAACAAGAGGCATAGTATGGCAACCCAACCCCCACCCCCACCACGTAAGCCCAGCAAAGGCGAACCGCCTAGCCTCAAGGAAACCAAGGAAAATCTGGATAAACCCGACCCAGGAGAAATCGTCAATCTGAATTTCAAAGTACCTGCCGAGTTTAAAAAGGACTTCAAAATCGCCGCAGCGACTTACGGTTGTACGCAAGTTGAACTGTTACAGCGAGTGTTCAAATTTTGGACAGAGCATCACGGCTAATCTTGCTTTCGCTCTTTCTTTATTTCGTTCTTTCGTCTTTTCTTTATTTCGTTCTTGCCGCTGCCAACTCCATTTTGCACTCTTCGACAGGAATTAGTTTGACAGCACATTGTACTCAGAACGTGCGACCGAATAAATCAACTATTAATGCGATCGCAAATATTACCCTGGTTGCACTAGCCGCTGATGGTTGAGGTTCTTTAGGCTTGCGTTCAAACGTCTGGATATTGGGCGGGTCAAGCACAAAGCTTCCGTCTATCGGCGCTCCCATCTTGCAATCGTTCGCTGCCACCCACAAATGAACCCGACAAATCCCCGCTGTCGTCTTCGCAGTAAGCTGCCAACTATTCTCAATAAGCTCCAACTGGCACATGGGCAGCTTGGGTGTGAGAACGAGAGAATCAGGGTTGAAGGCACTTACATTATCATTTTGCACAATGATCGTGTAGGCTAGAAGCTATGAAAATCAACCGTTTCGGGAAGGCAGAAGTCCTCAGTCCCGACCAAATTAATCTCCTGTTTAGTTCGGGTTTTGTCAAGCCAAGAGACAAAGCACTATTTGGCGTGTGTCTCTATGCTGCCTGTCGTATCAACGAAGCTTGTACCCTCTTTACCAGAGATGTCTTTGGGAGCAATGGCATCAGACAAGTCTTGCTACTGCGTAGCTTCAATACCAAAGGAAAACGAGATACTAGGGAAATACAAATTCACCCGACTCTCAGGAGGTATCTTGAAGAGTATGAGCCAAACTTACGCAAAGACTATCTGTTTCCAGGTCGCCACGGGCTAGGACATATCCACAAAGCAAGTGCCGACAAGATACTTCGGGAAGCGTTCCACAAAGTTGGCATTGAAGGGGCTAGCACCCACAGCTTCCGGCGAACGGCTTTGACCCGAATGAGTGACGCGGGCGTGCCGCTGCGGCATATTCAGTCCATCAGTGGACACCGCACCTTATCAGCTCTAGAGCGCTACTTGGGCGTGACTGACCAGCAGAAACAAAGTGCGATCGCTACCTTGGACTTCTGAATGCATCAAACTTAGAACAACTCACACTCCCTTTTCGCGCGTTGTCGGGGAAATTTTCGGGCGGTCGGAAACTGGCTCTGGACATCAGGCGGGATAAGGGTTTCAATGGAGGCACTCCCCACTCGCTGGAGAAACTAATTGAATGGAAACGTACCGTCTTTTTTCTCAATCTTGCCTGTTTTAATAAGTCTCCACTCGCTGGAGAAACTAATTGAATGGAAACCTTGCTCTACGCCGGTGAGCAACCAAAGTGCCGCCAGGTCTCCACTCGCTGGGGAAACTAATTGAATGGAAACACTCTCGGGACGGTACGTCCCGGTCGCACCGGCGTACTCCCCACTTGCTGGGGAAACTAATTGAATGGAAACGAGAAAGAGTTATCAACTTCATTGAAATCGATAACCGATCCTTCCCACTCGCTGGGGAAACTAATTGAATGGAAACTAGGTATCAAAGGTTCGTACCACCACAGCATAGGAGCGTCCCCACTCGTTGGGGAAACTAATTGAATGGAAACCTACAGGCATCTCTATAATCTCGTAACCGCTCGAAGTCCCCACTCGCTGGGGAAACTAATTGAATGGAAACATGGAACCCGGTGACCCGCCGAGAAAGCTAAGTCGCGTTCCCACTCGCTGGGGAAACTAATTGAATGGAAACTCAGGCACCTCAAAGATGTACCGAAAGTCGATATGAAAAGTCCCCACTCGCTGGGGAAACTAATTGAATGGAAACTCTTTCGCTTCATCCGCTGTAGCACCAAAGCATCTCATTTGCGTCCCCACTTGCTGGGGAAACTAATTGAATGGAAACCTAAACTTTTAAGTACAGGGTTTGCACTTAGCTGAAACACTCCCCACTCGCTGGGGAAACTAATTGAATGGAAACTTGTAACCGTTGAGGGTGTTCATAATACGAACGTGTTCTTTCCCACTTGCTGGGGAAACTAATTGAATGGAAACCACATACTCTGTGTCTCCTAATTGTCGTAATTTTTAACTCCCCACTCGCTGGGGAAACTAATTGAATGGAAACAAGTACTGCTCTGTTTTCAACAAGACTAATCGCGTAGTAAGTCCCCACTCGCTGGGGAAACTAATTGAATGGAAACCTCTCTGTAATCGTAGCT
>JAHHIF010000087.1 GCA_019358875.1 Symplocastrum torsivum CPER-KK1
CCCACTCGCTGGGGAAACTAATTGAATGGAAACAAGTACTGCTCTGTTTTCAACAAGACTAATCGCGTAGTAAGTCCCCACTCGCTGGGGAAACTAATTGAATGGAAACCTCTCTGTAATCGTAGCTAAGCTCTTCCATTTCGTCTCCCCACTCGCTGGGGAAACTAATTGAATGGAAACACCAGCTGTGGTGAAGAAAGAATTGTTTGTAGAAACTCCCCACTCGCTGGGGAAACTAATTGAATGGAAACACAGTGGCTACCACAGCGGCGTGGTACACACCGTCTATAGGGTCCCCACTCGCTGGGAGCGCAAGGCGCAAATCGGTAATTACTACCGTTTTGCCCTCAACTTGATTTTGAACCAGGGCTTTCATTTGTAGTAGTCACGCACGGCAGGTGGAGTTTGTTGAGAATGCGATCGCATCCAACGTGTAGTTGTTAAAAACTATTTTTAAGACATCTTCGGCTTTGCTTGCTAAACCTGTAGTGTACGGAATATACACTACAAGAATGTTTGTTAGTAAGGTGCTAGCCATAACATCAGATGGATTATGCAAGTTTTGGAAGTAGCGAGTTGGTTTGACTCCTATTTTTAATGGTTTCATAAACCATTCAATCCGCTGAATATTTTGTCTTACATTTTCAGATAGTCTTTGATTACTTTAATCTTTTGTGCAGTAGATGAGGTTATGTTTTTTCATCAGAGCCAGCTCTTGAGGGTGAAGTCCGGCTAGTATCACCTCATCCATAATTATTTCTTTTGCGATTCCATCATCAACCGCCAATTGTCTCCTGTATTTCATTCATCCACTCTCCAATTGTTTCCTTCGTTGAAACCTAACTCTGATAACTCTCCGAGCATGGCATCTAACAATTCAGAAGCCAGCTTGTACTTGTCGTGGCTTCTGCCTCCAGACCTGACTCCCCATCCGAGTAAAATCATCTTTTCTCTCCCCAATCTTTTTGTGAGCAACAGCCGCAGCATTATCAGCTTCCCGTCTCGCTCTAAACCCTCAAACAGGGGTATGGAAGCCTCGCCGGAAGCTGACTCTAGGGCTTCCACTAAACGAGTAGAGAGGGCTTCCAGCGAGATTCCATCAGGCTTCCGGCTAGCTTCCACTTTTTCAAACGGAAGCTTCCGCTCACTCAGGGTGTCTTTTTGGGAAGGGTTAGTGGAAGGGTCAGTTGTTGATAGATTGGTTGGCTCGATTTCCTCTGAATTAATATCTACTACATTACGCTTCCAATCCGTTAAGTCTGGAATTCGTGCTGGATACTTTCCTACCATGCAGCACGGAATTGATTTACCTTCAGATGTACGGCGTGACTGTTGCCACTCTAGTTCTGTCAAAACGGTTGTCCAGTACTCGTAATCTTCACCATCTTTTCGGCACTGATTGCGAAGAGATTTAGCGTAGTCAATGGCGAATTCTCCTAAGCGAATATCAGTAAAACATTCTTCTAAATCTGATTCGCCTTCAAACCCCCAGGAAGCAACATTTTCTCCTTGTGCTAAGGCAATTAGACGTAACATAGATTCACGAGCAACGGTGATAATATCTTTCATCATTGCTTTAGCGGAAGGAGCAACTTCGATATTCTGTTTTGTTTCCGGGTCACGTTCTTTGATTGTTTTGACGTTGGTATTGATGAGCCGCCATTCATCTACTACAAAATTGGTGATTTCAAACGTTTCTCCCTGTTCCATCAAAGGGTAACGACGATACATCTCTGCATGAATCCATTGCAACTTGGCTCGAATAGTTTCGTAGTCAAACCACAATCCGTAAACTTCTAGTCCGACCCAGTTCCAAGACTTTTTCTTAGGTGTGATGACGAAGCGGGAACCTCCTAAAATATCCAACAGCCAATCAACAAAGGTAGTTTTCCCAATGCCTGTACCACCGATGACCCGCAGATGAGCGAATTGATCAGGTTCAGTACGAAGGCGAGAGAAATCAAACAAGACAACGGTAATAGGCTCCTTCTTAATCGGCAGTGGCGGCTCCACTACCACGGCTGGTGCTTCAACAGGTTGAGGTGCGCTCAGCTTTTCATCCACTGGCATGGCCGCAACGTCAATCGCTGGCACTTCCTCCGGTACGGGTTCCGTCTGTGGTGGCAGCGATTGAGAGGAACTGGGAACAGTACCCGACGCGATCGCTAACGCTACATCTTGCAAGGGTGGCAGCTTGAGGCTATTTCTTAGTCGCGTGTGCCTGAGAATGTGCCTGAAAGCATTTAGCCTTGACTCCCCTGGTAACTGCGCTAAGTAGCCTGTCAACTGGGCTTCGGCTACCATCACAAGCTCATACTCGTGTGCGAGTTCCGGCTCGACATAGCCGATAACTCCAAGTAATGGGTCATCGGCTTCGCCTTGGTCATTGGTTGCTGCCAGCCCGATACCAGTGAGCAGTTCTCCTGTCCCTTTCCTCACCAGTGGCAGTAAACACAGCCGTTTAGTATTTTGATAATCCCTTAAGACCGTCCACCCGTACCCAGCTAGACCACAGCCAGCGATAACAGCTACCAGGGGATTAGCTGACAGCAGAAGCCCGACGACTCCTAGCGCTGCCGATGACACCTTAGCGGCTTCTAAATCTTGTCTATAGTGACGTGCCGATGCCTCAATCACCTCTAGTCGCAGTTGCAAGGCTTCGGTGATTTGCCCTTGCGTTAATAGGTCAGAGAATGAGTTAATACTGTGCATGAGAGATAAACTCCTTATAAGAAAACCCCCAAGTGAGTGCTTAGGGGTTAATTCTTGTGAGCAGTGCCAATTAGTTGGGTAAGACTTCGACTTGTGGCTTGATGGGTGCGATCGCATTCCAGAATAAGTTAATCATTGCTTCCGTTCCAAAGATTGAAGCGAGAATCCACACCAGATTAATCACCAGCTCACCTGTACTCTGACCCATTACTGGATAGTTCCAGAGGGCAATTCCAGCATCAATTGCATAAGTTAGAGCGATTAATGCCCCTCGTGTTCTGACAGTACGCATCCCCACAGTCTTGAGCCGCTTCCTGCGATACTCTGCCAAGTCAAGCTGCCCCTCTTCCGGGTCAGGCACTCGGTAATCCTTAATCGCCTCATACTCAGCTTTCGCTTTTGCAATGTCGATTTCACGCAGTACGAAGGCTTGGATACCCTGCACAATCAGACTCACTACCGTAGCCATCCAGAACGAGGGAGCAATCACAGCCGTAAAAAAGAACTTTAAATCCGCTGCGTCACTCACAAAAGGTTTAGGGACAAATGCGGGGTTATTGGCGTTCATTGCCTGCCAATATCCCTCAGCAGATACAGCACCAAAATAGAGAACTCCTAAACCAATCATGATGGCGTTTCCTGGTGGAGTTGTTAACCAGTTGATGAGACGTGCTGGAGTGGTTAAAATCAGCACTATCACCCGACCAATACCTGATGCCGCATCACTTCCAGGTGATTGAGTAGTGCTGCGATGTCCGTTTGTTGAAGCTTTAGATCCAAGTGCCATTAGTCGCAAACTCCCGTGTAGTAAAGCGTGAAGTAGAATTTCCCTTGGTAGGCATACCCGATACACTTCCTGAATCGGTCGTAAATAATCGTCTTTTCACTCTTGTTGACGGTATGTTGCCAATCGAGCTGAGGTGGAGTGTTATTTAGGGTGTAGTTGGAGACGATTAACTGGTTAAAGTGGGCAATCTGGTTTTTTTGGTACGCATCAGCGATCGCCTTTGCATTCTCAGCCTGAGTCTTTTCCTGTTCTGTGTTCCACCAACTAACGTGGTCAGATGTCGCCTTGGAAGTGGTGATTAAAGCTGTGCCGATTAAGCCGATAATGCTGCCAGTGGTTACGAGTCGAAACGTGTTGGTTTGCATAGTTTTCTATGCCTCCAGCCATAACTAGAGGCATTACTCCTCATTCGGTTAGAGACTAACTTCCCAATGGGTTGTGTGGGTTCTTGAGGCGTAAACTTTTCCTTGAATTTGCTCACAAAGAGCTTGAATCAATCCCTCAATATTTCCTTCAGAAAGTTGGCTGCAAGCCTGAATGTATTCACACAATTCCTCATCTTCATACCAGATGTTCCAGTCCACACCAGCAGACTCGATACAGCAATCAATAAGAGTGATACTGTTGGCTGCCTCATTCCAAACTGGTTTTTGTGCGATAAATCCTGTTAAAGCTGCCCGAAAAACGATCTTCTGTTCATAAGTCATCTTTTGTAAGCGAGCGCCAAACCGTTCTTGAATTTGGTGGAGAGCTTCAGGAGATTTCGCTTCAGGATCGTATCCTGTGTAATATCCAACGGGTTGAGTCATGATTAATTAATCCTTGATGATCGTTTTGTTGGTCGTTTTGGATGAGCCAGCAGTGGGAGTGGTCAATTCATCACCGCTGGCTCCTAATTGAACTGAATTTCTGAACTCGTTTACAAATCGGTCAAATTCGCTCCAATCGTCACTCATTAATGCACTCAGGAATTCGGCTTCTAGTAAAGTCAAAGTACTTTCGTACTCTTGCTTCATCTCCTCTGCCCTTTCATCAAGACTGAGGCGAATGTGTGATAGTGCGCGTTCTAGTTCCATCAGTTTTTGGTTCATTCCACTCCATTATTTTTGCGGGTATCAGCAATCCACTTCTCAATTGGGTAGCCAGCTTCTAAAGCACTTTTTATTGCCCCCATCGCAATACCAAGAAATCGAGGGTAGAATTCCCCTTCCATTTGGGGATAAGCCTTCTTGACAATCTCAAACCACTCATTGATTGTGGGTTCGTCAATATCCAGCAGGATTTGCAAGGTTAATGATGTTTCTGGTGTCACTTGTGCTTCCTTTGATTTGAACTACTTAAAGTATTTGTCTGAGCGATTTAACCACTGCCTCTGCCTGGGCCATGTCATTCTTTTGTCTGCCAACTTCCCAGAGTAAATCCTCAATCTGCTGGCGTTCTTCGGCAGTCCCGGTCTTGTAAATCTCAAGGGTTTGGCGGCAGGCTTGTTCGACCGACCATCGTTCTTTGAGCTTTCTCAAGAAGTTGAGCATGGTTAAGTCTCCTTTAGAAACTGCTAATACCTGGTTGCCGCTGTACAGCTCTGCGAGGTGCTTCAAGAGAATGAATCTGTTTGGTTTGCACTGACGCAGGCATCGCTACTGGTGGTGGTGGAGCAATTGGGGTTGCCTTTAGAGCGCTAACCAAGTGGTCGCCATAGTTGATGAGGAAGAGAGAAAATAATTGGCTGAATGTCTTGATTCCTGTTGCCTCAAGGATTTGTTCTGCCTTGGGTCTGTCGTCAGCATCCAACACAATTCGAGTTTGATTAGCCATTGAATCCTCCTGATATGTGAGCCATTGCAATGATGTTGAAAAGTTGAGGCTCCGGTGCAATCCAGAAACAATCACCAGAGGCTTCACACATAGGTGCTGCTAAATTTGCAGAACCACCAACAATCAGAACTTCACCCAAGTTGGGTAAATACTTAGCCCACTTCGAGCGGATTTCGGCACGGGCGGATTCAACCCACTTCTCACACACGTCTTGGTAGATGGCAGAAAAATCGAGTTTGGCTGTGCCATACAGACAATCACCACGAGCGATCGCATCCATAATGTCTGCCAGCGCTGGTGAATAGTTCAGTCCCAATGTCGCTTGCACTTCGGTCGCCACCTGCTGTGCTAGTTCCTTAGTTCCCGGCAGGATAATTTCTGCATCCTGAACCATCGTTCCTGATGGGAGATAGATTCTGGCAATTGAAGTTCCCCCGCCAATATCCCAAACGGCATTGGGATTGTCAGGAAATGCAAACATTCCTTGCTGTTGGGCATAAAGAAATGCTGGTTCAGTCTCATTGAGCGGGTCAACAATAGCAATCGTGTAGCAGATAGGCTTCCCATTACGCTTGAATTCCCGCACATTCGGGTAGTTTTCCAACTTCCGAAGTGCCTCGACATCAGAATCGTTTGTGTCGCTAGGAAGTGCGATCGCAAACTTGGCGATATGCACGTAATCAAATCCTGGATTAGGCTCAATACCGACTAAGGCAATAATTTCAGCTAACTCGCACTTGTTGTGCTGAAAGACGGGTTCCCCGTCAAGTTCCTGTGCCTGTCGCCCAATGAGGTAACGCTTGTCATCAACCTCAATCAGAACTGTTTGAGGGTCTGGCTTGATGCGCCTCCACTGCGTTTCAGTGACTTCCTTGATGCAGCTAGGAATCATTCGGACTTCATTCTCAGGGTCAACCCACTTGATGAAACGATTCCCACCATCAAAGGCTACACATGGACGTAACTGGGACATCTGCGGATAGCTCTGTACGTTGGGAGATGGATAGATGTATCCGTTAAGCGTCTCCAAGTGTTCTTCAGTTTTCATGGTTCAAAATGGCTAGATGCCTTGTGTTTGCTGGCATTGAAGGCGCTTTAGGCAGGGCTTGCAACCCTTTAATACTGGTATCCGCTTGATTGCGTTTTGCGCTTACCTCTGTTCTTTTTGCGTCTCTGCTGGTAGCATAGTACACATGGTGCATGTTAAGCAAGTAGTCCTTTAAAGCTAGGTAGTTCACATGACACAATCATGGGGTAAACGATGCTTTTAAAATGCCCGACAAAGCCCCTGATAAAGCTAACGATGTGTTCATCCGAGTTTTTCTGAGTTCCGATGTAAGAACTCGATTTAAGGTTGCTTGCGCTCAATCTGGAGCAGCTATGAGCGAGAAGGCTAGAGAACTTATTGAGGACTGGGTTATGGAGTGGGAGCAGCAAGACAAATCCCCTGCCTCTGGCACCAGTGCTAGCAAAGGCGGGGGAAAGAAGGGAGGTGAAGCATGAGTGAGCAAGAAATTGCTGAACTGCGATCGCGCATTATTGAGCTTGAGCAGAGTGATGAAATCTTTGCCCGGAGAGCCAACCTCCTCTTAGATGAAATAATGCTTACTCGCGATCAGATTGGAGAAAATGCCAAAGCCATCTCAGAAAGCCGAAGAGACATTGACCAATTAGCTAGCCGAATGGGAGAGCTAGCTCTATCGGTCAGTGAGCTAAGGCAAAACCAGCAGCTATTGACATTCACAGTTACCCAGGTACTTGAGTCGATCAGCATACTGCGTCAAACTCAAACTTCATTTGTGGAGCAAGCTATAGCTGATCGCCAGTCCTTTCAGACGGAAATTCAACGAATCTGGGAGTATTTGATGACGACGCGACCCAACGGCAGAGGGGAACATGGAAGTGAGACATGACTATGAGGCGAGGTTGCCCTATACACGAACGCAATTTTCCGGTACTTTTGAAGTAATGAAATTTGGGCATCCCAAAAGGCTTCAGCGCCTCGTAACTACCAAAGTTACGGACCAGTTCGTTTGCGAACAATGGTTGATTGGACGATCGCCCTTGATGAAGAAGAAGGTGTCTAAACGTTAGACATGCTTCAGAATAAACTTTTAGCCAACGCTCTGAACTTTTAAGCGGAGTGCTGAGCGCTGGCTACATAACCACCCCAGAGGGGAGTCACAGACAGAAGTACTGTTGCTTCAAGTCTATCACTCTTCCTCTGGATCACCAATGAGGAAGTCATGACAGCATCTCTAGCCGAAAAACCACGTAGCCCAATTTCCTTACTAAGAAGGGAACATAAAGATTTACTAGATAGACTGGCATCAAATTCACGCACACAAGTTAGGTGCTGTGCCGTGGCAATGATGAGCTATCTCAAGCACTGGCACGAGTGGAAAGAATTAAGGTACCCGACCCTCTGGGTTTACCAGCCGCTCAGAGATATCCGGGAAGACTTGATGGGAGCTTACACACTCCATGTCATAAGAGCTGCACTTGACTTGTTGGAGAAGCTGGGCTTCCTCTCTATTCGGAAAAACGCTCGCCAGGAGAACCGACGCAATGGGCAGGACAAAACTCATCAATATCTGCTCCATGTTGATCGCGTTGAAGAGGCACTGGAGAAACTCTATTCCCCCAAAAAGGCTAAAACCCGCAAAAACTCCCCAGTTGATAAGGCTGAAACGTCGGGTATTAATACTAAGACACCGGGCATCAATCTTAAAACGTCACGTTTCACTGTTGAAACACATACACAGATTCCTTCCACTGATTCCTGCACAGATTCCTGCTCTCTCAAAAAAGAGCGAGAAGAAATGAACTTTGTGCCAGAGCTGGAGGACCCTTGGGAAACTGAAGAAGAAGTAGAACAGGATTTAACCACTTCGTTTGATGTCAGACCAGAGATATCGCAAGAACAAGAAGTTAAAAGTGAAGAACAATTTTCCGCTGTGCCTGTGTTGAAATGTGACGAAGTATCACAAACTGATGTAGATACAGCAATGTGCGTTGAAGTGGTGCAAACTGATGTAAAGCCACTACCTAAGCTGAAAAGCGAGAGCGTTGCGCTGCACAGCCGCGCCGATTGCACTTCCGGCTTTTGTTCGCAGGAGGAACGTGAAGGCTTTTACCAAGCACTTTTGGTATTAGCCAAAGGGAAGGGGGTACGGTCACCAGTAGGTTGGGCTAGTGTGATCGTCAAAGCCATCAATGCCGGGGAGCCGTGCCAGTACTTGAATGAGTATCGTGACGGTTTACTGGTGGGAGGTTGCGAACAACAGGAGTGGGAGGTTGCACCAGGACAACCCTTGGAGCAGTTTGTGAGCTACCTAAAGACCAGGAACAAAAGGACAGGGATGAGTGATGAGGAAGCGATCGCGACAGCGTACCAACAGCTCAAAGATGTTAACTTGGCGCGAGCGCAGTGGGAATCCTGCAAGCGCTCCATCGTCCGATATAGCGAAGAGTGGGAAAAGCAAAAGCAGCGGGGTGTCTCCAACGCCTATTTGCCGCCAGAGCTGCTGGCTCACCGTCAGGTAAGTCTTGAGGAAGCGGCAAGTGCAATGGCATCTTTGCAAGCTGGCTGTGTTCAGTTGCAAGGGTTGGTGGAATCCGCCAAGCTGAACTCTGCCACAGCCGAGCTGGAGCCAGTGAAGGAACTGGCGAGTGAGCCTGCGATTACTGAACCTGAGCCTGTTGCTGCTGTCGCTGCCACTGACCTAGAGCCAGCCAAGGAATTACCTAGTGAGCCTGCGATTACTGAACCTGAGCCAGTTGCTGCTGTCGATGACCTGGAACCAGTGAAGGAATTACCGAGTGAATCTGCGGTTGCCGAACCTGAGCCAGTTGCCGATGCCGATGCCACTGACCTAGAGCCAGCCAAGGAATTACCCAGTGAGCCTGAGCGGGTCAGTGCCATTGAACTCCAAGAAAAACTGAATTCGCCACTCGCTCTTTTTAAATCCCTTGCCCGGACTATGGCACAAGAATTGGGGTATCGCATTGAGGAAGGTCTGGTTCTCAATGCGGGGGAAGAGATTCCCTCTTTGGAACATTTGCGATCGCTTTTAAGTAATGCCGAAACTCGTCCCGTGACCGCCAAAAAAATCCAGCGACTAATTGAGGGAAATCCGCAATGGGGATTTTACTTTGATGAATTCAGAGAGCTGTGGGGATTTTAGCCTCAGTCGAGATACTCTCTTATCCCGAACTCACGTTAAGTTACTTAATCAAGAGATAAAAAACGAGAGCCGTCAGCAATTACAGCAGCAGATAACGGCATGGGAAACGCTACTGGAGAAGTTGGGAAGGCTTAACACTCAGTAGTCAAGAAGTCGAGTTTAATACCAGTGAATAACTCATCTTGATTCCTGGGTATGGATAAGGTGCAAGTCTAGGCTGAGAGTTGATTTGGTGAGTCGAAAATTCTGCTAGGTGTCTAACCGTTAGACAGGTAAGATTACGTGTTACCCCGCAAAGTCGGAGACATGAAGCAGACGCGATCGCTCTTTCCTAGTACAGTTTGATTGAAACTTGACACCACATTTCTTGCCAAAAGTCAAGATAAAGTTAAAAGCACTGATTGTTAGTTGTATCTTGGTTAGGGGAATACTCAGGAGTAGCCAAAAACTTGTGTCCAGTAGTGGTGGTAGTTAACTTTGCCTGTATCGTCGGCGAGGAAGTAATAACCAATACCAATCTCTTTGAGTTCGGGATTAAGGATATTGGCACGCTGCCCTGGGCTGTTCATCCATTCTGTTACTAATGCTTCTGGCGTAGACATACCCACAGCAATGTTTGCCGCCACCTTTGAGGATTGATAGCCTGTCGCGTTAATACGATACCACGCCGTACTACCATTGGGTTTGATGTGACTGAAATAGTCTTGCAATGCCATGTCTTGGCTATGTCCTTGTGCAGCAGCAGTCAATTGGGGATTTAAGCTCAGTGGAGGCAAATCATTCTTTTTGCGCTCTATGTTAATGAGATCGAGGACTCTTTGACCGAAATCACCAGAGTTCAATGGGTAGTCGGGAACTTTAGGTGGCTGGATTATTCGAGTAGGTGGCTGGATTATTCGAGTAGGTGGCTGGATTGCTGGAGTAGGTGGCTGGATTGCTGGAGTAGGTGGCTGGATTGCTGGAGTAGAGGGCTGGATTGCTGGAGTAGAGGGCTGGATTGCTGGAGTAGAGGGCTGGATTGTTCGAGTAGGTGGCTGGATTGCTGGAGTAGAGGGCTGGATTGTTCGAGTAGGTGGCTGGATTGTTCGAGTAGGTGGCTGGATTGTTCGAGTAGGTGGCTGGATTGCTGGAGTAGAGGGCTGGATTGTTCGAGTAGGTGGCTGGATTGCTGGAGTAGAGGGCTGGATTGCTGGAGTATCACCAGTTTTTCTCGTGTAGTTGGGTTCTTGTAGGCAAGAGTCGGAGCGAAAACCTACAGTACATCTAAAATCTTCACTCAATACCAAGCCTGCTATTGTAGTGATACCAACAGGGGTTACTATAATAAATAACAATTTAATATAATTAAACCTACTTGTTAACCTAAAGCTAAATAGCTTACTGGCTAGTATTTCTACAACTTCTCGCACCTGGGATAAGCGCCCATCAGATGCCCTATTGATTTCCTGATCCTTTAGCGCCCTATTAACCCAATCCCGATTAAAAACTAACTGATACAACCTGTTATAAGCTTTTAACTTTCCTTTCTGCTTAACCACTAAACCTGATAGCCGCAATTCTAGCTGTTCAGAACTGTCATCAGCTATAATTTCACGCTGCTGCAAAATTCGTTGATAGAGTTTCAGCAAACGCAAGGTTTTGTCTTCTCGTCTAAGAATGCGCTCACTTATCGTTGTCAGATGCTGTTGCTCGTCCTTTGCTTGCCAATTTTCAACTATCTGCTCATGCACAATTTTCTCAACATACTTGGCTTCCTTCCAATCATGAATCAATTTATGCGAGGAAACCAGTTGGCATACCCTTTGAGTCAGAAATGGTTGCCCACCTGTCCATCTCAATACCTGTTCCATTACTGCTTTAGGATTGCTGACTTTTCCTTGCAATCCTTTCTGTAAAGGCTCAGTTTGTTCGAGTTCAAAACCAGTCAGCTCAATGAATCGACTTGCAATATTAAAAGTTAAGTTGATTCTATCTGTAATTAAATCAGCAGGTGCAGCTACTCCCAGCAGCGCAAAGGTGAGGCGGTTATAGTTTGTATTTTTCGCACGGTTTTCAAAGCAAGAACGTAGAAATGCAAAAAAATCATCTTTAAATTCTAAATTCAAAATACTATCAATTTCATCAACAAATATAACAATTTTTTGAATTACATTATCCAGTAATTCCTCTGACATAAACTTACTTAACCGTTCGGCAGAAGAAATAAGACCCTGCTTGTTCCACCAGTCACTAAGGTCGATTTTTAAATTGAATTCGCTCACCAGACGACTGATAAAGCCCCCATAAAATTCATCTTTTGTCACTTGATAGCTACAAAGCTCCCTCATTTCGATTGCGGCACAGGCAACCCCTTCCTCTTTCAGGCTTTTCATTGTTTGTACGCGCAAGCTAGACTTTCCCATCTGCCGGGAGTTCAACACATAACAAAACTCCCCCGCTCTTAACCCTTCATAGAAGTCCTTGTCTGCCTGCCGCTTTACATAGGTGGTAGCGGACTCAGGTAGACTTCCTCCAACTTGATATTGGTTGCCTGAGTTGGGCGCATCACTCATTAGGTATCATTCCCTTAGTGATTACAGAAATACTTACAAGCGAGTGCGAAAATAGTGACGATACAACTCATATCGAGGCATCGCTGTATTGCTTTGCAGCTTCACCAGTCCCAAGTCATCTAACTTCACCGCTATATCAGGATTCAATTCCGAGTTAAATTCTACTGGGGCTTCTGCTTTAACTACCTCTTTGAGAACTCGAACTAGCTTTGGATGCTGTTGTAACTTCTTCAAGTGTCGTCTCAAGTAGTCGCGGTAAATTCCAGCGTCATTGGAAGCTGTTTCCAAAAGTTGTTCAAGTGTCATATCCCGCTGCGCCACCTGTTCGAGGGCTTTGTTGACCAGATAGGGATGCCCTCCTACCATATTCATTAGCTGCTTAACTTTGTCATTGTCCCAATCCAGTCGATACTGTTGTGCCAAATTCTGCACTTGTTTCTGGCTTAAGTCTGTTAATTTTATCTCTGTCCCTGCATTAAACGGTGACTGATTTATATCAAGTTCAGTGTAGACTTCGGTATGCAATACGATTAGGCGGAGTTGTGTCCAAAGCTGACGAGTTTTAGAGTCTTCATGCCAGGTTCTCAGCATACCCAAAAACTCTCCGGCAATTTTCTCGTTACGGAAAAGCCGATCTACTTCATCTAAAGCTAGAACTAGGACTCTGTTTTCGGTCAACAGATACTTTTCAAAGTAGGTTCTACACTTAATCTTGCTATTACCAAGACTCCTACTCCAGTGTTCATCCACTGGATGAGCCAACCCCAGCATCACAGCGACGCTAGTACAAAACCACTTCAAGAATTGAGCCAGGTTAGTAAAATCTTCTGGCATCGCGTCCCGCAGGTTCAAAGCTACTGTTCGATAGTCCTGCTTAGCTGCGTGTTCCAGAATCCTGGACATTAGCAACGTTTTGCCCATCTGCGAAGGAGCTTTAATTCGGAGCAGCGCACCGGGCTGTAAAATCTCCTGGTAACAGCGAGATTCGTCTGGCTCTCGCTTCACATAAACAGCCGAGTCCCCATGAATTGGACGCTCCAGCTCATTAAAACGAGGGTTATCAGGTATAATAATAGGCTGCGGTGCAGAAACTTGCTGTCCGATTCGGGCTTCGTATTTGGCTAGCGCAAGTTTTGCAGCCTCTGCTCCACGTCGTACTAATTCTGCTTTTTGATCGTTGGCTAGGTCGAATTTTAAGAAGTTGAAACCTGATACATCAATCTCAATATTTATATAGTTGGGGTCTTGAGCAATATTGTCAGGAGGTAGACCCCCCCGTCTCGTCATAAGATCAATGGTTCCCTTTAATGCCTCTAACGCTTTCGGTGACTCCAGGTACTCTAGCGATTGCTTGAATCGAACACCAACCAATGCACAATTAGCCTCTTGAGATTGTGAATGCAAAAGTTCCACCGGAAAATTGAGTAGCACTCCACCATCTACAAGTTCCTGCGTTCGGTCGCGACGTGACATTGGTTTGAAAAAACCAGGAATTGAAATCGAAGCACGTACCGCAAATGAGACTGTTGTGTGTGGCTCTTTATCTTTATCAAAGACTACAGGGTCTCCGCTTTTACTGTTCAGGTCACAGGCGACGATTGCCAGGTAGATATTCTTAGACTTATACAGCTCGGCAAAGGTAATATCCTGCGGTTGTCCAACATTTGCTCCCAGTTTACCTCGCAGCCATTGATGGAAACGCTTTCCATCACTGTAGGCGTCCCGCTTTAAAACCAACTTCCAGAATCTCTGGCGATTCACGTACTTAGACCAATTGAGCTGACTAAAGGTATCAATGGCATGACCGGGAGTGTATTCAGCCGCACAGAAGGCAGCCACAATTGAACCTGCGGATGTTCCTGCGGTGCCAATAATATGAAATTTTTGTGACACCTCTTGCCACGCGCCAAGATGAGCCATTCCAAGTGCGCCGCCCCCTTGGAAAGCGACGTATGCTGACATTGTCTTTGTCATACCTGTCATCCAAGTCACTCTGCTGTTTTCCGAGTATCTGCACCTTCACCATCAGGGGCTACTTTTCCGAAAGTGACCGCCAAACCCTAGAACGCATCTGCCCCGAACCCAAATCAGCCGCCGCCATTCGGGACTTATACGAAGACTATACCAAGCGTTTGCCCAAGATTCTCATCGTCACCGAGAAGCTGCTGACAGGGTTTGATGCCTTCATCCTTTATTGTATGTATCTCGACAAACCGATGCGAGACCACGTACTGTTGCAGGCAATCGCCCGTGTCAACCGCCCCTATGAGGATGAGGACGAACTCAACAAACCCTATGGCTTCGTGCTGGATTTCGTCGGCATCTTTCTTTGAACAACTGGAAAAAGCCCTCGCCTTCGACTCTGATGAAGTCAACGCCGTCATCAAAAATGTGGAAGTCCTCGAACGCCTGTTCGCCACCCTGATGACCCAAACCGCCCCACAATACTTACCCCTAACCCAAGGATTCGATGACAAGGCAAAAGAAGCCGCCATTGAAACTTTTGCCTCATACCGTCCTCAAGCTAGCCGTTGAAGACCTAACCGTTAGACACGTCAAATAACGTGAGTTCGGGATAAGAGAGGGGCAAAACATATAGGCTGAAAGTGCTGAATTTTCATCTATCTGCTTACCCCCTGTTTAGTCTAGAAGACCTGTTCTGCTCGGTCGATGATTTCTGCCAACAATTTGAACCGAAGTGGCACAACCAACTGCTGGGCAATGGACTGGCTCAGCGCAATCGACCCCGCAGCTTGTGCCTCAGCTTGCATAATGACAATTCTGATTGGCTTTCATCAATCTTCCTACCGCAACTTCAAAGCTTACTACATCAATAAGGTGCATTGGTCTGGAACTTGCTAAAGAAATATCACCACTTTTTCGAGGTCATTGTACGGATGTTGGTACTCAAACACTTACGCTCAATCAGCTACTCTAAGACGATTAAAACCGTTAACGAAAGCATTGTCCTAAAGAACCTTTGATTTCCAGCGCTGTTTGTGTCGAGGGAAATTAGGCTTTGAACATTGGGTTGGTTGGGGAGTAATTGCACACAATTTGACTATTATTAGTCGAACTTTAGTACAGAGAAATCAATCTAGATTCAAACCAAATTAAGCTTTCAAGGACTTTTCAATCTAGCTTCTATTGCGATGAGCTTACCCTGAGTTTTACCTCAAGGATAAATCTTCGATTTAGCTCGCCTACTGATAATCCTTATTGGGTTCGCAACCGTTGATTTTTTTAGCTTTAGATTACCAATAATTGCATCCTAAAAATAGCTTTATTAACAGCGCTTTTGCTCAGTTTATGACTTGAGTTTTGCACCGGAAACTAGACTAATGCACACGTAGCGCTGTATTACTAAACTTCCTCGGATAAAACGCTATATATAGTGTAGTTTTCAATTTAGCCTAAACTCCAAACTCAACCGTCACTGATATTTATTAAGCCTCCTCCAGTTATTTATTAACAAAAACTCAAAATAATAGCTGAAAGCTTTATGGAGCTTTGGTTATGCTCATACTTATTTTTAATATTTAAGCCGTGATATCCCTCTGTAATTAAGCTGAATTATTTCTTGCATAATAATTAGTACTGATGTATTATCTTCTCCTAACCCTTTGAGGGAGTTCCTTCAAGATTGAAGCCCAAGAGGCTTCTTCCAGATCGAGGAGTCGAGAAAATTTATTATGAATGAGCCAAAAGATTTACTAGATGTGTATGACCTGTATGCAGTAGATGTCAAGGCAACACACGCTAGCCAGAAAGCTAAAAATATTCTTAATGAAACTCAGTCAGCGCTCATGCGCTTTCTGCTTGTCGGCTTGGGCTATCAACAAAAGCCCAATGGCAGAAAGATGACGAGTTTAGAAGTGCAGGCAGCCAGGGAGTTTATGAAGACTCAATTGGTGAGTCAGCTTCTAAAGGCCCGTGAGGCGATACAGGAAGGGTTTGAGAAATTAGGAGCCTCAAAAACTTCTCAAAACACTTACAGGGGCAGGCTGGAGCAACTACTGGCTTGGGGTGAACAACAGTTTTGGTGGCCCCAACAACAGTATTCGGGTTCCAAAAGGCAAGAATATTGTCCAACGATGCGAAAAGGAAACGGCTCAACTAAGACTAATCCGCTAACTGAGCGCCGCTCAAAGCATCCTGCATACCAGTTGAAGCCGCAAGAAATTTCCTCAACTCTGGAGGCACAACTCAAAGAGTTTTACGAGTTTCTCACAGAACCCGAATGGCCAAGTCGCTTGAGTAAGCCGATTAGTGTGTCATCTGCCGAAACTTATTTAAAGCACATACGCTTGATGCTTGGGTGGTTTCATCGCTACGAAAACATTCCTCTTAAGCTAATGAGCGTTTATCTGCTCATCCCCAAGATTACGGATAAAGAACTAGAAGACCTGAGTGAGGCACAAAAGCAGGAACTCTGGTCAGAAAAGAAGCTCGCTGTTGATACCTGGATTGGCAAGTATTTTCAGTTCTTGAGAGAAAGCATGAACTCTTGTAGCCCAAGAACCAAAAAATTTAAAATGAATGCGCTCTCCGCTTTGGCGAAGTTCATGTATAACGAGGAAGTTGTGCAAGTCAGTGACTATGCCAATATTCCTGTGATCAAAGCTGTCAATAAGCATAGTCGCCTTGTCTGTAAGGAAATCAAAGAGTGGAAGCGTCACAAGCGGTATGTAGTCAGTCCCGACAAAAAATGGCCTGATGTTATTGAGGGGAAAACCGCCTTGGCTGCCGTGCGGCTTCAGATTTTGGAACCCCTACGCCTAGAATGTCGGTTCAAATACGACAACTGGCATGTGCGTGAGGGGAGTGCGATCGCTTTGAGTCTCCAGCGCTATTTGGTTTGGAGCTTTCTTGCCGATATGCCGGCCAGACGACAAGAGGAGTACAGGAGCTTAAAAATCTCTCTGTGTTGTCCACTCGAACGCCCAACTGACGTGCCAGCTAACGGTGTATATCATCCCTTACCCCCGGAAGAGGTGCGCCTAAGGCATCATGACGGTAGCCCTGCCGACAACTATCTCCACAAGACGTATGCCTATAAAAATTCCAACTATCCTGATGGAGTTTGGGTTCTAGATATTCAACATTACAAAACGTTGAAGACCTATGGACCGCAGTCGATTGTAATTCCCAACCGTCGCTTTAGTGATGGCACCTGTCTTTACGATCACATCGAACGCTATTTATACGGTTGGTGGATGCCAGGAGTTAGCGGAAATCCGTTTGTCTATGACTGGTGGCATCAACAGCTACATGGTCAACTAGGGCAGTGGTTCACGGCCGGTCGTGCTGAGTTCAGCCCTGGTGATGCTTGCTGCATTGGTAATCAAAAACAACTCGGATTGTGGTCATGGGGATATTTCTTTGTTAAGCCACAAGTCGGGCTGCCTTACAATTCATCCACTTTTAAAGAATTGGTGGTAACTGGAGCTCACCACTTAACTGGCAAGCGGCTTACACCACACGTACTCCGTTGTGTCTGGGCGACCTGGGCTTATCAGGTGGGTCTGAGTGACCATCAAAAAGAATCCCTAGCCTATGCAATGGGTCATGATGTCAAAACCATGAGGGAATTGTACGAGCAATGTACGCCCGATGAAAAACGGCGACCCATTGAGGAAGCGATCGATGCCTTGTTATTCAGCACACCTCAGCCTTTGAGTCAGGTTGCGGATTCAACGGATGAACTTGAGCAGTTGGTCTTAGAGCTACAGAAATTGTCGCCAGCCGAGTTACAGCAGATGAAGCAGCTACTTTCTGCTAACCCCTCTACTACCGAATCCTAATCAACTTACACACTGTTATGGATCAGCCAAAACACTTTTTCGATGTGTATTGTCTCTATGAGAAACACATTGAAGCAACACACGACAGCAAAAGAGCCAAAAATATTCTCAGTGAAACCCGCTGTGCAATCATGCGACCTCTGCTTTTAGGCTGGGGCTATCAAGGAAAGATTGGTGGGAGCAAAATAATGCCTGCGGAAGTTCAGGCTGCCAAAGAGTTTATGAAAACTCAAAAACTGGAAAAGCTCCTAGATGCCCGTAAGGCTCAGCAGCGGGGGTTTGAGCTTCTCAAACGGTCACAAAAAAGCCAGGGAGTTTATGGAGCGCGGCTTAACCAACTGTTGATTTGGTGCGAACAACAGGCTTGGTGGACTTTCAAACGACTGCACCCTGCCGTCATCACGCCAGACCAATGTTGCCCAACACTTGGCAAAACAAAAGCCTTTGAAAAGCGCTCGCTTACCAATCGCCGAGGTAGATACTCTTCCTACACACTACAACCGCAAGAAACGAATTCTAATTTAGAAGCCGAATTGAAACAGTTCTATCAGTTTCTCACTGAGCCAGAGTGGCCCGGTCGGGTCACTGAAAAAATATCTCACTCATGTGCTGATGGTTACTTAAGTGAAATCCGCCTGATACTCGGCTGGTTCTACCGATACCAGCCGGTTCCACAAGAGCAATTAAGCTTAGGTCTACTGATTCCAAAACTTACCAATAAAGAGTTGGCGAATCGTAGCGATAAAGAAAAGAAAGGGCTTTGGAAGCCGCATCAGCTCAAGCTTGAAACCTGGTTGTGTAAGCATCTAAAGTTCCTCAGAGAAGTTAGGGGTTCTCAAAGCCCTAGAACGAAGCTTTCTCGATTGACTGCCCTCTCAGCATTAGGAAAATTTGTTTACCACACAGAAGTTGAAGAGGTTAGTGACTATGCCGATATTCCTGTTCTCAAAGAGATTGGCAAATACACATATAAAGCTAGAGAAGAGGTCGCGTCGTGGCAGCGTCAAAAACGGTATGTGGCTAACCAGACTGAGAAATGGCCCGATGCCGTTGAGGGAAAAACTGTACTGACTACGGTACGCGAACAAATTTTGGAGCCGTTACGCCAAGAATGTAGATGCAGATATGGAAATGGTAAACCGCGTGGTGACAGCGCACTCGCTACTTCTTTTCAGCGATATCTAGCTTGGAGCTTGCTTGCCGACATGCCGGCTAGGCGACAGGAAGAATACAGAAGCTTAAAAATTTCTCTGTCCTGTCCAATCGAGCGACCCAAAGAGGTTCCACTCAATGGGTTATATCACCCCTTACCTCCAGAGCGAAAACGTGAACGGCTCTATGACGGCACTCTTGACGACAACTATCTCTATAAAACCTACGTTCACAAGGGCAAATCCTACAAAAATGGAGTTTGGATTTTAGATATCCAAGATTACAAAACGCTGGAAATACATAGCCCTCAGTCGATTGTAGTTCCTAACCGTCAATTTGCCGATGGCACTTGTCTTTACGACTACATTGAACGCTATTTGTATGGTTGGTGGACACCAGGAGGTCGGAAAAATCAGTTTTTCTATGACTGGTGGCAGCCTGAACTCTTAGGGTGTCGCGGACGCTGGATAACTCTAGGTCGTGCTGAGTTCAATCCAAGAGATGTCTGCTGTCTTCAAGACAAAACCGAGTCGGATTTTTGGTCGTGGGGATATCTGTTTGTACAGCCAAAGGTTGGGTTGCCGTTGAATGGCTCAAAATTTGGCGCATTAGTTGAAGTTCCGGCTCATCGATTAAGTGGCAAGTATATCTCACCTCACACAATGCGTAGCATCTGGGCAACTTGGGCTTTCCAGGTGGGCTTGAGCGATCAACAGAAAGAATCACTGGCTTATGCGATGGGTCATACGCTCAGAACCCTCAAGAAAATGTATGAGCGATGTACACCCAATGAGAAACGACGACCCATTGAGGAAGCCATCGATGAACTGTTGTTTGAGACCCTCCAATCTAATTTGACTGCTGACTCAGTCGAACTCGCTCGTCGGTTACAGAAATTGACTTCAACACAAAGGCAGCGCTTGGTAGAGATGCTTCCACTCTAATATCATTGTCAACAGATTTTAGTTGGTTTGAAATGCGATCGCATTTTTCAATTGCACCTCATCTTGTTTTAAGGTGAGGTGTTTTAGTCTTTCAAACCGCGCTGGAAAGTTAGCACATGCTTATCAATTATTCTCAGTAACTAGGGGGTCGTTCTCAATAAGAGCCGATTTTTTATCTTCTGTGTGCTGTAAGTTTTAGGGATTAGCTCAATCAACGGTATATGGTCATTACAGGCTATTTCCTACTTCCGCGACTGCGGATTATCGGTATTAGATATCCTAAACGGATAAGTGATTGATAAGTTTGGCTGAACTGGTTAGTTTAAGGAAAAACCATTTCCGCTCTCATCAGAGTGGGTAATCTAATGCAATTAATGAACTGTTCAAAAATAAGAAAATCTACAGCGCTACTGCTAACACCCAAATTAAACTAATAGGGACAGTTATCAATTCAGCTTATGTAGCTGATACTTTACGGCGATGAGGTAGAGAAGCGAGGCGATAGAGTTGCAGTAAAATTCTTGAAGTTTGTTATGTATAGGTTTTGGGAAATCATGAAGGTGTTTTAGGTGGTGAATCGACACCACTCACCAAATCGCCCAAACCCTATATTTTCGTTGAGTGGTGTCGATTCTTTACAGGGTAAGGGTTTGAGGGATGTGTTTCGCTTAGTTTTGGCAAGGATACAGTATGATTTCAGGAGTGGTGTCGATTGGGCGGCTGAAACCTTTACTGGGTAAAGGCTGCTAGACGAACTCTTCCCACTCGCTGGGAAAACTAATTGAATGGAAACTTTCCGTCAGCACCATATAGAAAAGCGAATCCGCTTCCCACTCGCTGGGAAAACTAATTGAATGGAAACGGTTGGTCGATTGGGAGGCGAGGGTCAGTAGACGTATCCTTCCCACTCGCTGGGAAAACTAATTGAATGGAAACCATCCTGTCCTCACCTTGAATTAGTTCAAAATCCAAGGCTTTCCCACTCGCTGGGAAAACTAATTGAATGGAAACCTTTGAATTTCCAGAAGATTCCAAGGCTGGATATCTCAACTTTCCCACTCGCTGGGAAAACTAATTGAATGGAAACACCCATTCTCTTTCTTCAGCTAAAACAAAACCCGCTACTTTCCTACTCGCTAGGGAAACTAATTGAATGGAAACTTGATTTGTCCGACATCTTCGTTACCAACAATCTCGATCCCCACTCGCTGGGTAAACTAATTGAATGGAAAGAGAACCCTTAGCAATGGCTAAGGGTTTTTTATGAGGAGTTAACGAAAATAGCACTTAGAGCAAACGCTTTAAAATTGCGATCGCGTTGCGAGTAAAGCGAAGTGCAAATCGTACCTCAGGAAAGCACAATCCTATGTCTAACCGTTAGACACAGGATTTTTGGAAAGTTGTCTTTCCACCGATTCGGAAGTATGCCTTTATTACACTAGATTGCTGTAAGTTAAGTTACCTATCTGATAGGTAAGTAGTGCAGTAATTTTCGTGAGTCGAAGCGGGGGCAAAATTACGGGGAGTCCCACGAAAAAGGCTAGAACCCTTACAGGTAAAGCGATTAATCCTTTACAGTTGCTCGATAAATGCTAGGAACTTGCAATAACGGGGGCTGAAATGAGGGTAAAAAAGAGACTTACGAAAATCCCTGCTAAAATTCTTTGCTAGAGGGTATTTCAGACCTCGCTCTCTTTCCCACTCGCTGGGAGAACTAATTGAATGGAAACGATCCAGGCTATACAACCACTGTGACCGGGCTTGACTTTCCCACTCGCTGGGAGAACTAATTGAATGGAAACATGGTATGTGCCGTAAGAAGTCCGATCGCAATGGGTCTTTCCCACTCGCTGGGAGAACTAATTGAATGGAAACTTTTCTCGCTGTCTGGGCATAGCCACCTGTTGCACCAACTTTCCCACTCGCTGGGAGAACTAATTGAATGGAAACGCTTCTCAGGGATATCAACTGCAATACCGAATCGCTCTGCTTTCCCACTCGCTGGGAGAACTAATTGAATGGAAACGTTAAACCCTCGGCAGTTGCACAGAATAGTTCCACGGCTACTTTCCCACTCGCTGGGAGAACTAATTGAATGGAAACGTACATTTTCTCTCCTTATACTGTGTGCTTACTCCGAGCTTTCCCACTCGCTGGGAGAACTAATTGAATGGAAACTCATGAGAACGCTATCGCGGGTGCTACTCGTTTACGGTTCTTTCCCACTCGCTGGGAGAACTAATTGAATGGAAACAAAAACAGATGGTGCTTCCTCTTGTCAATAATTGAGCTTTCCCACTCGCTGGGAGAACTAATTGAATGGAAACAGTACCATCAAATGCGGTCGCTCCTGGAGCGAGATGGCTTTCCCACTCGCTGGGAGAACTAATTGAATGGAAACATTATGTTTATATCGTGTCACTCGTTGCCCATGTCGGCTTTCCCACTCGCTGGGAGAACTAATTGAATGGAAACATATCGTAAATTTTATTGCTTCCTGCTCTCAAATGAAGCTTTCCCACTCGCTGGGAGAACTAATTGAATGGAAACAGTTTTTGATTAACTTCTAAATCAAGATTATTAATGTCTTCTCTTTCCCACTCGCTGGGAGAACTAATTGAATGGAAACTTCTTTGAGCAGTTTTCGGTATTCTGCTTGATCTTCCTTTCCTACTCGCCAGGGAAACTAATTGAATGGAAACTATACAATGCGCTCATTATTCCAAGCTCGGTTAACAAGCTTCTTTCCTACTCGCTAGGGAAACTAATTGAATGGAAACGGCTCAACCGCCGCTTCTGGCTTATCTTCTGTTGAGACTTTCCTACTCGCAGGGAAACTAATTGAATGGAAACACTGAGTCAGCGTAAGCTTTCCAGCCTTGTACTTTTCCTTTCCTACTCGCTAGGGAAACTAATTGAATGGAAACTTTTTAATCCACTCACGCACTGAGAGCAGACATCCAACTTTCCCACTCGCTGGGAGAACTAATTGAATGGAAACTCCAAACTTTCGACGGGGAGGAATGCGATTTGCTTTCCCACTCGCTAGGGAAACTAATTGAATGGAAACATAGGTTCAATGTTGTCGTATTGTGCCGCAACTTTCTTTCCTACTCGCTAGGAAAACTGATTGAATGAAAAAAGACCCTTAGCAAACAGCTAGGGGTTCTTGGTTTATAGAGTTTGCATTAATAGCAGTTGGCGCAAACGCTTTACTAAAAGCGATCGCGTTGCGGAGATTGCTCCACCAAGACAATGCTCCCGTGTCCAATTGTTTGACACGTAAACACAAGAATTACAAACTGACCCACTTTTTAAGATGCGATCGCTTATCTCCTCCCATGCTTCACCCGGTTTAGGGTGCAAAATGGAGGATATATCCCCCATTATTTGCACCCTAAAACCCATGCCCCGCAAACAGCCAAACCGCCTCAGCCCTAAGGATGTAGCGCCTCATGCCTACCAATGGAATCGTGCTGAACTCGAAGAGATGAGGGCGATGATCGATGCCTTACTGGAAGCGTCCCAGCCAGAGCCACAAACTAAGGCAGTGCCAGCCTATAACAGTCAGTCCCGTGGTACGCGAGGCGGTCGCTACTTCGAGGACAAGATGATTAACGGCTGTGGTCCCTATCGGTATCTGCGGTTCTGGCTCTCTGGGAAGCGGAAATCCGTGTATGTGGGGAAGATAGAGTGAGGCGAAAGCACTGTCCGGGAAGCTACAGACTACTGCTGTCGCTGGGTTTAACACGGTTAAACATGGAGTATTTTTGTTGGGTGGGGTGAGGTGCTTTCGCCCCTGGCTGCCGTCAGTGCTTTAATCCGATTGCCAGTTGAATATCCACCAGTTCTTTTTCCTCCCACGCTTCCTCCGTTTTAGGGTGCAAAATCGAGGATATACCCCCAGTTATTTGCACCCTAAATCCCATGCCCTCTAAACAGCCCCAAAAACAACTTTGACACAGGAAAGCTTGGAAATCTTGCCAGAGTTTGGCATTCTGCTTGCTAGGACGCAAATACAGCATCGGCAGATTTACCGGCAGTTCGCCGTATTCGGTCAGAGCGTCCATAATTTTGGTAGCAAAGCCCAGGCAGCCATTGCAGAGATAGAGAGCCTGACCTCTGAAGTGCTAGAGATACTCACAATGAAAGACGCTAACCCTTAAAAAGCCCTTTCTCTACTTGTTGAACCTCAGCACTCTGGTCAACCTAGTGCAGCGCGGCAGAAATAACCCACCAGTTCAAGCGGACTCTGGGTAGCCGTGGAACTTCCAGATAAAAGGTTTAGCCAAAGTCTTGTTGTAATAGGAAATAAACTTTAATATTTTTTGTTTG
>JAHHIF010000066.1 GCA_019358875.1 Symplocastrum torsivum CPER-KK1
TTTCCTTCATCTTTATCTGTCTAGACGTTATAAGGCAGTGTACTCTTTGTGCCATTCAGTTGGCGAGGTATACCTTACCCACCCCGATTTGCTTTTTTTGTTTACTTTTCCACGCTCGAAACTAGCCCTGTAGATATTTCATGGTAAAAAATCAGTGTTACTTAAACTGATAAAAAGCCATTTACTTCTGTGTTTTACAAGGTAAGCTCCATCCGTTCCATCGCTCGAATAACACTGGACTAGCTTACCTTGCCAATGCAGCCATCACAAACGGCACAGCTTCCTGCTGGAAGTTGAGATCGGGGAACCGCTGCTTGGCTACACCTTCAAAGACCAGCAGGGAGAGGATTGTCAGCGTGAATTGATTGGTACCGTAGATACCATGCTTGTGCTGGATCGCAAATAGCTCTCCGACAAAACCCGCCACCTGAAAATCCCTAGCTCGCAGTCCCCCCACCCGTTTGATCAAACAGGTGATGTCATCATCGAAGGCTCTGACATTGAGGTTTGAAGGGAGGCATTGAGCAGTTTCACGCACGATGCAGGCCGCGCTGCTGCCATCACGGAAAGCGATGGACAGAAAGAATTTAGCGAAACTGCGACGGGTAGAGTCATCGAGCTGGCACATGAATCCTGCATCCAGAATGACCAATCGACCATCGGGAGCCACTAGGACATTGCCGGGATGCATGTCGCAGTGGATGAATCCTTCCTTGAAGATCATGCTGTAGAGCGATCGCACTCCAACGGTAAGAGCTTGCCTTGCGATGTGTTCTGGCAACGCAGGGTCGCTGAGCTTTCGCAGACCAGGAATGAATTCCATCACAAGAATTTCTGGCGTGCAGAGGTCTTCGTGAAGCATCGGCACGAGAACGTCATTACTATTGGAAAAGAGGGCATGGAGTCGTTTCAAATTTGACGCTTCACGCGCAAAATCAGTCTGACCGATCAGGATATCACTGGCTTCCTTCAATGCCTCCTTCACAGGAATACTCTGCATCGCGGGTAGTCTCGCGATAAATTGTCCGAAGAACTGAATAATTTGGCAATCACTCTCTAATGTCCTCTGTACATTTGGTCGTAGGACTTTTAGCGCGATTTGGCGGCTATCATCGCAACGACTGCCACGATGTACCTGGGCGATGGTGGCGCTTGCTACCGGAACGAAATCAACGTCTTGGATGTTTTGAGAGAGTGTGTCTTTGTCTAAAATTCGTTTGGTTGTGCTTGGACTAAGAGCTTTCACTTGATCCTGCAAACAGCTCAATGCCTCGCAAATGTCGAGAGGTAATAGATCTGCCCTGGTAGCGAGGATTTGTCCCACTTTTGGAAAAGCACCACCCAGTCGTTCACAAATGAGCGGAAGCTCCTTAGCAAAATACGAACGTAAAGTTAGACGTTTCCAAAAAAGTATGTGGAAACAGAGAGCCAGAACTAATCGAATAACTTCAAATCCAACAATAAGAAAGACATTCAGGAATCTTATTATTACCATGTAGGAGTAAGCCAGTATGCACAACAGAGCGGTTGAGGAAGAGGAAAGTTTTTGGAGGAGCTACCGTTCATTAGGCATTCAACTAGGCTTTGGGTAATTATTCGGGTACAGAGTCACCTGGGAAACGATGGTAATACAAGGCAATCAGCATTGGTATGAGTATGATCGCATTGTAGAAGAGATGGAGTTCGAGGCGAGGAATCCACAGTTGACCGATGCTGGTGGGAACGGGAGAGCCAAACAGGTTTTCGTGGGTTAACGCTTGTCCCAGCAGCAGGGCATGCTCGAAGTGGTGATAAAACGCGATCGCAAATGTAATGTCCCACCAAATACGGGCGCGTCCGACTATGGCGGGGCGTAGAGCAGCTAGACCTAGTAGCATGAAGAGTGCATGCCCGTAATGCAACCATTCTGAGCGGACTAACCAGGGGTATATTAATCCCAAGGCACCTAATGCATCTTTACGAGACCAACCCAGAGCATAAACCTGATAGGCCTGAAAGACGTGTTCTAGCAGATGAGCCACGATGATGACCGTGAACACTTGCATGGCTGGTTTGTGCCATTGTCCATTGAGCTTGTGGAACACGGACTGAGCCATTAGCTTTGGACGTTGGATTAACTGAGTGTTGCTGATGGCAGTCTTGATCTGGCTCATGGTTATGCTCCTGTTTGTTAATTTATTTGGCACTTATGCCAAAGCATAAGGTTGTAATGAATCTCGTAATGATTTTGGAATAGGCGTTGGAACGAGTTTGTCTCCTTCTCGGCGCATACAAGCTACTTCTTGTTCACCTCGGGCGATCGGTTCTTTGGGGTTACGAGCAAGACACCAGTATTCAAAGATCATTGTTATTCGGTTTTGCTTTAGCGCCCCTAAACTCATACGGATGATGACTTCATCAAAGGCAAAAAGCTCTGCGAAGTATTCGCATGACACCCGAACTGTTGCGAGAGCAAGGTCTTGCGACAGTTCGGTCAACACATCAGGTGTGCGATCGCGCAAGAACATTTCTCGGCAACGCCCTTGCCAGCTCACATAATTTACGTAGTAAACGTTTCCAACCAGATTAGTCTCTTCAAAACTTACGATATGATGATATTCATACACATTAGAGTTCATAAGTAAGCTTCCTTAAGGAATTTGATTAGAACTTTTGTATTGATATAATTCTGTATAAACTCAATTTTGCTCTGTTTGGAGTCTATGATTATTCGTTTCAGCTAAAACCTTGAGGTTTTGAAGTAATTCTGTCCAACCCTTCTGATGGTGAGCTAGTAAAGTATCACCAAGTTGATTTGGAAAGTGTTCCAAACCTTTATGCGCTAGTGTTAGCAGGGTATTATTATCACTGGAAACCAATAAGAATGTCACTTGGGTTTCTGCACTCCAGTCTTCATCAGCCCAGCTAAGGATGAGTTCTTGAGGAGGTTGAATTGCTAAAACCTTTCCTCTAGTTACAACTGTTTGACCTTGCTCGTTTTCCCAAAGCTCCTCCAACCCTCCTTGAAGATAAGGCTCCAGTTTTACTTTGCTACTCCACCATTGATGAATATTCTTCGATTGGGTTAAACAATCCCAAACATGAGATATTGGAGCAGCAATAAGTAGGGACAGATTTATACTCTTTGTATCCATACTAATTACTAGCCAAATATTTCAATGCGCTAATTGAAGGGGCAAAAAAGTAGCCGCCTCCTGTTGGTATAACCCAATCATTTGGTAAGTCAATTGAGATTTTCTCAATAGTACCATCGCTTTTCTGAACTGGAAGGACAAAGGTTCGAGCGCGATTCTCCCCAGCGTTGTTGTTTTGGCCAACAATAGGATCATAACCATCGTTGCTATCCCTGAAATTAGGATTGTTCATCCAGGAACGCGTGATGAATTCAAACTGCCGTTCAAAAGATGTTTGGTATGCCAGAAATAATAAACCTCGTTCACCTGAAGCAGGATATGGTTCACCGAAGGGGATACCTCGGCGCAATAAGCGATGAGTCTGTATAGCAGCTTCGGCTCCTTGAGTATCTAAATCGTCACGAGGGTAGGCTTTACGAATGTGAGCAGCATGAGGACAAATTAATCCCAAGACATCTTGTTTAAATCCAAAGTTGTTGTTGATGCTCTCATCTTCTGCAATAGCAGCATTGTCCGTTTTAGGCGAAAGAAGAATTGGTGCACCGCTTTGCCACCGACCCATAAGCTTTGCAGCAATTTCTTCAGATTTGATACCAGAAGATGTAGGGATCTTTTTGGATAACTCTGCCACAACCGAGTGTGTGAAGCTGCGAAAACCTTCTATATCCTGACGAAGTCTACGGAAAACTAGGAACGAACCGTTCTTAGCCCAAGATGGACCAGCGTCTGCTATCTGTCCAGGTTTCAATGGATCAATTGGGTCTTGCTTTGGATAGCCGAAAACAAACTCGCCAGGCCAAAGGAGGTTCTGCCCAGGCTTACCCTGGTTTTGGTTATCAGGGTTTTCGCGCAAAGTAAGAAAATCCTCGGGATTTTTTGAAAGGCGTCCCCGTATTCCAGGTTGAGAGATGCCATCACGGAAGCCAAAAGGTTCATATCCCGTTAAGGGAGGAGGAGGCGCTTCTCCCTGCTGCTTAAACATAATTCTCAAGCTACTATTTAAGCCTGCCTCAACCTCAGCTACTTTATCAGCCAACTTGGTTTTTTCATCGCTAGCAATTATAACAACAATGTCTGGTATAGAAGTGGGACTACCAATTAACCAGTTATTACAATTACCATCCGAGTTGCCCTCAGTTGGATCTCCTAAAATCGCTGAACGAGTATGCATACCTTCACGAAAGGCAGAGTCTGAAAATTGCTCAACACCTTTAACTAACTTTCTCAATCCACTATACGAGAAAGCAATATTGATCCATGTAGACTGAACTGTTCCAGTATGTGGACCTCTACGCTCACGAATTTTTTGATAAAGTTTTTTAAAAATCAAAACTTCTTCAAGAGTAGCTATTGAAAACTCTATTGATTTGATCCAAGATTTAGCATTTTGTGGTTCAAGGATTTTCAAAAAAATAAGCGATTGAAAATTCTTACTAAATCCAGCTAAAACATTACCTTGAATATCATTAATATCGAGTACTGGTTCTTGCTCAAAATATACCAGCGAGTCGGATAACGAGTTAGATAAATGCTCTACGTTCAACAAGCTTGGAGTATTTAGAAAACCTTGCAAGAAAGCCTTGGTAGATTTACCTAGACGGTAGAAATCATTCATAATTTTTGTTCATTTTAACTTAAAGTAAAGCTTACTAGCTAAATCTACGAGGAACAAAGCTCAATCCCTCAATCTGAACTCATTTCTACTTCTGTTTCACATCTTTAGGAATAACAGAAATGCTTTCAATAACGTCATATGAACTACGAAATCCTCGAATTCCTCCTCGAATTCTTGTCGCATCAATTTCTTGTGTTATGCTTCTCGTTGTAAGATCAATCCTCAGTATTTTATTTTCGTAAGACTCAGCCACCCAAAGATAATTACCATCTACATACCCTTGCGAATAGAAACGGGGTAAACCACGAGATGCTGTTATTATTGAGTCAAACTCTCCATTTCTTTTATTCATGATTAAAATGGCGCTAGTCTCTAGAGCGGGTAGACTATCTCTGATAAGAATTAGTTCATCAGGGTTTTGAGATTGAAGTATATCAACCAAGGCACCAACGCTCTTTCCTTGCCTTTGGACTATAATTGTTTGTTTACCGTTGGGGTCAATACAAACAACATCTCCATCTTGAGATGCCTGATCTGCGTTAGCAACCCAAATAAAACCATCATTATCTAGTACTGCTTTAATGGGATCAATGAACAAGCTGCTACTGATAGTACGTTCTCGTACACCAGTAAATCGATTAATAATATAAACAAAGCCAGTTCCACCAAAACCATTAAAGTCAGCAACAAGAATACGATTGTTTTCTAAAAACTCCATCCCTAAAGGATCTACAACGTTATCTCCTACAGCTACATTGACAGAGTCTTCTGCTAGTGGAACAACTCTATCTGTCCGTCGGTAATTTATCCTTACTACACCACCTGAAGTGCCAAATATAGCACGCTGGTAGGGTTCTTGACCAATTATATTACCTGAATAAGAGCAATAAATGTTTCCCTCTCTATCAGCAATTGCACGCCATAAAAATAAACCTTGTTTCCGCCGAAGAGAAAAAAGAAATTCAACGTCTCCAGATTCAGGATCAATCTGGTAGCAAGCCTTTCTTGGTTGAAAAGTTACTAGTAAGTTGCCTGGTTTCAGAATTGCTCCTGGATTGAAATCATCTATCTCTGCATAGATAGTAGGTTCGAGAGAGCTAGTGCCTCCATAACTTCCATAATTACCAGAGGTTGAATTTTGTGCTTCATTTGAAGTTTGACCTGAATACGTAGAACGTTGCATACTTGTATCTGGTGTAGGTTCAGATGGATTACTGAATTTGACATCTTGATTAGATTCAGAAACTAAACCCAACAAAAACTTTCTAAACTGTTGCCCCAAATTAGACCACTGTTCTTGAGACATGATTTTTACCTCTTCTGTCAAAGCATGAAACTTAAGTATGGAATCAGCTAATCAACATTCTCTGTCAGACGTTGCTGAATGAAGAGATGATTCTAGCGGGGTACACTCCTAGCCAGACTTCTATACTCTTTCAAGCAGGGCATAGAAGTCTGTTGCGAGAACCTCGCCTACAATGTAATTCATTCCAAAGTTCAGCAACGCCCAAGATTGATATAAAGTTCTTGTTCCTCAATAATTTATACCTCTATTTAGCAACGTCCTCTGTAGAAGGGATCAAAAGGATCACCGTCTGCTAAATGATCTAAATCAAAATCGAGCTTTCCATCCACTGTTCCATGGCAAGGCTCAGTATTTACATCTAAATAGCCGTCACCATCAATATCAGATAACTTACCCTTGAATGTTCCAAAGAGTAAGGTGTTAGTCATGGTTCCAACTATAGGATGTGACAAGTTTGAAAGTTGAACCTCGCCAGGGCCTATGTTCATTTTATTTTCAAAAATTCGGTTCAAATCAACATACGCTACACCCATGTAGCGTCCTCTAACAGATTGGACTATCTTCCTACCCGGAAACTCTTTCAATTCTACTCTTAATGTTCGAGCTCTACGTTCAAGCCTTGCGACAACATCATTAAGGGGAGGAACTGATACATCTTCTACCTTTCCTGAAGGATAGAAAGTGTGACAAGCTTCGCATTGGTACTGGTGATCGCAAACGTTTGTTGATATTTCCTGGGTAAAACCATAAAACTTATAAATTTCAAGGTGATCTGTCCCATCTGGATGATAACCAGAAATCTTTTTCTCAATAACCAAATCTGTATTAAAGGTTTCCTCGCGAGTACATGCCATTACACGACCCATAATTGACTCGAACCATTGTGGTGATAAAGTAGCTTGAACAAAGCCCATAGTAGGAACAAGCACACGAGCATAGCCAGCTATCAATAGGGGTAAAGTTTGATCGAAGGGATTGCTTTCATCAATTTTTGCTTTTCTACTATCTGGCTCCCCTTCTCCTGTTCCGGTAATTTCTCTTAGTAAAAGATGAGCCCAATCTCTAACTTCAGGATGTTCATCTTTCAATGATTCACCAATAACCTCCTTACTTTGAATACCTCCAAACTTCTGAATTGCCCAGAGCGTACTCCATCGAATTGAAGGATCTGAATCTTGCCTTGCTACTTGTTTTAGTAAAGGTAAAGCACGAACTTTATTGCGATCAGCATACTCCCATACAGCTCTTTCCCTTTCCATAGAGAGGATGTGTTGAAAGGCAACATCCTTCAATTCATCATCGCTTCGCGTGTCAAATCTATTAATCCCTATTTTGGATGGGCGTGAAAATTCCAATCGTTCAGATGGATCCATTGACTCAAGTTCAGGATCTAAATCCGCATTAGCTGTCGCGAAAATATTCTCAGCAGTTTCTTGTTTTTTTGATTGCAGAAACATAGAAATCCTCCACCTTTGGAATTATCTTGGACTTATTACTTTTTAGCTTGTTTCATTTTAAGCCAATTAACTACTATTGGATATCGGTAAACCTAAAAAAATAAAAATTTTATTTGTATATTTTTGTGTAATTTTATTTATTTGATGTATTACCCAAAAAATTTCTAGCATAGCCGAATGTAACCACTAGGTTTTGCATCAATCTCAGTGTATTGAGTAAATTATGTATCCCATTATTCGCATGTAGTCAGAGTTTAGTAGACCAGTTTTTGGGAAACATTAATATACATAGTGTGTTCCATGTTAGGTAAAGTGTTTTTGCTATTCACTTTCCTCTCCTTTTCTCAAGCAGTTATGCTCACTGAGAAACCAAGACTTTCATCGATGTTACTTTCCTTGCTTATTAATACAGCTAGTGTTAGATCTTCCGTCCAACCCTGTACTGATACGATGGACGTTGCAATAATAAGCGCTCCCGATTTAAATAAAACCCACCGTTCTGCAACAGAACTTAAGAGAACCAATGGAACACTCTCCATTCTTCCTATTTTTTTCAAACATTCGTTGACAGCCCAAACTCGAGTAGCTGCTACATTGAAATCTTCTCCCTCTTGAGCAACATACTCTGCTAGTGAGAATCGAGTTGAACTAAGAAGGTTCTTCCACAAATCAATAGAGCGAGTTACTACTGGCTCAATATCACAGCTAAATAGTGCTGAACCAGTAACTACTAGCGTGACATCACGCGAATGTGCTAGTGACACAACACGATTACATATAACATCTGGTTTCCCATCAGAACGCCGCCAGATGGGTACACTTGAACCAATTGCTTGCTGAATCGCACGATCGCTCCTTACTCGACGTTCAACATTTGCATCCCTATCTACGACAACTGTTAAATCCGTTGTAGGAATTAGCTCTCGAATCCGGCGCTCCAGATAAGGGACTAAGAGCGGCTCTGGCCATACCCGTTCTGAAGCTGATTGATGAACAGCCTGCAATCGTAACCCTTCCCAAATCTCCAGCACAGTGCCATCTGCTCCAATCATTTCCAAGTCATAGATGAAGGTATCACCTACTTGCGATCGCTCTTTGGCATATACGAAGTGGACATTAGCTGACTGCACTGCACTCGAAATCAGCCGATCCACTCCAATTGGCAAAATGGTTGCATGAGGGATACAGGCTTGGAGCGCATGAATTGCAGCATCGCGAGTCGCTGGATCGCCTAGAACAAGATCTCTTGGTAAATAGCGGCTAAACCAATTAGTTTCGGTAGCCAGTGCAATCTCAGCCAGACACTCCGTCGCTCTCAGTTTCCGGTAACCATGCAGCCGTTGAAAACGTCCGCCATGAAAGAGAATTTCACCATAGAGGTCTTGTTCAGGATTGAGCGAAACATGAGGTTTATTATCCTTAATATCAGCAAAGTGCTTGGACTGCTCACCTATCCCTGATACTTGCTTGCCAACCCAACAAATAGCTCGGAAATGATCGACCTGAAAAGCCGTTTGCTCACTTCTCAGAACAACCTCAATCTGGTTCTTCCCTCGTACCAGTGCTGCCAAACGAATTTTCAAAGGAGCACTCTCAGAAACTACAACAGGACGATTGAACTGCACATCTTCAAAAATCGGCAACTCAGTAGTTTCTAACAACGCCATTGCTACCTGAGCCATTGCCTCAAGCCCCAGGACTGCTGGAAAAACTCGCTCGCCTTGAAATACATGATCGTTTAAATAGGGATCGTTGTTGACTGACAGCTCGACATCAACAACCAGTTCCACACCGGGGTAATAAACCCTTGGCTGCTCAAGAAATCGTAGGAACGGTAGCTCTGGCTGTTCCAACTTGAGCGTCGGTGCCTCTCCAAACCGCCCCGTTACAACTACAGAAGTCATTGGCAAAGGCTGTGCAATCAAACGCTGCAACATTGTGATGCCAATATCAGGTGTAATTGGTGTAATGCCCTGCTGCATCAGCACATCAACTCGACCGAGGCGATCGCCCATGCCAACACCCGACCAAATTGACCACTCTACATTCAGACACCGACAGTTCGGATGCTCTGTCTGAAAATGCTCAATTAGCTGAGCTAACCACTCATTTGCCAACGCATAATCCGCTTCTCCTGGTAAACCAGTACGGGCAATAATCGAACCAAAGGTAACCAAGAGCCGTAATTGCTCTGGATTCACTGCTGCCAGTACATTACGAATTCCCTGCACTTTGGGGGCTAGCGTTTTCAAGAAATCCGCTCGCTCAAGAGAACTTAGTAGCTGTGGCACATTCACCCCAGCACCATGCAGAATAGCTGCGATCGGTCCCAAAGATGCCTCAACTTTTTGAACTGCATCCCGAACTGCATCTGCATCAGTAACATCAGCCGCAACATACTGCACCTGGACACCCGCCGCCGCCATTCTCGCCAAGTTGGTGGAAAGTTCAGAATCTGTATCAGGGTGCGATCGCCCCAATAGTGCCAGCCGAACTCCTGTTTCTCGGGCTAAAGAGAGCGCACATTCGGCAGCAATTCCTTTGCCACCACCTGTCACTAACAAAACATCATCTGGTCTTAGTGAAGGTTCAATCAGTTCTTCTGGTAAGGGCAACAGACGCAGCGCTGCCTCTCGTCGCCTTCCAGAGGCATCATAATGCGCCTCAGAATATCCCACAGCCGCCCTAGCTTCTGCCAAAATCCATTCCACAGCTTGTGGATGATCCACTGGTACATTGACAACGCAAGTCGTCACCTGCGGTGCTTCTAGATAAAGGGTTCGAGCAAATGCGGCTCCACCTCCACCCTGTTGCACCAGCACAAACCGAGCATTCTCTCGCTCTGCTAATACTGCGCGAACTCCCTCTAATAACAGCTCAATGTGAGGCATCTCCTGTAAAGACGCTGTACCAATCTCAAGTTCAGCAGGAAGACACACGACAACGCCATGACCCTCACAGTGCTTGAATGCCTCCTGCAACAGTTCTGCTAAAGGATGATCGGGGGTTGCGATCGCTCGCCAAGACCCTTGCGAACCAGCAAAACTCTGACGACGAGGTAGAGAACGCTCAACCAGTTCAACGGTAAACGTGCGTACCCATGAATCCACCCCCAACGGTAGTCTCTCTTCAATATTGTCTGCCCGCGAACCACCAATTCGTAAGAGTTCCTCTAATGCCTGAGCCGCCTCAGCAACCGTTGCATTGGCGTAATCGGTCGGAGCAACAGGTGGTGCTAAATTGAGCGATCGAGCAGCTTCCACCACAACTTGGCTAACGGTAATTGAATTGAGATGAAGATCGCCCAACAAACGATGATGATCTTCGACAGCAGAAACAGGAAGTTCTGCCCGTTGAGCAACTAACTGGCGAACTAGCTCTAAGGGTGATTTATCAAGGTGGGAATTATCTACTAAATCTTCAACCTCTGATAAAGAATATTGAGCCGCAGGGGAAATATTTTTGAGTTGCAATCCATTTTTTAAAGCGCTAGAGTTCGCTTCTTCCATCCGATCAGGATTGGGCAACGATTTAATATCAAGCTTTAGCGCTGCTGGCTCGGACTCCTCTGGGAATTTTGGTGCTAACTCACAGGGATTCACAAAGAATCGGGGATGCCAGTTCAGATCGAACGGTCGTGTAAATCGGTCAGCAAATAATGCTCTGTGATGAACTGGTGCTCCAAGTACAAACGCTGCTCCAATTGCCTGTAGCAATCCTTTTAGGGAAGCACTGCTGGCATCTAGGGCGACAACTGGAACGTTCGCGAATTCAGCAGCCAGTCCACTTAGAACTCGACCCGGTCCAACTTCAAGGAAGAGATCGACTTCTTCCGCTGCCTTCGTTACGGCGTCAATAAACCTGACTGGAGCAGTAACTTGGCGACAAAGGAGCGATCGCAGATCTTCACGATCTGCAATTGGAGACCCCGTGACAGTAGAGATAACAGTACGTTGCAAAGGTTGGAACGCTTCACCAGCAAGATGTTCCGCCAGTGGCTGTGCGGCGGCGGCGACTAACGGGGAGTGAAAGGCATGGGAGACGGGTAAGTTCACCGTCTTGAAGCCCCGAGCAGCAGCCCTAGCAACAACAGCAGCCACTCCCTCAGTTTGTCCAGAAATAACAGTCTGATGGGGTGAGTTCAGTCCCGCGATGACAACTACTTCGCCATTGAGTAATCCTGCCACCTCAGGCTCCGGGGCTTGGATACTAGCCATCGCACCCGTTGGATGCCCCAGTTCCGTCATTGCCTTTGCCCGAACAGTAGCCACTCGTAGCAATGCCGCCTCATCCAGAACACCAGCCCAGTGGAGGGCACTCAGTTCACCTAAGCTGTGTCCAACAGCGAGGCTTGCTGTAACGCCGAGCTTATCCAACACGCGCAACGCTGCCATTGAAGCTGTGACGATTGCCGGTTGCGCCACTACAGTTGCTTTGCTGTCACTCACTGTAGGGAAAGTTGCTCGCTCATACAGTTCTCGCACCAACTCAAAACGGCGGCACCACGCTCCCCCACTGATATGTACGGGTGAACCTTGTCCGGGGAAGAGGAAACCGATACGCGGCGCAGGTATACAGTCTCCAAGAAACACGCCTTTTCGACTGTCTAGCTGAGTTGTTACTCCATCTACAAGCCATGACCTCAGTAGTTCCAAGCAGCTTGTTAACTCCCTTGGACTGCTTGCCACGAGCGCTGCCCGTACAGGCACGGAACTTTTCGGGGTTCTTTCCAACTGGGCAGCCAGGTCAATCACCTCTGCCCTAGACAATCTGGGAGCTAGCGTCAGCAGATGTTCCACCTGCCGCCGCAGTTCGTCTCTATCCTGGGCACCGAGCAGAAGTAACTCAGCATCCTGGGCTGAAGTCAGCAGAACACGCTCTTGGGAACTGAGGGTCTGGCGTCGCTCAGCAGCAATCCCTTCCAGTACGACATGCGTGTTGATTCCCCCAAATCCCATAGCGCTGGCACCAGCACGAAGTGGCAAGTCAGCTGGCCAACTCTGACCTTCGCTCAGCACTCGCAGGGCAGGTTTTTCACTGGTCAATTCTGGGTGGGGCTGTTCGCAACCCGTCGTCGGTGGCAAGATTTGAGTGTAGAGAGCCATCGTCGCCTTAATCAGCCCAGCCACTCCAGCCGCTGCTTTGGTATGACCGATATTCGCTTTGATAGAGCCGATGACGGCGGGGGGGGCTACCGATGCTACTTCCCGACGAGCGCGAGATAGGGCTTGAAGTTCGGTGGTATCGCCAACGCTGGTGCCAGTGCCGTGTCCTTCAAAGTAACTAACGGTTTCAATACTGAAACCAGCCCGACGATAGGCATGGTGCAACGCTAAGAGTTGACCTTCAACTTCAGGGCGGGTAATCCCACCACTGCCATCCGATGAGATGCCCCAACCGCGAAGGGTTGCATAAATGCGGTGCTGCTGGGCTACGGCATCCTCATATCGCATTAACACCACAAATCCACAGCCCTCACCTGGCCAGAAGCCAGCCGAACGAGCGTCATAGACTCGCATCTCTTCAGATGCCAGTGCACCTGCTTTGGCAAACCCTACCAGCTCAAATGGGTCTAGGCTCAAATCCACGCCGCCCGCCAAGGCTACATCAAGATCTCCTGCAACAAGCGCGTTCGCCGCATTGGCAACAGCTAAAAGTGAAGAGCTACAGGCACCGTCAAGGGTATAGCCGCCTCCCTTAAGATTGAAATGATTGCAGATACGTCCGGCAATGGTGTTGGACAAGTTACCGGCAAGGGTTTCTTCGCCAATTGGAGAGAAGGGGGCTTTGTATTGTGCTTCTAGATTTTTTAGGAATGTAAGAGTATGCTCTGGCGACCAGCCTTCTTGCATCAGTGAAGCTTCGACGACTCGACGCACATAGGGCCAACGCAGCCGCATCGTATTCACTCTGGAGAATTCTCCAGTCAGTGTGTTGCCCAGCAAAACTCCAGTCGCATCACGGGGTAGGTTTTCCCCCTCAGAAAATCCCGCATCCGCCAAAGCTTGGGCAGCAACATCTAACGCCAGCCAGTGAACCCAGTCAGCGGAGCGAAACGTGCTGCCAGCGACTCGGAAACTAACGCGGTCGAACTCGTAGCCCTCAATGAGTGCTGCTTCAGCAGAGTAGGTGCAATCAGGAATACTTCGGTCAGCAGATAGATAGTCTGCCAAATTGAGGCGTTCCGCTGGTAGTTGCCTGAACGCCCGACGCTGGGCGAGTGCGTTTTCCCACAGCTCAATGGGTGAGCGAGCATCTGGATAGCAGCAAGCCATGCCAACAATAGCGATCGCAGGTATCATCGCTCACACTTCCCCGACTACTGTGGATGCTGGCACCAGAACCTTCGTGCGTGCCATGTTGGTAGCCAATGCTTGGGCATAAAAAACCAGTCCCCGCAAGGTGCAGACTAGTGTGAGAGCGAAGAAAAACCCAAATACGATGTGGCTGACCATCAGTAACCCATAAACCGCTGCAACTGACGCTCCAAATATCACTTGGTTTAGCGGTTTACTGGGCGTTGTGCCTGGATCTGTCACCATATAAAAGGTGAACAAGAGAAATGCCACACCCGTCATTGGCACGAATCCAGCAACGATTGGCATCCCAAACACTAAGCTTCTTAATAAGGCTTGTACAGCGAATCCGCCTAACCAAGCGGCTATAAGGGGAAGTCGATGGGTGAAGCGAGCGTTCAAGAAGGTTCCAGAAACGATCAGCAGTCCGGGCAGAATCCAATCGCCTATACCGCTGAGATTTTCAGTGAATTGATAAGGGGGAGCAATACCCACCCAGGGAAAGAGCAGGAGAGTAATCGTGATGCCCAAGTTAGAAGGGTTCAAGAAGTGCCGCGTGCTATTGCCAACTGGCGCACGAACGATCGCTTTCGAGCCGATGGCGACGGCAGTGGCAAAAGCGATTAGTAACAGACGATCATTCGCGTAAAGCAGCATAGCGATCGCCAAACCTGTAATGTGGGCGGATAGCAGGAAGTCAACAAGCTGCCCGAAACTACCGACGAAGCCAGGTGTACGTTGATTAACCCAAGCGTCAACCCATTCAAGTAGTATCTCCAGGCTGTAGGCAGTAACCAGAGCAACTAAAGGCTGCGCCCAGGATTGCTCAAAGCCCAAGATGGTGTGTCCCAAAATGTTCAAGAGACTAATCGCTACAGCGAAGCGTCGCAACCCTGCAAGGCGGTTCGTTCTATCCCAGTTGCTATCTATGACCATCAATCACACCTGTCCTTTTGCTGAAGATGTTCTCGGCTCTGTTGCTAGGCTGGAGCCAACAGCGTTTGTGTCAAGCAGCACCGTGTGCCAACCCGGCGTTAATTGCAACGTTTCCTGATGCACCTGACCTTCCAAATCTCGCCAATGCAGCTCAACTGGCATCTGAATATCGCGCTCAAGCTGACCTAGCCCGAAGTGGAGGTCAGGACTGCGGGCTCCGGAATGACCGTTGCCGCCATCCACCTGGGCTACCAGTCGTCGCCCATCTGGAAGGTAGACCGTTGCCGTAGCTCCAATCGCAGGTCGTCCTAGTGTCTCAGTCCCCGGATGACCAGGACGAAAACTAGTTCCTGACAACTGTTGTGAGTGAAGTGGCAGCAGCAGATGGAGTCCTAAAAAGGTGCCAGCCTGGGGACTCTCATTGCGATACAAATAGGAAGGCTCCCACTGGTTCGCTACGGCGAAATCTAAATCGCCATCACCATCTACGTCAGCTGTGGCAATCCCACGAGTAACTTGGGGTTTGTCAAGCCCCAGTTCCTTGGCAAGGTCGTAATACCGTCCATTAGAGGCACGCACAAAAAACGGGTTATGCTGATGGCCGCTCAAGTCGTCACCGGGTTGGAAACGCGGCCAGACACCTGGTAGCTTCAGAAGTTCATCATTGCCCATCGCCAGTTCGTGTAACTCTGGCCAGCGGTTGACAGTGCCTTTGGCGAAGCCTGTTGCCTGTAGCGCCTCAAGACCTCCGTCGTTATCAAAATCACCAAACTTTGTTTCCCAACCCCATCCACTTCGGGATAAGCCCAAGGGTTCGCTGCGATCGATATAGGGGGCAACACCTTTACTCATGCGATCGAGTTCGCCTGTGCTGACAAAGAGAAAGTGACTTTCTTCTAGGGCGTATTCAGCAGCAATGTTACTCACATAAATGTCGAGCAATCCATCCTCGTTTACGTCCCCGAAGTCCACCCCCATGCCTTTGAATCCATCATGACCCAGCACTTTGGAATTGGGGGTAGTCAGTGTTTTCTTACCTTCTAGAAGCGCAAACTGGAGTTCCCCTGGTTTTGAGCGATTGTGCAGTAGTCGGTCGGGTCCAAAATCATTAGCAAAATAGATTTCAGGGAGGAGGTCGCCGTCAAGATCCGCCGTTCCCACAGCTAGCGTCCAACCGCGAGCAACAGACTCGTCTAAAACCCCCTTAGCCTCTTGGAACCGCACTGTCGGTTCTGCCCCTATCGTTGCCCCTGCCCACAGCATCAGCCGATTATGCCCACCGTTGTAGGCTCGGGTCATCGAATGCTGCATGGACTCTACGCCAGTGGCATTAACGTTGAGAATTTCAGCATCATCCTGAAAGTAGTTGCCGACAATTAAGTCAGGGTGTCCGTCACCATCCAAGTCTGCAAACGTAGCGGCATTGGTGTACCATCGCTGTTGCTTTGGTACTATCTCTCGCTGTACATAAATGTTGCTGTTGAGAGTAGAAACATCTCGGCTGGTTGTCTCTACCGTGTTTGCTTCTGCCTGAGCATGGAGAAAGGCAATGGGGGTGCGTCCCCAATAGTAGACAAGGATGTCCATCAGCCCATCTTCATTTAAGTCTCCAGGCAGGCAACCCATTGGTGCCATTGTGGCTGGATTGTAGGAGAGAGCAGTTGGCTCTAGCTTGAAGGGTTGATAACGGTTAGTCGTTCCCGGCACCGACGCTACAATGACTCGATCGGTTCGTGTGTCTACATAGCAAACATCGTTGGATAATCCATCTCCGTCGAGATCGTTCAGCGCTACGGAGGCACCGACGGAGGAAATCCAGGCTGAGTGACGCTCCAGACTTGGGTGAACCGCTCGCACAAATCGGGGCGATTGTCCCTTTAACTCAGGCAACGGCAAGCTTGAGAAGTCAAAGCGGTCTGCGATCGCAGCTTGTTCGGTAGCCGACAAGGCGGGAAGGCGGGTAAACCCGAATAACCCTAAAATTACAGCGATCGCTAGCAGCCGCTTGACATGCTGCTGGATGAAACCTGCCAAGATACTCATGCTTTGACCCCCTCAGCTAAGAATTGATTCTGAATGCGCTGACGCCAGAGTTCGTAGGTCGGCAAAGCTCCGTTAGTCGGTAGCTCCTTCAGAGCCATGTCTGTAATCTCAGCGGCTGCTTCAGCCGACATTCCGCACAGAACCTGGCACGCCAACTCGGTGTGAACAGCTGGGTTGCCAGCCCTAGACCGTGCCTTCGCAGCAAACGCCGCTCCTTGAGCTAGCTGAGGCAAGTAAGACTTAGCGGCTGTCCGCAAAGCGTCTATGTCTGAACGCTCCACACCACCGGCATAAGCACAGGCGAGACCGATGCCACTCCAAAGGTCAGCCTGACGCGATGGGCAAAAAGCGGCGATCGTAACCGGGATGTGATTGACATCAGCACCGTTGACAAACCACAGACTGCGCCCCAACCCTTGGTCAAAGACACGGCGGGCGTAATCAGAAACTCCTGTGGGGATAGCCTGCTGCTCCACATAGCGTGAAGCGTGGAAATACCCCTCGTGGAAGCCATAGCCATCAACTGATAACCAACCCAGTAAGGAGTCCAGTTTTGCTAAAGATGGCTCGATGCGCTGACGCATCCGTGCCAGCATCCAACCCACACCCACATGTACCATGTAGGCATGAGCAGCCCCAGCGTCTGCCAAGAAAACCTGCACCCGATTCCGATTCCAGGGTGTTAGGTAATCCAACAGGGCAAGACCCATTGCTGCTCCCTCGAAGGCAAATCCACGTAGTTCAGGAGCAACTGCATTTAGCTCAGTGATAAGGGCTTGAGGCTCATCGTTTTCGATGGCTGCTGCATGATAGCCATATAAAAAGGTGTAACCAATCTGCTCTAGGCGCTGCTGCGCTTCGACATTATTTCTCCGAAACCCTCGTCGAGCAAAGGTTGCTTCTTCGAGAGATATGCCAAAAGCTAGCTGGCGCAGCCGTTTTAGAGAAACCATTCTTTACTTCCCTTTGGCAATTAAGCACAGATACATTGCAAAGCTGTTGTTACTCAAAAGTGGCTTTCCCTAATTGATTTATTTAATAACTATCAGGAACCAATACCCAAAATAGGGTGTAGCCATAGCTACAGCTTTGCCGCAAGTCTAAAACATAAAACTTTTGTAGCTTATAAAATTTATCTCCAAATTAAGTAACTTTAAAGGCATCCTAAATTCAGCTTTATCCTAAGAAGTTAGCTTTTTCTATAAGGCTAAAATAGCTTTTTTAAGCTAACGCACTTTCTCGTTGCACTTTTTGTAGCCCAAATCCCTTACAGCAAGGAATTCAGTTAGAAAAGTGAATAACTGTTTGCTTAACTCTTAGGAAAGGTAGAGTTTTTTGGCAAAAGAGCTTGAATTGATTAAATCTACACTGCGCTATATGGAGAACTAGAAAAAATTCCATTTTTTTTAATAACTTCTATGCCCGGAAAAAATCTTAGTAGATACTATCGGGAAAAATTAAAAATTGTGATATTTTTGTCGAAATGTTAAGTGAATATATATGAATAATCTTGTTCGCGTGCCCCCCAATTTTTTTAATCATCCCTTGACAAGTTATTTCATTCTTTAGGTACAGGACAAACTCATATACAGACAAGGTGAGTGGAGCTCTCGCATCGCGCCCTGGGCTTGATAAAGCACTGGAACAACTCCGCCCAGGTGACACACTGGTCGTATGGCGACTCGACCGTTTGGGACGTTCCCTCAAGCATTTAATAGAGGTAGTGGAAGACCTTAACGCTCAAGGGATTGGGTTCGCCAGTCTGACCGAGAGCATTGACACTACCACCAGCAACGGAAAGTTAATCTTTCACATCTTCTGTTCTCTGGCGGAATTTGAGCGCAACATCATCCGCGAGAGAACAATGGCTGGATTAGCAGCGGCTAGAGCTAGGGGGAAGAAGGGCGGTAGAAAGCAGACTGTCACCCAGAAGAAGATTGCAACAGCCCAGAAGCTAGCAGACACTTCGACCGACTCCATCGCCGACATCTGCGCGTCTCTAGGAATCAGCCGCAGCACCTACTATCGACGCACTCGCCCCCAATAGGGAGCCAATCGATGTAGACTAATGTCCACTCACAAGCGGACGCGGATACATCCCAACTTGCAGTCATTCACCTCAATGTCTTCGTCAGCTTCCCCCTAGGTTTAAGGGTCATTAAGTTTGAACTTGTCGCCGTGTTTGCGCGGTCGTCCTTTCCCAGATGCTGATAAGCCGCTTGAGGAATTGCTCCATCGTCTGTCAAGTTCCATGTTGGCTTCGGAGAGTTGGTGGTACTTCTCTCAACTTCTGCCAGAGTTGAGCAGTTAGTGCAAGCCACTGGCTGCTCTTTACCACCCACTTCACGCTAGACTATTCACTCTCTCAACCCCTGTCACAGCTTGCCTACTTGAAGAGCGCCTATTCATACGCTTGCGCTCACGAGAGCGCTGCTGAGTAGAGCGCCTTAGTCTGAAGTACAGAAACTAACTTCGACAAAAAATCCACTTGCCCTTTCAATTTGGTAGAAGTTATTAGTCCTCAAGCGATTAAAATTATGCCAAATAGAATTATTAGACCCAATGAGTTTTTTAATCTAGACTGCTTTAGGCTAGATAGAATTCGTTATATCTCTAACGAGAAGAATTATCTCTTAATAAAAAGCATGCCTGCAACAATGGAGGTATGTGTGCGCTGGGGCAGGCAAGAGATCGCTCATGACGAAGCACTGGGTTTTGAACGAGTGCTCACTCCTACGGTTTTCCCTTACTTAGAAGACACGCCTCAAGCTCGCGAATATTACTTGCTAGCCCAACGTATTAAAGATGTTGCTTTATTCAATTTCTCTCCCCAGAATGATGATCAGGCGGGTGTGATGCGAAACGAGCAGCACTATTGGCAATGCAAATCCATTTTGCTGGCTAACAAAATCTTGAAAGTGTTTCCTGACCACACTCAACTAGAGGATCTTGTCCAACAACTCTTATCGGAGAGGTCATTCAAAAGGCTTCAAATCGACGTAGCGGCTTACTTAAGCCTTTATTACCTTCTTAAAGCCGGAGAATCTGAGATTAAAGATTGGGCAAAACCAAAAGGCATTGACTATCCCTTTAAGGATTTTCTACAACTCTTCATTCACATCCTCAAAACGAACTTTGACTACTCTTATCAAAACGTAGTTTCCGACCCAAATCCCCTTTGGTTTTCTAAGAGGGCTGAAAAAGACCGCCTTCGGAGATGGATAAAGTTCTTTGCCGATCACTATAGCGACGATGAACAAGAGGAACAAAAGTATATCAATTTTTTGATGGATACGGGTTGGGAAGGTTATTCGCTCCTAGTACTAAAAAACCTGAAAAGAATTAAGCCATTCGGTCAACTTTGGAATATTTATTTGAAATTTCAAAGAGCAAGAATCAAAGCGATTGATGATGTTCTTTACTGGAAAGACAATATTCCTTATCAAACCACACAGACTTGTCAGAAACTGCCGATCAAATCTATCAGATCTCCCACAGGCGCGTCAACGTTTGATTTCGTTTATAAGACTTAACTGAATTCAAAAGCAACTTACTTTTTTGTTTTGGTATCTGACTACCCGACTCAAAATGGTTTAGCTCTCATCAACAATCTGCCCTGACTTACCCATCTAGATAGAACGGCTAGAAACCTCTTTCCCTGGTTAATTCCAAGGCTAATTTTGTGCATCACCAAGACCTGATGGTGATGCACAAAACTCGCTGGTCTTTTTTCAACAACTACCCAACTTTTGAGGTTAATAAATCATGAAACAACGCCCACCACTACACAAATTACTTACAACGCCACCAGAGCCGCCCACAAGTACTAGCCCGAAACTAGTTCTGGGTTATGTACGAGTTTCTTCTCGTGAACAAGCCCTTAATTCTCATGCCCTTGAACAGCAAATCGCACGCTTGGAAAATGCGGGAGTTGATTTGGTTATTTGTGATGTTCAAAGTGGCAAAAAAGATAATCGCCCTGGGCTAAAGAGACTGTTAGCCATGATTGAAAGGGGTGAGGTTTCTGAAGTTGTCATCACCCGCATCGACCGTTTAGGCAGACGTATCCCAATCATCCGTAAGTGTGTGGATGTCTTCCAAAAATACGAGGTCAATCTGCGAGTGTTGGATCAAGATATCACTTTAGGTAATGCTGGGGGTCGGCTCATGCTGAATCTCTTGGCGAGTTTTGCTGAGATGGAGGTGGATCAACTCTCGGAGCGGGTGAACCACGGCATTCAGCACCGACGCAACAAGAAGCTCGCTTGTTCTTGTATCCCTTTTGCTTACACTACGGTTAACGAACGCTATGCTCTTGATCGTACTCCGTTTCTTTGTCTCCTATCCGAGCGCCCGGCTAACTACCAAGACTTTTACCAATTAGAGATGGAACCGTTACCAGGACTGTCTCCAGCACAACTGGGAGAGGACTGTATACGCATTTTTTTTGAAACTCAAAGCGTTAGTAAAGCGGTTCGGAGCCTTACGAATAAGTATGGTCTCCAGCGCTGTCGAAGTAAGAGGAACGGTAATGACAAAATCTTCTACTGGAACCCACATGGTCTAAAACGTTGGTTAACGAATCCGGTTCTACAGGGACATACGGCTTACCTGAAGCGACGGACGTTACCCGATGGGAGACGGCAAACTTTGCCGCCGGAACAGTGGCAGATTGTGCAAGATACCCATCCCAATGACCGCTTACTTACGCCGGAGCAGGCAGCGCAGATTCATCAAATCCTTGAGTTCAATGCCCGTCATGTTGGTGGAGGCTTCTTCACTGATGATTTAGAGAGTCTTGATAATTACCGAGAGTTTTCCTATCTCCGGGGTTTAGTCTTTTGTGCTGAATGCCACGCCAAAGCGATTACCAAGACTAGGTACTCCAAGGATGGACAGCAAACCTACCACTACTTCGCCTGCCGCCATGCACGCCAAGGATGTAACAACTTGAAGGGTACTCGTAAACACCTAATTGAGGATGAACTGAGCAAGTACTTTTTGCAGCAGTCTCAGGTCGTTGTTGTTGAGCCAAATGATACGTCCCTTGTAGTTCCTAAGCCTACAGAGAAACTCAAGCAACTGGAGGCGGATTTAGCCAACTTGGAAAAGATACAGATGCACTCGGACGACTTAGAGCGAATAAAGGAAAATCTCCGCCAACAAATTCAGGACGAGCTAAATCCCTTCTCCCAGCGCTCTTTGGAGCGTAAGACGGTTCAAGAAATTCTTCAAGCTGGAAATAATTTAGCGATTTGGACTCTGCTTAGTGCTGATGAACGGATGGCGGTGATTCCCCGGTTGGTCGAGCGCGTTACGGTCGCTAACGGACTTGTTAAATCCATTGAGCTAAAAGTTTAGGTCTTTGCAAGGAGCATCCCATGACTAAATGTAATTTCGAGCTGATCAAGCTGCGGACTGAAGTGGCTCTTCAGCAAGTGCTGGTTGAACATGGGCATCAACCCAGGGTGTACGGTCGTGAATGTCCTTTTTGTCACTCGACTGATTTTGTCAAGTGCGGTATGGAAAACGGCAAACAGCGCTACCTTTGCTGTTCTTGCAAGCGACGCTTCAATGAACGTCCTGTGTTTGAGTGTGATTGTTTGGCGGTCGGGCAATCTCCCAAGTGTCAGGATTGCCCACAGTTCCAGTCTATTATGCAAGCGGCTAAGCAACGGGTGAAGGAATTAGCTGATTGGAGTGTTGAACAACTGCAAGGTGTCTTGCCACAACCTCCTCAACAGAAATGAGCGATTTTCCGGGGAGCTTGTTAGGCAACCACTTCAAAATTTTGTGAGGGTGCTTCTCCGGCTCTCCCTACTCCCGTTTGCTATTTCTCAGTGAGGTCTATTGACCCAGACAAAGGCGATTCAAAAGTGTTGTTGGGATATCTTCGTAGCACTCCAACATGATATCCGCCAACGCCAAGTACCAACGGTGGTGAGGTCTAGAGGCTCGTTCGTTGCGTCCTCTTGTGAACCATCGACTGACTGTAGCGATGTCACAGTGGCATAATTGTGCCATCTGAGCATAAGTCACTGCCCATTTGGCATAGAAGTCTTTAGGTGTCATTTCAACTTGGCAGTTGGCAAACTGTTCGATTAACCGCAATTCTCGCGGTCCTATGGGACGTGGTTTAGTCATTGTCTTCATCTAAATCTGTAGAATTTGGCACATTTAATTGGGTAAATCTTTGCTTTTCAGTCGCGAATGACCGAGGCAGGGCTTTGGCTCTCTTGCTCTTGAACGGTCTAGCCTGGAGTTAGTCCACACCGATTGTGCGTGGGTTGATTCCACTGGCTCTTGTCGCGCTCTCAGTGGAGGAGAAGGCTTCGCTGGAGCAGCGCTTTTCGCTCGGATTTCCTATATCGAGATGAACTCGCTAGTCGTGGACTGTATCGACAACAGCAAGCGAAGGGAGAGTACACCTACAGCAATATCGCCCAGATTGAGGGTGGGCGGCGCTAGTAGAGAAGTGTGGAGGTTTTCTCCGTGAGTGAATTGTCTAGCCTCAGGAAATCTCCCCAATAGGTAGTTAAGTGTCTGTATTTTGCTCTGACGACAAATAACTTTTTCCGATTGAGCCGCTCTCAAACAAGGAAATCTGTTGTGTAGTCTCCCCCTCCTTTAAAGATCCAGTCTTCATATTTAAGGGGGGGATGACTACCACTGCTGTTTGAGAAGTGAGAGGATTGAAACTCTGATTTTGAGGCGCTTGTTCTCGCTTGTGTTGTCGATAGTTCAGGACGGACATGGCAAAGTCCCACACCTCCAGGTCTAGACCGTAAACCCGCACCTGATGTCCGCGACGACCCCGACGATAGAGTAACTTGAGCTTGAGACCGAGCTGCTCCAGTAAAACCCCCAGAATCCAAATCGGCGAAGCATCCGGTTTAAAAGTCACGTTAAGGACCGACTTAATCACGCCAGCATAAGTCTGACAGCACTGCGATAGAGCCACAAGTTCGGGGTCATCGGGGTGAAACTCTCGCTGCGGGTTCTCTAGCAGTCCCTGCACAATCTCCAGTAAACCAATCCGCTGGCGAACCAGGCGTCGAAGCGAGTAGTTTTTCCAATCGGTGCAGACCTTAAATCGTTCTCGTTCACGAGCGTCTCGATCCAAGACCACCTCTGCGGGGGCCAGTGCTAGCTCCAGTTGGATGAGTTGACTTCGCCATCTCCCCTTATTGTCCTGGCACACTAGCTCGACATCGGGTGAGCGCCCATAGAAGTCTTTGATATAGTAGTGCTCCAGTTGTTGGCGCTCCTCCAAATTGAGTCGGTCTGCCCGAAATTCCAAAGCTTCCGCCTCTACCTCTGAGATGTCCTGGGCTTGGGCAATCGCCTGTGCATTCATCAGTAGGACTTGCTCTCTTGATTCCTGCCAACGCTTCTGGGTCTGTTGGTTATTGTACCCTTCCATCCGAATCAGGGTGTGCCCTTCATCCTCCAGCAACAGCGCCAAGTCAACCCGGAGGTTGTTAAGTGAGAAATGATGCCGTGCTAAAAGCTCACTCCACAATTCCAGGTAATTGTCATCCTCAACTCCCCGTGCCCCCGTCTCCGGGTTGATGTGAATCAACAGCTTGGCTGTTGCCTGGTTGTTCTGGAGGAGAGAAAGGCGGATTTGAGTAGGATTAGTTGGCTTGTAGCCCCCCCTCAAGCGGGGATTGACCCAGATATGGTTTTCCACCTCCTCCGATGGACGGTAGCGAGAGAAACTCTGGGCGCATTCAGTTGCTTCCTGAGTTCCGCCAAAGTACAACCCAAAGCGGGCATGGAAGTGGAAGTCACAAATGTCCACCCCAGAAACTAGGCTCGGGGAATAACAGACGACACGATACTTCTTTGACTCTTCATTTGGGTCCTTGAGGAAAGCTTGCTGAAGCACTTCCCCAGAGTTCTCTCCGTGAATGGTCAAGATGGGTAGTTCCGGAAAGGCTTTTCTTAGGTCTTGCTCTAGCGTTTTACAGAAATTGAGGGAGTCACTTGAGACGATAAAGTTCTGTCCATTCAGTAACATCCTCACCATCGTGTCGTTCAAGGCGGTGTGATTTGAACCCTCATACCAGTAAATCTTCCTCCCTTGCCCCTGGTAGCGGTTCTCCACAAGAAAGGGCTTTTCCCCCTCACGTAGCTTGGACAGATAGTTCAAGGTAATATTGCTGAGATTAGCATCAAGGGCAATGACATACCGGGCCGTGCGGATGAAGTAGCTGAACACCTGTAGGAGCAGGTGATGGTTTTCCTTAAAGTTCCTGCCCTCCTTTGTGCAGAGGCACTTCAAGATTTGTTCCACTTCATCGAGAATCACAAAATCGTAGCGATTGCCCTCAGTGGCGATTTTCCACAAGCTATCAAGGGTGCAGGAGAGTCGCTGAACTCGTTCTAGTTGGCTCTTACACTCTGAATACATCTTTGTGCCCAGCCGCAAAGACAGCGAGCGTAGTAAGCTAACCAAGTGACCAAGGTTGAGGACTTTCGCTCCTGGATATTGCTGAAGCAGCCGGGAGAGCCACTCCGTTTTGCCCCCTCCCTTGCGAGCTTTGATGCCGATTAAGCCCCCTTGCGTCGGTAATGGGAAATCAGGTAGGAAGCGTTCGTTGAGGCAGAGCGCTGGCTCTAGAGTTAGGCGCTCCTGACGACAGTAACGGTTCAAGGAGACGGCTTGCTTCAACAGGGATTCAACGGCAGCGGCACCTCCCTCGCCACAGGCAACGATGAAATCATCAACTCCGGTCTTGTCTACTCCCGGTAGCTGTGGCAGTTTGACCAGCCACACTAAACAGCCAGCCTGAGCCAACAAGCCGCCGAGTTTTTTCGATTCCCGGCGTACAGCCTGGATTGTCTTGGGTTTGGTTTCAGCATCAAAGACAATATAGATTGTTCTCCCCGAAGTGGCAAAGGGAGCGAGGAAGGGGCGCAGTTGCTTACCCTGACCGTCGGGATTGAATGCTCCCATTGTGATGCCAGAAAGGGCAAGTGCCACATACCCCAAGCTCAGGAGACAGCCGGCTTTCTTCATCCCCTCTGTAATAAAGATGGGAATTTCTGGGTGATTGATGACCCAGTTCCAAAAACCCCACTGCCTGTCTTCGTCCGTGAGCGGTACTTCGTAACGTTGTGACACTTGCTGCCAAATTTCGTCAGTCACGGGAACAAAGCCCCCTAGCACCCGACCCGTACCCACAGGGTTTTCGTACTTTCGGACTTTACCCTTGTGGGAGTCGAAACGAGGATGTGCCAGCTTAACCTGGAAGGGAACTTTTGCCCAGTCATCCTCCGGGTCAAGGGTATAGATGATGGCAGCGTACTCAGTGGCTCTGGCCTGACGACCGAAGCGAACGACGTGCCAGTTGAGAGCCTCATGAATGGGGTAGCGAACTTCCCCACCCGCCTCGGACTCAGTGTCAGCGACAAGTTCAACAGTGCTGTGAAAAAGTCCCAAGCTGACTCCGCTTTCTTGCGTCCATTCGTGTCGGGTTCTCTCTTGAAACCGAACAATCAGTTCGCTGCTGTTTTCCCTGAGTCGGTCTGGTGGTTGAGTTGTAGACGTGGCAGGCAAGCCAGCACCCACGTTATTGAACGACGGCTCAGAGGTACATTCCTGCACAACGTTGGTGAAGGCTGATGTTGAAGTCGTAGAGCTAGATCGTGTGAGTGAGTCGGTCGGGATGGTGTTATCGAAGTTATCGGAATTCATTTTCTCTGTCCCTCATTTGAGTAGATGGACACAGAGAGCCATGTATTGACTAGTCGTGGTAGTTAGGAGTGCTACGACTAGGATTCTAAAAATTTGTGATTATACAAGGTCTCTCCGTCCAGGGTTTGGAGGGAGAGAGAGCTATGTGTCAGGTGAAGGAAATTCTGTTTGGCAAAAACGTCCTTATTGTCTGTTGGACACGGCAAGCCCTCAATCCCAGATGTGGAGAGAGATAGAGAGAGCAATGCCTTAGGTCAAGATCTGTCTTTTATAGCCCTACTGTAGGAGTTGCTAGAAACTACAGAATAGCCCTACAATAGACACACAGATCTATAGGCTATCTAACTGTCAAGTCGCCAAACTAATCGAGTTAGATTCCTCTATCCCTGACTGAATTAATTTCCCAAAAGCCCCTACTATTTTGCGGTGGGGGTTTTTTGGGTTCTAGTCGTTGGTTCTAGAACATGGCGCTCACCTCAACAATTTCAAATGTGGAAACTCTGGCGGTGAGCCTCCCAGACTCCTCTGGCTGATTAACCAGGTATTGGCTTATCTGGTGGTGAGAATGGACAGAAGTGAGAGTGTTTTCTGGGGTTAGGTACATGTAGCTCACCTGATGATTGTGGATGCTATGTTTACTCATTATTCTCTGAGCCTGTGATTAGTGCAACTGTTCTATTAAAGTATTCAAGGCCGTGTGAATACTTAAAGCCCTTAACGTTATAAACTTGCGGCTTTGGTTTCCAAACGTTTAAAGTTCGCATCCTTGCCATTTCGCCTCTAAATTTGTTCAGGATGAAAAGTTCTTGGATATTCCTTGACTTCAACAACTGTTGACTCTAATAATTTCCTACCAGATTGAAAGGGTAAGTGGATTTTTTGTCGAAGTTAGTTAATTAGTTAATCAGCCTCCCACTAAATGGTCATTTTTTTGGACGCTCCTGCGGACTAATGTTATATAACTTATGTATATAACTTAGTTAACAACTAAGTTATATAATTAACTGAGAGCTTAAAAGGGGAGATGGCGAAAAGAAAACTAAAGAAAAGTGATCGCACTCTCCACGGTGAGCAAAAGCAGAGATACAGCCTTAGCCTAAGTCCGTCAATTGTTGCCTATGTAGACAAGCGGGCAGCAGAAATTGGTATTTCTCGCTCTGAATTTTTTGAGCAACTGGCTAGAGCAGATCAAGAAGACCCAATTCTTGAGTTAGAGGAGGATGGTTCCGATGCCTAAGACCAAGGTAACGGTTAGAGCATAGAATGAAAAGTTTCAAAACCTACGAGGAGAAGTGATAGACGGTCAACTAATATCGATTAGCCTGTTTTCTGGAGCCTTCGGGCTAGACCTGGGATTAGAGCAAGCAGGATTCCGCACGGTTAGCGTGGTGGAATATGACGCGGACTGCACAAAAACCATAGCTCTTAACCGCCCACAACTTAAAGAGAGCGCTGTTCCTAGAGATGTGCAGCAGGCTACTGCCGAGAGGCTTTTTGAGGAGGGGGGAGGTGCCTTGGGCATCGGTAGATCCTTGCAACCAGGGGAAGTAGATTTAGTTGCTGGTGGTCCCCCCTGCCAACCGTTTAGCACCGCCGGGAAGCGTCAGTCCGTTGGCGATCCGCGTGGCAGTCTGTTCATGGATTTTGTCAGGCTTGTCCAAGGCATCCAACCGCGCTTCTTTATTATGGAGAATGTCAAGGGGTTACTCTCGGCTCCGCTCCGTCATCGACCCCATTCCCAACGCGGGGCTGGTTATCCACCTTTGGAACCCGATGAGATGCCTGGTGCAGCCCTGAAAGTGGTACTTTCAGAGCTGGATAGCCTAGGCTATAAGGTTGTTTATGGTCTCCTAGAAGCTGCCGATTACGGTGTCCCTCAGAACCGACAGCGGGTGATCTTCATTGGCTCAAGGGATGGTCTGCTGGTGAATTTACCCCGACCAACTCACAACCAGAAGCCTTCTCAAGGACGGCAACAGTGGTTAACGCTTAGAGATGCGATCGCATCTCTAACAGACCCTGAACCGGAGTTTGTCCCTTACTCGGAGAACCGTCTCAAATACCTACGACTCCTCTCAGCAGGGCAAAACTGGAGGTATCTACCCGACGAACTCAAGAAAGAAGCGATGGGTGGAGCTTATAATTCTGGAGGCGGCAAAGTAGGATTCTACAGGCGGTTATCATGGGACAAGCCTTCACCCACTGTAACCACCTCTCCACATCAGAAGGCTACGGATATGTGCCATCCAGAAGAACTTCGTCCTCTAAGTGTCCAGGAATGTGCGCGGATTCAAACGTTTCCCGATGACTGGATATTCTGCGGCTCGACCACTTCTAAATATAGGCAAATCGGTAATGCCGTGCCTATGCTGCTTGCAAAAGCCATTGGTGAACACATTCAAGATCTAATTGCGGGGAGGAATTTACACGAAAGGAAAGAGTTCGAGCAACTTACACTGTTCCCACTTTTTTCAACTTGATCTGGACTACCACTGGCTCTCGTATTTACATGAAATCGAACGGCAAAGACAACTGCTTGATTGCCTCTTTATCTTCCCAAACGCTACTCTCTATGTACAAGGCTTTAGGATTAGCAGTGATGGTCTTGCTAACAAATATAGAGAAGTCATCTTCAGAGACAGAGAGTGTTGGATGCCCCACTTGGCATTTCAGATTGTGCCATTCGTAACACCCCTTCTTTGCATTGACTCTATGCCACTTGATAATCGTTGTTCCCGTTCGTATATTACTCCGCGACCGAGATTCTACTGATGTTTAATCTTATGTCTCGCTGCTAGGCTAGGCACTGGGGCGATAACGGTGTTTCAGATGGACGCAGGGACAGCAAATTCAGTGAAAGTAGTCCTCTCTTCAAGCTTACGAAGGACTTTAGACCGCCGTGCCGTGGAGGAACCTTATGACCCCGAAGAATTTAGGCGTACTAGCCCGTTCCACGCACGGTTAGTACCTGATGCGATTTGGAGGGCATCGAAGTTTGAACGCTCGTTCGTCACGTCAATTGGTCAGGGAGTCTTCGAGCAAGTTGCTGTCATCGTTGCAAAAGGTGTAGGGCATCAAGCTACTCAAGGGAATCGGGAAGCTGGATTAATTTGGACGGGGCAACTCAATGAAATTGAGCGTATCCTCAGCGAGCTTAGGGGAAACAAAGGACGACCAAACTGGGACGCAGAACTACTGAGGATAGCTGCTACTACGGGGATGGGGCAACAACTTCCACTGACCGTTATTTCCGACCTATTTGTTTGGAAGTTAGATGGTACTAAACACTTTTATTCATTAAAGACCGTTAAGCCAAATTTGGATCAAACCGAGAAGGCAAAGTCGGATATGTTGAAGTTGAAAGCGATAGACGCGGCGAACCAGGCGTACTTTGCCTTACCCTATAACCCTTACTTGACTCGTCAAGCATATGGCTGGAAACAACCTTTCAAAATTTTTGATATGCATCATGATTCATGCATCTTAATAGGTGAGGAGTTCTGGGACGGTGTTGGTGATGCAGGAACTTACACAGCACTCTTGGATGTTTTTGAAGAGGTTGGTAAGGAGTTTGAACCTGAGATTCAAGAATATCTTGCTGGGTTCGAGGATAGAGAAAGCTGATTATTCTGACGAAACTTGCTCCTTTCCTGGAAAATATTAATATAGTCTTCAGGTTTGCTATAAATAAATGCAGGTTAGGAAGGGAGTCAGAGGTCAGAAGTAGTCAAAATATCCTAGCTCCTGAATTCCACCCTTTCCCAATGTGTGTTTAATTTCACCCACCTACTTAGCAAGCATTAAATCAACTTTCGTAGTTTGCTATTCAATTAGTTTCCCCAACCAGTGCATCTATGATCCAGAGCACCACTATTGTAAAGGCTTGCTTCAAGTGGAGACATCATCATAGGTAAAAAAACCAAGGCTACGGTTGTTGATATCACCCACAACAAACCCTCGATCCAAAAAGCGGTTAAATTCCTCACAGGATGTTTCAGGTACCAAACCGCAATTGTGGCAAGCCGCCAAGTTACATGAATCTGGTCCCTGTCCCCCCCTAACACCAATTTCCATACACACTGGGTCAGCGGAACACCAGCTAGCAACCTCAAGCGCCGCACGCACCATCGGCTCAAAATTATTAGGTTTGCCCATCCGCACAAGTCCTCCCATTGTTCCCTCGGAATCCCCAGCAGCGGTATAAATCAGCACCCCAGCCATTGGAGCATCGGGATTATCGGATACATATAGCCTTTCCCGCAGGGCAGCTGAGCTGTACCCACACTCGAAGGTAAGACGATTCATCAGTAAGTGAGCAAAGGTGTGCAAAAGGATGAATCGCGGTGTAAGAGGGCGATCGCGTAAATGCCGTTGCTCCTGTACTTGCTGGTAACGCTGTACCAGAGGCTTGATTCGCTCTTGAACCGCATCCTCATTTTGGTCTAACCACTGCTGGAGCCGCCTCTCGTTTAACTCCAAAAAGATGCCTTCACCATAAACTACATAAGCAGGCAACCATGAATTCTGGGGTGGTAATGAATTGCGCCTCAGAAGCTCTCGCAAGGAATGTAAATTTAAAGTCAGATCATTTTCGGGGAAAATACGGGTGAATCCGGCTAAAGCTCTAGTTTCCCTAAGCTTATTGACTAGCATGATTCGGGAGAAGTATCGGGCTATATCTAGATCGTAATTATCCAAATCAATCTTTCGACTTTTAAGCTGCTTCTCATCACGCTCAGTCCGTAGCACGTTAAATTCGGGACGGCGGAAATGGGTTTCTGGGTCATCACCCTCAACAAAAACTTCGTCTAATTCGTTATCTTCTCCTGAAAGGATTGTTTTTAGGGCAGCTTGGATATCCTTATTCGAGAAAGGTTGCAAAAGTTGTGGATATTGTTCTCGCAGGAATGCGGGCGTTATTATATCAATGTTAGCTTTTAATAGGGTTGCGATAAGTGTTGAAATAGGAGGTTCTTCCAGAGTAGAAATGAGTTCAGTATCATTGCCCCTTTGCAGGTAAATAGCACTCCGTACCTGAGAATAATACACATTAGAAGCACTGCGTAGAGAACCTCTCAAGGGTCGAGAACAAGATTCACTTTCTTCAGTTCCCAACCAAGGTCGTTTTCCTTGACAGAGAAACTGAGGAGACTCAGAATAGTCCTGAGCGGAATTTTTATTAAGATGTTTACTGAGAAATGTAGTGTCATTTCCATTATCTTGATCAGTCTCTGTAATCCTAGATAGCGAGCGTTTCTCCTTGCACTCACACTGAACGCTTAAACCTCCCAAAGTTGCACTTCCTGTTCCTACCAAACGCATTGGTTTCTGGCAAGTGGGATTATCAGAGCGATGTACCCACTCGCGCCAGGGGAAGTCTTGAATATGACCGTGATCGCACATCGCAATAATCGGAACCTGGACTAAGTACCTATTTCTTTTCTGCTCTTCGCATTTTGGGCATTTCTCCTTACTACGCTGAGGCAGTTTCAACTCCTTGAGGTGTCCACAGGATTGACAGTAATGCCATTGAGGAAAGCGTAAAAACGGGACAGTAAGAAGGGCATTAGGAACTGATGCTCCTTTATGGACTGTTCTGAAGTCCGGGGGAAGTCGAAAGTGATCGACTCCTAACTGCTGTGCCAGCCGCCATTCCTCAACTCGAAATTCTGATTGATCGACATCATCCCGACCATCTTCACGCTTATACCAGTGATCTAAACCAGCCGTAATCAAAGATGTTCCATCCCTAACAACTATCATTGCACCCACTCCGTAAGGTGCAATTAACTGGGCGCGTCTAATAGGACCTTTAGGCATCTTCTTCACCTCCTTCAAGTAAGTAAAGTTGAGTAATTTCTGCTTGACACTCTGCATCTACGTTTCTCATAGATGTCGGCGTAGCCCAAGATAGGCGCTGCCATTCTGGACTAGCGTAATCACCTGCAACTCTTAGCAGTGGTATGTCATCGACTGTTTGGCTAGTTCCTTTCCAGCGCGTCCTTTGCCAGCGTTGCCATTCTGAGGCTCGTTTGTCAAAAACCCGTTGGAAATTTTCTACCTCATCTGGATCAATAACTTCTATGCGAGGTATCAAGATTTCCCGCAACTGCTTAATGAGAATGTCTGGATACGGATCGGGGCTTTTTGCTATCTGTCCATCTCCGGTTTGTCTGACATAAGCCCCCATAATTGCGTGTAAGGCACGGTCTAAGACTGGGGGAGAAAATGGGGTAACGCTGGTGGGTTCAACTTGGGCATAAAGCCGTTCGTGATAGCTGCGGAATTTTTCAAAATGGGAGCGATCGCGGGGTCTAGTGGGACTATACAACGTTACGACTAAACCAGGACGTTCCCACCACCTGCGCCCCACACGACCTGTCACCTGAATATACTGAGACGTGGTTTTGGGTTGACCAACTACAGCCATAAGCGATAGGCGGTCTATATCAACCCCAACTTCAATAATGTTAGAAGCCAGACAAACATCAATCGGCTTTTGATTGTTTTTGTTATCACATTTGACCTCTAACTTGGCGATCGCTTCAGGAACTTGATCGCTTCGGATACGCCCAGTCAGTTCCAACGGTTGCCAGATGCGACGTGTTTGTTGTCTGTCCCAACCAAGTCGGTTTTGGAGCACCTTAAAATAGCCAGGAATATCTGACTGCAACAGGGAAAGCGTAAAACCCAATTCCCTGAGATTATTGAAGAACATTAGTAAAGTCCACCAAGGGTCTTGTTCCTCGCTAGTCAGAGGAACTGGAGCTTGCAAAAGAGCTGCTGATGTTCGCACTTGAGCAGTGAGTAAAGAACTCAAACCAGGTCCATGAACACCCGCATAAATTCGACCTCGTTGTAACGTGCCATCCTCATTCCTCGCATAGCGTGAGAAAAATGAATCCGACGCATCTAATCCTGGTGGTGGAAACAGCACCACATCCTCACGTCCATAGAGAGCTTTAACTTGCTCGGCATAACGGCGTATTGTTGCCGTAGAACAGACTATTTTCGGCTTAATTGCTTGCTCACCACGCCTGTCAGTGCAAAGCTCTTCAATCACCGTTTCATATAGCCCCACAACTGACCCCAGAGGACCCGATATCAAGTGCAACTCATCTTGAATAATTAGTCCTGGAGGAGAACTTTGCCGTTGTCCATCAGAGTTAATTCCAAATAATGCCCTTGCTTCCGGCTTCCAGGCTAACTGGGCAAACTTATCTACCGTACCAATGACTAACGAAGGACGGTATTCGTAAATGTCTTCATCAATGACATAAATGGGAAGTCCATTTTTAAATTCACAAGCCTGATCGGGACATTTGAAAACTACAGTGCCAGCACTTTGCTGATAGCCTAAAACCTTTGGGACTCCCCTTGGTAGTTGTCCGTCATAACGCCCCATCTGAGCGTTGCACCAAGGGCATTTGCCAATAATAAAAGGATTTTCTGCTGATGAACTCCTTTGCAGTTGATTCAAGCTATAAATTGCGTCTTTTCTAAAATTGGGAGTTGTTGTACCTCCCAGCCAAATTCCGATTGAAAAAGGTTCTCTACCAAGTTCAGAATGTTGGCGGCGGAGGTACTCCATCGCACACAATAGTGCTGAAGCTCGCTGAAACTGTTGTGCTGTCAATAATCGGAGCGTGTAGCGCATCAGCACATGAACTCCAGCATCTTCTCGGTTTTCCAACCGTCTCATGAAGAGAGCAAACGCAGACAAGCCCAAATATGCCTCGGTTTTACCGCCACCCGTGGGAAACCAAATCAGTTCAACCGTCTCACGCTCTTTCTCCTGAGCAGTAGACTGAAGAGACATGAGTAGGAAGGCAATCTGAAACGCACGCCATTTGCCGCGATTTTCTCCAGCTTGCAGGAGGTTAGGCGCTTGATAAGGTTCAGAAAAATTAAAATCTATTGCTTTTTTATCGTAGTTTGCCCTACGCAGCCCATCATGACTATGACTGCTGAGCTGTTGCAGCAAGATGGCATAGTTGGCTAATTGAAATGCTCTCTTGGCTCTTGGATCGTGTTGTAAGTAATTTAGCCCATCTCTCATCCTCTGAGCAGCTTTTTCACATTCATCCATATGATGCTGGGCTGTATCCTGGTATTGTTCCTCAAACGTGGTAATTTCATTTCTTTTCACCTCGATCCAGTTTTCATAACGTTCAACCACTTCCTGCAAAGCAGCCAAGCCATCATCACCCTCTACTAACCCTGCTAAAGTAGCCATAGGGACTTCTAGGCTGCTATTATCCTCACGCTTTATGTCAGGCGTAATGCTAGGAGTCTCAAAAGTAGGCAGACACTCTGCTCTTACAGTTTTAACTCGGTCATTACTGGCTTCTTCATCCCAATTTGCTGCACAACCATGCCCTGCCCCATAGGTTTTCATATGGCGGTAAAGCAGTGCGAGAGATTGCTCTTCCTTATATTGCTCTTCCTCTTGCTCTTCACTGCAAGAGAAACGTTGACCTGGATAGGGTAGGATATTTGCTTGTCCCTTTTGTGAAACAATAGTGGCTTCAAACCCCGCCTGGAATAAATTTTTTTCATGACGACCATAATCACTATCGCCACTGCTACGATTAACTAAACAAATTGTAATTAGACGAACTCCCTCTCGTTTATCTCGATTGGGTCGAGAGAATACTTCTACACTCAAATTAAGCCCGTTTATTTTCGCCGTTTTAGAAAGTATCGTTTCTTTTGGCTGACAAAGTTTATCACCATCGAACTCAACTGTAAATTCTACTGGTTTCCGCAACCACCAAGTTCTTTCACTTCCAGAAACTTTAACAATTTTGTGTCGATAATACCCGCCCCATGCTTTAATCAGCAGCACCGAATCTTGAGAAAATTCTCCTAAAAAACTTATACCCATGCTACTAGGTAGATAGGTATTAGCCGTTGATAAGTCAAAATCATCTGACTCGGTTTCAATACTATCTGCTATGCCTTTTTTAATGTTTTCAAGGCTTTGATTCGCCTCTTCTGTAATCGCTGCCTCAGATTCATCTATTTCTTCAGTTTTATTCTCCGGGTTTACCTGGTCGGCACGAGAGTCTTCGTCTTCACGTTTTATTCCCAGTGGATAAAGGACTCCCACACCATAACGGACTAGGGGAGGGTCTCGCTGAAGAATCTCTTCACCGTTTTCTTGCCGCCAAGGACAATAAAATTCTTGGTCAGATTGAAAATTCACTTCCCCAGAACAATCTTTAGGTTCTCCTTGGGGTGATGGTCCCACAAGTTCTTCTCGCAGGAACTGTATAACTTTGTCTCTATTAACTATATGATTAGGCATTATTAATCTCATGCTCGATTTCAAAAAGTTGTGCAATTTTTGATGCGGGAATCATCCTGAGTTCTGAGTCCATATCCACTACTCGCAAAGCAGTCATGCTACCGCCATCTGCTTCGTCAAGCTCAAAATCCATTCTGCCCAATCGCTGTAGTTGTGGAAGGTCACATTGACCAACTTGTTTAAGGAGTAACTTGCGGATGTACTTACCCGCCATTCTGTGGGCACTATCGAGCAGATTTGCAGCTTCGTAGAATTGGTGTAGTCTGTTTCCCACACCAACAAAACGCAAAATAGCCTCAAAATCTTTGTCACTACGCGGTTTTATGCTGCTATTTAACATCCAGCGGCGAACATTTACCTCATTAGCCCGAAGAGAGTCGAGTTTGACAAGATTTTTGCTAACAGCTAGTAAACCAATTGACTTTACCTTCTGTCTCAGAAGAGTTTTCCATTCATTTTGCAATTCTCTAGTACGTTGTGCATTTTCTCCCAATATTCGGTCTGCCAAGGGAATAATATAATCGCCACCGCTACTTGTACGTAAAAGAACAAACATACCCGGCTCAATGTCAACTACAGGAATTCTTTTGACAGACTCATCCTCTTCCATGTCGATTACCATTGCTTTCGCATCTGCATCCAGAAAAACAGCTTCTCCCCCTTCCAACAAAAACAACCGCGCCTCTGTATCTTCATCTTCTATATCGAGACTGACGAGAGATGAGTGAACAAAGCCCTTAGTAATTTGATTCCAATTGATTGATGGCAGTAGAATTTCCTCTGGTTCGAGATGGTTAATTACTACTTCATTACCAATTGTGTCGTTAGCTTTTTCTGGATTAAGAATCGGAAAAATTGCTGATTCTGCTACCTTGATAGAGCCAATGAAAACTGGTTCGGTTTTCCAATTATCCCTGATCCAGTTGTAGTGAACTATTTGAATATCAGGTGCGCGGGGCGCACTAAAAACGTATTCTGGAAACCAACGGGTTGGACCAATAACTACTAATTTTTTGTAGCAAGTGCTACTTCGTAGTTGGGATGGCACTACCAGTTCAATGCCGCGTAAACTAGTTATTGCAGCTAGTACATCTTCCACTGCATAAATTAGGTGCGATTCTTTTAAGAGTAAAGCTACTTCTCCAGATGTTGAGCATAGTTCTGCTAGAGAATGTAGTAGTGGATTATCATCTGATTTGGACAGACTGATGAACTGAGTGAAAATATCATCTGCCCCATCTGCGAAATTGGGATAAATTGATTTGCTTATGGACAAGTGCTTTTGTATAGATTCCAGAATTTCTGGTTTACAGACTGTTGGATGGTTGAACGGCACTGGTGCTGCACATAGGCAGAACTGATAGCGTCGCAGGGAATACAGGAATGTTCTCCAGTAATTATCCTCCGCCGCTTCGCCTAGCAATCGCTCAAATTTTTTCAGGGAAAGGCAAAAACTACGAAATTGGGAATTATCGACCCGATGGTATTGTATTTTGACATGACTGCAACACTCATAAATCTTACTGACATCTGATATGAGAAGCTTACTAACATTTGACAAGCCAATGTGGGTCATTGACGCTCTTCCTGATAAATAACAAGTTCAACTCCAGATGGAATAGATAGTATGTTTTGTATCTCTACTTTACTAAGGCGGTTTGAACGACGATAACCCTCGTTAATTTCGTAGACAGCCTCCATAAAGTGGAGTTCTGTGTTATCCAAGACAACAATCCAGTGAGAGTTACGCCAGTAATCGCGCCATTTTAGGAAGCCACTTGCCCCATCGAATATAGTTACAGAGGGAATTGAGCCGTGCTGAGTTCGGGGCGGTTTAGAACCATCCACCGATAAAACTTCTGATCGATAAGCTTGACCGTCACTCAACCATTCCCGTACTCGCAAAACATCTTGTAATCTGCCTTCTGTGTAAACTCTTTGAGATGAACAACAGCCAAAAGGTATTTCTTTGATTTCTTGTTTAAGAATGTTTGATCTTCCAAGAATCACACACTCTAAACGAGACTTCTTATAAAAATCAAACGATTCTATCCGACCAATACAGGCATCAATAAATGCTTTGCCAGAGAACTTACAACGTCCTGTCGTTCGCAGAGTGATTCTCTTATCTTGACTAGTTGCTGGTTCAACTTTCTGTGCTTCTCCCGGAGGGACTTTACAAATCATGTCACCATTTTTTGTAGGTAAACGCACAGTAATAAGGCATTGACCATTTTCATTAGAAAAACCACAGTAAATACCTTTACGTATCTTCTTACCTTCTCTATAAATAATTGGAGTTCCCTTTTTCAAACTACAGAGTTTGTCAAAATATTCATAAATTTCAACTTGATTAGGAGAACTATTAGCTCTCGCTAGCACAACGCCAAAAGCAGCAAGAGCCGCGGCACAAGTTCTCGTAGGAACAGCAAGAGCTATTACTAACCGATTTGATCCAGTCTCCCATTCTGCAACGTGACAGCCTATCTCAATGAAAAAGGTTCCCCAATCTGGCAGTGGCATTCGTTTATCAATGTACAGTTGGCTCCTTTTAAAAGTTGCCTGCTCCAAATTGGTAGAGCTAAGGTATGCTTCAGAAAGATTTCTTTTTCCTCCTGCATAACATTCAAAAAGTTTATTAGAATCCATTTTGGAAATTTGAGTAGTTTGCTCCCTTTATTCAAGTGTTCCCAAAGGAAAGCTCCCCTTTCTCAATACTTATGAAGAACCTGTGAAAACCTGATGAAGAAACAGTAAATGTGATATCCAAACACTAAATAATTTCAGATAGCCCTATCAACCTAACTAAAGAATCACTACCTTGCACATAGTATATTCACTGAGCTTTAGTAAGCCGAATGGCTGAAACTACATAATATGCGCGGTAAGGAGGCAACGGTTCACAAGTTGTCTAGTGTACAAACGGCGACATCCTTGCTTCTTCAGGGAAGGAGCAAGGATGTCGCCTAACCGCACTATCCCGACAACAATTACCAATTACCTAAGAAAATTCGTTTTCCTTGTAGGTATTAATGTACGTTTAGCAACCTATCGCTACATTGACCCACCTTTTCTGGCGACGGCACTAGCGATTGAAAAGGGATGAGGGTCAGACTAGCCGATGTGATCGCGTTGGGTGATAAATTATGGAAAGTAATCTTCTGTGACAGTAATGGGAAGATTGACTATCCCGGTAAGTACAAACTCGAACTATCTTCCGGACGCGCATGGAGGTAGCGGCTGGTAATAGCGACGCTGGAATGCCCCAAGGTTTCAGCAACGAGATGAATTTTTGCTCCCCGTTCCAAGGCATGAGTCGCATGGGCATGGCGCAGCCAGTGAGGTGAAACCTTGCCCTTGATTCCAGCTCGTTTGGCTGCGGCTTTCACAATCTGATGCACCCGTTCCCGCGTCAAGTGACCGGAGTGGCTACCCTTACGAGAGCGGAACACGGGTTCCTTATCGCCTGCGTCTCCCCGCATCTGCATGAGTTCGACCCATAACGAGGCAGGAAGCAAGATACTGCGAGTCTTCAAGCCTTTGCCCAAGACGGTGACTTGCCCGCTATTGCCCCGAAGCTGTAAATTCTTCCACGTCAACTGGCACAGTTCACTAGCGCGTAACCCACCTAGATACAATAGCCTCAAGATTGCCCGATTTCTGGGATGACTCTCCAGGGCAATCATCGTTTGAACTTCTAATTCCGTTAATAGCCGTTCGTTGAGGGTATCCGGGGCTTCAGGAAGTTCAACCAGTGCCCCAACATTTCGAGGCAATACCTCACTTTTATTGCCAAACGAAATCAGGGAGCGGACAGCCGCCATAATGGTGCGCTGAGTACTTTTAGCCTTACCCTGCTCTTCTAGTGAAGCCGCAAAACCCTGGACTTCCGCGAGGGTAACTAGATGTAGAGGCTTGCCCACAAAGTCAATAAAGCGCCTAGCATAGAGACGGTAATATTCAGTAGTGCTTAAGCTTTTGCCGTGCAGCCAAAGGTTAAGTAGCTGCTCCGTAGCGGTAACGGCCGTTTGTGTCGCGACTTGGTTCATTCCCCACCCTCCCTAGGGGCATCATACAGCCAATCGCGCACGGGACTGGGGAATTTGGCTATACTGGATTATTGTGAAATTGGGGGAGAAGACGAATGTTCTCAATCCCCAATTTATAATTACTCTTCTTCAATTAGGGCTTCCAGTTTTTGCAACAGTGTCTGAACCCGCTTCCACTTCTTGGGATTCTCCCATAGCTTCGCGGCTCTCAGGCGACGGGTCGTGGCATCAAATTGAGATGAGGGGGAAGAAATCTCAGTTTTTGGTTGAAGGGTTTTGAGGCGTTCCCTGATTTGGCTAAGGGACAGGTCTTGCTCAATGGCTTCCTCTAGCAAGGATTGTCGCGCCTCGTCGTCTTTGACTCGTGCGAGCGCCGTTGCTTTGGTGTAGGCAATTTTTCCCGTTTGGAGCGCTTCCAAAATGTCGTCGGGTAGGTTCAGCAAGGGAAGGCGATTAGACACAAAGGATTCCCAAGTAATTGACCCCAACTCCTCAAAGACAGCTTGAATTGTTTGCCCTTGCTCATTCCCCATAACGTTATGGGGAACTTTTTCTCGTTGTTCGTCACGCATCCGGTGTAGCAGAGAAGTGACTTCCTCCCTAGCCACATTGAGGCGGAGTGCTAGCAGTTGCAGGATACCTTCTGTCTCTTCAACCGGGTTGAGGTCTTCTCGGAGCAAGTTCTCCACGAGGCTAATCTGGAGCGCTTGTTCATCACTCAGAGAGCGGATGGTGACGGGGACTTCTTTAAGCCCAGCCGATAAAGCTGCCCGATACCGCCGTTCTCCGGCAATTAATTCGTAGCTTGAGTCCTTGTCCGGAAGGGGTCTTATCAGTAAGTTTTCCAAAACGCCATGAGCCTTAACCGACGCAATGAGCTGCTCCATTTTCGCCGGGTCAAAGTAGCGGCGGGGTTGAGAGGCTGGGAGAGTAATTGAGTCGATAGGAACTGTTTGAGGAGCAGTTTTAGACTCCTCCTCTCCAAATAAAACATCGAGATTGGCTTTGCCTTTGTAGGGGCGATCGCTCTTACGAGGCATTGAGTTGCTCCATCTGTTGGGCTAACTGGTCTAAGATTTTGAGGACAGGATGCTTAGGGTCATAGACTGCCAAGGGGACTTGTTCTTCGGAGGCATCTACAAATGCCGTCAGTCGCGGAATCGGTTCGTAGACCGTTCCTACAGTTGCCAACTGTGCTTGAATTGCCTTGAGGGTACGTTTGTCTTGAGAGTTACTGGCGGCATAGCGAGAGGGAACGAAGCCTGCTATTTGTAATTTTGGATTGCCTCTCTTTCTAACTTTAGCCACCGTTTGCAAGAGTAAGTTGGTTCCCTGGAAGGCTTTGTAGTGTGTCTCGATCGGAACGAGAACATGAGTAGCCCCAACCAAAGCGCTGTAGCTCAAGAGTCCTAAACTCGGTGGGCAGTCAATTAAGATAAAGTCGTAGTCATTTCGGACTCTGTCGAGAGCTTCAGAGAGGCGAACCTCGCGAAAATCCAGATTGACTAGTTGGATTTCGGCGGCGCTGAGTGTGATATTGGTGGGAGCAAGAGCCATGCCGTGAAGGGAGGGCAGGATGAACAGTGGCTCCTCGTTGACCAGGGTGTCGAACAGGGTCTTATCCAAACTATCAGGGTCAATCCCCATGAAAGTCGTTAGCGAAGCTTGGGGGTCGAGGTCGATGAGAAGAACCTTGTGACCCCGTGTAGAGAGTTGGTAGCCTAGGTTCTGAGTAATTGTCGTTTTCCCGACCCCACCCGCTTGATTGAATAGTGCGATCGCTCGGCTCATCTGGTTGGTTGCGTGGCACATTTAGCTTGAGTGCCAGCATACCGTGAATGAGTGGCTTTCCTTCATCTTTATCTGTCTAGACGTTATAAGGCAGTGTACTCTTTGTGCCATTCAGTTGGCGAGGTATACCTTACCCACCCCGATTTGCTTTTTTTGTTTACTTTTCCACGCTCGAAACTAGCC
>JAHHIF010000067.1 GCA_019358875.1 Symplocastrum torsivum CPER-KK1
TCAAAACCCGTATTCTTGAATTTATTGACTATTTCAATCGTACTATGGCAAAACCCTTTAAGTGGACTTACAAGGGTAAGGCTTTGGCGGCATAATGGCAGGTAGACTTCCGCCGAAGTCTACTAGTGCGAGCGCACGGTTTTGCAATTGGTAATATTGACTCTGTTATTGTGGCAGAGCGTCCTAAGCTTAAGCCTCATATTAAAGCAATGCGCGATCGCCTCAGCACAACGCTTGAATTAAAACCTGACCAAATCGGCATCAAGGCAACCACGAATGAAAAGTTAGGTCCAGTGGGACGAGAAGAGGGAATTGCTGCCTATGCGGTCGCCTTACTTGTGGGCAACTAGACTAACTCAAGTTACCCACATACTGCTGTAAAGAACGACATTTATTTGTCACGACGACGCATACTTCGTCTTAGCGACAACAATGTGTCACCAACGACAAATAATTAGTCACTGTACAAACAACAAAGCGGGCGGCGAGAATCGAACTCGCATCATTAGCTTGGAAGGCTAAGGTTTTACCACTAAACTACGCCCGCAGTTTTGGACTTTTTTCCCAGCCTTGACTAGGCTAACACACTTTTATCGTATTTAAGCCAAGAACCCTAATTTTGAGTGGGAGAAATTGTAAGAGAGAGATAGTACTCCCGTGGAACTGGGCTACCTGCCATCCTTGTCGGGTTAAACTGCCACTGCTCAACAATTAACTTTGCCAGTTGCTGCGCCACATTTGAACTGAGACTTCCTTGTTGGACTTGAGTAGAGCTAACAGTTGCTTGCCCTGTGCTTTCAATCCATACCCGCACCTGTAAAACCTGAACTTGGTCAAGATTAATACCTAGCGATCGCAACTCTTCTCCAGAAAATGATTGTCTGTTACCTGAAGCCAAGGTAGCGAATGCGTCACCCTCCCTGCTGGGATTGATAACATCACTCTCATTGCTAGTCAAATTAAATTGACCGGGAGTGGCAAGAAAGCCACTTCCTTGCTGAGGGTTGGGCGAACCGGGTTCTGTAGGTATTGGCGAGGGATTTGGGGAGGGGTTAGGCGAACCCGGTTCTGTGGGTGGGCTGGATGAGGGATTCGGGGCGGGATTAGGTGAACTTGGCTCTGTAGTCGGTCGATTCGAGGGCTGATTTTGAGGAATGTTCGGTGAAGTTGGCGCTGTCGGCCGATTCGAGGGTCGATTTTGAGCAATATTTGGTGATGATGATGCAACAGGGAATCGATTGTCTTGAGAATTCTGAGTCAGTATCTCCTGTGAGTTCGTGCGGCTTTGAGGCGGAACAGCAGCAGAGGAAGGTTGACGATTAACAGGCTGGGTAGAAGGTTCTCTAGCAGGACGATTTATCGGAAACTGGTTTCCAGAGACAGGTGATGTCGATCCTGGAGCAAGAGTAATGACATCGACAGGAATAAGAATTGCCTCAGACAGAAAGCCTTGGAGTCGCCCCATCAATAACAAACGCAGTATTCCAAAAAGAAGTATATGGATAACAATAGAACCAATAATCACACTAGACCACAATCCTGGTGGGTCAGCGTGACGGCGTTCAGGCAGTTGAGTATGAACAGTTGATTTTAACCTTGGTAGTGCCATGCTTTCTTCCAGTGGAGACGCCTTTTTCAATACTGCCAAAAAGCACTGCCTGATTTGGAGAAACAATTCACTTTAGAGGTAGAGTTAACCGTTCACTGTTCAAAGTTGCCGGGATTTCCAGAACAATCATTAGCTGAAGCGCTCAAAAATTGAGTAACCTGTGCAACAGTGAAGTAGAACTGATGTTCCACTTCGAGAATTTCGGGAATCTGAGCGACTTTTTCACTACTCTCCATAAAAATCAGGCGATGCGTAAGTCCTGTGGAGTCTGAACGCGAGAGTGTACACAACTTAACAGAGCCACCTAAAATGATTTCTGCCTCTCCTCAAACAACGCTACCCCAACTTGATGAACTGATTGATGGCTTGCCTAATATTTCCGGTTGGGAAAAAGAAGTCCTTGAGGTAGTCAACCACAATGAGCCTGTATTTTTACCAACTACGAATATTCGCTTAGAGGATATTACAGCAACTTTTGCGATCGCGCTCCACATGCACCAGCCTACTGTTCCTGCTGGCTCAAACGGCGAATTCATCAGCAATTTGCAATATATGTTTGAGCATCAAGGCGAAGGTGACAACCATAACGCTGGGCCATTTGCCTATTGCTACAGCCGCATGGGAGATTTTATTCCTGAATTGGTAGCTCAGGGAAAAAATCCTCGCGTCATGTTGGATTACTCTGGCAATCTCCTCTGGGGACTGCGCCAAATGGGACGGGGAGATGTCTTGGACAATCTTAAACGCATTACAATCGACCCGACTTACCAGCGTTATGTAGAATGGCTCGGTACAATGTGGAGCCATACTGTTGCCCCTTCCACACCCATTCCCGATCTAAAGTTACATATTCAAGCATGGCAACATCATTTTGCTGCCTTGTTTGGTTGGAGTGCCTTGGCGCGTGTTAAGGGATTTTCTCCCCCTGAAATGCATCTCCCCAATCACCCCGATACTCTCTTTGAATTTATTAAAGCCCTCAAAGAATGCGGGTACCGCTGGCTTCTAGTTCAAGAGCATTCTGTTGAAACGCTAACAGGTCAACCCCTACCCTATAAACATTTACCTCACCGTCTTGTCGCCCGTAATTCTAGGGGCGAAACGCTGAGCATTACTGCACTAATCAAAACCCAAGGTTCAGATACAAAATTAGTAGCACAAATGCAGCCTTACTACGAGGCAAAAACATTGTCTCAACAGCAATTAGGTAATGTTTTAGTCCCACCAATTGTTAGTCAAATTGGAGATGGGGAAAATGGCGGCGTGATGATGAATGAATTTCCCAGTGCATTTAAACAGGCTTGGGAAAACATGGCACATCATGGAGGCGGAAAATCTGGGGTTGTGGGAATCAACGGAACTGAGTATCTAGAACTGCTTGAAGCGGCGGGTTGTACACCTGAAGATTACCCAACTTGTCAAGCGATTGGGCAACATCTTGTATGGCAGCGAGTTTCACCCAATAGTTGTACCCCGGAAGTCATCGCTCAAACTATTGATGAATTAAAGCAAACTCAGCCAAACTTTCACATGGATGGAGCTTCTTGGACTAATCATCTAAGTTGGGTGAATGGATACGAAAATGTCTTGACTCCGATGAATCAACTCAGTGCTTTGTTTCACGAAAAAATTGAGCCATTTCTCCAAGAAGAAACGTTTACTCAACAAACTCGTTACCGTGAAGCATTGATGAATAATCTTTTACTTCAGACAAGCTGTTTTCGTTACTGGGGACAAGGAGTTTGGACTGATTATGCTCGTGAGATTTATCGACGGGGTGAAAGTCAGCTTCAGACGAGTTTTTAGCAGACCGCACAATGTTTGTTTATTCAATCTATCGAAAGGCTGAATTCGTTTAACAACTTATCACAGTAAAAGCTCTGTCTAGGGAGCGGTTTAGCCAATGAGCTAGATGAAGTAGAAATAGAATGCTAAATCTCGTGGAGATTGTATTCTGTGAAACTGAATTATTTTATAAAACCGCTTTCGATTGTGGGACGCTGGATAGTCACAACTCTGTTTTGTGTGTCAGCGATCGCTTTTGTTTGGCAAGGGGCGTTTTTCTCAAACCCCGTAGCAATGGCTGCTCCAACTGCAACCTTGATCGCAGATGCAGGCGTGGGAGATAAGGTGCAAGGGAAAGTCAGTACAGATGCTGGACGAGCTAAGAATTTCATCGAAGATACGAAAGATAAGGTGAAGGAAGCTGCCAATAAAAATGCTAGTCGAGTTGATCAAGCAGATGACGAGGGCAGTTTTGTTGAGCGCAAAGCCAAGAGTGATCGGGATACAATTGAGAAAAGAGCAGAGGAAGATGCAGCTCGGACTGAGAAAGCCGTAGACAACACAAAGAACGCTGTTCAAAGCGCTATTGATAACATCAAAGGTGCTTTTGACTAGAAAATAGATTCTTGGAAAGAAAAGCCAATGTACATTATTTCATTCATCTTGTTAGGTAGAGAGATGGTGAGATAGGGGTTGGGGGTTGGGGAATAGGAGGTTAATCCAGAAAAACTCTGAGGTTTTCAATGATTACCCCCTTCCCTCATCACCCCATCGCCCCACTATCGAGAGTATTTATTTTAGAAACCTATTCATTAAAGGGGTTTTGGAGCTTCATCCAAGGTGGTTTTCCCGAAGAACGACGACTTTTTTGTTCATATTCAGCGTTCAACTTAATCGCCGTAGCACTCTCACTAACAAAGATATTATCTCGATAGAGCGGTTGCTGTAAGTGGCAAATAGATGTTATATATCTCAGGATGTGCGATCGCCTAAATTAGCCACAACTATAAATTGAGCCATTTAAGCGATCACCCAAGATAAAGGGAGCCTGATCTGCCACATATCAGAAATTGCAACCAACAACGCCTTATTAGAGGTTGCGAGTAGAATAATTTAAGAGCTTTACAGCCGTTGGCTCATCGCTTAAAAATGAGTTCACCCCAACCTCCCCAACCGCCGAAAACGCTGCTTGGTCAGCTAACTCAGGCAGTCCAGACAATTCACGCGAAGGTTAACTTTAGTGCCCTAACACTCAAACCCAATGCTAGAGTGCCAGAACTTTGGGTGCAAGACGCTGGTGCGGATAAAGCAGAAGTCTATCCTCTCATCGGCGATCGCTACTTCTTGGGACGCAGTTCCAAATCCTGTGACATTGTTGTACGCAACCCAGTAATTAGCCAGATTCATCTATCCTTAGAACGCTACGGACGGCGCCGAAGAAGCTTTCTCATCAAGGACGAAAACTCCACGAACGGAATTTACCGAGGAAAACGCCGACTACCTTCCTTAGTGCTGCGCCATGGTGATGTTCTAACGCTGGGCCCACCAGAACTAGCCGCAGCGGTACGGCTTCAATATGTCGATCCACCGCCTTGGTATATCCTGGCGATTCGTTACGTTCTTTATGGAATTGGTGGATTAACGGCCTTAATTGCCTTAATCATTGGCATTGAGTGGATTAAAGTTCCAGTCATCCCCTTACCAGTAGGTGTCCAGGGGCCAGTAATTGTCCAGTCTGCTGATCAAACACCTCTGCGACAACCTCGGACAACTGTTCACCGGGAACTGGGGCGGTTATCAGAGTTTTCACCCTACCTACCCAAAGCCTTGATTGCTTCGGAAGACAGCCGCTATTACTGGCACTTTGGGGTTGATCCAATTGGTATCCTGCGGGCACTGGTGATTAACTTGCAAGGGGGAGAGATTCGTCAAGGCGCAAGTACCCTCACGCAACAGGTAGCAAGAAGTCTGTTTCCTGAATATGTAGGGCGGGATAATACGGCTGGGCGCAAACTTCGGGAGGCGGCTGTTGCCCTGAAGCTGGAGACGTTTTACAGCAAAGACCAGATTTTAAAGACATATTTAAACCGTATCTACTTGGGCGAGACCTTTGGGTTTGAAGATGGTGCCCAGTTTTATTTTGAGAAATCTGCCAAGGATTTGACCCTTTCAGAAGCTGCAACCTTGGTGGCAATGTTACCTGCGCCGAATAGATACAACCCAGTGCAGGATTACGATACAGCGTTGAAACTGCGGAATCGAGTGATTACGCGGATGCGATCGCTAGGAATGATTAACGATGAAGAAGCCCAACGGGCAAGGCGATCGCGAATTGACGTTAGCCCGAAAGCCCGTGAATTCCTTACTAGTACAAAAGCGCCTTACTTCTACAGCTATGTCTTTGATGAACTGCGCGACTTACTCGGAGAAGATTTGGCTCAAGAAGGGAACTTTATCGTTGAAACAGGCTTAAATCTCCAAACTCAAGCAAAGGCACAAACAGCCTTACAAAGCAAGGTTGCCACGGATGGGGCGCGTTTAGGATTCGACCAAGGGGCAATCGTTACCCTCGACACCCGTAACGGTGAAATTCGTGCCTTGACAGGTGGTGTAGATTATGCACAAAGTCAGTTTAATCGGGCGACTCAAGCCCAACGACAGCCCGGTTCTACATTTAAACTCTTTGACTACGCGGCTGCCCTAGAACAAGGTATTCCAGCAAGCCAAACCTTCTCCTGCGCTCCAGCTTACGGCTTACGAGGTTGCGAACGTTCTGGCGGCAACATTAATATGTACACCGCCTTCGCACAGTCTGAAAACGTGGTTGCTGTGCGGGTGGCGCAAGCTGCGGGGATGGATAACGTTGTGCAGATAGCCCGTCGCCTAGGTGTCCGCTCAAAACTCGATCCGGTACCGCGTTTAGCGATTGGTCAAAGCGAAGTCAACGTGCTGGAAATTACAGGTTCCTATGCTGCGATCGCAAATAATGGTGTCTGGAACCGTCCCCATGCAATCAGACGGATTCTCGATAGTAGTGATTGCACCGACAACAACAACCCCCAAACCTGCCGTGTAATTTATTCCTTCGACGAGAATGGAGAAAAGGGAATACAAGCCGTTTCACCAGGCGTGGCTGATACAATGAATACCCTACTGCGTGGCGTCGTCCAAGGTGGTACAGGTGGTTCAGCTTCTATAGGCTTTGGAGAAGCAGGTAAAACTGGCACCACAGACCGAAATGTTGACCTTTGGTTTATCGGCTACGTTCCCAGCCGTCAGTTAGCTACAGGCATTTGGCTCGGTAATGATAAGAACACTCCAACGAGCGGGAGTAGTGCAGTAGCCGCTCAATTGTGGAGTAGTTATATGCGTGGGGTAGTTCAGTAGACCTAATCTGAAAATAAGGCAGAAGGCTCCAGGGCAGAGGGCAGAAGGAATAAGGATTTTCATCCATTCGTTTTTTCTCCTTCTCTCTACCAACGTCGCATTGCATCCAGTACCCATAGGCGTAAACTGAGGGACTAAACCGTTGATCAACCAAGTAGTGATCAGCTATCAACGGTTAGCCATCTGCCCTGCCTAGGTGTACTGTGAGGTTTTATGAAAAAAGCCAGCCTACTGCTTGCAATCCTTACGGGATTGGGGATTGGAAGTTTGCAGTTTGGGGTTTATCCTTACTTAGAACTCGCTGCCCTCTCACAACCGATTACACCAGCGGCTAATGATACAGGTACGATTGTGACACCAAATGGCGCTCACCTCGATATCCAAGGTGGCTCCCTTTCTCAAGATGGGACAAATCTCTTCCACAGCTTCCAACAATTTGGGCTAGAGACAGGACAAATTGCCAACTTTCTCTCTAATCCAGAGATTCAAAACATCTTGGGGCGAGTAGTTGGGGGTGAACCCTCGTTCATCAACGGGTTAATTCAAGTAACTGGGGGCAGTTCTAACTTATTTTTGATGAATCCTGCCGGGATTGTCTTTGGCACCAATGCCCGTCTAAATGTTCCCGCTGCATTTACAGCTACTACCGCTACAGGGATTGGCTTTGATGAGGGTTGGTTTAATGCCTTTGCGCCAAATGACTATAGCACTCTAGCTGGTAGCCCCAATGCCTTTCACTTCGAGGCAACGCAAGTAGGAGCGATTGTTAATGCTGGCAACTTGGCAGTAGAACCAGGGCAGAGTCTATCTTTAGTTGCGGGAACTGTAGTGAATACAGGCACTCTCGAAGCTTCTGGAGGCAGTGTTACGGTAAGTGCGGTGCCAGGAAGCAGTCTGGTAAAGTTTAGCCAAGCGGGACAAATTTTAAGTTTAGAGGTTGAACCCCCCACCGATAGCCAAGGAAATCTACTACCGATTACGCCGCTTGCTTTACCGGAATTACTCACAGGCAGCAATCTTGATACAGGCTTAACTGTCGCACCTGATAATACTGTACAAACAGCCAATGGCACTTTAATTCCCACCCAAGCGGGAACAACCATTGTTTCTGGCACCCTTGACGTTTCTAATACTGCCGCAGGGCAAACAGGCGGCACCATCAAGATTTTGGGTGACAAGGTGGGATTATTTAGTGCCGATGTTAATGCTTCAGGTGCAAGGGGTGGTGGGACTGTCCTCATTGGTGGTGATTATCAAGGGCAAGGGACTGTCCCAAAAGCGACTCAAACCCTTGTTAGTGATGACTCAGTGATTACAGCAGATGCTCTCAGACACGGTGACGGAGGTCAAGTTGTTGTCTGGGCAGATGATTTCACACGCTTCTACGGCAACATTAGTGCGCGGGGTGGTGCAGCTTCGGGTAATGGCGGAACGGTTGAGGTTTCCGGGAAGGAATTAGTGATTTTTACCGGATTGGTGGATGCAGGGGCGGCAATGGGTGAATCCGGCACTTTGCTGCTAGACCCAAAAAATATCACAATCACAGATGTCAACGCTCCTTTGGCAACCTTCCTCAATCCTGATGGTGATGCCCCAAATGATCTATTCGCCTTTTCCATTGCTGGAGTTGGGGAAAACGTTGTTATTGGAGCGTTTCATGATGATCCACAAGGAATAGACAATGCTGGCTCTGCTTATCTCTTTGATGCCGCAGGAAACTACTTACTAACGTTTGATAACCCTAACCCTACAGCAGGTGGCGAATTTGGCTTTGCCGTCGCTGGAATAGGTGACAACGTGTTGATTGGGGCTGGTCGCAATACTGTTGCGGAACAACCGGGGGCTGGTTCTGTTTATCTCTTTGATGGTGTGACAGCAGAGCTATTGCAAATCTTTGATAACCCTGAGCCAGCACCGGAGGATAGGTTTGGTGATTCCATAGCTGCTATAGGAACCGACACTGTAGTGATTGGGGCACGTCTTGACGATGCGGGGGCAATTGATGCAGGTTCTGTCTATGTGTTTGATGTCGGCGATCCTGAAAACCCGCGCTTGACGATCAATAACCCTAATCCTGCTGATGGAGATCAGTTTGGCTTTTCATTAGATGCGGTAGGGACAAATATCATTATTGGCGCACCATTTACTGATTCTGATACGGGAGTAATTGATGCGGGTGCGGCTTATCTTTTTGATAGCAATACAGGATTAAACCTCTTTACCTTTACTAATCCTGAGCCTGTAGAGAACGATCGCTTTGGTAATTCCGTAGCGGGAGTGGGAGCGAATGTCATCATTGGTGCGCCGAATGAGCCAGGGGCAACCGATCCGGGTGCTGCGTATTTATTTGATGGCGGTACAGGCACGTTGTTGCAAACGTTTAACAACCCCAATCCCGCAGGTGGCGATCGCTTTGGGACAACAGTGGCAGGGGTAGGGACAAATATCTTGATTGGAGCCAATCGTGATGATGCAGGTGCAATCGATTCTGGTGCTGTTTATTTGTTTGATGGCACGACAGGAGGATTACTGCAAACATTTACTAACCCTGAACCAGCTGTAAATGCTCAATTTGGCGATGCGATCGCTGTATTGGGGACGAATCTGCTTGTGGGAGCGCGTCTGGATGACACGGCTGGAGTGGATTCTGGTGTTGCTTATTCGTTTGATGCGAGTCTGACAGGCTTTAGTTTTAACGATAATCCCGACCAGTCGGTTGGGATTAATGCCGATATTATTACCAACATCACGAATACGGGAACCAATGTTGTACTCCAGGCAAATAACGATATCACGGTTGATCAGGCAATTACCACCAACAACCTAGCCGGAAATGGCGGGAGATTAACGCTACAGGCAGGGCGCAGCCTTTTAATCAATACCGACATCACGACGGATAATGGCGATTTAACGCTACTTGCCAACCAAACAGTAGCTAATAGTGTCATCGATATTTATCGCGATCCTGGAGCGGCTGTGATTACCGTTGCGCCTGGAGTAACACTCAATTCTGGAACTGGCGATACAACGATCATCCTTGATACAGGAGAGGGATTGACCAATAGTACCAGTGGCGATATTACCCTGAGTGACATCATTGCTGGCAGTATTACGGTTGAAAATAATGGGCCAAGCGGTGGCGGAATTGATACCACAGCAGGGACACTCAATACTAGTTCGCTAACAGATAATGGGGGAGCGATCGCACTTTCGGCTACTGGTGATATTCAAACGGCTGATCTCAACTCCTCTGGTGCAACTAATGGAGGGGCAATCACTCTTGTTAGCCGTGGCGGGGAAATCTTCACAGGTAACCTGAATAGTTCTGGCGATAGTGGCGGATTAATTTCTTTGATTGCAGGACGTGCAATTACAACTAATGCGATCGATTCCAGTGGAACGCTTGGCAACGGTGGCGATGTTACTCTAGATTCTGTTGATAACCTTCAGGTGAGTACCATCAACGCTCAAGGTGGAACTCTTACCAATGGTGGCAGCGTTGCCATCACAACTGGGCAATTTTTTCAAGCCACAGACACGTTTATTGATCGTAATAGCATCATTTCTAGCATCTCTACTGCTGGCGGTAACGGCGGAGGCGACATTACGATCCGACATGGAGGGAATGGCTTAATCCCCTTCGTTGTTGGAGATGACAGCTTTAACGGTACAGCAGGCGCAATTACTGATGGTGATTTCACGCTCACTCCGCCACAGTCTTTTCTTTATACCCAAACTACAGGCAAAATACAGATTGTTAGCGTTGAACCGGACATTCCTGACATAGATACGCCTAATACTTCCCCCATTGAGATCAATCCCATTGATCTCATTGAACCGTTTGAAGCAGTCTCTCTCCCTGAAGAATCTGAGGCGATTGCTCCTCTAGAATTTGACACCGCTGTAGCGGCACTAGAGGAAGACTTCACAAAAGAATTTGAGAAGTATCTCGGTATCAGCAACACCTCGATTTTTTCACTAGAAAAAGCTCAAGACAGACTGCGCCAGAGTGAAACAATTACGGGTCTTAAATCTGCCCTCATCTATGTCGTCTTCGTACCCTCAACGCCTCAGCAGATTGATTCTCAAGGATTAACGCCCAGCCAAGACCCAAGCGGCACCCAAAACAACACAGCAGCAACTGACCATTTAGAAGTAATCCTGGTAACAGCACACGGAAAACCAATTCGACGAATCATCCCAGAAGCCACACGAGAGCAAGTCCTTAATTTAGCTACGGAGTTTCGTAGTAATGTCACAAATCGCATCAAACGCGATAGTTACTTAACGTCTTCTCAACAGCTTTATCAGTGGTTTGTTGCATCCGTAAAATCGGAACTAGAAGCTCAACAGATCAATAGTTTAGTATTCCTAATGGACACGGGTTTACGCTCAGTGCCAATTGCCGCCTTGCATGATGGACAAAAATTTCTTCTAGAAGAATACAGTGTAAGTTTGATGCCTAGCTTATCTCTTACTGACCCCTACTACAGGGATGTGAGGAACACATCTGTATTAGCGATGGGCGCTGACCAATTCACTGACAATGAGCCTTTACCCGCTGTATCCGTTGAATTGTCTGTCATTACTAATCAGTTATGGTCAGGGAAATCCTTCCTAAACAATGCTTTTACCCTGAAAAATCTTGAACAAGCTCGCGCTTCACAACCATTCGGGATTATCCACTTAGCCACCCATGCAGAATTTAAACCGGGTGATGCCAGTAACTCCTTCCTCCAGTTATGGGAGAGTAAACTACGGCTTACCCAACTGCCACAGCTAAAGTTGAATAAGCCGCCAGTAGAACTGTTAGTGTTGAGTGCTTGTCGGACGGTACTTGGTGATGAGGAGGCAGAGTTAGGATTTGCCGGGTTGGCAGTGCAATCTGGGGTCAAGTCCGCTTTAGGGAGTTTGTGGTCTGTTAATGATGAAGGAACATTAGGGCTAATGGTCGGATTCTACGAGCAATTAAAACAAGCTCCCATCAAAGCAGAGGCGCTACGGCAAGCTCAATTAGCCATGCTCAAAGGACAAGTACGATTGCAAGACGGTCAACTAATAACGGCTAATCGCCGTGTCCCCCTACCCGAAGTACTAGTTCAGCAGGGAGATAGGGAACTGACTCATCCCTACTACTGGAGTGCATTTACACTGATTGGTAATCCCTGGTAGCTAGTGCAAGAAGGCAGAAGATAGGAGGCAGAGGGCTGTTATGAAAGAAAGCTTGCACAGTAAGCTTTTTAACCTTTTTTAACTGGATAGTTATTTGCGCCGTGCTGCACTAGTGTCGGTTGTTAGGTGTTAGGAAGCGATCGCCTCCTCAGAAAAGAGGCGAGGAAGAGATTTTCTTTCGGGAGTGGTGAATTCTTCATAATCGATTAATCGAAAAGCAAAACCACGATTTTTGAATGAGTAGAACGGCTAGACAAATCATTCACAAGAGCGTAATTTGCTTAAATACCACGAAGCTGAAATGAAGAACAGCGATCAAGCGTGAGGAGCGATGATAATGAACAGATTGCGGCGCTGGATAGTCTTGTTATTAGCAACTTTAGTCACTTGTATAGGCGTGATTGGATGGCATTCTCACTCCCAAGCCCAATCCCCAGCAACCTCTAACCTCACTCTAGAAACGGCTGGGTTGACGCTGCAAGAGCTAGGTTCTGGAATCTATGGACTAATTGCAAGCACGGACTTCCCACCCCAAAACCCCAATATGGCAATTTGTAATGCAGGGGTTGTCATTGGCACTGATGGCGTTCTAGTAATCGATCCTTTTCAGAATGCGGCGCTGGCAAATCTACTATTTTCGACAGTCGAAGGCTTAACCGATAAGCCTATCCGGTATGTACTAAACACCCACTATCACTTTGACCACACCGGAGGAAATCCTGCCGCAGAAGCCAGAGGTGTATCGATTGTTGGGCGGGGACCAATTCGGGAATATATGGTCAACCGCAACAAAGAACAAGACCCCAACCCCACCCCACCTAGTCTGGTTATTAATAATGAAAGTGCAATTTGGTTAGGTGAACGTCAGGTGCAATTGGCGGAGGTTGAAGGCCACTCTGGGGGAACTGACCTGGTTGCTTATGTTCCCGATGCTGATGTCTTGTTCACAGGTGATATCTTGTTCCATCAGCGTATTCCCTTCATCAGCGATGGCAATATTCAAAAGTGGCAGGATAGTCTATCTCAACTCATAGCTACCTATCCCAATGCTCGTTTGCTGCCTGGACATGGCTCAGTTACCGACCGGAGGGGGCTAGAAACGTTAAAGAGCTACTTTGATGATTTGGAACAGTTAGCTTTAACGTGGAAGGAGCAATCACTGACTCAAGAACAAGTTCTCGAACGTTTTGCGGTTCCTGCTCCCTACAAAAGCTATAAGTTTCAAGCTTTGTACAAGGGTAATCTTGAAACGGCTTACCAGCAGATAACTCAAGGGAAGCAGTCATAGATGAGTGCGATCGCAAGTAGCTAACCTACATAGCAGAAAGCTGTTAGCTATCAGCTTTTTTGTTTTCCTTGCTCTCTCTAGGTTACCTGAGCTGTACCTCATCCAACTGAAACCACTATAAAATACAACTTCCGTTAAGAGGACAGCTTAATACTTCAACGAACCTCGCATAAAACCTCACTACTCAACTGATAATTTAATTAAGCTCACCCGTAGGTGAGGAGATACAAAATCTTCCTCTAACAAGTGTTGACTTAAGTCCACTAAACTTGCTAGGGTTAGCAGAATAAAGATTTTCTAGCAAAGTATCTTGCTCCAGCGCAAAGCTATGTTCACCAACAGCTATTACTTTTACTTTTGGTTTACACAGGTTCACCGGCAGTGAATCCAGCTTCGTATGGAATGCCCGGTGAACCGCAGAACACAATCTGCGGTTTTTTGTTTTTTAAGGCGAACAAGCACAGGAGTAATGACGTGACAACCTATCTTGGTAGCTGGTTTTACGGCTTTTATTTTTATCCCAGAACGTGTTCCGGGTAGTAAAGTCGCGCCAGCTTTTCACTACAACCCGGAACCTTCCAAGGAACCGGGTTTTTTCTTGCCCATCTAATCTCACAAAGGAGTCTTTCCCATGTTGAACGCTAAACTTACACTCGCTGCTCACTCTGACCACCAGACACTTGTCAAGCTTTCAGAACAAGTTGCCTTCGGTGGTAGAGAATTTGTAATTATTGGTGGTCCCTGCACTGTCGAAAGCCGCTTACAAATGGAGACAGTTGCCACTCAATTGCAACACGCACCCGTACAAGCGCTACGAGGAGGAGTTTTCAAACCCCGGACATCTCCCTACGCTTTCCAGGGATTAGGCATCGAAGGATTAGAAATTTTATCGGATGTGCGCCAGCGTCACAACCTCCCTGTTGTGACAGAAGTAATGTCTATTGCTCAAATTGAATCTATTGTTACTTACGCCGATATGCTACAAGTTGGCAGTCGGAATATGCAAAACTTTGATTTGCTTAAAGCCCTAGGTCAAGCGGAAAAACCGATACTGTTGAAACGAGGACTCGCAGCTACGGTTGAGGAGTTTGTTATGGCAGCAGAATACATTCTCAGCCATGGCAATCCTAATGTCGTGTTGTGTGAACGTGGTATCCGCAGTTTCGATAACTACACCCGCAATGTACTAGATTTAGGTGCAGTCGTTGCACTTAAGCAGTTGACCCACTTGCCTGTGATTGTAGACCCGTCTCATGCGGTTGGTAAGCGAGAATTAGTAGCACCACTAGCAAAAGCTGCTGTCGCGTGTGGCGCAGATGGGTTAATTATTGAGTGTCACCCGGAACCTGAAAAATCTGTTTCGGATGCTCGTCAGGCGCTTTCTCTAGAAGATATGGTGGATTTAGTTCACAGCTTGCGACCCATAGCGGCTGCCGTTGGGCGGACTATACCTGAAGTGAAAAGCCTTGCAGAGCTTTCTGTTGCGGCTTAGGTTGTTGGTATTAGGAACGGGAGCCTAGTGTCCTTTCGTTAGGTATTCATCTATTGTCACTGGGTTCCTGCTCAATCAACAAACAGCTCTCAGTTGGTTGTATAGCTGGTTATTGTATCAGCAACCAAACGATGAAGGTTGTACCTTTTCCTAAATGGTCTTGAGTCGTGCCGATCGCAGATTCTGAGCTTTGTGCCGTCCAGATAGATTGTGCAGGACTGAATACTTCAATTTCACCCTGCATTTGTTCGATCAGTTCTTTCGCGATCGCTAACCCTAAACCACTACCAGGAATTGTTGTTGTTGCTTGCACACCTCGATAATGCCGCTCAAACAGATGTTCCAAATCTTGAGGTGGAATTCCAGGACCAGTATCACTAATGGTAATTGCAAGACGTTGTGATGTTGGCGAAGAGGGCAGGGGAGGAGGAGAGGCAAGGGAGGAATCATTTTGAGGTATTTGTGCAAAGACACCAACGTAAATGTCAATCTCGCCACCTGCTGGTGTGTACTTCAAGGCGTTGTCGATCAGATTGCTCAGTACCTCTCGTAATCCCTTAGCATTGCCTTGCACTAAGGGCAGGTTAGGAGAAATTTCAGCTTGTAACTCCAGATTACGTTCTTGTGCGATCGCTTTTGCCGAGGCAATCAGCGGTTCTAAAACATCTGTTACTGAAAACCATTCCAGAACGATAGTTTTGCTTGGTAGTAGAGAATTGGGAGTTGGGGTAGTTCCTGGGTAGTCGCTTCTCGTTGGAAATCCAGACGCCTCAGCGCTGGCTGTAGAGGGAAGTGCTAGTGGTGCCAGTTCAGCTTCGTTCATGTCCAGGGTTGCCTCAAACTGTTGCAGCAACTCTTGCAAGCGATCGCTCTCCCGGACAATGCTAGATGCGGCATCGTGATTTTTATCCCCTGGTAGCAATCGCTTCACAAGCAGCTTGCCAAACGTCCCTAAAGCCGTCAGAGGGTTGCGAAATTGATGTAGGAGGTCATCTAAGCGATCGCGCAGTTGAGCTTGATACCGCCCTTGCTGGGTCAACTCCTGCTCAAACCAAGTACGACGCTGATCCATAATGTATGCGATCGTCAAAGTTCGAGCAATTCGTTCAACTGTTGTCTTCTCTCTCTCATTCCAGGGTCGATCTTCACGACTAGTCACGAGCAACCCCATTACAACACCTTCATGCATTAGGGGCAAAATAATTTGGCGCTGCTGTTGTAAGGAAAGTTCTTCCCACTCCGGTGAGGTTGAATCCACCACTTGGTGCTTATCAGATGCCTGAGGAAGCAAGCGTGGGGCAGCTTTCAATAACCGAGGAATGGTTTTAATCTTGCCTTGAAACTCAGGCAACACGAAGTCAGCCTCCTCGTCGTTCCACCTCGCTGTGGCTTCAGGATAAACCACAACAGGAATTAGCTTTGCATCAGATCCCTCTACCAGTTCTTCTGTCAAATACACAGCACCACTAGCTGCACCCAACCCTTGAGTTAACACTGCCACTTGTGATTGACATAGCGCGACAAATTCTGAACTGGCAGGAATGAACATGAGGTTAGGTTAACTGAATCTATGACAGCAGGCTTAATTAAAAACCAATGTTGCGGCTAGGTAGAAATTAAACATCAAGCTCTAAGGATAAACCAGAAGTCCGTAGCTCATACCCTACAAACTCAAGTCTTATAATGTTAATTTAAGCCTATCCAATCTTCGGGTCTTTTTCTATATTGTCGAACTTGTCAGCAAACTGACCACATTGGCTATAGTTAACAACTCGTTACACGGTATTACACTATGTTAAGAATAAACGAATTCCCCTTAACATATTTAGGTTCTACAACCCTCTTTAAGCCCTCTTAACCATTGCTGCATAAGTGCTTAACGGTTTTGTATAGAAGTATGAAGAGAAGTTGATATTTTGAACTCAAGCAGATATACTTTCGACGGCTTTTGTAACTAACATTACAACTGTCAGCAGAAAGAGGAGGTAAAAGAGGTTGGCAAGAAGACGTAAGCGCAAAAGTCGCCGCCGCCAGGAAGGGCGTAAGATTCTGGAGCATGTGCCTCAGTATAATCTCGAAAGCGGTGAAGATAAACCGGTCACAGCAGCACGAAAGTTTATTCAAGTTAAAGGGATACTTCCACCCGCATTGCTGTTAGTGAAGCGAAACGAACATACTACAGACCGTTATTTCTGGGCAGAAAAAGGGCTATTTGGGGCCCAATATGTCGAAGAAAATCATTTTCTGTTTCCCAGTCTACGGATACTCGACTCCCCCGTAGAAAAAGCTGTAGTTGGAGCTCAAAGTCACTGATCCATTGCCGGTAAAATCTTTGTGACAGGCGCTTTTCTTTAACCCTACTCAAGCATAGGTTTGAGTAGGGTTAATCTTTTGCGGTTAGTGGCTAGTGGAAGATTCAGAAGAGGGTTTAAGGTTTAGAGCTTGTTGCAGTTCTCGTAGTTCATCCCGATGGGCAGTGACGGTAAGCAGACTTTGTGTGACAGTGTCTGGAGTGGGTATAGCTTCTACTTTTAAGGACACTTGCTCGCTTCGTCCGGCTTTTTTCCAATAAAAGACTCCAGCAGCAGGTGCTAGTAAAACTAACGCCAGAAAAACACTAGTAAGTTTTGGGTAGAGGAAAGAAAGAACGAGTGATAAACAAAGGATGCCTACTGCGGCGAGTGTAGTTAAAAAGATTGCCAGCAGCCAACTAGGTCGAACAAACCCTTGGAAGGTGACTTGATGAGTAGCGGCATCGACAGCAGCTACTTGGTAAGCTCTTTGGTCAAAGTATTGCTGTAACCGAATCACAAGTGATTCTTCAGGTTCTTGGGCAATTAGCTTCACTTGTTGCGTTCGGTCTTTAACAGAAGCGCGGATGAAGAAGAACAAACCGACTGCTAACAACAGTGTTAGCAGGAATGTAGATGAAAGAATGACTGTATTCACGGATGTTTGTTTAGGACAGATAACATTTGCTACTACTTTACAATTTGTGAGTTGTTAGCTGTCAGTGAACAACGTCTTCTCTAATGCACCCTGAGTTCGCACAATTCTTCAGAGAAGTGAACAGGTGCAAAAAATTGATTCATTAATTACAACCATTACCTAGTGGGCCCTCAAGGTAGAAAGGACAAGTTCAAATAAGCTTAATCCTTCAATTTTTCGGGAAAGTCAACTACTCAAACCTAGCTGGACAGCCCACTAGGGCTGGCAGTCTCTTAAAGAGAAAGTTTCCCAAACAAAAGGCATCACCCCACGCGGCTGAACCCGCGTTTTTCTATGGAGTGCTTACTGCCTCACTGACTATCCTTTCTCTTCCTTAGCGGCAAAAAGCCTTAGATCGCTTTGCGGTCTTCCCTCATGTAAGCTTGCCAAAAACTGGCAAGTTCCTGAGCTTGATCGCGCCACTCTGGAGAAATTTGATACATCCTGCGGGGACGTCCCCGTCCCTCTACTTTCTTCCAGTACCCTGAGATAGCTTCTGAATCTTCGAGAAACTTTAATGCACTATAGAGGACTGTATCTGAAAGTCTATGGCTTGGGTAATCATGTTCTAGTTGTTGGATGAGCTGTGTTCCATAAGATTCTCCTCGCAAAAGCACACACAGAACGTAGCATACTGCTAATTCTTTGTTGAGATAGTTTGGGGGAGGGTCTTGAAAAAACTGATAAATATCCTCAAATTTCATCTGCATAGTCCGCTGAATTTCCCACCCAACCGGATTGGAATGGGAGAGTTTTCCTGAAACTAACGACGGCTTCAACACCCCTGAAAACTCACACACGCACGCGCATGTCTGTCAAAAACCAAGCATCCTCAGCCGGTTAAGCGCCCTTACACCCGATGGTGTGAAAGCGTTGAGGAGCGTGTGATTCACTCGTTGATTTGAAAAGTAAGATGCAACACAGCTGAATGACCACGATCAATTTTAGCGAAGTCGCTAAAAGCCCCATCCAATAGCACCTAGGCTATCCTTCAGGTTGATCGGAATTGTAGACATTCCCATTTTCCTCCAGGATTTGCCTATTGTCGTCAAGCCGCAACTGTGACTTAAGGAATAATAATGAACTTTTTGTGCCTGAGTGCAAGCCAGAACGACTATAGGTAAGGTGTGAGAGCAAAAATTTCATGTCTTGGTGGGGTATCCCTTAGTCAAGCTTGCGGAGGATAAGACCATTGAGTTTGTGAGGACGTGAGAAGTCCACGCTAGGTTCAGAAGAACCTGCTTTTGCGATCTACATAGCTCATACAGTCAGTTCCGGGTTAGGATGCCAAATATTCTTGATAACTTTACCAATTTTATGGAAGTGTACTGGGTTAAGCCATCGACAAAATAACGAGGGGTTCCTACTTAGACTTTGCAACGGTTTGAATTTGTGCTTCAACACTGTGCTTAGCTTCGCGGGTGTTCTTTGGGCAATCACTCGGCTGTTGTTCAATAACCTAGAAGTCCTTGTTTTTAGATTGTCAGAAGAATTGTGTGTCCTCTTCAATTGGCTGCTAAGGCAATAGCAGGTATTGGGAGAATCGGACGTTGCTACCCTGAACCTACGTTCTCCTAGAAGACGACGACCCTGATTGAAAAGTTCTCGTGCTTTACGTTTTTTAGAGAAAATCGCGCCGCTTAGTTGAAAGACCCTGAGATGAGCAAGCTTAATTAAAATCTCCTCCTAGATAGATTAGCTTAAGAGAACTGGTCTTTGTCAGACTTTCTTTGTGGATTGCTGGGGAACCCTGCCCACATTCAGGCAGTTTTCACGAGAGAATGAGATTGAGATAGGTCACTCATCACTCCCTTGTGTTCCCTAATGCGAGAAAAGCCTGACGCTTCTTCAATCCCTCCAGCCCTCCAACGAGTTGCGATTACGCTTCGCACAATCGGCGGGATTTCCTTTTGGCTCCAGCTAGTTCTAGGGGTCATTTCAGGCGTAATTTTGATTTTTGCCACTTTTAGCAGTAGTTTTGGTCGCCAAGCGAATCAAACGGCTAGCCAGGGGACTGGATTTGGCATCTTTTTCGCCCTGTGTGGGCTGGTGACGCTGGGTGTAGGCGCTTATTTTGCCTTCCGCTACACTCGCATTGCAAGAGAGCTAAGAGCTTCTAGTGCAGCGGGGCGACCCAGCAAAGCAAAAACCTTGGACACAATCAGGCTTGGACTGATTGTAAATATGGTGGGAATGCTACTGACTATTTTGGGAGCGTTTGCGACTATTGGCAGCATTCTCGCAAAGTCTTTTTCTCAGTTCCAAGGAGCTTTGACGGCAATTGACCCCAGTCGATTTGTTCAGCCAGCGGATTTGTTTGTTGTGCAGGCAAATACAAACACCATTGCAGCCCATTTTGTTGGAATTGCGGCTTCACTTTGGCTGTTCAATCGAGTGAACCGATGATTGCTTGGGATAACTAGTGAGTACATTCTATGAAACCCCCTGGAAGCAAAACCAAAGCTACTGTCTGGGTGGTAGAGAATGGTCAAATGCGATCGCGTTTTGATCAACTGGCAACGGAGGAACCCTTGGAGATTCGTCTCGTCTCGCCAAAAAAGACAGTAGCGGTAACGATGCGGACACCAGGGACTGATTTTGAACTAGCAGCAGGTTTCCTCTATGGTGAGGGAGTGGTAAGCAACCGGGACGATATCCAGCGCATCAGTTACTGTGTAGATCCAGATGTTGATGGTGAGCAGCGCTACAACATTGTCAACATCGAACTGAGGGAAGGATTGAGTGTAGATTTGTCGCCTCTGGAGCGTCACTTTTTTACCACAAGCGCCTGTGGAGTTTGCGGAAAAGCAAGTCTTGAGACTCTGGGCTTGCGGGGATACCCAGCTATCTCAAAAGAACTAAAAGTGCCAGTTGAGGTGATTTACAGTCTGCCAGAGCAGTTGCGATCGGCTCAGCGAGTTTTCTCAGCTACTGGAGGATTACATGCAGCGGCGCTGTTTAATACTCAAGGAGAACTGCTGTCGGTGCGAGAAGATGTAGGACGTCACAATGCACTAGATAAACTGGTGGGTTCCGCTTTACTTAGTGACCAACTGCCTCTCAATAATTACATCGTAATGGTCAGTGGACGTTCCAGCTTTGAGATTTTGCAAAAGTGTCTAGCGGCTGGAGTGCCAATTGTTTGTGCTGTTTCTGCGCCCAGTAGTTTAGCCGTCGCCATAGCGAAGGAGTTTGGCATTACCCTGGTGGGATTTTTGCGGGAAGAACGGTTCAATGTCTATTCAGGGAAAGAGCGTTTGGCGATCGCATCAACTTGAGGTTGATTCGTAGTGGGCTGTCCAGCTAGGTTTGAGTAGTTGACTTTCAAGCGAATTCGCAGATGCCGTTGCGGCGTTGGCTGGTTTCCCAAATTGTAAAGTTCTGTAAATAGCGGCATAACTCCTCGGACTAGCCCCGATAACTCAATAGAGGGAGTTAAACAAGTCCTCAATCAACTAGGTTAATCAACTACTTGTTTTTCCCGAAGTTTCCACCTCTATTTACACCTAAAGAGAAAATCATGGCTACTTACAATCTAGGCACCGCTGGCACCACTCCTATTTTCCGCAACAACTTCAATTTATCTACATCTCAACCCACTGATGTCTTCCGCTTCTCCGTTGGCACGGCTAGCACTACCAGTCCCCGTTATCTGAATCTTGCCGTCACTGATATCAGTGCAGCTGATGATGCTGATATCAGCCTGTTCCGCGATGTCAATAACAATGGTGTCCTTGATAGCACCGACCGACAATCGGGACTAGTTAGAAGTTCAGTTGCTGGTAGCAACGCCGATGACTCGATTAACGTTCGCGTTACTACAGGGGGTACTTACTTTGCTGAAGTTTCTCGATACGCTCCAGGTAGCTCAGGCGACGTCAGTTACGATTTTCGGGTGTCTAACAACACTTCCGCTGCCAGCAATCTCTTACCAAATGAAGTGCGGGTAGGTGACCTCAACAGCGATCGCACTTTCTCTAATCAACGGGTAGATAACCTAGACACTAATGATACTTATGCCTTCTCCCTTGGCTTGTTTGAGGGAGTCAACATTCGCCTGAATGGACTGACGGCTGATGCGGATATCCGCGTGATTAACGATTCCAACAACAATCGCGTCGTTGACGCGGGCGAGGTGGTTCGTTCTTCAACTAGTGGTGGTACTACATCGGATGTCATTTCGGGGCTGAATGATTCTGGTAACTACTACCTCCAAGTCTATGCGTTCAACGGTGCTCAGACTAACTACAACGTAACCTTTGACCACTACACTACTCCCTTTGCTTAAGTGTGAGCTGGTGATTTCCTAGCTGACAAAGTCAAATCGTTTAACTAATTCAAACGCCTCTCAGAAATTCGCAACTCTGAGAGGTTTTTGGTTTTCTTAGGAAAATTAAAGTTTTGTAAAGACAAGCATAATTCCCCAGCGCGACCCTGACAAGTTTATAGCGGTGAGAAAGTTAGTTCAAGCCTCCTATTCAAACCTACTATCAGAAACTCAGAAATTAACGAGGAGCTACCTAGATATGGCTAAAGTTTTAAAAGTCGGTAATCGCACACTCGCGGCTGAAGAACTGATTCCCCTACTCGCAAGCTACCAAATCGTTCCTCAATTGTTGTGTGAGAGCATTATTGACGAGGCGATCGCACCGATTAGCTGTATGCCCGAAGAGATAGCAATGGCTTGCCAGCAATTTGAAGAGCATTGGCAACTGACTTGTGAAGCCGAAAAGCAAGCGTGGCTAAATCATTACGGCATGAACCAAGAACAGTTAGAACTTCTGGCAACACGCAAGCTAAGAATAGAAAAATTCAAACAAGTAACTTGGGGTCATAAGCTGGAATCTTACTTCCTCAAACGAAAAAGCCATCTGGATCGGGCGATCTATTCTTTGCTCCGGACTCAAGACAAAGGGCTTGCCAACGAACTGTATTTTCGCTTGTCCGAAGGAGAGCAATCCTTTGCTGAACTAGCAAGGCAATATTCCCAAGGTCCAGAAGCGGAAACGGGCGGACTTCAGGGGCCTGTTGAATTCGGTACTCTTCACCCGCAGCTCGTTGAGCTGCTCTACACAAGTCAACCAGGTCAAGTTTCGCAACCTTTACCCTTTGGAGAATGGTTTGTAATTGTGCGCCTCGAAAAGTTGCTTCCAGCACAGTTTAATGACGCCTTACGCCAACGATTACTCGGTGAATTTTTTGAAGCCTGGTTCCAAGAGCAGCTTGCTCAGCTCCCCCACCGGGACAAGATTTGGATGGGAGCTGCATCTCCTCGTCAGGTTAATACGACAGTCACTTTAGCAGCAGCTTGACACTCCTAAGATTCAATCTACTGGGCTTTACACCATTTTCTACAGTGTTTAACCCAAGTTGGACGCTTCTTGTGAAGGAGATAAGTCTTGACTTGTTCGTACTACTGCCTGACATCATCAAAGCGACTGAGCTTCATAGAATAAAATCACAGGGAGACATCCCATTTTACCGATTGATACGCACTAGGGACACAATTAGCTGTGCCCCTAGTCTTCAAAGAAATCTAGCTAAGCTTTTAAAACTAAACTGGGCACAGAAATTACCCACGTCAATGATTGGGATTATCACGAAATTCTAGTAAAGTTGTTCGGGTTCCCAATCAAGTAGAAGGCTGGGACAAGTGTAATGTGTTATTTGTCGGTGGATAGAATTAAGTTACTTCAAACTCATAGTGCCCAGTGCTATCTAGGTATCCAGCAATACAACCATAGGGTTGAACAAGCGATCGCAAGGCTTCATCCACCCAGTCACCGGGTGAGACATCACTCCGTTCAGGACGTACACACTTAGCCAGATCAACGACGATAGAAGGCTTTCAGCTTTTCGCAAACGCTCATCACAACGATATCTTGTTACAGTGCATTAGTCCTAATTTGTGAGATGTTGGTAACTTGCGACATCGGTTCATTACTATCGCGAATTCCTTCTTCTGAGGAAAGTTCAGCCACACAGGTAATACTCTCAAGCATTTGCGCGTTGGCCGCTAGCTCAACAGGTTCTGCCTCTAATGCAGTTGGAGGTACTGCTACAGTGTCCTGAACTTGATTATTATCAATGTTTACTTGCTCTATTTACTTGTCTGGGAAGTGTCGTAAAGTTATGCAACTAGTTACAAAACTTTACGACAAGTTCAGCTCGTCCTTGCTTGAACTGAGGAGATAAAGCAAGAGGGAGAATCTCCAATTGAAATTCAAAAGATGCAAAAACTCGCTTGATAATTAGTAGAAAATACAGAGAAGTTTGTTTAAAGAACCTATTCGTGAACATATTGTTGGAAACCGTTCCCAGGCACCCAGAACTTCTACACACAATTGTCTCTCCGTTAAGGTGTAACCCCTCTTCCATTGGCATGATGGCGTAGGAGTATCAATCAGGCGACCCTTAACCTGAAGAAATTGGGAGTTGGTTCTCAATTGATACTTTTCAAAGGCAAAATCAGCAAAGTGTAAACCTGGAGGAGTGATTACGCCCTATGGATGAACTAGAGGAACGACTGCGTCAGTTAGTTAAAACAGCTTGTAGTCACCCACGTGGAACAGCAGCCCGTCAGAGAAACTTAACTCAGGTGATTCGGCTGATTACTAACAAGCTGTGGAGAGAACACACTCCCTATTACCAAGATGCCTTGCAGCAGACTTGGGTGTATTTTTGCCAGAATATCTGCGAAGGAAATACAGGTGAACCCTATGACCCTTCCCGTGGCAGTGTCATAACCTGGCTAAATTTTTACCTGAAGCGCCGACTGCAAGATTTTTATATAGATACTCAAAAACAGCAAGCTAAAACCCTTTCCGCTCAAGCAGGTAGACAGGGAGGAGGCGATGGAAATGAAACGATTGACCCAGTGGACAATCTGCCTGCTGAACCAGACGTTCCCCTGCTGCTTGAAGAGGTAAAGCAATGGGTTGAAGCTGATCCAGAAGGAGAACTGTGTCGTACCCACATTGCCAATCATCCAGAGGTGACCTGCCAAGTCCTAATCCTACGGCGCTTGCCCCCAGAAGAGAGTTGGAAAACTCTAGCTGAAGAATTTAATCTATCCATTTCAACGCTTAGCAGCTTTTATCAGCGTCAATGTCTACCCCGTCTGCGTAAATTTGGTGAATCGGAGGGATATCTATAGTAGAGAGTGCTTTTTAGGACGCTGCCACCGAGAGTACCTAAGGTTGAGCGGTAGATTCACCCTTGTAGAGTAAAAACAATACTATGACTTACCACACCAACAACATAGAAGATTTCGCATTACCACTGCCAATTACCCAAGCGGCACGCCATACAGCCGAACAGTTTGCAACACAGCAACCTACGCCTCAAAAAGCTGAGCAAGTTCGGTTAAATACATTAGCGACTTATGTTGTTAATGACTACTTGCAGATGATGGGGATTTCGACAGATTTATCAGTGAGTGATAGCTGGAATCCTGTTGTGCGGATGTGTGCGGATGTCGCTGACCTGGAAGTGACAGGATTGGGGCGCTTGGAATGCCGTCCAGTTAGAAGCCATCAGCAAACGTGTTACATTCCATCGGAAGTCCAGTCAGACCGGATTGGTTATGTCGTAGTCCAGATTGATGACGCTTCTTTTGAGGCAACAGTGTTGGGATTTACTCCCACAGTGGCTAGAGATGAGTTTGCCATTACTCAACTCGGTCCGATTGAAGATTTATTCGATCACATTGAACACTTGACCCAACCTGTGCAAGCTATAGTAACAGCGACTCCAGCTTCTAGTGTTGAAAGGAGTACAAGAGTCAACTTGAGCCAGTGGCTAACTAATGTTTTTGAAACGGGTTGGCAAACGATTGAAACCGTCTTGAACCCCGCCCAACCCGATCTTGCCTTTGATTTTAGAAGTCGTTTTAGAAGTGCTGATAGCGCTCTTTTGGCTAACATTGAGCGTCCTTATGCTGGAATCAGACGTGCTAAGTTAATTGACTTAGGGATGCAATTAGCTGGTCATCCGGTCGCGCTAATTGTTGAGCTTCAACCTGAATCTGAACGCAGAAGCCATATTACTCTACAGGTGCATCCAGCCGGAAATCAAGTGTATCTGCCTCCACTACTGCAACTGATTGTGCTGGATGAGTCGGGATTAGTCTTTCTAGAAGCTCAAGCCAGAAGTGCAGATAATTACATTCAATTACAATTCAGTGGTCTACCTGGAGAACAATTTAGTGTAAAGATTGCTCTTGGTGAGGCAAGTATTATGGAAGATTTTATAGTTTGATTGAACTATGGATGCTCAATGCCTACCCTCCATTCTCGTTTTTAGGATATGTCTGAAGGGAAGCATTGGTGTGGAGTTGCATAGCCTATGGATGGTTAGAACTATAAATTTATAGGATTTCACCACTCCATCATCTTGATTGTAAGTGCAACACCATTACGTTCATCTGGAGAGGCTGTCGTGGGTAAGTTAGTTGTCTTAATTGCTGGTGAAGGTAGCTTCGAGAATGGGTTTCCCGTAACCTTGCGGGTTGGAGAGGAAGACAGACCTGCTTCTGTTGAAATTACAGGTCGGCTACCGCCTACTCTTGAAATTCCCCAATCTTATACAGGTTGGGCCGACACTTATCGAAGGTTAGGGTTGCGCTCACGGCTAGAAGCTTCAGTTGCCCAAGTAACGAATGTTTCCAAACTTGAGATTTGCTCGAATGCTGCCCAACTTTTACGCGATCGCTTTAATGCTTGGTTACACTCGGAGTCATTTCGCCCGATCCGAGAGAAATTACTAGAACAGTTAATGCCATCGGATGAAGTTCGGCTGATTATTCAAACGGAAAACATCTGGTTGCGGCGGCTTCCTTGGCATCTGTGGGATTTATGCGATCGCTACCCGAAGGCAGAGATTGCTCTTAGTGCGCCTATTTATGAATTTATAAAGCCAGTCGCTTCACCTCACACTAAAGTGAGAATTTTAGCGATTCTGGGTGACAGTACTGGCATTAATACGCAAGCTGATCGGCTTTTATTAGAACAATTGCCCGATGCAGAAATTAGTTTTCTTGTAGAACCGCAACGCCAGGAACTCACAGAAGAGTTGTGGAAGCAAAGCTGGGATATTCTCTTTTTTGCAGGGCATAGTTCCAGCCAACCGGATTGTGAAAAGGGTGAGATTTCTCTTAATCAAACTGATAGTTTAACAATTGACCAATTAAGGTTTGCCTTAAGAAAAGCCGTTGAGCGAGGTTTAAAGATTGCGATTTTTAACTCTTGTGATGGCTTAGGATTGGCACGGAATTTAGCAGATTTACAGATTCCGCAAATCATTGTCATGCGGGAGCCAGTGCCTGACCGAATTTGTCAAAAGTTTTTAAAGTATTTTTTAGCTGCCTATGCTCGTGGTGAATCTTTCTATTTGGCAGTGCGGGAAGCGAGAGAACAGTTGCAAGGATTGGAAGATCAATTTCCTTGTGCTACCTGGTTACCGATAATTTGCCAGAATCCTGCCGTTTTACCCCCGACATGGGAACAGTTGTGCAGTCCCTGGAGACCACCTACTCCACCAGATGAGCCGCCATTTGTTCCTGGACTGCCTGATAAGGACGGCTTCAGAATCAGACAGCGATCGCCTCGTAACGCTTTAAAAGGTAGACAAGGTTTTGTAAAAGTAGTTTTGATGAGCTTGGTCATCACGTCCCTAATCCTGGTAGGGCGGCAGTTCGGTTTATTTCAAGCTATGGAGTTGCAAGCTTTTGACCAGTTGATGGTTAGTAGACCCACTGAAGAGGTAGATTCGCGACTCTTAGTAGTTACTGTTACAGAAGAAGATATTCAAGCACAAAAACAAGAACCGAGACGCGGTTCACTGTCTGATCGATCGCTTTCACGACTGTTGGAAAAACTGGAATCCTACGAGCCACGGGCAATTGGCTTAGATATCTACCATGACTTCCCTGTAGACCCCAAGTATCCAGATTTAGCTAAGCGCTTGAAAGAAAGCGATCGCCTGATTACGGTTTGCAAAGTCAGCAACCCGCAGTTCAATGACCCAGGTAAGTCACCTCCGCCAGAAGCCCTAAAAGAGAATCTGGGCTTTACTGATTTTGTGCATGACTTTAATGGTGTTCTCCGTCGTCATCTGTTGGCGATGGAACCGCCTCCGGCATCAAGTTGTACCGCCACCTATGCTCTCAGTAGTAAGCTAGCCTTTCGCTATCTGAAAGCAGAGGGAATTTCACCCAAAGTTTCTAGTCATGGGTATTTGCAGCTTGGTACTACAGTCTTTCAACCCTTGGAACCGAATGCTGGCGGTTACCGCAACATGGATGCACGAGGTCATCAAGTGTTGTTAAATTATCGCTCTAGCCCCTCTCTTATAGAGGTTGCGGAGCGCGTTACTCTCACTGAAGTTCTCAATGGTCAGGTCAATCCTAATGCTGTAAAAGGTCGGATTGTTCTTATCGGTGTTACCGCTCCCAGCGCAAAGGATTACTTCTTTACGCCCTACAGCAATGGGCAGTACCAGGATATGCCGGGGGTAGTCGTTCATGCACAGATGGTCAGTCAGATTCTGAGCGCTGTTTTGGATCAGCGACCTCTATTGTGGGTTTGGTCAGAGTGGGGTGAAACTCTGTGGATTTTTGGATGGGCACTTACTGGTGGTCTATTTTCTTGGCGATCTCACTTCTTTTTACGTTGGGGGCTAGTGGGAGGAACTCTTTTCGTTTTATATGGTCTTTGCTTTGGTCTTTTAATTCAGGGGGGTTGGGTGCCGCTGGTTCCATCAGCGCTTGCCCTAGTGTCTACTAGTGTCAGCGTTGCCGCTTACAGCACTTTTCTTGCTCAACGACAGCAATCTACATTTGCCATTTAAATATGATGTACATAAAATCTCCTCAACAGCAAAAGATATTAGCGATCGCTTTGACAGTAGTAGGCATGTATGGCGCTATGTCCTTATCAAGCCGAACTACACGAGCGCAAGCCTACACAGCTATATCAGAATTTTCACCAGCGACAGGCACATACCTATCAACATCAAGCCTCTTGCTGCCAGGTCAAGCCGCTACCAGATTAGTCCTTAATAACAGCAACAACATACTGGTACAGCTACCCTACCACCGCCCAGAAATACAACTGGCTCAAGCTCCGATACTACAACCTAGAGGTAATCCCGATCCAACCATTGGCGGGGGAACCGACGCTCAAGACCCAACGCTGCCAGGTAGAGGTAATCCCGATGGTCGCACCTTTGGCGGGGGAAGCAATGTTTTTCCAGCACCTGATGAAGTTGCACCCGGTAGTCGGACAGGAGAGGCAAGCCGTGCTCGTGGAGGATGTCCTCGTGTAACCACGCCTCTGACAGCCTTGATGCCTGTCACTAAGGGAACTTCCAGTGGCCAAAGCGCCAGCACAACCCCAACTACATCAGAATCCGTTTATGGTTTAACGGTTGCTGAGCGTCCTACCTTCTGGTTTTATGTTCCTTATCCGCTTACATCCTCTCGTCCTGTGGAGTTTGTGCTACAAGATGAGGATGGCAACGATATTTACCAAACCCAGTTCACTGAGTCGGGAACTGTGCCTGGTGTTGTTGGCTTGCAGCTTCCGCCCACTGTTGACCCACTAGAGGTTGGTAAACGGTATCGTTGGTACTTCCTGATTTACTGCAATCCAGAGGAACCAACCTTTGTTGAAGGCTGGGTAGAACGGGTTGCACTGAACCCAACACTCAAAACTCAATTAGACCAAGCAACTACACCTCAGCAAAAAGCAGATCTTTATGCACAAGCAGGCATTTGGTATGAGGCTGTGACGACTCTTGCCGAACTTCGTCGCCAGAAGCCGAACGATCAAGCGCTGAATGCTCAATGGCTGGAATTGTTGCAGTCTGTTGATTTAGAAGCGATCGCAACAGAGCCAGTGACATCGGTGCTTACCCCTGAATAATGGGGAAATACGGCGAAAAGCTACTGTAGCAGTTTTCAATTGGATAAGGTACAGTTCGGGCGCGTGAAACAAGAGATAGAGCAAGGAAAACAAAATAGCTGATAGCTGATAGCTGACGGCTTTCTGCTATGAGATTTATGACTTCTTCTTGAGACTTTTGTCCGTCAACCAGGTAGATAGCACATGAGTTAGCTCCTGGTTGAGCGCCTGATACCCCTTCTCGTTGATATGCAAAGTATCACGAACGTAGTTGCTTTGCACTTGACCATTCTGTGCAAGGAGTGAATAGGCATCCAAAATCAAAACATCCCTTGCTTTTAGCGAATACAGGTAAGCATTTACTTCCATTACCGCTTGAGCAATATCTGCTGACCAAAACGGTTGGCGGGTTAGCGGTACCGGACCAATAGGGAAAATAGTTGTCAAAATAACGGTTACCCCAGTGTTGAGCGAACGTTCGACAATCTGCTGAATATTCGCTTTGCAGTTGGTGATAATGGCAGCTTTTTGCTCAGGAAATAGCGCGATCGCTTTCAAGTCGTTAATCCCAACTTGCACAACGATAATATTGGGACGCAATGGCACAACATGCTTGTCAAAACGTCCCAATACCTGGGCTGAAGTCTGAGTGTTGATGCCTCGATTGAAAAAAGAAAAGCCCTTGAGCTTTGCTGGAGTAGACCACATTTCAGCCCGCGAATCGCCAAGGAATACCACGGTTGCTGTGGAGGTAGCAGGAACATCCTGTGGTAGGGAGTCAGCACTATAGGTGCTTAGCCCCAAGGGATCTAGATTGGTTTGGTTGAGTTGCAGGTAATAGCGTTTCGCTTGGTGGAACAGGAGCGCGTTGAGACAGAGCGATACCAGCAAAGCGACGAGACATAATAATAGAGTCAGACGAAATAAACGCTTTTGTTTGTGCATTTTGGGGCGGGTAGATTATGAACTCGCTTGTATGCGATCGCTTACTCTTCTTCCAGCTTTACACTATGAACGAATAGTAAAAAGTAGTTTGGCAGAAGGATGCTTGACTTAGCTATCCCTCTTCTGTCACTCTCCGGTTTTTCCTATTATTAATATTTTCTACAAAGGAGGTATATTAGGGAATACAGCGTTTGCCCATCTAATTTTGGCAATTTCCCTACTCTGATCAATTTCTATGAAGGAAAAAGTCTGCGATCGCCTACCATAGGTTAGTTCTAGAATTCAGCAATGGCAAAAGTTTTCGGAGAGTGACAGAAGAGGGCTATAGCGTTTCCCATGTAACTGAGGTACACCGAGATTTTGGATATCAAGCCTTTGGGTTTTGAAGATGTACCTCACCAGAGCGAGAAACGGTATAAAATCCAATTGATTGCCCAATCCTATTCTCCTCAAGAACTTTTTGCTGCACTAGTTTGGCAGCGTCGGTTCAATGAGTTTGATGGCAAGGAAGTGATTACTGACCTTTCTAACCATCCTTCTTTGTGGGCTAGCTTTCTGTTCACAAAACCCATCTTTGCACCCGATGAAAATGGTCTGAGCTTTGGTGGCGTAATCGATACGCTTCTGGCAATGGCAAACTATCGTCCTATTAAGGGGTTAGCATTTGTTCAATTTCCTCATCTATATCAGGTATTTGCTCAGCACCTGAAATAAAGAAATGATGTGCCTTACTTGTATCCAAATAATTACGCAATCTTTCTCTCTCACTAGCCAGTGTTGTAAAGTAACGCCGAAAAATCTCAGAAACCTCATTCGCTCTTGCCTGATTGGGAGCAAGAGGGAGCTCAATTTCTAAATAGCGTTTTCCTACATCCTCTCGGTTTGTTTGCATAAATACTATCCGGTTCCACTGAGTACGGACAATTTTTAGTGTCATTGCCCATAACAAATAAAATTGATCAAAATATGCTCTATCTCCAGCTCGTAAAATGATAACTTCTTTAGTCAAAAGAATTTGTTCTTGACCTGGCATAAGAATACAAAAATCTCCAATATTCCGGCTAGCACGTTCAGGGCAAATTAAGTCATAGGCTAGTAAACCTGACGTAGAACTACGCCAATACCTTTCAGCCGTTTGAAGTGGAACTTGATTAGTAGGATTAATATTTACCAATCCTGCCCGCAAATCGGTTTAGGTACGCTCATTTGTCCTCCTGAAAATTCTTATCCTCGCCATATCCTTGATTTAAATCAGTTACAGCAGGCTGTATACCTAGCCCAATTTTTTCAAAAATGTAGAAATTTGTTTTCGCTCGACAGAATTCCTGAAAAGCTTCCATAGGAATATTTAGCATTCCTCGTAGCTCTAGACGCTCTTTTAGCCATTCGGTTAACCATCGATACCGATGGCTAAAAAAGTATGTTTCGGGTAAAACAATTCCGACACGACCACCAAGACGCAGCAATCTCCAAGCACGTTCAAGGAAAATTAAACCGATCTCCAAATCAACATAGTTATTTATTCCACTCATGGCAGCAGCCCTAGCAATTGTGAAGCCTGCCGCTCTTGAATCAGACGCTTTGATTTTTAGCTGCTCACCAAATGGAGGATTGGTAATAACAACTGTGTATTGTTCATCAATCAAGGGCGCAAGCAACTGTGGGTTCTTTCCATACCTGTTGGCGAGGATTAAAAATGAAGACAACTTCACCCGTCTTCGAGTCCTCAAGATTTCGCCGTGCGCCCTTGCGAAGTGAGCAGGAGACACAAGCAAGAGCCAAATTTTCAGCAATCGTCTCGCCACCAGCTACGACAGGAACAATGTGGTCGATATGGAAAGTTGCTACTTGACCAATTTGCGAAATGCCGCAATATTCACAACGGTTATCTGCTCTTTGAATTACTAATCGACGGAGGGAAGCTGGAATTGTTGCCATCTATGCTTGCTTCATCACCCGTGTCGATCGCAAACGCAGTAGAGATAAAAATTCCACCAGTTCAACAAGTCCTTCTGCTTCCTGTCGTTCTGCCTGAGACAGTGTATAGCCCTCGTCCTGACGATCCAACAAAAATTGTAAGCGTGCCTGAACCGCTTGGGGAAGCTGGAATCGGGTTAATTCGATAGGAATCTCAACGATTTCGGGCATAGAGCAGTTAGTTTATTAGCAACTTTGTTGTAGCCTCATTTTAGGCGAAAGCATCGGAAGGGTGTATGTGTTGCCATCAAACACTGTGTTGGTGCAAACGGAAGGGAGGATGGGCTAGCAAAGTATGCCGAAGAAAGCTTATCGCTCATTCATTCCCTCTCAACTTTCCAGCAACGCTTGCCACGCCTCAAGCTGAGAAGTGTGATTGTTGGATGCGATTCCCTACGGGATAGCTACGCTTCACGCGCTTGGCAGGATGAGGGGGTGCGATCGTGCCTGACAGAATGCTCTCATCCAATAAGCTACAAAAGCCATTTCTACTTAAGCTAGGTTAATAGATACAGTTATTATTCTGTAAGCTTATGCCTCTTTCTGAAATACTGCCTGCCGTCAATCAGCTATCTCACCAAGACAAGCTGCGACTCATCCATTTTCTTCTACTGGCAGTAGCAAAAGAAGAGGGTTTTGAACTTGAGCCGGCTAATCATCAGACTCAAGAAGGTTTACTCAATCAATTAGCATCGACTGAAGCTGTTGTGTGGTCGCCCTACGATGCTCATGAAGCGGCTCAAACGCTGTCAGATCTTCTAGCGGAAGCAAAGCAAAAAAGCGATGCTTGACGGCAAGCGATTTCCTTTCATCGAGTGTACCAACAGCCTTGGTCTTTCTAGCACCTTGCCGTATCTACCAATAACGCTGACCTACAGCAACCGTTCTGTAGAAGCGATGGCTTTGCTTGACACGGGTGCAAGCGTCAATGTATTGCCTTACGATCTCGGCTTGCAACTAGGTGCAGTTTGGGAGGAGCAGACAGTTCCAATTCAGTTGAGTGGAAATCTCGCTCGGATGGAGGCGCGAGGCTTGGTACTATCAGCAACCGTTGCCGAGTTTCCCTCTGTCCTGCTTGCATTTGCCTGGACGGAATCTAGAGAAGCTCCACTAATCCTTGGGCATATGAATTTTTTTGCAGAGTTTGATGTGTGTTTCTATCGTGCTGACTTCGCTTTCGAGTTGCGTCCGAGAGCAAAATAGCTGTTCTAGCTGAACTCGCCTGTCGTCTGATGAGCGTACAAGCGTTGCATACTGAAGAGAGCTTATCGCTCATTCATTCCCTCCAAACTTTTTCAGCAACGCCTGCCACGCCTCAATCTAAGAAGTGTAATTGCTGGATGCGATCGCACTTTGTTTAACCGAGCGTAGTTTAACAACTAGGTTCGCCACTCTATCAAAATTCAACCTCTTCTCGCTCATTCCCCGTAGAACTCGTAGTATCCGAATTTTTAGCTGCCCAACATATTGCTTCAATGTGTCTAGCTAACATCCCTATAGTCGGTGCTTCAAACAAGATGCGTACAGGCAACTCCACTTTAAAGCGATCGCGTATTCGGGAAGTTAGCTGAGTCGCGAGTAGAGAATGCCCCCCCAATTCAAAGAAATTATCGTGAACACCTACCTGCTGTTTTCCCAAAACCTTAGCCCAAATCCCTGCTAACTCCTCCTCGACAGTCGTCCGAGGTGCTACATAATCTTCTTTCAGATCAAGACTGAGAGTATCTACGGCAGGTAAAAGACGGCGATCTACTTTACCATTCGGTGTTAGCGGTAAGGACTCCAACATCATATAGATAGAAGGCACCATATAATTTGGCAACTTCTCTTTCGAGAATTGGCGCAACTGGGAGCTTGTTGGTGCCTGCCCCTTATTTGGGACAATATAAGCTACTAAGTGCTTATCCCCAGGTATGTCCTCCTGAACAATCACCACTACCTCTGCCACTGCTGGATGTTGGCTTAGCACAGCTTCAATCTCTCCCAACTCGATTCGGAAGCCGCGAATCTTGATTTGATCGTCGCTACGACCCAAAAATTCTATATTACCGTCTGAGCGATATCGGGCTAAATCACCTGTTTTATAAAGACGTGTTCCTGGGTTCTGGCTAAAAGGATTCGGAATGAATGCAAAAGAAGTCAACTCAGGACGGTTGAGGTAGCCTCGTGCGAGTCCATCACCACCGATATACAACTCACCCACAACACCAATCGGTACAGGCTGTAGCTGCCCATCCAGCAGATAAATTTGTGTGTTCGTAATTGGGCGACCAATGGGAATAGAGGTTGCTTCTTCTGGTACGTCCTGCACCCAGTAATAAGATGAAAATGTTGTCCCCTCTGTTGGCCCATAAACATTAAGCAACTGCTGCGGCACTCCCTGTTTGAGAACCTTTCTCACCCACCGAGGATCGACTGCTTCGCCTCCAAATAGCAAGCACCGCAAGGTAGCGAAAGCATCCGGAACATCTCTGACAATCTGTTGGAACAAGGCAGTGGTTAAAAATAAGACGCTAATCTCGTCTTGCCGAAGTTGTCGGGCAAAGTCTTGAGGAGAAAGCGTTACATCCCTGCTAATCCCAACAAGTTGAGCGCCGTGAAGTAATGCGCCCCAAATCTCAAACGTTGCTGCATCGAAGGACGTGTTCGAGGCTTGGGCAATTTTATCGTTCGGATCTAACGTTATGTAGTTTGTGTTGAATAGTAGGCGATTGACAGCTTTGTGAGGAACAGCAACTCCCTTGGGCTTTCCTGTAGAACCAGAAGTGTAGATAACATAAGCCAAGTTATCGCTTGTCACCCTGCTGGTAAGGTTTTCTGAACTTTCTTGGGTAATAGTATTCCAATCAGTGTCTAGGCAAATTACTCTGGGATTTGGGGAATCTTGGTGAGTACAGGTGACAACATCCGGTAATTGTTCGACCAACTTCTCTTGTGTCAGCAACACGGATATCTGAGAATCTTCAATCATGAACCGCAGACGCTCCTGCGGGTAACTGGGGTCTAAGGGCAGGTACGCTCCTCCGGCTTTGAGGATGCTTAAGCAACCTACTATCATCTCTACAGAACGTTCCATGCAGATGCCGACGAGAACGGACGAACCTACTTCCAATTTCTGTAAGTGGTGCGCTAGTTTGTTGCTGTAGCTATTCAGTTCACGGTAAGTCAGTTGCTTGTCTTCAAAGATTACTGCTGTTGCATCAGGTGTTCTCTCTACTTGCGCTTCAAACAACTGATGGATGCACTGGTTTTGAGGATAATCCGCAAGGGTATCATTCCATGACACGGTGAGTTGATGATACTCAGCAACGCTCAGGAGTGGTAACTCTGCAATCTTCGTTTGTGGATTGGCAACAATGCCCTCCAGCAGGGTTTTAAAATGTCCCAGCATCCGGCTAATGGTGGCTTCATCGAATAAATCAGTGTTGTACACCACCACGCCTCTAATTCCCTCTGAGTGTTCCCACCGCTCTCCCCATAAGCTTCTAAAACCTTCGGAAGCTTTCCACAGGTTGAACTCCAAATCGAAGCGCGTTGTTTTAAAGTCAATCGTTAGAGGATTGAGTGTTAACCCTGGCAGTTCTAGTGCCTCCGTTGGGGCATTTTGTAAGGCAAACACTACTTGAAATAGGGGATGGCGACTTAAGGAGCGTTCGGGTTGCAACTCCTCCACGAGCTTCTCAAAGGGCAAATCTTGATGAGCATAGGCTCCTAGTGTTACCTCCCGTACTCTGCCTAGCAGTTCCTGGAATGTTGGAGCGCCAGATAAGTCTGTGCGTAGCACCAGAGTATTGACAAAAAAACCAATTAACCCTTCGATCTCACTCCGATTGCGGTTAGCAATGGGTGAACCTACGGCAATGTCCTCTTGCTGAGTGTAGCGGTATAGCAAGATTTGAAATGCTGCCAGCAGGGTCATGAACAATGTCACCCCTTCCTGCTGCGAAAGCTTTTCTATTGCCTCATTCAAGCTTGGTGGTAACTCTAGTAATTTAGTCGCTCCTCGGTAAGTCTGTAAAGCGAGTTTCGGGCGATCACAAGGTAAATTCAGTATGGGAACACCGTCTAACTGTTGCCGCCAGTAAGCGAGTTGAGTTTCCAATTCCCCTTGCAACCACTCGCGCTGCCAATGGGCGAAATCAGCATACTGAAGGGGAAGTTCCGGTAGAGGAGAAGGCACTTCAAGAACAAAGGCTGTGTAGATAGCGCTTAGTTCACGCATCAACACTCCAGTAGACCAATCATCAGAGACAATGTGGTGTAGATTCAGCAGCAATATGTGTTCTGTCTCATCTAGCTTCAGGAGCATTAATCGTAGCAAGGGTCCAACAGCTAGATCAAAAGGACGTTGAGACTCCTCGGCAACTAACCGTTTGGCTTGATGTTCCCGTTCCTCTGCTGGTAACTCCCGCAGATCTACTAGTGAGAGATTTATGCTTGATGTGGGTACGTCGATGTCCGCAGGAATCGCCTGAACAAGTTGCCCCTCCACTATCCCGAATCGAGTGCGTAATACTTCATGGCGACGCACAATTTCGTTGAAGGTCTGCTCTAAGGCGGTATAGTTAAGCGAACCTGTCAAGCGAAGTGCTGTCGGCACATTATAGAAGGTATTACCGGGTACTAATTGGTCAATGAACCACAATCTTGCTTGAGCAAACGAGGCAGGAAAGATAAAGACTTCTTCCTCAGGAATATTAAGTCTCGCTTGAGCATTGGTCAGGGAATCGTCAGAAAGCATGAATTTAAATGCACATCAGCTTACTAAATGCCCAATCCTGGGGGTGGCCAAGTAGCCCAAACAAAGATGGCAACGGCAGCGATCGCAAGTAATCCTTCAATTAAATTACCAATCAAGGAACCTACTACAATCCCTAGTCCTGCCTTAAACGCTACTTTGGTTCTTTCCTTTAGAGGCAACTCGCGCCGATAGAGAAATTCCCCAATAAACGCTCCTAACAAAGGCCCGACTAAGATACCCAACAGGGGACCAGCAACCAGAAACGCTGGCAGAAGCCCGAAGAACCCCAGCACTAGCCCGATAATTGCTCCCCATTGCCCCCATTTACTGGCTCCAGCCCGTTTTGCTCCCCAGTAGGAGGCTAACAACTCAATTCCCGCACTCAGTATCAAAATCACAAATATGGCGATTAAGGGCCAAGTGATACCACTAAAACCCTGAGTGACACCCCAAACCAGAATTGCCGCCAAAATTAAGCTGGGTCCGGGAATCCCAGGAACGACAGCCCCGACAACACCCACGAGCATGACGAAAATCAATAACCAGTAAAGAATTGTTATAGACATCTAAATCTCAGCGGCTGCTTGCATCATCTGAAAATGAAAATCGGCTGAGGGTGTTTGCCAGTTTATCAGCAATTCCCTCTATCCAATTCTCGTCTTGTTTTGTGTAACTGCGCGGAGCATTGGCTGCCAATATTAAAATCCCCTGATTGCCAATCGGTTGACAAATGACACCTTGGGTATTTTCTGGCAGGTAATCAAATTCAATGCGCCCTGGATAAATTTTCAGATCAACTAGGTAGACAGGTTTTTGTTTTTCTAGCACCCGTTTTAAAATCGCTCCCGGTTTGACTTCTGAGTTGATGCCTAAAACACCTCGCCGCAGCAAAATTTTGCCCTGATACCAAACCACAAGCGATCGCGTTACGGTATTTGTCAGCAACAGATGCGATGCCCAAGCGAGTTCAGTTTTCACTTCATCTGGTAGCCCTGGTAACAGTTCAAAACCTTGCTCTCCGGTTAGAACAACAGTATCAGGCGATCGCGGCTGCACCTGCTGCCACAGTAATCCCGTCAAAATCAACACAGCACTGACAATCACCCCCAAAGCGTCTGAGCGGGCTTGGGAATCTGTGAGTTCAGGTGAGAGTAAACGGTTTACCAGCAGCAGGAAACCTGCTAATCCACCAACGACAAACGGCAGTTGTCGCAGTACATAGTTTTGATCAGGTTTAGCCATGTTAAACGCTCGTTAGTCATTGGTAACGGACAACTGACGAACGCTTTACTCCTCTCCCGGTTCAATAATCCGTTGGAACAAATAACCCGTACCTCTTGCTGTGAGAATCAACTCAGGATTACTGGGATCATCTTCCAACTTTGCCCGTAACCGTGAGATGTGGACATCCACAACACGGGTATCAACGTGGCGTTCCGGCGTGTATCCCCACACCTCTTGCAAAATTTCTGAACGAGAGAACGGTTCTCCAGAGCGGCTAACTAATAGCTCCAAGAGACTGAACTCCATACCCGTAAGCCGGATACGCTCATCTCCTTTGTAGACTTGCCGCTTGTTCGTATCAATTTTGATACTTGCAACATGGATAACGCCAGAACTAGGAATTCCAGATCCACCTACTTTATCAACCCGTCGCAGTACCGAACGAATCCGGGCTTCCAACTCTTTGGGAGAAAAGGGCTTGACAACATAGTCATCAGCTCCTAACTCTAATCCTGTGATTCGGTCGGCAACATCACCCAGAGCCGTTAGCATAATTATGGGGACATCAGATTCCTTACGCAATTCCTGGCAGACACCATAGCCGTCGAGCTTGGGCATCATTACATCCAAAACGACTAAATCAGGGTCAGCGTTCCGAAAGGTATCTAGGGCTTCTTCCCCATCAGCAGCGGTGACGACATCGTAGCCAATCATCGAAAGACGAGTTTCCAAGATGCGGCGGATACTGGCTTCGTCATCGACAACGAGGATTTTTTCCTTATGATTTTCCAAGTGACTCAATTCTCCTGAAAGAAGGTTAGTGAATTGTTAATTTATCAGTAGCTTATCTACTTAAATATTACGCTGTATCAAGGTTTTTTAAGGCATCAACGTTCCGTCTGCTCATTAGTTGAAGCTTTTCTTAATCTTTGTTGAAGCATTGAAAATTTTTAATAGTTTTTTACACGTTTAACTCAGGATGCCCAAGTCTAAATCTGTATATGTATGTAGTGCATGTGGAACCGAGTCCTCTCAATGGTTTGGTAAATGTTCAAATTGCGGCACTTATAACTCGTTGGAAGAAGAGATTGTCGCGCCAAATTCCCTTAACATCAGCCGAGGGGGATGGCAATCCAATACTCGTTCCAACAATAAGTCTGCTAGTAAAGGCCCAGCTCAACCGAGATCTTCCATCAAGTTCTCAGAAATTTCCAACAACGTCCAAATGCGCTTTGCCTCAGGCTACACTGAACTGGATCGGGTACTAGGTGGGGGTATCGTCCCTGGCTCTTTGGTGTTGATTGGCGGTGATCCAGGAATTGGGAAGTCAACGCTGTTGCTGCAAGTCGCAAATCAACTGTCTCAGAGACACCGCATCCTTTATGTCTGTGCAGAAGAGTCCGGACAACAGGTGAAGCTACGAGCCTCTCGCCTGGGTGTTGGGAGTCTGCCTGTTGAGGAGACGACTTCTAATGGTAGCTCTAAAAAGCGTGCTAAGTCTTCAGAATCAGAATCAGCAACTCAAGATGATGGTAATGGCACTCCAACCGATCCAAATCTCTATGTACTGCCAGAAACGGATTTAGAAGAAGTTCTCCGAGAATTGGAGTCATTAAAACCTCAGGTGGCGGTGATTGATAGTATCCAAACGCTGTATTTTGCGGCATTAACGTCTGCGCCTGGTTCTGTGGCACAGGTACGGGAATGTACTTCGGCGCTGATGCAGGTAGCCAAACGGGAGAATATCACACTGCTGATTGTTGGACACGTTACCAAGGAAGGTGCGATCGCAGGCCCAAGAGTTTTGGAACACTTAGTCGATACGGTACTGTATTTTGAAGGCGATCGCTTTGCTTCCCATCGCTTGCTGCGTTCCGTAAAAAACCGCTTTGGAGCAACGCACGAAATTGGCATTTTTGAAATGGTAGACAACGGCTTACAGGAGGTGTTAAATCCTTCCGAGCTGTTTTTAGGCAGTCGGGATGAAATGAGTCCCGGTACTGCCACGGTTGTCGCTTGTGAGGGAACTCGCCCAATTGTTGTAGAGTTACAAGCACTAGTGAGTCCTGCGAGTTATGGTTCACCTCGTCGCGCCGCTACTGGTGTTGATTACAATCGCTTGCAGCAGATTCTTGCTGTACTGGAAAAACGAGTTGGGATTCCTCTGTCGAAATTAGATGCTTATGTTGCCTCTGCTGGGGGTTTGGGGGTTGAAGAACCAGCGGCTGACTTAGGAATTGCGATCGCGGTTGTTGCCAGTTTTCGCGATCGCACTGTTGACCCCCGCACAGTTATGATTGGCGAAGTTGGCTTAGGTGGACAAGTGCGACTCGTCTCTCAAATGGAACTCCGCCTCAAAGAAGCCGCAAAATTGGGCTTTAAGCGAGCAATTATTCCCAAAGGACAAGCCTTACCGGATGTCGGTTTAGAAGTAATACCCGTAGCAAGAGTGCTAGATGCAATTATTGCTGCCTTACCTGGAGGACTGCGCCAGAACTTTGGGGATGACGATGATGATGACGAGATGATGGAAAACTGAATCACTAGTGCAGCGAGGCGGAAATAAGTGACCAGTTAAAAAAGGAAGCAAAAAGGGATACACTGAAAGATGCTCCCGTCAAGAAGGAAGAAGTACTTTGAGCCTTGAAATTAATGCCGAATCCTAACG
>JAHHIF010000068.1 GCA_019358875.1 Symplocastrum torsivum CPER-KK1
GTAGGCGCAGGGGAATAGTAGTAGCCCTGACCAGCCGACGAAGACGAAGCGATCGCGCTTTAGCCAGTCATCGACGACGTCAAACCATCCTCGACTACTTGGCGCACGTCCGACTGCGATTGTCATAGTTTCAAATCCTCTTACATTAATGATTTACAAGGATTCCAATGTTGACACTTCCACACAATTGTGAATTGTGGAATTTTTGAGGACTCGGTTAGTATGACAAACTTCGCCTCAAAGGATGTGTCGAGCATCCTTACCACAAGCTAGCTTTCCGCTAGCAGTCACTTAATGTTTCTTAAAGTATCACATTTTTACGTTGTTATCCTGATAATCCCTGTTAAGGGGAAAAAGGCTTTTAGCGTCCAAATACAATAATAATGAATATTAGAGATTTTACAAAATGACACATATTTCCTCAGAATTTTTTTAGTTAAAGAGGAGAGTTTCCCATCTCGTACTCTACTGGTTGCTCAGAAATGTCATAGTAATGGCAGAGCATCTTTTCAAATCTTGAGATTGAGTGGGCAGGATTGTTTCATGACAGCATCGACAACCCAACAAGAGAACCGCGTAATCCGTCAACCAGTCTTAGGCTCTCGCCGTTTTAGTAACTACTGGTGGGCGACAATAGTCTCCATTGGGGGGACAGGGTTTCTCTTAGCGGGGCTTTCCAGTTACCTAAAAGTAAACTTGCTTCCGGCTGGTGATGCAACTCAGCTAGTCTTCATCCCACAGGGAATCGCTATGGGGTTCTACGGCGTTGTGGCTCTATTGCTAGCACTCTACTTATGGTTAGTTATCGTCTTGGATGTAGGTGGTGGTTACAATGAGTTCAACAAAGACACGGGTATGGTTCACATTTTTCGGTGGGGCTTTCCCGGTAAGAACCGTAAAATCGAGTTTAGCTGCCGTACACAAGATGTCCAGTCGATTCGAGTAGACATCAGAGAAGGGATTAACCCTCGCAATGCACTCTATCTTCGCGCTAAAGACCGCCGGGAAGTTCCTCTAACGCGCGTTGGACAACCACTCCCTTTATCAGAACTGGAAAATCAAGGAGCAGAACTTGCTCGTTTCTTTGGAGTTCCCCTTGAAGGCTTGTAACTAAATTCCGCCCTAGTAAGCACATATCTGCTTAAGATGATTCAGTAGCTATAGCTACAAGAACGGTAAATTTGAGATGCAGATAAAAATCCAGCGCTGGTTATCATTAGTTTTGGTTATTGTGGCTCTAGTTATAGGGGCATGTAGTAGGCAAGAGGCGGGTTCCCAAAGCTCGACAGACTCTTCAACCGCTGCAACGACTTCTACCCCCGTAGCTCAAGCTAGCAGTCCGCAGCTAAGTACCTTACCTAGACTAGAGGGAAAAGCAACGGTAGTGATGACAGTAAATGGCTCACCCATCACCATTGAAGTCAATGGAACAGACGCTCCGGTTACAGCCGGAAATTTTGTAGACCTTGTTCAACGCGGTGTCTACGATGGTCTTGTGTTTCATCGAGTTGTACGGGAGCCACAACCCTTTGTCGTTCAAGGTGGTGACCCTCAAGGAAAAGACTCAAGCTTTCCAGTTGAGGGTTTAGGGACAGGGAGTTTTATTGACCCAGACACCTCGCAAGCACGTTATGTCCCTCTAGAAATCAAGCCTGAGGGTGCAACAGAACCGATTTACAGCAAAACGCTTGAGAAGGCTGGTGTTTCTAAGCCTCCTGTGTTAAGGCATACTCGTGGTGCTGTAGCCATGGCTCGTTCATCGCCACCCGACTCAGCCTCTTCACAGTTCTACATCGCTCTAACAGAGTTGCCATTTTTGGACGGTAGTTATGCTGTATTTGGCTATGTCACCGAAGGCATGGACGTTGTAGACAAGATTCAGCAAGGCGATCGCATTGAGTCAGCTGAGGTCACGAAGGGCATTGAGAACCTTAAGAAGCCACAAACTTCCTCATAGGGATTCGAGGAATTAGCGTAGGGTTGGTGGAAGTTGTTGTTACTGGCATCGGTCTTGCCTCAGCTTTAGGTCGGCTAGAACCTAGCTGGCAGAGTCTTCTCAGAGGCAAGTCTGCCATTCAACAACACCAACCCTTTCCGGATTTTCCCTCCCGACCCTTAGCGCTAATCGGTCATACTCCAACATCATTGGAAACCCTGACTGAGCTAGTTGTGGCAGAGGCGCTTCAGGATGCTGGTTTAGTGCCGCCACTACCAGACTGTGGCATCGTGATTGGTTCAAGCCGAAGCTGTCAAGCCTCATGGGAGCAGTTGGCAAAGAAACTACAAACTGAGGACAAGGGACAAAGAGACTTTCAATACTCTTCTCAATTCCCAATTCCCAATTCCCAATTCCCAATTCCCAAATTGGAGCATTGGTTAGATACCCTTCCCCACTATGCTGCGATCGCTACCGCTCGTAAAGTTGGGTCAAGAGCCTCTGTACTGGCACCAATGGCAGCTTGTGCAACTGGAATTTGGGCGATCGCACAAGGCTTTGAACTCATCCAGAGTGGTCAATGCCAGCAGGTACTAGCCGGGGCTGTAGAAGCACCAATTACACCATTGACGTTAGCCGGATTTGACAAAATGGGCGCTCTGGCTCGGACTGGTTCCTATCCCTTTGACCAAAATCGGGAAGGGCTGGTACTGGGTGAAGGAGGAGCGGTACTGGTACTAGAGTCAGCTAAATCGGCAAGGGAACGGTCAGCATCCATTTATGGCAAGGTACTAGGATTTGGTTTGACCTGTGATGCCTATCATGTGAGTGCGCCTGAGCCAGGAAATAACACTGGACTAAGCAAGCGCGGTACGATGCCGGAGGCGGTTCCCAAAGCGACCATCGCATCCATCACCGCTGTTAAGCAATGTCTAGAACGTAGCCATCTTTCACCAACTGATATTGACTACATCCATGCTCACGGGACGGGCACCCAGCTTAACGATCACAATGAAGCCCAGTTAATCGAGTGGTTGTTTCCTCATCAGGTTCCGATTAGTTCTACCAAAGGAGCAACGGGTCATACCCTAGGTGCTTCTGGAGCATTGGGAGCCGCTTTTTGTCTAATGGCATTAAAGTATCAACAATTACCGCCCTGTGTAGGGTTGAAGGAACCAGCGTTTGATCTAGATTTTGTGACAACGCCTCGCCAAGCTGAGATAAATTCGGTACTTTGTTTTAGTTTTGGGTTTGGGGGTCAGAATACAGTAATGGCATTGAGTCAGATGCCCTGAGGAGGAAGATTAGTCTACATAAATCAAGTTTGCTTTACGTTCAATCCTTGACGCGGAAGAACAGGTCGTTTAGTAGGATAGATCTGACTTACAAGACCGATGACGATTAGGATTGAGAGGGAGCATTTGGGGCAAACGACACATCCATGAGCCAAACCGAACAAATTCTCTCCCAGTTACCGGGTAATGTCCTTGAGCAGCTTCGGGGTGTTGATCAACGTTATTGGGTGCTGCGAAACGAGACAGCACCACCACCACAGGTGATTAAAGAAAGCAATGAGCCTTTAGGGACTGTGGATTGGGATGTCGTCATTTGTGGTGGCACGTTAGGAATTCTTATTGCTGCGGCTTTACAAAAGCGAGGTTGGCGAGTTGCCTTACTCGAACGAGGAATTTTACGAGGTAGAGACCAAGAGTGGAATATCTCTCGTAAAGAGCTAGAGGTATTTTTGGAACTGGAATTACTCTCCGACGCTGAACTAGAAAAAGCGATCGCAACTGAATATAACCCCGCTCGAATTAGCTTCTTTGAAGGGCAGGATTTCTGGGTACGAGATGTTCTCAACATTGGAGTTGACCCAGTATTTCTTCTTGATACTCTAAAGACAAAGTTTCTCGACGCTGGGGGTCAGCTATTTGAAAAAACAGCTTTCAATGGTGCAGCGGTTCATCCTGATGGTGTTCTTGTTGAAGCGGCTAGTGGATTGAAGACACGCTTGCTCATCGACGCGATGGGCAGTTTTTCTCCAATTGTTCAACAAGCGCGTCTTGGGGAAAAACCAGAAGGTGTTTGCCTCGTTGTTGGTAGCTGCGCTCAAGGCTTTCCCAAGAATGAAACGGGCGATCTTCTTGTCTCATTCACACCAATCCAGAATCAGTGTCAATACTTCTGGGAAGCGTTTCCAGCACGGGATGGCAGAACGACTTATTTATTCACCTACCTAGATGCTCACCCAGAACGCCCTAGCTTAGAGTTTTTTTTTGAGGAATACTTGCGCCTTCTGCCAGAATACCAAGGCGTGGAGTTGTCACAAATTGAATGGAAGCGGGTACTGTTTGGCTTCTTTCCGTCTTACCGAAACTCGCCTATCAGGATGCCTTGGAATCGAATTTTGCCAGTAGGTGATAGTAGTGGTGGTCAATCACCCGTGAGCTTTGGTGGATTTGGTTCGATGGTAAGACATCTAAAGCGTCTCACCATAGGAATTGATGAGGCGTTGAACAGTGAAGCCTTCAGTCGCAATGCTCTTGCCCAGCTACAACCGTATCAACCCAATATTGCTGTCACATGGCTATTTCAACAAGCCATGAGCGTTGGTATCAACCAACAACTATCACCCAATCAAATCAATCAATTACTGACTGGAGTATTTCAGGCAATGGAGCAGTTAGGAGATGATGTACTACACCCTTTTTTACAAGATGTTGTGCAATTTTCCGGGTTGTCAAAAACGCTTTTGTTAACCTCACTGACTAAACCCAGACTTGTGTTGCCAGTGATTCCTCAAGTCGGGTTGACAACGCTTTTAGATTGGATAGTACACTATATCAATTTGGGTATTTATAGTGGCTTGTCTCCATTGGGACAGCTAATGAGTGGGTCATTAAAAACGCTACCGCCAATCCCACAATATTACTGCCGCCGTTGGCTCGAAGCATGGCACTATGGCTCTGGGGGTGACTACTGAAACATTGTGTAGGGAAGGTTCCGATTGCCTACCTTAGCTTTTATCAAATATGGCTGACTTGATCTAATGCTTGATACCTATTATCTAATACTGAATACCTAACATCCTCAATGAATTTATGGAAGCGCCTAGTTCTATCTCAGCGTAAGCTTAGCATCATTACAAAATTTACGTTTGCATTTATTGCCCTACTACTGCTGCTTGGTACGGTAGCCATCACGGGTTTAGTTTCACTAGATGCTGTACAAAGTGAGACAGAGGCAGTAATTGATACAGGAATTGAGGTACAGCGTCTAGTATTTAGAATGGACGCGGCTTTAAAAAATGCTCGGCAATTGGAAAGAGATTTCTTTGTCTTTTGGTCAAGTGAAGGTTTTGCTAAAGCGTTCGAGCGATATGTTCAGAAACACCGCAGCGAGATTAAAACCGTCCTTAACATCAGCAGTGAACTACAAAATCTACTTGAAAGTGACAATGTAAGTCCTGCTCTGCGCCGCAGTAACCCTGATGTTTTAGATTATGTGGCTTTAGTCGATCAGTATTCTAGTGATTTTGACAGAGCTGTTGGCTTAGTAGGCGAATTGGGGATGGCTGATGTTGGGAAAATTTCCGAGCTTGAGCAAAACGCTACAAGATTACGCGAAAGGCTTCAGCTAGCTAATACTCCAGAGTTGATGGTTTTGTATCTGGAAATGCGGTCTTTTGAGAAAGAATATCTCCTAACCCGTCAAGAGTCCATTATCAATTCAATTTATGAAGCGGCAAAACAGTTACGTAATGGTATTATTGCTAGCTCAAAGTTAGATATTACAGAGCGTCGTCTAGCTTTAGATGATTTAGATAAGTACGAAGTAATTGTTAAAGAGATTGTTGCTCTCAACCAACAAATTCTCAGTCAAATTCGTGAAAACATTGATATCAATTCTGCAAGGCTTACAGAGAATCTGGTTGGGGTAGCCAACGCAGAAGTTCAACGAGCACGAAGCGCGATCGCAAATAAAATCCATTGGGCAAGAGTTTTACTGTTTGCGGCAGTTTTGCTGGCATTACTTGTCGCCGCCGCCGTAGCAAGACAGTTTATGTCTGCCTTGAAGGCATGGGCACTGGAACAGCAAAAGTCAGAGCGTCTACTGCAGAATATCTTACCTGAGCCGATCGCACAGCGGTTGAAACAGGAAGAGACTACAATTGCTGATAGTTATGCCGAGGTAACGGTGATGTTTGCCGATATCGTCGGCTTTACGCAGCTTGCGGCAGAAACTCCTGCGATTGAACTGGTTGAAATCCTGAATGTGATTTTCTCAGAGTTTGACCAGCTCGCCGATGAACATGGTTTAGAAAAAATCAAAACGATAGGCGATGCCTATATGGTAGTCGGAGGGTTACCAAAACATATACCAAACCATGCTGAAGCGATCGCAGCAATGGCGCTAGATATGCAAACTAGAATTAACGAATTTTGTGCCGACACGGGTAAAGACCTTAGCATTCGCATTGGTATCAACACAGGCCCTGTGATTGCAGGTATTATTGGTACAAAAAAATTCATCTACGACCTGTGGGGTGATACGGTGAATATTGCTAGCCGTATGGAATCTCACGGGATTCCTGGTAGCATTCAGGTCACCGAAGCAACTTATAAGTGTTTACGAAAGCAGTTCCTCTTTGAGGAACGGGGGCTTGTCCAAGTGAAGGGACGGGGAAAGATGAATTGCTATCTGCTCATGGGTAAGAAAAGCTTTTAGGCGTTGGGAGGATGTCACGTTTTGTATACTGGCATTAATATTATTTGTGTTTTAACATGACCTCGAAAACTCGCTCGATTCAATTTTTTAAAGGGATTTCAGAAGAGTAACTAATTAATGAAAGTAGCAATTACTGGAGCAACTGGGTTTGTTGGTAGCCGTCTAGTGGAGCGTCTCCAGGAACAGGGACATCAGCCGCTCATCCTAACTCGTAACCGAACCACTGCCTTGAACGCCTTCCCAAACTTGGAAATCGTTGCCTATACCCCTACAAAATCAGGTTCTTGGCAACAAGCGATCGCAGGTTGTGACGCTGTGGTGAATCTTGCTGGAGAACCCATCGCCGAAAATCGCTGGACACCTAAGCACAAGCAGGAGATTCTTGAGAGTCGTCGCGTCGGTACGCAAAAAATTGTAGAAGCCATCACACTCGCTAACCCTAAACCCTCTGTGTTAATTAACACTTCAGCGATTGGCTACTACGGCACTAGTGAAACGGCTAGCTTTGACGAAACGAGTCCTGCTGGTAGCGACTTCCTTGCCGAAGTTTGTCAAGCCTGGGAAGCGGAAGCTCAAAAAGTTAAAGAAGCTGGGGTACGGTTGGTAATTCTGCGATCGGGGATTGTTTTGGGGAATGGAGGCGCACTGGCGAAGATGATACCTCCCTTCAAGCTCTTTGCGGGTGGTCCTCTCGGTACAGGAAAACAGTGGTTCTCCTGGATTCACCGGGAGGACATCGTCAACCTCATCCTGTTCGCCATTACTCAACCGGATGTTGAGGGTGTCTTCAATGCTACGGCGCCGAACCCAGTACGGATGTCAGAACTTTGTCAGGCGATTGGAGAAATTCTCAATCGTCCTTCTTGGTTACCAGTTCCCAGCTTTGTTCCAGAAGCTCTTTTAGGAGAAGGTGCTAAGGTCGTCTTGGAAGGTCAACAGGTGCTACCCAAAAGAACGATTAGTAAAGGCTTTGACTACCAATATCCAACCGTGAAGCAAGCACTCTCAGAAATCTTGACTTCTAGCTAGCACTCAACAATTAAGAGCCTGCTTGAATAGGGCGCTGGTAGCATTATTAGTAAGCTATTCCACATTTAACTGCTCCCGTCAAGACAGGCAAGATGCCCATCCCACAAGATTTTTGTCAACAATGCGCTTGTGCTTGCCTAGACATAGAGCAGCGTAGTAGGGTGCGTCACGACGCGCCCTACTACCAGCCTTTGATGTTTGATTCGCTCTGTCAGTTAAATGTACAAGACTTATTCGGGTCGGAGTGCAGTAACTTTACTTGGATCTGCCGAGACTTGCCCGACTTCTGCCTCATCTTGCACTCGCTGTAATCTAGCGCCTAACTGCCGTAGCTTCACCTCTAGATTGTCATAACCTCGATCCAAATGATGTAGCCCTTGAATCGACGTTTTTCCTTCTGCTGCTAGTCCTGCCAGCACTAATGCCGCAGAAGCTCGTAAGTCTGTTGCCACAACAGGGGCACCCGATAACCTTGGCACACCTCGAATAATCGCGTTGTTGCCTTTTACGCGAATATCCGCACCCATGCGATTGAGTTCTGCAACATGGCGTAGTCGGTTTTCAAACACTGTTTCAGTGATGACACTATCACCTTCGCTCTGCGCCAACAATGCCATGAACTGCGCCTGCATATCGGTGGGAAACCCTGGATAAGGCAAGGTTTCAATATCAGCGGCTCGTATCCTGCCAGGAACAATTCGTAAGCAGTTCGGTTCTTCAGTGATTACCCTGGAACCAATTTCATGCAGCTTGGCAATAACAGCCGTGAGATGATCTGGGACAACTGGGGAAAGAGAGAGTTCCGAGTTGGTAATTGCCCCAGCGACTAAGAACGTCCCTGCTTCAATTCGGTCAGGAATGATGGAGTAGTCTACCGAGTGTAAGCTGGGAACGCCGGAAATAATGATGGTGTTTGTGCCAGCACCACGAATCCTGGCTCCCATCGCACGACAAAAATTCGCCAAATCTACAACTTCCGGCTCTTGAGCAGCATTTTCAATGGTCGTTTCTCCTTCCGCCAAAGTTGCTGCCATCATTAGGGTTTCGGTTGCCCCTACGCTGGGGCAATCCAAATAAATTTTTGCCCCTTTCAACTTTTTGCTACCACTGCCACCCACGTAGGCGTGTACCATTCCGTGGTCAATCTGCACCTCGGCTCCCATGGCTTGTAAACCTCGAACGTGGAGGTCTACAGGTCTAGCACCAATAGCACAGCCACCGGGTAGGGGCACACGAGCAACTCCTAACCGCGCTAGCACTGGGCCAATCACAAAGAAACTCGCTCGTAGCTGACTGACCAACTCGTAGGGGGCTTTTGACTGTTCGAGGTGACGAGCATCGATGTCTAAGATGTCTCCCTTGCGTTCTAGTTTCACGCCAAGAGCCAAGAGAATCTGGCTCATACGCTTCACATCGACAAGAGACGGCACGTTGCGTAATCGGCAATCTTGGGGACAAAGCAATGCTCCTGCCATGATTGCCAAGGCAGAGTTTTTGGCTCCGCTAATTTTGACATGCCCATGTAGGGGGGTTCTGCCCCAAATGTGTAAAACTGACTTGTCTTCTTCGGGCAGAGAAGGGGTTTCTGTCTGGCTCAGAGAGTGATTGATGGGTCTATCCTCCAATTAGCAGCGTCTTGACGCAAGCACTTTTTAAAATTTGGTTCTGATTCTACCTGAAAGATTGCAAATGTCTAGATTGGTTATCAAGTTAAGTTAGTGCAACTTCGCAGAAATAACGCCTTTCCGTCAAGGAGGAGTAAGAAGTCGTGCAAGAAGGCGCTCTTAGCAATTCGTGAGTGAATTAGAGACAAACCTTCAAGGGGACTTCAGCAATCCGTTAGCTTTGCATTCTACATTGTTCCTGTTCACACCTCAGGAAAAAAATATAGTTGACGAATGTCTAATGATTGCTGCATGATAGTAAATTGTGCGAGAAATAACTCCACAAAGAGCGGAACTGGCGGAATTGGTAGACGCGCTAGATTCAGGTTCTAGTGTCTGCAAAGACTTCCGGGTTCAAGTCCCGGGTTCCGCATTTTGAAGATTAGGGATGGGAAAAAAGAGCTGAAAGCTGGAAGCTTTAAGGGTTGAAATGTTGGTAAGTTGAAAATTCTCACTTTCTAACCATCAGTTCAGTCCTAACTCTTAATCCCTAATTCATGCTGACAAGTACTCAAAATCCTCTAGTGAAGGAAATTAGGAAGCTGCACAAAGCCAAAGGGCGGCGAGAGCAGCAACTGTTTTTGTTGGAGGGTACACACCTACTAGAGGAAGCTTATGCCGTAGATTATCCATTGATTACAGTTTGCTGTACCCCTGAATGGCTGCGATCGCATCCGCAACTTTGGCAGGATATCTCTGGAAGATGCCAACGGGCAGAAATAGTGAGTCCAGAAGTCCTCAATGCGATCGCAACAACCGTTCATCCCGATGGTGTTATAGCAACGGCAATGCGATCGCTTGGTCTTGACTCCACACAATCCCATCCCTCACCGATAGTGACTTCTATCAGTCTCGCTTTGGAGACGGTGCAAGACCCAGGTAACCTAGGAACAATCATTCGCACGGCAGCAGCGGCGGGTGCAGAACGTCTATGGCTAAGTACAGATAGTGTGGACTTAGATAATCCCAAGGTACTGCGCTCCTCAGCAGGTCAATGGTTTCGGCTTCCTATGGTAGTTAGTCCTGATTTAAACGACGTCGTTGATCAGTGCAAAGCGCAAGGCATACAAATCGTCGCGACAGTCCCAGATGTCACTGAAAATTATTGGGACATCGACCTACAATGTCCTACCCTGATTTTGCTAGGTAATGAAGCCGCCGGATTAAAAGCGGACTTGGCAGCTAAAGCGGATCGGCAAGTGAAAATTCCTCTAATGCCAGGGGTAGAGTCGTTAAATGTTGCGATCGCAGCCGCTTTGATGTTGTACGAAGCCAAACGCCAACGCCGAGGCAGGGAAGGCTAGATGTTAGGTTTCAATAGAATTTCGATTTTTTTAGTCTTTAGATGCTCCTTCCGGTTGAGAGATTAGCGCTCATCCTTCAATCCGCCTTCTTCCGGTAGCTGAGTCTCGCCAAAGAATTGCTCAATGTCAGCGGCTGCTTCTTCCCAAACCGTTAAGTCAGTCTCACTGGTTGAGGAATGACTATCATCTAGCTGAAACTCAGGCTCAGGGGTTTGACTCTCCTGTGCCAAGATATTCTGTAGTTGGTCAAGTGACTCCATAAAAGCTCTAGCGGCAGACGTCCTCAGATTTTGCGGATGCTCATGCATAATGTTTAATTCCTATAAAGACGGCTTTTAATTGGAGCAAACTCGGTTAAAACTTCTACAATACAACACTGGCTTTGAAGCCGTTTGAATGACAAATGAGGCATAAATAAAAGGGCTGAGGACAAAGGGCTGGTGATTGAGTCGAGGTGGTGAGTTATGAGTTGAACAGCCAGTCTTTCCAGCTTTAACTCAAAACTCTCTTAACTAGATGCTATAAGCCTTAGTGGAATGAATTCAAGCAAGGACTTGCGTTCATCAATTGGTCAAGTTGAGAATAAGGAGGGCAATGCGGGATGAGTGAAATGGATGTGAGTCAGGAATTTGATTACGATTTGGTAATAATCGGTGCAGGTGTAGGTGGACATGGTGCTGCCTTACATGCTGTTAGCTGTGGCTTGAAAACCGCAATTATTGAAGCCTCTGAAATGGGTGGCACCTGTGTCAATCGTGGCTGTATCCCATCAAAGGCGCTCTTGGCAGCATCAGGTAGAGTACGGGAGTTACGCAATACCCACCACCTTCAGGCACTAGGTATTCAGGTGGGAGATGTTGCCTTTGACCGACAAGCGATCGCCAATCACGCGAACAATCTTGTTTCTAAGATTCGTGGCGATCTCACAAATAGCCTAAAACGCTTGGGCGTTGATATTATCCAAGGCTGGGGTAAGGTAGCTGGACAACAAAAAGTAACAGTTACGACAGACAGTGGCGAAAAAACATTCACAGCCAAAGATATTATTCTCTCCACTGGCTCAGTTCCCTTTGTACCACCAGGAATTGAGATTGATGGCAAAACCGTCTTTACAAGTGATGATGCCTTAAAGCTGGATTGGATACCAGATTGGGTTGCGATTATTGGTAGTGGTTACATTGGTCTGGAATTTTCTGATGTCTATACAGCTTTAGGCTCAGAAATCACAATGATTGAAGCGCTAGACCAGCTAATGCCGACTTTTGACCCGGATATTGCTAAATTGGCGACACGAGTTCTGATTACTCCCCGTGATATTGAAACTCATGTCGGGGTGTTAGCGATGAAGGTAACACCGGGAACACCCGTCGTGATAGAACTCGCCGATGCTAAAACCAAAGAAGTCGTGGATGTTCTGGAAGTAGACGCTTGCCTTGTCGCAACTGGGCGAATTCCAGCTACCAAAAATTTGGGGCTGGATGCTGTCGGTGTTGAGACAGATCGGCGGGGCTTTATTAGTGTTGATGAGACAATGGCGGTGCTATCATCCGGGGAGCCTGTGCCTCATCTGTGGGCAATCGGTGATGCAATAGGGCAACTGATGCTAGCTCACGCGGCTTCAGCACAAGGCGTTGCAGCTGTAGAAAATATTTGTGGGCGGCACCGGACTGTGGACTATCGCAGTATTCCAGCAGCGGCGTTCACGCATCCAGAAATTAGCTATGTAGGCTTTACTGAGCCAGCAGCTAAGGAACTAGGTGAAAAAGAGGGGTTTGAAGTCGCCTCGGTGAAGTCGTATTTTAAAGGAAACTCCAAAGCGATCGCAGAAGGAGAAGCTGAAGGTATTGCTAAAGTCATTTACCGTAGAGATACAGGCGAAGTCCTCGGCGTACATATTCTGGGTATCCATGCTTCTGATTTAATTCACGAAGCCTCAAATGCGATCGCCCTGCGGCAATCGATCAATACCCTCGTGACCCTAGTCCATGCTCATCCCACACTGTCGGAAGTGCTGGATGACGCTTACAAACGAGCTGTCGGTAGTCATTAGTAGGCACAAGGAGTCTTCTTCCCCCAGCCCCATAGCTCTCTTTTGTCCAACAACCAACAACTAACAACCAATGACCAATTGATGAAAATTCGCCGACGTCCACCCAATCCAGCTATTGACCTCGATATATTTCGCTATCAAGTAGTTGTTCCAGATTCTGAGCCACGCCATATTCTGGAAGAAATTGTCTGGCACAAAGAGACGGAAGTTGACCAGATGCGGGAACGTGTTCCTTTAGTGGAATTGCGGCAGCGGGTACAGACTGCGCCAGCTATCCGCAATTTCAGGCAAGCCTTATCTTCTGGGAAAACTCGTCCCGCCTTGATTGCAGAAGTTAAGAAAGCATCTCCCAGTAAGGGGGTGATTCGAGAGGATTTTGACCCCGTTGCGATCGCTCATGCCTACAACCAAGGGGGAGCAAGTGCGATATCCGTGCTAACCGATCAAAAATTCTTTCAAGGCAGCTGGGAAAACCTGGCAAATGTTCGTGCTGCCGTTGATTTGCCTGTCTTATGTAAGGATTTCATCATCTACCCCTACCAAATCTATCTCGCCCGTAGTTACGGAGCAGACGCTGTTTTACTAATTGCTGGAATTCTGTCAGACCAAGACCTTCAGTACTTTGTCAAAATTGCCAATGCTCTATCCATGATGCCCCTAATCGAAGTTCATACTCTCTTTGAGTTAGACCGCGTATTATCTCTAGATGGCGTTACCCTAGTTGGTATTAATAATCGTAACCTGGAAGATTTCTCGGTCGATCTGCAAACGACCTGCCAAATCCTAGCAGCACGGGGAAACCAGCTACAGGAGCGTGGCATTATGGTCGTCAGTGAGTCAGGGCTGCATACAAGCGCCGATTTAGAGCAAGTAGCATCTGCGGGTGCGGCTGCCGTTCTGATTGGCGAGTCACTGGTGAAACAGCCTGACCCAAGTACAGCGATCGCCAGTCTGTTTTCCAGTCCGTGACCTATAAGTCACGAGTCCGTTGTTGGTTGTGATAATGAAAAGTAAAAGGCTTTGCGCTCATCGGCACTCGCTCCATAGGGCGCGAAAGGCTAGCAGCCTCACTGATGCTCAAAGACTCGCTGTCGCAGATTCGTCCATTTGAGGTAAACCAGGTTTCATGGAGCCAATTCCCCTTCCGTCTTATGTCCATTACGAACTGCTTCTCCAACTTCTAGAGCGCCAAACTTCATTTGCTGTCAATCAGAAACCCGCAGTTCGAGAGCAAGTTCATCAATTAATCAGCACACTTCGGAAAGCCCTAGCTCAGCAGAGGCAACTGGAGCAAACCTGCATCCGAGCCAACTTACCAATTGAGTACCGCTGGTCTCTCAACAGTGCCAGTTTTGAGCCAGAACACTCTCCCGATGTCCTTCCCCTAGCTCAGAAGCCCGAAGTCGGTAATTAAACATTAAGCATCTAGTACGCAGGTGTAGGGCTTGTAAGTTTTTAGTTGTTAGATAGATTTTGTCAAGCTCCTGATTTTTGCCGGAAAGTCCTTTAAGAATTTCTACTTTATCTAACAACTAGCCATTGTCTAGAGGAGTTGTGCGATCCTGGATTATGCGAAGCGAGAAGTATAGAGGGCAACAAAATGGACGACAAGCATATGCTGATGATTCCTGGTCCAACGCCAGTACCGGAAAAAGTATTACTGGCGCTGTCTAAGCACCCAATTGGACACCGGAGCGGCGAATTTAGCCAAATCATGGCAGAGGTCACCCAAAACCTCAAATGGCTGCACCAAACCCAGAACGATGTTTTGGTGTTAACGGTGAGTGGCACGGGCGCGATGGAAGCGGGCATTATCAACTTCCTCAGCCCAGGCGATCGCGTTTTGGTTGGAAGTAACGGAAAATTTGGCGATCGCTGGGCGGCTATGAGTGCTGCCTTTGGTCTAGAAGTCGAGACAATCACAGCGGATTGGGGTAAACCATTAGACACAGAGCAGTTTCGCGAAAAGCTTGCCGCTGACACCGAAAAGAACATTAAAGCTGTCATTATTACTCACTCTGAGACTTCTACTGGTGTCCTCAACGACCTGGAAACGATTAATCGTCACGTCAAAGAGCATGGCGAAGCTTTAATGATTGTTGATGCGGTTACCAGCTTGGGTGCAGTCAATCTGCCAGTAGATGAATGGGGAATTGATGTCGTTGCTTCTGGTTCTCAAAAGGGCTATATGATTCCTCCAGGGCTAGGATTTGTCTGTGTTAGCCCTAAAGCATGGGAAGCTTACAAAACAGCCAAGCTGCCACGCTTCTATCTGGATTTAGGCAAATACAGTAAAACAGCGGCAAAAAATAGCAATCCCTTTACCCCCCCAGTTAACTTGGTTGTGGCGCTACAAGCAGCACTGCGAATGATGCAAGCGGAAGGTTTAGAATCGATCTTTGCACGTCACCAACGGCTGATGAGAGCAACTCGTGAGGCGGTACAAGCTCTCTCACTACCCTTGTTTGGACCGGATGAGGCGGCTAGCCCTGCAATTACGGCGGTTGCGCCTGTATCTGTAGAGTCGGAACAAATCCGCGCTGTGATGAAGAAGCGTTTTGATATTTCTCTGGCTGGTGGACAAGACGACTATAAAGGCAAAATTTTCCGTATCGGACATCTTGGCTTTGTTAGCGATCGCGATATTCTTGCGGCGATTGGGGCGCTTGAAGCAACTCTCCGGGAACTGGGCTACGAATCTATGACACCAGGGGCTGGTATTGCCGCAGCAGCTAGAGTGTTTGCTCAATCATGAGCTTCTAAGCTGATGTGCAAGTTAATTACATGTTGAAAATTATCTACTAGCTAACAACGCTAATAAAAAGAGCGAGTCAATGGGTGACTCGCTCTTTTTTGTATTGGATAAATTGTGAATGAACATACAATGTCTGGACTTGCCTGGGGTTGAGATTCACCCAAAGGCATAAGCATTTGAACATTATCAATTTGCTCCTCGCTGATTCTTCCAGTCTTAAACGGTCTCCAGCCAGTCATAAATTCGATCAAGTTGCTCTAAGGTTACCAATCCATACTGCCAAAGAATCATTGGCAAAGGACCTGGATCTTGTTCACGACGGCGTTGTGCAATCGCAATTGAGTCTCTGGAAATCGCTAATTCTTCCTGAAGAAAGCGAATAAATCTAGAATAAGTTGCAGGTGCCATCTTTACTTTCACCTCCTCATAATCTGCTCTATTGTGGAATTAATGGCTTACGTTCTTGATCTACTAGTAGACAGTATGTGATCTGGCTACTTTTCTTCAGTTCCTTCCTTATATTGAAGGTTAGAACTGTTCTTACTTGTGTTTCAAATCACTCCCAAACTGAGATTTAAATCAGCTAAGTTTGCCTTCTACATTTTTTGTCGGCAAGAAATAGCCGCTTAAATAGACAGCCCTAGCTTAGACTTCCAACACTATATGTTGGAAACATAGATAGACTTTTCTGGTTACGGAAACTGAAACTTGGCAGTTCCTAGCAAACCTTTGTATAGTTTCTTACTTCAGCGCTTTAATAAAAGCCATCTGTAAATTGGAAGATTCATCAACCGATGTACGCTCTTACTCAGACAACCCTCACACCAATGCTTAGCGGTTCATCGCTAAGGCTTTGTTAGCGTAACATCTTCGCAGTTTTGCTCAGCTTCTGAATCTGGTTGGAGGCAGTTAATTGTTATAGAGTATCTGAGTTTGAACTCTTTATAACTCTCCCTTACGAAAGGGTAGCTTACTTTTATGGCAGAACTGCAACAAGTTCAGTGAAAATTTTAATAATTTCAACAAAAATTAAGAATTGGAGGAGGTTGGGGGGGTGATATTCTCATCTAAGAACTTCACACTCACCCGATCGCCCACCCTAAGTCCCAGTTCTGCTGCCCGTCCGCCTCTGAGTTCAATCACTTGGTCAATTGGTGTTTGGGGTCCATAGCTTGGGCAAGGATCTGCCGTACAAGGGGGAACATCCGCCGCGATCGCTTTTACCTCCCCGTTTCTGAGGAAAACCATATCCAAGGGAATTTTTGTATTCTTCATCCAGAAGCTGACAGGTCGTGGTGGAACAAAGGAAAACAACATCCCCCGATCATCTGCTAGTGATGTACGATACATCAGCCCTATTGCCTGCTCTTGAGGTGTCCGGGTCACTTCTAGCAAAATCCGCTGACCTGCCATCTGAGCTTGGGCAGTAATCGGTAGCATTTGCCCTAAGTCCTTGGGTAGCGCTGAGACAGATGGAGGAGGTGGCAGTCGTTCACCCGATTTCAATGGTGTTCCATTTCCAACGTTCGCTGGTGCTGAGGCAACACAACCCATCAGTACAACACACAGCGTTATGCCTAATAAACTGATTTGACCTTTCATTACACTTTTACCACTGGATAGTCCTTCTTCTGGGAAGCAGGACTGCTTACTGAAATTTGGGACTTCTAAAAACGATGAGTTTTGAGCGAGAAAACAGCCTTAACAAGGTTCACACATCGCATAGATGATGCCTTGAATAAAATTGACTATTTAACCTCTATGTCGGTAGGCAAATTAAACATAAGTACAAACACTCAAAGCTTACCTACAGGCGATAGATTCTCTCGCGTTAGGGGAGAAGCCTTGTACCCCATAACACATTGCCAGCATTATCTTTGTTTATGCCAACCTACTTAACGTTTCCTAGCACTCTATGCCTCCCGCAACACATAACCAACACCCCGTACTGTTTGAATCAGGCGCTTTTCACCCTCATCTTCAATCTTGAGACGTAAATAGCGAATATATACTTCAATGACATTTGACTCTCCCATGAAGTCATAACCCCAAACATTTTCGAGAATTTGTTCACGGGTCAATACTTCACGAGGATGAGCCATCAAATACTTGAGGAGTTCAAACTCCTTCATGGTCAAGTCAATCACTCGTCCACCACGTATAGCTCGGCGTGTCGTCAAGTCTAAAATCAATTCCCCAAACCTTAGCTGTTCGCTAACCCCTACTTCTGGCTCAAGATAGAGGCGCACCATTTGCAAAAATGGTTCAGTGCGATAAGGTTTCAGAAAATAATCATCAGCTCCAGCCTCTAGACAAGCCACTCGATCATCAACTGTGTCACGAGCCATGAGCAGAAGTAACGGTACACGAGAACCTGTACCTCTGATTTGAGAACACAACCTCAGCCCTGATTCTCCTGAGAGTGCCCTATCTACAACAATCATTGCCGGCTGGAGTTCACAGGCTTGATGCCAACCCGTGGTCGCATCAGGAGCAACAACAGTATGGTATCCGGCTTCTCTTAAATCTAGACTTAGGCGTTCAGCAAACGTTTCGTCTGTTTCTACGAGTAAAACACAGGGATTGCGATCAAGAGTAATAGAGTGCATAGGCAAAGCTTGTGTTGACAAACTGGCTACTAGTACCTAAATTATCTCCCTTGTTGTAGCACGTCTTGGTGTCAAGAGTCTTAATCCGAAGGGCACTGACATAAGAGCCTTGAAATAGATTTCACCCATCAAAGCGATGTCAAGCTAAAGCCTACTAAATCAGCCTTTCAACCCGTTTTAACGGGTTTTAGCTTTTAGCCCGTTCGCGTTCGCGAAGCGTTCTCGAAGAGTAGCGTTCCCGTTCCCCGTAGGGGTTCCCGAAGGGTAGGGTACTTTAGTTCAGGGCTTAATTCAGTGACATTCGTCCTAATCCAGTTTGAGGACTAAGTCAATAGGGATTGGATGCAAGGCACTAGGTAATATTGAATTGTCTTGTCCATTGCCGACACTAAGAAAGTCCATCGCTACGATGAACAAGTTCCCACGTTTAATGACATCTACCTGGCTAGCGACCTTCTTCCTATTGATGAAGAATTTGATGGAGTTGTTCCGCTTCCTCTAATATTTTACTAAATCCTCCTTCCGCAAAGCTTCTGACATAGTTAATTTTGATTTCCTCAAGCATATCTACGAGTAGAGATTGCAGTTCTTGAAGGTTATGCTTCTTCTGTAGTTCTATCTGTAGGGCTTCGTTGAAGTTTCGGATAAGACGGTTAGAATGTTCTGCTGCTACAGGGTCTTCTAATAGTGTTGTTAGGGTGCTGTAGGTTGTTCCAGAAAGATCTGCAACTAGTCTCTCAGTCAACTGCGTTGGTAATTGATTGAAACCAGGGACATTCTGTAGTTGCTTGTAAACAGGCGACTGGTTGAGGATCGTTGTAATACTGTGATGGAGTAAAGCTTCAAGGTCTGGTTGGACTTTGGGGAGTACGTCATAGACACTGAGGTGGAGTAGACGAGTTGCGATCGCTTTTACTTCATCAGTGTTATTGATATTGATGTAAGGGCGGCGAGTCTCAGGATGTAGTAGCCAACGCGCAATATCACCTCGTTGAATCGACTCCTGCGCTTGGTCAATCATCCGAATTCCAACAAGTTCCGTTAGTTCCTCAGCAAAATTGGCAATAAAGTCATATTTGATTTGCCGCCGTACAGGTTCCAGATTGAGTAACTCAACTTGATACAGGCGAAGTGTCACGGGAAGGACTCTCAACCACCGCCAAACGGGTAGTAGGAGAAAGATATCGTACCAGCGCCGCAGCATCGCTTCAAGCCAGTTTAATCGAGGATTTTGGCGACTTATATAGAAACTACGAGCGAGAAATTCTAAGCCGAATAGGACAACAAAGGGTAAGTCAATCAGCCAGAAGTTATTAAGAAATTTGCCATTGGTTCCCAAGCGGCGATAGTAGTTCTTTTGGATTAGCGGACGAACCTCAATATTAAAAAACCCAATCTCTTGCTGCCAACCGGCATGGGATAAGTAACCTTGACTCCAAAAGGTTTCAAAGGCTTTATGAGCCGATTCTTCACCAACGCGATCGCGTATTTAGTTTTTAATCTTTTCTAGGGTGCCGCTTTTATTCGCCAACGCAAACGGGTTATCCTCAATCATCTGGTTACTAAGACGACGTAATTCGGCTAGCAACTCTTCTCCCTGAGGTGGCTCTACCCCTGTCTGCAACACCAATTTTTCCAGTTGCTCTACCTTGTTCAGGTAGTTCTGTGTTTCTCGATGAGGTTCAATCCCCTTAATTGGGTCGTAAATCTGGATTAAACTCGGCACTTGTTGAAAGTAGAAGTCACGCCAGGGTACATAGCCGAGGTCAAAAAACACCAAACACAAGTTCACCAAGGCAATAATTGCCATTAATCGTTCAAACCAGCGGTTCCGACGAACTGTAAGTTTTGAGATAGCTAGTCTTTTAGTCGATAACATGCCGCTAAACCCTTGGAAATCTATCGGGTTTATTAGACTTGATGCGCTAAATTTGAGTCAACTCATCTTTAGCAAGATTTTGGCAATTCCTTGGGTTCATCCCCCTGAGTGCAACACTAGTGCAAGAAGGCAGAAAGCCGAAGGCAAGAAAGCTTGCAAGGTAAGCTTTTTAACCTTTTTCAACTGGATAGTTATTTCCGCCATACTGCACTAGTGTTCTTATCAGGTGATTATCCTGCCGCCTGTTGTTCCTTTGTCTACATCTAGTAATTACCCACTGGATAGAGGTAACCAAGAGGTTCATATGCAGTTGTGAGAGTTTCGCTCAGTTAGCGCAGAACATTTTGTGATCGCACTGTGCTAATATTGGGCGTTTGAATGACCAACCATCGCATACATTCTCTAGTTGGTGTCAAATTTCCTTGCTATTTCCAACAGAACGACGCGCCGGAAGGCGTATGTTTTAATCTTTGCTGGCACTTTCAGCTTCTTTGTTGGCTTGGGCTATGGGAGCGCTAAGCGATATGAATACATTCAAGAATTTTCCTTCGTTGAGCCTGTAACTGATGTTTTACCTGATTTTCATCTCAAGCCAGAACCCCCTGCTGTAACTATCAAAATCAAAGCCGTTGGAGACATCGTTCCTGGTACAAATTACCCTAATAATCGACTCCACTCGCGTAGTAAAACTCTCTTTCAAGGCGTTAAACGCCTTCTGAAAGGAGCTGATATATTATTTGGCAACTTTGAGAGTACGTTAACAAATTATCCTTACTCTCCCAAAGGTTTAGGTGGGAGGTTAATTGTTGCCTTTCGCACGCCTCCAAGTTATACCCAGATTTTAAAAGAAGCTGGGTTTGATGTGATGAGTGTTGCTAATAATCATTCCTTTGATTTCGCTCGTCAAGGATTTAATGACACCATTCACAATCTTGAAAAAGCTAACATTAAAGCCCTTGGTAAAAAAGGTCAAATTCTCATTGCTAAACGAAAAGGACTATCGATTGCTTGGATTGGCTTTAGCTACTTTAACTATCACAATTGTCTCAACAATCTAAAAGAAGCAAAAGCGCTAGTACAAAAAGCCAGTAAAAATGCTGATATGGTAGTGATTTCTGTTCATGCAGGTTCTGAGGGAACAGGGGCGATGAATGTCAGAAATCAAACTGAATACTTTTTTGGAGAAAATCGAGGAAACATGGTGCAGTTTTCTCGCACCATGATTGATAATGGCGCTGATCTAATTCTGGGGCATGGTCCTCACGTTCCTAGAGCCTTAGAACTTTATAAAGGCAAATTAATTGCTTATTCTTTAGGCAATTTTATGGGATACCGAACCCTCTCTGCTGAAGCACAACTTGCCTACTCCCTGGTTTTGGAAACGGAACTCAATAACCAGGGAGATTTTGTATCTGGCAAGATTATCCCTGTTCATTTAACAGGGCAAGGTATACCTTATCCTGATCGGCAGTTTCGCAGTGTCAAGTTAATCCGCCAGTTGACTCAGAGTAATTTCCCCAAGACTCGCCTAACGATTGATAAGAATGGTCGAATCCAGCCCAAGTAAGCACTATTCTCTATCTAAGTCGATTTCGGTAGCCGCTTCTTCCTTTTCGCCAAGTATGTCAGCGTCGCAACCTACACAGTACCAACCGATTTCTGAATCTTCCGTCAGTTTGATTTGAACTAAATCTGCCCCGCATCTGTGACATTTTGGTGCGTCCATCAATTTCTCCAGAGGATTTCCTTTGTGTCTACCTTAATTTTTCCTTGAACAGGGCAAAAAGGGAATCCAGTGAAAGCAGAAGTTCGCAAAACTCAAGTAATTCCTAGGCTCCAGAATGATCTGGGAGGAAGCAATGAACTTGTTTTAGGTATTTGATTCAGTTCAGTTAACCGAAGCGATTGCGGTCATTGGCTCAGCTAGCTTCTCATCCACTACAAAACAAGCAAAATTGACGATTCACTCACGTCATTTCCTCCCAGCTTCCGTATCAGCGCTTCCCACTCCTCAATTTGAGTATATAACTGCTGGCGGCATCGCCTTTTGCTTTGTGCAGTCGATAAACCCCTCGCCCTCAGAATCAGGAACGGTAGGGAGCCAGTAATAAAAGAGTGATGTGCGGTAACACCGCCTGTAGCATCGCTTTTCCTTTAACTCCTATTAATCCACTTGTTTAACTCCTTCACCCCATTGGTAAGGGAATTTTTTGATTGGGATGAAAAGCGATCGCCTCTTTTCACCTGACGAGTCGAGGCAGTATTTAAGCGCTATTCCTTTATTTACAAGGCATTCACACCTCAAAAAAAACTTTATACTACACTCTTGACATTTATGTAGCATACTTGTAGTATGTATATATCGAAGCAAGAAGAGGAGTGATTCAGTCCAACTCAAAACAATCATGTTGTTACTATTCATTCGGCTCCCTGGTCAACCTAGATCAAAGCGAGAGTCAAATAAAACACCGAATCAGCCTCCTTTGAGAGAGCAAGAACAAAGGTCATCTGCACGTATTCATCAACGGAAAACTACCGAAGCTATCCACAAGACTAGCCAGGTATATCACCTAGAACGTCGGTTGTTTCTCTAAATTTTATCAGTCTTTTTCTGAACCTTGAAAACTGAATAAGAAAGCACCTATTTATTTCATCAATCTGTGCTGACAGCCATAAGTACAGATGTCTTGAAGGGAAGCGTAGCTCAACTGATACTACAAGGTTGTCTCAACCTGCTATGAGAAACAGTTGGTATCTCTTACAAACAAAATACAAAAAGAGATCGGGATTCAATCCTGCTATGCTTCCTGCAATTGAGACCTACAACAGTGGGAATTGCTGATTGAGTCATGGGGCTGTAGCTCAGATGGTTAGAGCAGTGCCTTGTCACGGCAAAGGTCGTCGGTTCAAGTCCGATTAGCCCCGCTAGGGCAGCAATGATGGAGTTTCAATTCTCCACTCCCACACAACGGTCTCATCGAATAAGGGCTAATTCACCTGTCTTTCAAGCAGGCAATACGGGTACTCCTTCGGAGAACGCTCCGCGAACAAGTCCCGTTGGGGCTATCAGATTGATGAACGAGGTCGAGTAGCCAAGTGGTCGAAGGCATCAGTCTGCAAAACTGATATTTTCTCGTGGGTTCAAATCCCACCTCGACCTCTCAATCTGCAAATCATCTGGTGCATGGGAGTATAGCTCAACTGGCAGAGCAGACGGCTCTTAACCGTATGGTTGCAGGTTCGACCCCTGCTACTCCCACTTGTATGGTATGGGAGTATAGCTCAGTTGGTAGAGCGGCATCCTCATAAGATGACAGGTCGCAGGTTCAAGTCCTGCTACTCCTACTGATACACAAGCCTCATCGTTTAGCTCGGTTTGCAGAATCTAATACCCATAAGTTCGCTTATCGGTATTTGAATGAGAACAAAGCCTCATCGTCTAGTGGTTAGGACGCTGCCCCCTCAAGGCAGAGACAGGAGTTCAAGTCTCCTTGGGGCTATCTGGAGAGGTGGCTGAAAGCACTTCCCTGCTAAGGAAGCATGGGGCAACCCATTGAATTTTGGATTTAGATTTTGAATTCAAAGTTCAAATCGTATGTGGGGATGGTGTAACTGGCAACATTTCGGTCTCCAAAACCGACGTTCTGAGTTCAAATCTCAGTCCCCGCGCCAATGAGAGCGTAGTTTAACTGGATAAAATCTCGGTCTACGAAACCGAAGACGTGGGGGTTCAAGTCCCTTCGCTCTCGTCAACTTGGAGGGGTGGCTGAGTGGCTTAAGGCGCAGACTTGGAAAGTCTGATTAGGTTTTACCTAACGCAGGTTCAAATCCTGTCCTCTCCGTTGAAATTTCCCCCGGTAGCTCAGTTTGGTGAGAGCGCTCGCCTGAAAAGCGAGAGGTCGTCAGTTCGATACTGACCTGGGGGGCTGGCATTGCCCTATAGCTCAATGGTAGAGCCACGCGCTGTTAACGCGGGGGTTGTAGGTTCGAGTCCTACTGGGGCAGCCATTTATTTCATTGCCGGGTGGACGAATAGGCAAGTCGCAGTTCTCTGAAATCTGAGATACAGGTTCAAGCCCTGTCCCGGCATCCAATCATTGCCCTGTTGTGTAATTGGCAGCATATCTGACTTTGACTCAGACGGTCTAGGTTCAAACCCTGGCCGGGCAGCCAAATCATGCTTCTGTAGCCCAATTGGAAGAGGCTGCTACCTCAAAAGTAGTTGTTATTTAAGTATGGGTTCGACTCCCATCAGGAGTATCAACGGGATGTAATTCAGCGGCTAGAAGCCATGCTTTGGGAGCATGGAGTCGCAGGTTCAAATCCTGCCATCCCGATAAGCCCCTGTGACGTAATTGGAAACCGTCGCAAGCCCAGACCTTGCGTTTGCTGGTTCGAGTCCAGTCAGGGGTATTGGTGCGATGCGGGTGAAGTAGCCAGGGTAGGCTTGGAGGTCTCATAAGCCTCTTATCAGCAGGTTCAACTCCTGCCCCCGCCACCAAATTGCAGGCGTGGTGCAATGGCAAGCATAGAAGTTTCGTAATCTTCTGATGCGAGTTCGACTCTCGCCGCCTGCTCCAGAGTAAGTAGCGATCGCAGCTCAGGCAAAGCTTGAATTTCCACCCTCCCAAATTTGAAGTTGTCTGTCAGCAGCAACTATGCAATTGAGGAACTTGGGTGGATGCAGGAAGTTGTCATAAGCTGATGCCATCTGTCTGGCAGCTTCATGATAGGGAACGCGCCCTGTTCCTAATCCAGGACAGGCAACGCTACTAATTTTTCGTTCGGCATATTGGTTGTGCCGTCGAACAGCGAGAAGCATTGCCCACATTGCCACGTATGGAATGTCCGTACCAGCAATAGACATTGGCACTCGCATGGTGGGTGTGTGAGCCAGAAAAGGATGCTTTGAATGACCAGTTGCCACGATGAACGATGTTCCAACAGGCTGTTCACCCAGGAATTCATCCAGGATATGCTGCTGAACTTTTGTCATCAGGGAGCGACCAAAGAACCTAACGATCGCGGCATCGATGCCACCATCCATCATTCCAAATGAATTGGCAGGGCTAACTAGACAGTCAAACTCTGGCAACCACTCGAAATAGTCATTGACTATTTCAACGTTGGGTAAATAGCTGAAATGCTGTTGGAAAGCTGTAAACAGTTGTGAACTAGGAGCTACTAGTATTAGCTTCAAGTTTTGAACTTACCTCCACTTAGAACGCTATTTTAGTTGCAAGCTGAGGCAAGAGTCAACTTGCCTGAAACAAAGTGGCGAATTGGGAGTTTCCCGCAATTCGTTGCAATGCAGATGTGGTGTAAGTGGTAACACAAGGGCGTGGTAAGTCCTTGATGTGGGTTCAATCCCCGCCGTCTGCCTATCAGCAATGCACGGACAACGATTGAAGTTCCTGAATAGGATGGGATTGCTGGTCACTCGAAAACCTCTAAATTTATGGTTTTGGTGGATAGCTCAATGGGTAGAGCGCATGATTTTCAGTCATGAGTTGTTGGTTCGATTCCAACTCCATCAGCCATGAATGTTATAGCTTAAAGCTCAACGCTTAACGCTCAAACTTCAATCATTAAAGGTTAGACAGTTAACATTCAAACCATAAAGGTTAAAGCTTGATAAAAGCCAGGGGTTCTGGTTGTAGGTTCCATAAAACCTTGAGGTTTCCACCTGGCTGAGTGGTCAGCATCCCACTTTTTTTAATCAACCGGATATGGTGTAACGGTAGCATGTGAGTCTTCCAAGCTTTAGGTACGAGTTCGAGCCTCGTTATCCGCTCTGAAAAATGTGAGTGTCATCAGGTTTTCATCTGACTCTCTTTGCGGTAAGTGCAGCCAGAGTTCTACATTCCTGTCTCAGGATAAGACAACTACTATGAACACAGAAATAACAATACTGGTATGGAAAGAAGCTCTTGAGCAAGGATATCTTGGAGTAGATGCAGGAGTTCGCTGGGCAGACAAAATCATTGCTGAAACAGAAAAACCTGATATTTGGATCATTGAGATGTCGGTTGCAAAAAGCTCTGAACAGATGCTTGATGCACTGAGTCTATTCCCCATTTGCTCAGTCTCAATTGAACTTGAACTTGGATTTTTGTGTATGCAGTGGCTTGAAGGAAAACTAGATTTTCGTGAATTTCTTATTATTGCGGGGAACATCGCGCACATCACAAGCTTAGACTACTGTGACGATGAAACAATGTGGGAATTGTCGCGTGCTTATGATTATGCCGTTAAAGCAGGAAAGCCAATCGATGAATTTTTGACAAAGGCTAAAGCAATGTTTTCCCAACCCTATCAAACTGTAAAAGATTACCTGATCGAGTTATCAACTAAAGCTGGATGAAACACTAATTTTATCGCTACGCATAAAGTACTTACTGAAAGTAATTTAAGAGTCTCGGAATCTGCGGGTGTGATGTAGTGGTTAACATCTGAGTCTGCCAGTCTCAGCGCATGGATTCGAGTCCCATCATCCGCTTTGTAGTCCTGTAGCTCAACAGTGGAGCATTTGCCTTACAAGCAATAGGTTGCGGGTTCAAATCCTGCCAGGACTACCAATCATGGGAGTGTAGCTCAATGGATAGAGCAAGGAGCTTCTACCTCCGAGGTTGTGGGTTCAAGTCCTACCACTCCTGTTGCAAACTAGATGTAAGGAGGTTGCCTTCTTTTAAGATTAATTTGAACGGGATAGAGCGATCGCACATACAGCGTGACCTAATCTTTAGAGCTTACATACTAGTACGAGAGGAAAAGTAACGCTGCTCAAATGCAGTGGGCGTTTGAGAACGAGGAGTGCGAAGAATCCGACAGGTGGGCTTAGAGGTAGCCATCCTTTAAAGAGTGTGTAATAACTCATCGGCGGAGTCCCTCTAGTAACTGAGAAAACGCATATTGCTCTGAAAACTTGCACGCTATTTTTCGGATATGCGATCGCGATTGTATGGGTCTGTAGCTTAATCGGTAAAGCATCGCTTTTGGGGACATCTATTCTGGTAAAAGTGAAAGGCAAAGCTGCCAAAAAAGTTGTGTCTTGGGAGGTGGCTGAGTATGAAGTTGTGAAAGCCGATATTCGCTACGTGCAAGCATTGAGGATTGGCTCAGTTATCCAAAGAGCGAATTTTTCCAAGCATCTAGCTATGTGTTGAAGAAAAATGCCTAATTGTATCGACGCTTGGCATGATACGTTACCTGACGCTAGTCGAAGTGCTTAGTCTGCACAGTCAGATTATCGAGCAGTCAGGAGGTGCTTTGGGTGTACGTGACTTGGGTGCATTGGAATCTGCTCTAGCTCAACCTCGCATGGCATTTGGTGGGTATTAGAAGCATGACTGAATTACTTCAGCGCCTCATCGCAGAGCTAGAGAAACTGCTAGAAGACGAGCAAAATGCGATCGCTACTCGTTCCACCAACAGGGCACGAGCAATCCCTAACGCACTACTAGTCAGGAAAACAAAAAAGCTGATGGCTGATAGCTGACCGTTAACTGCTATGGAGCTAACTGCTTAGGTCTGAAAATGAGTAGAGCCGCTTGTAATACAGGAGTAATTGTCATAGGACGTTAACCTGCTCTAACATTTAACCTGCATCTTGAGGTAATCCCTTCAAGGCGGATTAGCTTAGTTATGAATTCGTAAGTTTAAGACATAGCGACCTAACTGGAGTTTTTCTGACCATAGCTCATACTCCAGTTGCAGATTTTGAGGTAGGGGATAACCCTCTAGCTTCAAACTCCGAGTATAATTCCGTAAACGTAATGACTCAAATCCCTGAAGCGAGTCACCTTGCAACCAATAGCGACTGATGCCGTAAGTTCCTCGCTCCCACAGGTGACGATAACTCAATTTACCGTTTTCCTGCATTGTCATAATCACCCGGTATGGTGAGATTTCTAGCCATAGGAGTCGGAATGTTGGCTGATGAGGTTGGCTTATATCATCATCTGTCGTTGGTTCTGGCTCGCAATCAGGAAGGGTTGGCTCTCTCAACAACAGGTGAAACCGTTCCTTGTCTTTTTGGTACAGCGTTGCAGCAGTTTCCACGCTAGACCAAATTGGCAGGTCAATAGATACCAGAGAAAGACAAACAGGCCTGCGGTGATGGGTCAGCATGGAATTTTAGAAGGGAAAAGGACAAAAATAACCTAGCTCTACCTTCATATTAGAATTAGCTAGGGGGTGGCAACAGTATTTTCACTAAAGTTTGCCAATGTACTTGCCAAACAGTGCTCTTTGTCGGTAATATTATTAATCGTGACAAACGTTAGCTACTCAATCCTCAGTAGCTCAGTGGTAGAGCGGTCGGCTGTTAACCGATTGGTCGCAAGTTCGAATCTTGCCTGGGGAGTTTACACAAAAATATAGCTTTTGCAGAGACAGTGCCTGTGCGCCAGGATGTTGGCATGGTAAGCTTTTTGATTGTTTTGCTTCTCCTTGCAAGTGAGGAAGGCAAGATGGGTAAGGCTGTGGATACTGGGACATGAGTCCAGCGCCTAAAACAGTACGTGCGATCGCGTTTCGTAAATAATTTTACAAAATGTTACTCAAGTGCCGAGATCTAACCACTGTTCTTGTAGTTGATCGCAATAATGCTTGGCTCAAGGCTCTAAAGTGCAGAAGCGGTGAACAATGGCTGAAAAATTTTCAGGAAAAGTTCTTTTTGCTAATGGCTTCCCGGCTCAAAGCGTTCTTGTTCGTGTTTTCGATAAGGATGAACCGGGGAAGGGTGATGATGATTTAACCGTTGACCCTGGTCGTTCAGACAGTCAGGGAAAATTTACGGTTCGCTTTGAACCCTCTCGTTATCTTGACTACAACACCATTAGCACCCAAGAACTGCGTAACCCGCCTTGGGACTGGACACTGACGACTCGTACACGACGCATTCCTGATATTACAGATATCTATTTACCGTACTTAGAATTCCGCTATACCTTCAATGGTCGCCGTTGTGTGCATACAGCTTTCATGGTGCCATTCCAAAGTGAGTTCCGCTTACCGGAAATTCCTGCCTTTGACTTCAAACCGTCTGTACATGGGTTCAAATTCATCAACAACTTTCCTGGCTATGCACTGCCTTTTTCGATTCCAAACTTGCCAAATTTGTCAACAGTTGGAAGTGACTATGGTCTTTGCGGTGGGATGTCTTGTGCCGCTTATGACTTTCTCCTAGCAGGTCAGAGTATTCCTTCACAAACCACTGTGCCAGCAAAAGGTTCAGTGTTGAATCAATATCTCTATCGACGGCAAATCGACACTTACGGGGCGTTCGGCGAGTACGTTGCTAAGTTCGCTCAGTGGATGGTATTACCAGACGATACCGTCCTTGGTACTCAAAAGCGTACCTACGATGAATTTGAGGAAATTCGTGCCAAGTTAGATGATGGAAATGCAGTTGTCTTGGGACTTGTTTATGTTAGCGGGAGTAATACGTTAGAAATTTGGAACAATCACCAGGTTTTGGCATACGGCTACTCTGAAGTCTCAGCTACCACAATTGATATAAATATCTATGACCCAAACTATCCCCAACGAGATGATGTCATTATTCAGGTTGAAAGAGTACCTGTAGGAACTACTTTTGTTCCTGGCGTTCCTCCCCGAAAGAAAACCGTTTTGGGTTTTAAGTGTACACAACGGGTGTCCAACCGCAGCAAAGACTTACGAGGGTTTTTCGCAATTCCTTATGTGCCAGTAGTACCTCCAGCAGAACTTTAGGTTGTAGCTTTTATACAACGCACAGTTTTACCGTTGAGCGCTAATCGTGGGTTGTGCCATCAGGCATAATTGCCCCTTGGAGATTAGCATGGTGCAGGTTCGCTTTACTAAGGTTTGCGCCTCTAAGATTAGTCCCTCGACAGTCAGCGCCTTGTAAATCAGCTTTACTGAGGTTCGTCCATCTGAAATCAGCTCTTTTGAGATCAGCCTCGCTTAGGTTAGCCCCCAACATGTATGCGCGACTAAGGTGAGCCTCGCTTAGATTAGCGTTGTGGAGGTCAGCCATGTAAAGGTAAGCACCAATCAGTTCAGCTTCGTAGAGGTTGGCGTAGCTGAGATCAGCATGGCTGAGGTTTGCGTCCATAAGGTCAGACTCACTAAGATTAATCCTGCTTAGCTTTGCTGCGCCCAGATTAGCTCCTTTGAGGTTAGCCTTTCTGAGACTGGAGCCAACTAGATTAGCGCCTCTGAGGTCAGCCCCAAACAGATTAGCGCCTCTGAGATCGGCTCCGATCACGTTTGCTTCAGTGAGGTCAGCACCTCTAAGGTCAGCGTTGTGGAGGTTCGCATCAATCAAGGACACTTCACGGAGATTAGCCTCAATTAGGGCAGCGTTCGGAAGCTCAGCATTGCTAAGGTTTGCGTGGCTGAGGTTTGCTGTAATTAGTCGAGCCTTGGACAAATCAGCTTTTCGCAAATTCGCGCCGCAGAGGTTTGCCCCTCTAAGATTTGCGCCTCTAAGGTCAGCTTCACTTAAGTCTGGTGCTATTTGATCGTTTTTCGTTCTCCACTCAATCCATCTCACTGCACCCTTCTCAAGTAGCGCAAGATGCTCCAGGTTTGCCATCAACTAAGTCTCCCTTGCTGAAGAAAAGTAGTGCCAACTAAAAACTTTAACCGAATGACCGCACGTTAAGGTGCAATTACCTTGATGGAGCGATCGCGTAGATCAACTGATGTAGCCTATTTTCAACACTCAAGGGATTTGTTACCTATTCGTTACGCATAGCAGCCGGATTCTCACGACCTGCCACGCTTTCAATTGCCCCTAATGCCGCTCTAGAACCTGCGAGAATATCCCGTTCTGCACCACCTAGGTAGAGGCGTCCGAAGCTGCCAACCGCTTGAACCTGCAAGATGTTAATCATTGCCGCCTTCTCTGCCTCATTGGCAGCGAGAGCAGCATAAGCGGCTGGCTCGACTTCCAATACATAAAGTGTTTGCCCTGCTAGAATCATCTGTCCACGGCGGGTACGATTAATTAATTGTGTTTGGTGAGCATCAATATTGCGGATAATCTGGCTAGAAATGACACGCGGTTTGAGACAATCCTGTTGGCGAACTCCTAGCGCGTCCAAAATTGCCTTCCCTGCTGCCCGCGTCTCTCCTTGTTGGCTGGAATGAACTTCCAAAAGCCCGTAAAGTCGTTCGACAACCAGCACCCCTGGACGGACTGAGGTAGATTTTAGGGCAACATCCGTAATTCGGTTAATTTCGATACCTGGTGAGATTTCCACCCACAACGATGTATCTCCTGGCAATGGCAAGAACCCCAGCGCCACCGTCCCCATGTATGCCGCGTGCTGAGGTTGCAAGCTATCGAGAAATACATAACTGCGTAGTTCTATACCCAAGGTTTTTTCTCCATATAGTGGGTAAAAATATGAAACATCTAGTCCTTTTGCTCACTCCATGTATTTTAAGTTGTCACTTGTAGAATTCAGATTTCACCTCACTGTAGCGGAAAAAGGATACTCACTATTCGATAATCTGTTACACTTTTAACTTGCTAAAAATCTATAGTAAAAGTTTTAATGTATTTAATGTAAAACTAAGGGTAAAAAAGATGAAATATCAAGTTAAAATTTTGGAGCCTACAGATTTATGGTACTTACAAAATAATATCAATAAAGAGACCAATAGGTTTTATCACCCAACCAAAAATATTCCCTTTGTTCAGCAAGTCGAGATTTACCTAGATAATTCTGGAGTAATAATCCAGAAAGGCATGTTGTATAGCTGTGTTGGTCGGTTGAATTATGGAGTTTATAAAACCGATAACCGTTTGAAAGATATGTGGGTATCTTTGATGACAGAAATGGACTATAACGCTCCGGTCTATCAAGGCACTGGTACAATTCACCTAGAACCCAGTCAAAAAGGAAATTTTCTGCATTACACACTCATTGAGCTATCCGATTCAGATCAATGGGAGTTTGATGATGGTATATTCCAGTTTTGTTCTGATAATGTGGTTATAGGTACAAAACGCTTAAAATTCCGGCAAGTAGCTGGTTCTAATGACGGAAGATGGAGAATTGCGCTTAGAGCTTTATCTGGGCAGACATCTAAAGCTGTAGTAGGTACAACTGCACCCGCCAGGATTATTGAAATCAAGAAAGGTGAAACCCTAATGGCTGATTATGATATGGTCAAAGGGTTTACAAATGGAATTGAAGAAGAGTATCGAAAATTAGGACATTTTGGGAAAGGAGGTGGAGAAGGTTATGTTTGGTTTTATGGAGGAGAAGGCAAATTATTAGTGTCAGAAATGAATGGTATGGGTCTTGGCTAAATTCTTGTTTTAGGACTTATCTATATCAATAGTTAGCTGTTGCGTTAAGCAATAGCTAAGTATAATATTTTTTACCAAAAAAAACAAAAATTAAGTATTTATGATGATAAATGACCAAAATATTAAGCTAGATCAATTTTTGAAGTGGGTCGGTGCTGCTTCTACGGGTGGTGAAGCGAAATTAATGATTCAAGGTGGTGAAGTGAAAGTCAACGGTAGTACAGAGACTAGACGTTCAAGGAAATTGGTAGAAGGAGATTCCGTAATGGTCAAAGACAAAATTTATAAGGTTGAGTTGAACTAACCGAAAACGAAAGCTAAAAGAATTTCTACAATAAACAGATAGATTAACTACCTAAGCATTGAATGGACTGGCAAGAAGTATCTGGTTGCTGGGTTTTAATTCCTCCGCGTCCCAGCGCAATCATACATTTCCTGGGTGGCGCTTTCGTTGCTGCTGCCCCCCAAGTGACCTATCGCTGGTTACTTGAACAACTAGGGCGTCAGGGCTATGCAATAATTGCAACGCCATTCGTGAATACGTTGGATCATGCTGCGATCGCACGCGACGTTCTCAACCGATTTGAGACGACCTTAGATCGGCTACAAACAACAAATGTTTTACGCAAACGGTATATGCCTATTTATGGTCTTGGACATAGTATGGGCTGCAAACTACATCTGTTGATCGGTAGCCTATTCAAAGTCGAACGTGCTGGTAATATCTTGATTTCCTTCAACAATTACCCTGCAACTCGCGCAATTCCTTTTATTGAACAGTTGAATATCAATCCTGCATTCAACGTTGAGTTTAGACCATCACCCTTAGAAACTAACGAGCTTATTGCCCAGCGCTACCAAGTTCGTCGTAATTTGCTAATTAAATTTACTAACGATGACATCGACCAAACTTCTAGCTTGACTCAAGTTTTACAAGAACGCTTCCCCAATATGGTTGTCATCCAAACACTAAATGGCAGCCATGTTACGCCATTGGGACAAGATGTTAACTGGCGGACGGGTTCAGTCTTTACTCCTTTTGATGCTGTTGGTCAGTGGATGAAGCAAGAAGTATATCGCGACCTCCATCAGCTCAAGCGGGAAATCATTCGCTGGCTAGAACCCTTCCAGTCTACCTAACACCAACTTTTAATAAGTACTAATCTATATCACTACATATAGCAAAAAGAGGCGGGGAAATCCCCACCTCTTAAGTACTATCTCTTAATTAATTACTTGTTTCAACAGGAACTTTGAGACCTTGTGAAGATAAGCTGCCGTCTGGAGAAATCGATTGACCTTCAATAAAGGAGCGCAACATCCAAGCCATCTCCTCGTGCCCCTCCATGAGTCCAGTTAGAAAGTCAGCAGTGCCTTCGTCGTGATACTTGTCAGAACACTGATCAATGTGGTCACGTAGATTACGAATGACTTGCTCGTGATCCGAGACTAGGTTTTCTACCATGCCACTAGCATTAGGAAGAGTACCAGGATCTTCCTTAATCGAAGCATATTTCAGGAACCCTTCAGCGGTACCAACAGGATAACCACCTAAGGAACGAATTCGCTCAGCCGCTGAATCGATAGTTTGTGTCAAGGTTGTGTAGTGTTCTTCCCACAGTTGATGCAAAGAGCGGAACTGGGGTCCAACAACATCCCAGTGGTACTTCTTTGTTTTGATTAATAGCAGATACATATCTGCTAAATCATGATTCAACAAGTCGGTCACGCCTTGACGCTGTTCTTCTGATAAACCTATATTTATAGGGCGCATAAATTTGTTCTCCACACTTTGAGACTATTAGTCATTGCAACAAATCTATACAGAAAGACCATCAGTCAAACGGAAGATCATTAGGTCAGTCATTAGGACTAACCATTGAGTAGCCTAAACAAGGAAAATCAGGCTTAGCTAGCATTGACAACTGGACTAACTTTGGCACGGTATAGCAGTTTCTCTTTCCAACGGTAACCTGTATACCGGACTTTGACAGTTTCTCCGAGTTGAGCTGTTCCCTCCATTAGTTGATGCCATTGTGGATCATAAGGCAGTTCAGAGCCAACGGAAGCGATCGCTTCTACTCCCCACTCTTGTAACAGCTGTTCCATTGGTCGAACTAAAGGCACTAATCTAACGGCTGGTAACTGGGGATTTTGTTGTGCCGCATGAGCCGCTGTTGGCCATTGTAGAAGCCAAGATTCTAACGTTTGTAAACTAGACTGCTGAAACTCCTGCCTTAAAGTTTCTTGCTGTTGCTCCAACTTTGCTTGTAGCCGTTGATATTCTTGCCTCAATGCCTCCACTTCATCCCCAGCGACCTGAGAAGCAGGGGCAGTAGACTCTAATGAAAAAGTTGCCAGCAACTCGCTTGCCGATACCTGCAAGGCTTGAGAAAGCTTTAGCAAAGTTTCTACTCGAATCTGCGATACCTCTCCACCGCGTAAACGCCTCAGTTGCTTTTCTGAAACCCCAGCACTTCGACTAAGTTGTCTGTAACTGGAAAAACCCAGCCGTTGCATCAATTGTTGCAATAGCTGGGTATAGTCTTGCTTTGAAGAAAGAGTCATGTGTTCCACACCCACTTGTCTAGCTAAGTACCAGTTGGAAGGAAATACTAAACCATTTAACAACTTAGAATAACGTGATGTGTAGCTTTTCACTCTAGCCTCTTCCCTAGCTCTTCACCTTGTAGGGAAGAGGGGTGGGGCTTAGGTTTTTTCAAAGCTGCACGTCACGTTAGAATAACTAACCTTCGCAACTCTAGATGCTAGGTTTTACTGGGCATTGAGAATACTACGCAGCATCCACGCAGTCTTTTCATGGACACGCAGCCGACCAGTCAACAAGTCAGCGGTGGATTCGTCGTTCCCGCGTTCAGTAGCAGGAAATACTGAACGTGCTGTCTTCGCTACAGCTTCATTGCCTTCTACAAGTAAACGCACCATTTCCTCAGCCGAGGGAACTTCACTAGTTTCTGGAATTGAACTTAATTCTGCAAAAGCACTGTAAGATCCAGGAGCAAACACACCAAGCGCTCTAATTCTTTCAGCAATATCATCAACAGCAATTGCTAGCTCTGTATATTGTTGCTCAAACATCAGATGCAGTGAATTAAATTGAGGCCCAGTAACGTTCCAGTGGAAGTAGTGAGTTTTCAGATACAACGAGTAAGTATCAGCAAGAACGCGAGAAAGTCCGTCAGCAATTTCTTTTCGGCTTTCTTCTCCAATGCCGATATCTACTGGTAAGTTTTTGTCTTGAGTTTGCATTGTTGTCTCCTAATTCAGCAATTTTTTATCCAGTAGCTACTTACAGCTCTCTCGATATTGATAAGTCGCAATCTGTTTTGAGCTTGAGTTACTCTCGTCATCGTACTTGATAGGGAAGATTTGGAGAGAAGTTTTCCTCATCCTTATACCAACCACTCGACTCGATTGAGTATGAGTTGAAGTGGTGCATGGCAATAACTTGTCAGTAATTAAGCCAAGTGCCTCTGTAGAACTGAGCGAGGCGCTTTGCGAACGCGGCAACGAATTGTTTCTTTGCCTAGGCGTTTGTGAGCCTCAAATCTATGGCAACCCGAAAACCCATAATACTGTCCATCCACTTCGAGGACATCTATGGGTTCGCGCAACCCCTCCTCTTTAATTGACTCCATTAGAGCGGTTACCTTGTTTTGATCATTCTCTCGCGGTAGGGGACGGCGAATTTCCCGCAGAGGAATTTCTCTTATATCTACCATGTTGCGAGTTGCTACCTCAATTCCTTACTTCTAAATCATACTCGTTATGAGTTCGTTCTGCAATACTTGTTGACTGACTAGAGTAGCGATGCATCATTATTGGTTGCCTCCAAGGTTGTTTCAAAACCACCGTTGGGTGTCCACTGGATGGCTCCATCACGCCCCGTCCAGTAGAGAGGAATCTTTGCTTTTCGTAGTAGCTGCGCTGTGTCTATGTCTACTGTGTTAGATGATGAGGCGATCGCGAATTTCGGCTGCAGAACCGCTAATAAGTCTGGGATTAAAGGTTCTCCAGTCCATAACAGCACTTGAATCTGACGGAGATTGTTGGTTTTTGCTAACTGCTTTTGTATATCCGGCTGAACTTCTCCCAAAAGCAACCACATTTGCTCTTGAATTTTCAGTTGCAATACCGCAGGTTGAGCATTAATCAATTCAATTAGTGTAGAGCCAACAGACAAGGTTTGACCGACTGACACTGACTGGTAGTCACCTTGTTGGGATTGGACGGCGTTGGCGATTGCAGAGGAAGATGCAATTGCATCCTTCCCTTGGGTGCTGGCTGACGCTGGCAACGAATCAGCACTGTCGTAAAATTCCTTTACGGGTAAGCTTTCCAGCATTTGGAGCCAACCACTTCTAAGACGAGGTTGTGAATCGAGAGCAATCGCCCAATCAATTTGATTCACACCCTGCTTCTGCAAAAAAGGCAGCACCGTAAAACGTGCAGTATCCTCTTCGCCACTATTAAGCAATGTGACTTGTCCATGATCTTGAATTATCAAAACCTGCTCTTGAGCTGCGGCTAGCACTGTTACTCGATACTGAGCAGCTTTTGTCTGCCAAAGAGGGAAAGCAATCAACGATAGAGCTACTAAAACGACCATCCACCAGCGGCGTTGCAACTTCTTTCTCGTGGAGCTTATCCCAATCAGCCCGTAGATTAGCAGCAACGACAACAGTGAAATTGTGCCAACGGCTACCGAGCTTCCGGGTAACCTATTAAAAAATTCCACCAACGCCATCAATAACTGAGTTGGATAGTTAAGCAACCAAGCAAGTGCGCTTCCTACGACTGGGGAGATTAGTGCAGCTAGGGCACTGATGATACCACCAAGACTGATGAGAGCGATTAATGGTGCACAAATGATATTTGCTGCTGTGCTGTAGGGTACCACCATGCCAAAGACATGCAATTGTAGAGGTAATGTCCATAACGCCGCAGCAAGGGGAATTGTAATTAAGGACGCGATCGCAGGTGGTAGCCAGTCTAGTCGCTTTGTTAGTGGTGGTACAGTGACTAGCAATCCCAAAGTTGCCAAAAAGCTTAACTGAAATCCTAAATCCCAAATCCAAAGTGGATTGAAAATCAGCAACAGGGTTGCTGCAACTAGCAATGAGCCTAATGGCTTCACCTTCCGTTGTGTTACCAACGCAAGCAAGGCTCCAAAACCCATAATTGCGGCCCGTAGCACCGAGGCTTGTAACCCTGTTAAAGCGACAAAAATTCCTAAAGCAATCGTTCCAAAAGCTAACTGCGCTCTCACCGAAAGACGTTTAGTTAGAACCAGTACGAAACCTAAAATCAGAGAAGTTTGAGTTCCAGAAGCGGCTAAAGTATGAGCCAATCCACTTTTAATAAATTGATCCCGGATGTCGTAGGGTATGTCCACTGCTCGACTTCCTAAAACCATGGAACTCACAAGCGATCCTGCTGGACTACCAAGCCACAGTACTTGTGAACGAAGAATTCGCTGCTGCAAGACCCAGCGACCCCAGCGACGTGCTTGCTGTTCCCCTGATTCACTAACTTGACGTCCGCTAAAACCAGCAAAGGAGCCTTCTCTTGCCAAATAAGCTCTAAAGTCAAAATCACCAGGGTTTGAGGCTGGCTTGGGTTTGTATAAAACACCAGTGACAGCTATGTTTTGACCAGGGTAAATACCAGTCGCCTGAAGTAGGGGTACCGTAACATAAAGCTTACCCGTCACTCCCTTACTAGTAACACCTGCCTGATTGCTGCTTTCAACCTCATTCAATTGCTTTACTTCTAACCAGAATTGTCCTTTTGAAGAACGTGTAAGGCGAGGGAGATTCTGAACTATGCCTTGAACCGTGACAACTTGCTCTTGGACGGTGCCATTAGTTGAACGAACAAACTGGCTAATGTCATTCAATGTTGGTTGTGGCACTCGCGCTTGAAAATAAAGAGGTGCTATGGCTCCAACTAATCCAGCAGCTAGCCACAGCCTTGGTTTGGGTCCTGTTCGCCAAAATCGAGGTATAGTGATCGCCCCCACTATCCCCAATACAAATATCCCTAAAATTAGTACACCTAGCTCTTGCCAAGAAACAGAGCGAGTTGCTAAGTCTAGACTTGCTGTCAACAGCAAACCACAAATATAAGCCAAACTCAGTAGAACACCACTAGCAGGATTCATTAGATTGCTAAACCCAGCTTGAACCCCAGTACAGCATGAAGGAACAGTAAACAAAGTGCTGTACTTCCCAAGTAGGCGTGAACAGTACGCAGTAAAGCTCTGTTACCACCAAAGCCAGTGAACGAGATAATGCCATTGGCGGCTAATAAAATCAGTACAATTGAACCAGTCCAAAAGTGGGGACTTTCCAAAACGGCTTCATGCTGCATCACTAGCGATAGAACTCCACCGATGTATCCCAAAGCTACAAAAAGAAACATCCAAGGAGCAAGCTTACGATGATCATCTCGACTTTTCATTGCCAATGTTGAATCAGCTACCACCCGTCCGCGCCATCCTGCTAAACCAATAAAACTACCCATTACAAAGACTACAATTGCCATCATCAATGGGTGCCCCCAATGCACAATGGGATCAGGAATTCCTAAACTCCGAAATTGATTGGCAATTGGTTCTAGTAGCTGACTGATATTTGCCATTAGTTTTTAAAGCTCCTTCCATGTCAGTTTTGCTGTCTGTTCAGTTATCTCTCTGCTAAGTTAATCAAGCCACTCGATGAAGTAAAGATTTTCCAGTGGCGACAGTCGCACTTTTAGCTAAACTGGCGGTTCTTAATCTTTAAACAGTTACTTTCTCTAGGGGAAATCCTAAACTTTGCCGTTGCTGTAGGTAAAGCTGAGCTACTTGTCTTGCCAGCTGACGGATTTTGCCAATGTAACGTGTCCGCTCTGTGACCGAAATAACACCTCTAGCATCAAGCAGATTGAAAGTATGAGAACATTTCAACACGTAGTCAAGTGTAGGTAGAACAAGCCCTTTTTTGCTAAGTTGCTCTGCCTCCTGCTCATAGAGTTCAAATAGGGTAAACAACAAATCCGGATTGGAAGCCTCAAAATTATAGGTACACTGCTCTATTTCTCCCTGAAGGTGAACATCCCCATAGCTAATTTGGTCATTCCAGCGAATTTTAGGGAAAGCATCGACTTCCTGAAGATACATTACTAGTCGTTCGAGACCATAAGTAATTTCAATGGAGACGGGACGACAGTCAATACCGCCGCACTGTTGGAAATATGTAAATTGGGTAATTTCCATCCCGTCTAACCATACTTCCCAACCAACACCCCAAGCACCCAGTGTTGGAGCTTCCCAATTATCCTCGACAAACCGAATGTCATGGTCTTCAGGACGAATACCCAACGCCTTAAGGGAGTCTAAATACATCTCCTGAATATTCTCTGGCGAAGGCTTAATTAAAACTTGATACTGATAGTAGTGCTGGTAACGATTAGGATTTTCGCCATAACGTCCATCTGTTGGTCGTCGGCATGGTTCAACATAAGCTACAGACCAAGGCTCAGACCCGATCGCTCTCAAAAACGTATGGGGACTCATAGTACCCGCGCCTTTCTCTGTGTCGTAAGGCTGTGCAATTAAGCAACCGCGATCGCTCCAGAACTGATGCAGCGTAGCTATCACTGCCTGAAAATTCATAGAAACCTCCACAAATGCCTGAAACCCATAATCCATTTTTGCGTAAATGCATCCGTAAAACTGGATTTAGGGCATTACAAAAAAATCATCCAAGGGGTTGACACGTGAAGAATGAGGATATATATTGGTAAATGCGCTTGAGACAGACAACTGCTCCCAAAGCGCCCCGAACCTAGACAAATCAATAGTTTGAAAGCACTAGACTAAATTAACCTCGTCAAAAAAACTCAAGGTTGAACCAGGCATTGGACAACCTAATTTAAACAGAGGAACCGAAACGTTAAATTTTCGTTTCGGAGCCGGAACTAACTTAACTCAAAATGGAGAGTTTGATCCTGGCTCAGGATGAACGCTGGCGGTCTGCTTAACACATGCAAGTCGAACGGGCTCTTTAGGGAGCTAGTGGCGG
>JAHHIF010000069.1 GCA_019358875.1 Symplocastrum torsivum CPER-KK1
GTCGGCGGCGCAATCCAATAATCAATGTTTCCCGTTCGCGGGTTGCGAACTTCAATCTTTGCACCCATAGTTCAAATGATGCCCAACTTGGCTAAACGCTCAATAGTTTCTCGCTGAGGAAAGGATAGAGTGTTTGCGCTCTATTTCACCTTCACTTTCTAGTATTGGCAGGGTAAAAGTGAGACGGGCGGTAGCTGTCTGCACACAGTTCAAAACGCTGTCGGCACATCTGAAACGGGCTAAAAAGAAGCGCCAAAAATTTCCTAGTGTCCAGCAAATTCTCGCCTTCAACAAACTCCTCTAGGGATAGTTGGAACTTCGAGGACTCAGCTTGATTTGGCGACGAAGTATAAGTACTCTAGCAAAACCCTGGCAAGATGAGCAATTGTCAGTATATTCTCGACACAGGCTCTGTACGTCTTCCAAAAGCTCTAGCTACAGAACCTGATTGAAAAGCCATAAACGCGGTGCTCAGGAGATAGTTAAGATGGGACAAATGCAACAAACGACAATGGAAGTTGCTCATCAAGCCTTTTCGCACTTCACTCAGGGTCTAGCAACAGGCGAGTGGAACCAATTCTTGGATATGCTTAGCGAAGATTTCACCTTTTGGTTTCCCGTCGGTTCTTACCACGGTTTGAATGTCGGGAAACACAGAGCGCGTGAATTCTTCGAGTATGCTTCTGAGGCTTTTAAGCCAGGGCTATCAGTTACGCTTGAGCGCGTTACCAGTAGTGAGACGACTGTTGTTTTCGAGTTCAGGGACGAGGGATGGCTGAGGGGAGAACCCTATAAAAACCGAATTGCCGTTTCTTTTGATGTTTGTGGAAACCAAATTTGTGCCTATCGGGAATACTTTGGCAGCGATGGTAAATCAAATTAGAAGGGGTACATCCCAATGAGCTGTTTAGGGAATTGCAACAGCCACATCGTGATAGACTTCAGGCGAAATTTTGTGGCACGAATCGCAACGGTTGTCCCCTGTTACGGCGTTCAAAAAATTCCCAGGTACGAGCGCGTCCGTATACTAGGTAAATAAAAAAAGCGAACATGAAACACCTTGAAGGCAAAGTGACATTGGTCACAGGTGCAACGCGGGGGATTGGCAAAGGAATTGCGATTGGACTGGGTGAGGCAGGTGCAACCGTGTACATCACAGGTCGCAGTCTTGACAGCTCCAACTGTGGAGATAACATCTCAGGGAGCCTGAGTGACACTCAAGAAGCTGTTGAGGAAGCTGGTGGTGTATGCATTCCCGTCCAGGTAGACCACAGCGATGATGAGCAAGTGCGTTTGCTGTTTGAGCGCATCCAGGACGAGCAGGGACACCTCGATGTGCTGGTCAATAATGTTTACTCAGGGGTACAAGCACTGGGGAACGCTAATGGAAAGCCCTTCTGGGAGAGCGAACCGAGTTTTTGGGATGCTTGTAACAATGTTGGTCTTCGCCGTCACTATGTTGCTAGTGTTTTTGCTGCCCGCCTGATGACCGAGCATAAGCTCGGACTGATTTGTACCATCTCCTCATGGGGCGGTCTGTCTTATATTTTTGGCGTTGCCTATGGTGCAGGCAAAGCCGCGTGCGATCGCCTCGCGGCTGATATGGCTGTCGAACTAAAGCCGCATAACGTGGCTTCGCTCTCAATCTGGCCAGGGATTGTTGGTACTGAACACATTTCCCGTTTGGCTGCCGAAATGGATGAAAGCCGTGCTGCTAACCCACAAACTTCAGCCATTAAGGAGGGCTACAACTGGGAAACTCCTTTGCTAACAGGACGAGTCATCGCGGCGCTGGCAGCCGACCCAACTATCATGCGTCGGACAGGTCGGTTGCAAATTGTTGCCGAACTCGCTCAACACTATGGACTGGTAGACCAGAACGGCGAGCGCCCTGCATCCCTACGCTCTCTCCGTTTCGTACTTCCCTTTGCCCTGCCCCCACTCAGAAAGTACTCATGGCTCGTGCCTGATATAAAAGTCCCCTGGTCACTGCTACTACTAAATGCACTCAGCTCACCTAAAATTTAATCCAAAAAATTTTAGAAAAATTTTCCCAGTGCTCGTTTCAGACCTTACATGGCACTTGGATGCACCAACGCTACCTTTACGCCTATGAAGGCACAAAATGCCGTGCTTTTAAAATGATTTTTTTGGTATTAAAAAAACATTTTTGTCCGTACTCATACTGTAAGATACTGCCAAATTATTATCCTTAAAAAACATCGCGTTAAAAATGAGTAATAGGCTTGCAGCGCTTCAAGCTACCCTTGTTCTAAGTACCTTCAGCGCTTTATGTATTGACGTGCTACCTGTAAGTGCAGCCCTATTAATTGGTAATACCAAAGGCAATAACGTTTTACTCTTTGACGAGCAAAATGGCAGCTTTCTCGGCGAGTTTATTACTCCTGGTAGTGGCGGATTACTAGCTCCAGATGCTCTAAACTTCGGTCTTGATGGGAACTTCTATGTTACGAGCGGTGATACGCCAGAGACCTCTGCTGTCCTACGCTACAACGGAATCACTGGAGAATTCATTGATGTGTTTGCCTCTGGCAATGGGCTATTTCGCCCCTACGGTGCAGCCTTTGGACCCGATAATAATCTTTACGTCAGTAGTTTCCTGAGTGATCAAATTTTACGGTTCAACGGAACGACCGGAGAGTTTCTCGATGTCTTCGCCTCTGGAAATGGTCAACCGGGTGGGTTGAACGGACCCAATCAGCTACTTTTCGCACCCGATGGTAGTCTCTACGTCACGACTCAAGGCAGTATTGCGGATAACGGCGTTCCCACTTTTCCCGGTCTTCCCAGCCAAGTGCTGCGTTTTGATATAGCAACGGGTCAGAAGAGTGTATTGATCGAGCAGCCAACCCCTTCACCAGATAGTTTAGGGTTTGTCAGTTTCCTCGGATTAGTTCTGGGACCGGAAGGTGACTTGTTTGTCAGTGACTTCGCCAACGATATCAGACGTTACCAACTAGAAACCGGCAATTTGGTGGATGTTTTATCAACCAATTACACGGGTACTGTCCCCAGTAATAATTTCATCGGTAACTTAACGAAAGGAACTGACAACATCCTTTACACAGTTGGTTTTGACTCGAAAAACAACGACTTCGGTGCAATTCTCCGTTATGACGGAGTGACAGGAAACCCCTTGCCCGCACCTGGTAATGATGATGCCATCTTTGTTCCTACTGATAGCAAGCTGTTGCGTCCAATTGGTATAGTTTTCACCTCGCAGGTACTCTCGACTTCTGTACCAGAACCTACTGCAACGATGAGTTTGCTGGCACTTGGCGCTTTGGGTACGATTGCCCTGAGCAAACGTCAGCGCCATCTTTAGGTTCCCGACAAAATGAAGGAATTCGCAGAAATCGAAGCCAGCATCATATCGAAACTTAAAGTATTGGCAATCAGAAAGCGCTAATCCATCTATGTAGGTAAAGTTGGGGCGTAGCGCTTTTGTTTGGGTTAGCTTTTAAGAAAACCGGGCAGTGGAATGACAGCGGACATACAGAAATTCTATCGAGCAACAAACCCCAGCCTCACTCTGAGTGCTGACAAGGCTGAAGACCGCAAGTATTACATTGACTGTGCCTCGGTACGGGGTGGAGATATCATTGGCTTAGTCTTAACAATGGAAAAATTTTGGTCGTTAGTGAGGATTCAAAAGGAACTGTCCCATTTTTGATGTCTGACCGCTCACTGCCTGGAGGTCTGTAATGGCGAAAAATTGTTGTTTGGGATGGCAACTGTCCCATTAATGGCTCAAATTGGGACAGTTGAACACGTACTAGCGAACGTAGAATTGGGAATCAGGACACCCAAACAAGCCTTGATTTGTAGACTTTTCAGCCTTAACGACCAAAATTTTTCCGTCGCTAAAACTAAGCCATTCTCTCAAAGCTTTCTGATTAGGTTACACGAAAACCGCCAAACCCGTCTGTGTTTTGATTATTCGGGTCTTGCTTTCTTTGATTTGCAGTCCACGTTCTTTGAGGAATAATGAAACGTAGAACTTAACGTGTTTGGGGTTAGTCCCTGGCTTACAGATGTACACTAAGTTATCCGCATATCTTAAACACGTTGCTCCTTTGTAAAGCGCCCTGATTGGATTGACGACGTTGGGCAGCCTTTCTAATGATGTTGTTTTGCAAACTCACAGAGCAACGCTGGAAAACTCTCTGGTAGTGGAAATTTGTTAAAGCTATGGATGGCGGGTGTCGCTGCCCAGGGCAGTTTTTCGTCCGTGTAGGTCTCAATAAATGGCCTAAAAGCTTGGGCATCATCCATCATCGTTGCTCGGACATTGACAAATTCATCCATTCCTTCTGGGCGTGTGAATAGCCAACTCATGCAGTGTGCACAGAAATAATGACGCGTTGCACCCTGTAGTCCGCCAATGACAGGTTCACCCAACGTTACCTTGAATCCATTGCTTGGATGAAGTGCGCTCAAACTAAAGGCGCTTGCCGTCATGCGCTGGCACCCCGTGCAGTGACACGCCATGGTAATTAGGGGTTCTGAATTGACTTCAAATTGAATTCGCCCGCATCTACATTTACCAGTTCTATAAGGATTACTGTTTGTCATCATTGACTCCTTATCGCTGTCGCGACACCACCACAGGCTTGACATCTAACAGCTTAACGATTGAGTTAACTGGATGCAGGTAACTTCTACCACTCGTCAGACAATTCTAGGCTCCGTTCCGGTTCAGCAATTTGGTGGGCGGTAGGTTTGTTTACAATACACAAGTTCAAGCGAAGCCGTCCAACGCCGGGTTCAGCCGCAACGTTTCGCGTTGCCGCGCAGGGTCGGGAATCTAAATCAGCATACGTCTCATACACCGACAGCGCCCGCTCAGCGCAATCCGCAGCCCAGCTTCCAAGGAGCCTGAGGGACTCCAGGCTCAGCGTGATCGGGTTGGACTCACGACCCATCCTTCACCTCCTGACGATACCGGTATTACAGGGTTACGAGCGGTCCCACGAGGATACTTAACGCTGCTCATCCACACAGGCAACCGCCAGTGAATCGATCCATGCTGCGTCTCCTCTAAAATCAAGCGGTCGGAATGGTTACAACGAACAGTACTAATACGCCTCCCACAGTGTATCCGCTGATGCCGCCTCTCCAAGGATGGGAAGAAATAGTTCGATGCTATTGAACTGCGAGAGAAACCAAAGTGCAGCGATGATGATTGGGGCATCGGTAATCAATGGTGCAAGGCAAGTTATCCGCCTTGTCACTACGCGAACGTATTCTGGCAAACCGGCTAATGTCTCGCGCTGGGTCAGTTCATTTTCAGGTCATTGATTCGAGGAGTTCTTCGAGGCGGTTCAGTGTCTCGCGCATCCCCATCTCCATACCTGAGTGAAGATGTCCATCCCGCTGCTCAACCGACGGGTACTGGATATGGATGTGCGAAGCAGGGCTGGATTGGCAAGATGTCCAACACGGCGAACAGCACTGTCACAATTAAGGCGAACTTATCAATCACAGGTTAATTCAGGGTGTCTAATACCGATAACTCTCGGTATTGGAAGTAGGATAATGGCTGTAATCACGCTATATCGTTGATTGGGCTAATTCCTAAAAATTAGGGAATAGAGAAGGGGAAAAATTACCTCTTATTGAGAATAACCCCTAGCTTGTTGCGAGTGATTGATAAGTTGATAAGCTGACTGATCACCGATTAGAACAGAATCGAACGCTCGGATAAATTCATCTGAGCGTTCAGCTTTTTGAGGCGATTGTCTGCTCCTTCGCTAAAATTCAATCCAAGCACTATGTAGCAGTCAAATGATACAGTCTAGCTACTTCCTCAGAGGGAACTGAGATGAAAGGGTGTTATCTAGAAAAATGGCTGTTGGTTGGCAGTGTCTTGTATGCACTCTTTAGCTCTAACCTTTGTGTCGCACAAGTAGTTGGAGATACAACACTCCCTACGGCAGAGAGATCGCTCGTTACAGGCAATCCCAATTTTCAGATTGACGGTGGGGCAACGCGAGGTGGCAATCTGTTCCACAGCTTCCAATCATTTTCTGTACCCACGGGGGGTTCTGCCTACTTCAATAATGCAGCAGATGTGCAGAACATTTTCAGTCGTGTCACAGGTGGGTCAATCTCGAATATTGATGGCGTGATTCGGGCAAATGGTACAGCGAATTTGTTTTTGCTCAACCCGAATGGCATTCTGTTTGGTGCGGGTGCGTCACTCAACATCGGCGGCTCGTTTGTTGCCAGTACCGCTAACAGTATCAACTTTGCTGATAATTTTCAGTACAGCGCCACTAATCCCCAAACGACGCCACTGTTAACGGTTAGCGTCCCGATTGGCTTGCAGTTGGGAACAAATCCAGGAGCGATTGTGGTGCAAGGAAATGGATACGATTTATCGATTCCAGTGCCAATTTTTTTACCTCTGATTAGAGGAACCAGCTCAACAGGTCTGCAAGTGCCAGCAGGACGTACTCTCGCGTTGATTGGCGGAGACATAGAGTTAATAGGCGGCACCCTAACGGCAGAGCAAGGACGAATTGAGCTAGGCAGTGTGCGCGATGGACAGGTGAGTCTTGATGGTGGCTTTGCCTTGAGCTACCCAGGGGTGCAAACCTTTGGTGATATTCGTCTATCGCAACAGGCGTTAGCTGATGCTAGTGGCAGTGGGTTGATTCAGGTGCAGGGGAATCAAGTCTCGCTTGTGGATGGCTCACTCCTGTTGATTCAAAACCAGGAGGCTCAAGCAGGAGGGAGCATCACAGTTAATGCTGCCCAGTCTCTAGAGGTGAGCGGAACTAGCTCAGATGGTAGGATTTATGGCGGCTTGGATAGCCAAAGTATGGGGGTTGGGAGTGGAGCAGATATTGCCGTTTCAACTAGGCAGTTGGCTGTTCGGGATGGGGCAACAATAGTTGCTCGCTCCTACAGTTCTGCTAGGACGGGCAATGTAACTACGCAAGCCTCTGATTCAGTGCAAGTCATTGGGGTTTCATCCATTAATCCTAGTTTAGTCAGCAACATCGCTACTGCCGCTTTCAGTTCTGGAGATGCAGGAGATGTCACCGTATCGACACAGGAGTTAACGATTCTCATTACAGGAACCATAGGATCGGCAACATTTGGAAGGGGTCGTGGGGGAGATGTAACAGTGAACGCTCTTGACTCGATAAAACTGGCTGGACAGAGCATTCTTTTCACTCAAAGTACTATACAGGCTAATTCTCTAGGTGCTGGAGATGCTGGTCGAGTCACGGTCAACACCTCAAGGTTAGTGATTCAGGATGGAGGAGCCGTTACGACTTCCACAGGAGGAACTGGTAGCGCAGGCAGTCTAACCATCAATGCCTCTGAGTCTGTAGAGGTCAGCGGTCGCCCCCCAGTGCCTTCTCTTCCCAGTTATGTGGGTTCGTCTGCCGTTATTGCAAGTGATATCTTAAAACAAACTTTTCGATTGCCTCCAACGCCGAGTGGATTCTCTGGAAATGTCACCATCAACACTCAAAGGTTGAGTGTTACAGATGGTGCAACAGTCGAAGTCAGTAATCAAGGGGTAGGCAATGGCGGGACACTCACGATTAATGCCAACTCTATCTTTCTAGATAGTAGAGGTGCAATTACCGCCGCTACTGCCTCTGGGGAAGGCGGCGACATTGATCTCAACGTGCGGGATGTCTTGCTGCTGCGAAACAACAGTCAAATCACCACCTCGGCGGCTGGCACGGGCAACGGTGGCAACATCAGGATTAATACGTCCTCACTCGTCGCTGTCCCCAACGAAAACAGCGACATCAGTGCTGATTCAGTAAACGCTCGTAGCGGTAACGTGACTATCAATACTTCTGGCTTGTTTGGCATCGAGTTCCGCGATCGCAACACCCCCTTAAGCGACATCACCGCTACGGGAGCAAGTTCTGAGCTGAGTGGCACAGTACAAATCAACGTCCAAGATGTTGACCCTGCAAGAGGACTGGCTCAATTACCAACGGACGTGGTGGATGCTTCAGGTGCGATCGCTACTGGCTGTCGAAATGTTCGAGACAGTTCCTTCGTCGTCACGGGTCGGGGTGGGTTGCCTCCCAATCCGGAACAACAATTAGACGATGATGCCGAATGGCTTGACCGACGCAGGTTGACAGTTGCTCAACAGACCAATCCGGGAACAGATGGTAGCCAGCAGCACTCAGAGGGCAGGCTTGACACCCCACACTCAGCACACCATCCCCCACTCATCGAAGCCACTGGATGGGAATTGGCTCCTACGGGTCAGGTCATCCTCACGGCAAGTGTTCCTAATGTGACCTCCTCCAATCGCTGGGGACAGCCAGTTAATTGCAATGGGTCGTAAACTTCCTATGTAATAGCAAGTCCATCTGGCAAAGTTGGTGGTGAAAAGAGATTAGACCCAGAAAGCGCTGGGGAAGTGATCACTATTTACTAGAGGAGTTTTCGGAAATAGTATTTCGAGCAAACTCTTGCACTACTGTGCAAGGGCTAATATCCTTTCTCAGGGAATCCAGATAAATGGGAACATATAACGGATATAACAAACACACTCTAGAATCTCGCCACGTTCTCAAGGAACCGATTGAGATGGGTTGTCGTCTTTACTGTCGTTCGCGGCAACCACCATCGCATCCACCAAGTCCAGTTTGTGGTCTGCGAGCTTCGTCTTGCCCGCTTCCATAGGACCGCCGGAGACAAATACTGTAGGAATGTTGAGACGCAAGGCGGCCATCAACATACCGGGGGTGATTTTGTCACAGTTGGAAATGCAGACTAGGGCGTCGGCACAATGGGCGTTGACCATGTACTCGACTGAATCGGCGATAATTTCGCGCGAAGGCAGGCTGTAGAGCATCCCGTCATGACCCATAGCGATGCCATCGTCCACGGCGATGGTGTTGAATTCCTTGGCGACACCACCGACCGCTTCAATCTCACGGCATACCAATTGACCCAAATCCTTCAGATGAACGTGTCCAGGTACGAATTGGGTAAAGGAGTTAGCGACGGCAATGATTGGCTTCTCGAAATCCTCGGTGTGCATTCCGGTGGCGCGCCAGAGAGCACGGGCACCAGCCATATTGCGTCCGTGGGTGGAGGTTTTGGAGCGATAGGTGGGCATGACGCATTCTATTCGTCTAAGGGTTCTTAATAGTCTAGACTTTATGGTTGTGTCACAAAAACTTCGAGAGTGACAAACGCTGTGTGTCAATCGAGCGTGCGAGCGCTTTTTCTCTGAGAGCTGGTAACTAATTGTTCAATCAATAGCTGTAGAAAATCTTGTCGGCTCAACCAAAATTGATGAATATTCGCTCTCGAACTCCTAAAGACGACCAGGCGATAGCTGAACTCAACCGATTAGCCTTTAAGCGGGGTAATGAGGCTTCACTGGTTGAATCTATTCGTCAAACTAACTGCTATATTCCAGAACTTGAGCTGGTTGCCGAAATGGACTGTGGCGTAGTTGGTCACATATTATTCAGTTACATCGACCTAGTCGGGCAAGAAAATCTGCAAGTAATCGGTCTAGCTCCGATGGCTGTAATGCCGGAGTTTCAGGGACAGGGTTTTGGCAGTGCACTGGTGCGAGCCGGTTTAGAAACGGCTTCATCCTTGGGAGAATTAATGATTATTGTCTTGGGGTCTCCTCAGTTCTACTCACGCTTTGGCTTTGAGCCTTCAGTTATTTATGGAATAGAATCACCTTTTGAGGTGCCAGAAGAGTTTTTTCGGGTCAAACCCTTGAAGAACTATCAGGAACGCTATAGGGGAAAGCTTATCTATCCACCAGCTTTCAAGGGAGTGTAAAAAGCTAAGGCAAACGTTAGGTCAAAGGTTACAGCTAATGTTCCACCAAATGAGCCAATCGTGGAATAGCTTCAGTACCGGATTTTTGTGTCCCAGGTAAACATCTCTCTATCTGGGACAATAAAAGAACTGGATCAGGAACGAGAAACCTAACCTTCCAGACTCCCAATTTTTGAGACTTTAAATGGGACAAAAAGCACCACCCAAGGGAGCCGTCATTTATTACAGAGTTTCGACGGACGACTAATCAAGTGATCGTCAGGAGCAAGACCTAAAAGCGTATGCCAAAAAAGCTGGTTGTCAGGTGATAGGCATCTATAAGAAAGCTGCCAGCAGCGCTAAAGACAGGAGAGTAGGCACAGCCGTAGGCAGGGCTACGCAGTGTTGTTATGGTTGTGTCTGAACGATGATTGTGGAACCTCATGACAATAAACTTAGATTTACGAAGATTTTTTCAGGCGTGTAATCCTGCAAAAACCCTCGTAATTGGGAATCCTAAAGACCAGAAGTACTACATTGATTTTTCTTCGGTACGCGGGGGCGAAATCATTGAAGAGATGGGGCAAACGATTACATTTCTCTCCCCCGAGCCAACCTGCCAGTTGTTCACCGGACACATCGGCTGTGGCAAGTCCACGGAGTTGTTGCGGCTGCAAGCTGAACTGGAGCAGCAGGGGTATCATGTGGTTTACTTCGAGTCCTCTCAGGACTTGGATATGGGGGACGTGGATGTCAGCGATATTCTGCTAGCGATCGCGCGTCGAGTGAGCGAAAGTCTCGAAGCGGTCAACATTAAACTCAAACCGGGGTACTTTACCAACCTATTGCACGAAAGCGTTGAGTTCTTGAAAACACCGGTAGAGCTGGGTTTTGAGGCAAGTTTGCCTGTCGGCATTGGCAAACTCACCGCGAAAACCAAAGAGAGTCCCAAACTCCGCAGTCAGTTAAGGCAATACCTGGAACCCCGAACAGACAGCATTTTAGAAGCGCTCAATAAAGAAATACTCGGACGGGCAACTGAGGAACTTCAGCGACAAGGAAAAGAAGGACTGGTAGTGATTATCGATAACCTAGATCGGGTAGATAATCGACCCAAAGAATCAGGGCGAACCCAGCCCGAATACTTATTTGTAGACCGGGGCGAACAGTTGAGCAGGCTGAAGTGTCACGTAGTTTACACCCTTCCCCTGGTTTTGATGTTCTCGAATGATTATCAATCCTTGAAAAATCGCTTAGGGGGTGGGACGGGTCCGAAGGTGTTGCCTATGGTGCCGGTGAAGTTACGCGATGGCGGTGACTGCACTGAGGGACTCGCCCAGTTGCGACAGATGGTGTTAGCCAGAGCTTTCCCCGACGTGCCGCCAGAGCAACGCCTTAATTTAATTACAGAGATTTTTGATAGTGCTGAAACTTTAGACCGACTGTGCCGTATCAGTGGGGGTCACGTCCGCAATTTGCTGGGTTTGTTGTTTAGCTGTATTCAGAAGAACAAAAAGCTTCCCATCTTGCGAGACTCTTTAGAAAAAGTGATTCGGGAACAGCGCAATGAAATGCTTTTATCAATTGACGAGCCGGAGTGGGAGTTGCTGCGTCAAGTGGCGCAACGCAAAAGGGTAAGCAGCGAGGACAGATACCAAACCTTGTTGCGGAGTTTGTTTGTGTTTGAATACCGCTATGGTGATGATGGGCTATGGTTTGATATCAATCCAATATTGGCAGAAGCGGGAGAATTGATTGAGAATGAGTCAGAATTCAGAAGTCGGAATTCACAATAACCATAAGTGGAGATGCGATAAATCGGCATCTCTACAAGAGAAACATTTCGGATTTATGCCCGGCTGCACTAGCAAGTCATATAGCCCCATTTTTGCTAATGACTCCTGATTCCTGAGTTCTTTTTTGGTCATGACTGAACCACAACTACCAGAAGATGTCAATGCTTCTAACGAAAGTTCGTTTCAGGAGCTGAAATGGACGATAGAGATGTCTCAGGGGCAATTTGTGCTGATTTTGGCGCAGTGCAACTACGAGCATTTGCGCTCGCATTTAATCCAGCGCCTGCATCAGGAGTGTTCGGTTGCCATTCGAGAAATCCATCTGGAGAAGTCGGACAAGACCCTTTATACAACGATAGTTAACGAACTCAAAGGGGAGCAGCCGCCTGCTGTGATGGTGTTGGGCTTGGAGGCGGTAAGCAACCTCGAACCACTACTGACTTCTAGCAACCAAGTGCGGGAAGAGTTTCGCAAGAACTTTGCTTTCCCACTGGTGCTGTGGATTAATGACCAGATTTTGCGGCAGATGATTCGGTTAGTGCCGGATTTTAAGAGTTGGAGTACCAGCTTTAAGTTTGCGAACGCCACTGATGAGCTGCTTAATCTGCTCTGGCAACGGGTGGATGCTGCATTTTCTGCGGTTTTGGAGGCGGGTGCTTCTGAGTTTCCGCCGAATGCAACGATTCTTGGCGCTTGCTATCAGCTAGAGTTGGAGTCAGCTTTACGAGATTTGCACAGTCGCAGGATTGACTTGGCATCCGAACTCGAAGCTTGTCTGGAATTTGTTTTAGGTCAAGATGATTACGCCAGCAACCAGATTGATGGGGCATTAGCCCGCTATCAGAAATGTAGAGAAGTCTTAACAAACGCTTCGATATCACCAGAACGGCTGGGAGTCCTTCTGTTTCACATCGGTTTATGCTATTGCCGTCATGCAGAACAGCAGCAAACAGAAAGCCAGCGCTACTGGGAGGCAGCTAGGGATGCGTTGCAAGAATGCATCAGAATCTTCGAGCAGGCTCAGCGTCTAGATTTGGTTGCTAAGTTTATCGGTCAACTGGGCGAGGTGCTGCAACACCTGAAACAGTGGGATGAGTTGCAGGCACTGGCTCAGAAGTCGCTGAATTTGCATCAAACCGATAGCCCTTCGGTAGAGACTAAGGCTTCCGTGTCCCCACAGGCTCAGGATTATGGCTTTTTGGCGGCGGTGGCTTTGGCGCGTTCGCAGTGGACTCAGGCGTGTCAAGCGGCTGAGCAAGCGTTGCAAATCTTGGCTGATGCCCCCGAGGCATCGCAGCCTCACCGAGCTTTATATCGGCTACAGTTGGCTTGGGCGCAGCAGGAGTTAGGTGAGTTGCCCTCCGCAGTCAATCAGCTAGAAGCGGCACGACAGGAATCTCAGCCGCAGGATGACTTGAAGCTTTACATCCGGATTTTAGAGCAGTTGCAAAAGCTCTACTTTCAGCAAGGGGAATACCTCAAAGCTTATGAGGTTAAGCAAAAACAGCGTTCCCTTGAGCAGCAGTTTGGCTTTCGGGCTTTCATTGGTGCGGGACGGTTAGAGGCACAGATGGAGGTAGGGGCTAAGGCTTTCGTGCCTCTACAGGCGTTGGAGATTGAGGTGTCAGGGCGGCGGCAAGATGTCAATCGTTTGATTGAGCGCCTAACGCGGCCTGACATAAAACTGACGGTTATTCATGGGCAGTCGGGGGTGGGGAAGAGTTCGATTGTCAATGCCGGGTTAGTCCCAGCGCTGAAACAGCGAACGATTGAGACGCGGGATGTATTGCCCGTGGTGCTGCGGGTTTACACCAATTGGGTGGAGGATTTGGGGAGATGTTTGGTTCAAGAGTTGAAGGTTGAAGGTTCAAAAACTAACTTTCAACCTGCTAACTTTCAAACGCTTGTAGAACAATTACGCCGCAATGGCGACAGTAATCTCTTCACAGCCCTTATTTTTGACCAATTTGAAGAGTTTTTCTTTGTTTACAAAGACCTCACCCATAGAAAATCTTTTTTTGAATTTCTAGCAGCCACTTTAGATATCCCCTATGTGAAAATCATCCTCTCACTGCGGGAAGATTACTTGCATTATTTATTGGAGTGCAATCGCATTTACAATTTGGGGGCGATTAATAACGATATTCTCAGCAAGCAGATTCTTTACTACTTAGGCAACTTCTCGCGAGACGATGCAAAGTTAATTATCGAACGCTTGACAAATCGCACGCCGTTTAAATTAGAACCGGGTTTAGTGGAACAGCTGGTGGATGAGCTGGCGGCGGAACTCGATGAAGTGCGTCCGATTGAGTTGCAGGTGGTGGGGGCGCAACTGCAAACTGAGAATATTACTACCCTAGAACAGTATAGGGAAAAGGGGCCGAAGGCAAAGCTGGTTGAACGCTATTTAGAAGAGGTGATTCGAGACTGTGGCTCTGGGAATGAACGTGCTGCTCGCTCAGTTCTGTACTTGCTCACCGTTGAAAATAATACTCGTCCCCTCAAGACTCGGAGTGAGTTAGCGAAGGATTTAGCCGCAGAAGCGGATAAATTAGATTTAGTCTTAGAGATTTTTGTCAAATCGGGATTATTGTTTCTGCTGCCAGCCGTGCCGGAGAGTTACTATCAACTGGTGCATGATTATCTGGTGACGTTCATTCGGCAGCAACAAGGGTCGGAAATATTAGCGGAACTGGCACGAGAGAGAGAACAAAGAATCCGCTCTGAAGCGAAGTACAATCGCTTTTTGAAACGGGCGCTTGCTGGGGCGGTTGTAGCTATGTTTGGGTTGGCAGGTTTGGCAGCTTCGGCTGTATGGCTCTGGCAGAATGCAGAATCTCAAAAAAAGCTAATACTCGCCCGCGAGTTAGGAACCCAAGCAGCCTGGACGAAAAATCAGAGAGAAAATCTGCTGCCCCGCAGTATCTTACTGGCTATCGAATCTATGCAGCGCTCTAGGCAGCAATCCCCTTCGATGGAGGCCGATCAAGTTCTGCGGGATGGATTGCCCTTGCTCTCCCCCTCTGTAGCCCGCCTCAACCACGAGTATCCCGTATATGCCGTTGCCTTCAGCCCGGATGGCAAGTTCCTTGCTACTGCCAGAGAAGACAAAACCGCCCGGATCTGGGATGCTAGCAGTGGCAGAGAAATCCTTCGCTTCAGCCATGAGAATATTGTAAGAGCCGTCGCCTTCAGCCCAAAAGGCAAGTTAATTGCTACTGGTAGTTTGGACAAAACTGCTCGGGTGTGGGATGCCAGCGGTGGTAAACAACTCCTCCGTCTGAACCACGATAAGCTTGTAAGAGCCGTTGCCTTCAGCCCAGATGGTAAGTTTCTCGCTACTACTAGCGATGACAAAACTGCCCGGATCTGGGATGTCAACAGTGGCAAAGAACTCTATCGTCTCAATCACCAAGCTCCCGTTAATGGCGTCGCCTTCAGCCCAAATGGCAAGTTCCTAGCTACTGGTAGTGGTGACAAAACCATCCGGGTGTGGGATGCCAGCAGTGGTAAACAACTCCACCGTCTCAATTACGAGTATCCCGTAAATGCTGTTGCCTTCAGCTCGGATGGCAAGTTCCTCGCTACTGGTAGTTCGGACAAAACCGTCCGGATTTGGGATGCCAACCTTGGCAAAGAAATTCTCCACGTTAGCCATCAGGCTCCCGTAAATGCCGTCGCCTTCAGCTCGGATGGCAAGTTCCTCGCTACTGCTAGTGAAGACAACACCACCCGAATATGGGATGCCAACAGTGGCAAAGAACTCCACCGCCTTAGCCACGAGTATGACGTAAGAGCTGTCGCCTTCAGCCCGGATGGCAAGTTTCTCGCTACTGGTAGTTTGGACAAAACTGCCCGGATTTGGGATGTCAGCCCTGGCAAAGTATTCTATCATCTCGATCACCAGGCTCCGGTATATGCTGTCGCCTTCAGCCCGGATGGCAAGTTCCTCGCTACTACCAGTGAGGACAACACGGCCCGAATATGGGATGCCAACAGTGGCCAACCACTCCACCGCCTCAGCTACGAGAGTGATACAAGAGCCGCTTTTTCCGTAAGAGCCGTAGCGTTCAGCTCAGATGGTAAGTTCACTGTCAGTGAGGACGATGCTGTCTGGGTGTGGGATGCCAACAGTGGGAAACAGCTCTTCCGTCTCAGCCACGAGGATCTCGTAACAGGGGTTGCTTTCAGCCCTGATGGTAAGTTCCTCGCTACTGCTAGTTTTGACAAAACCGCCCGAATATGGGATGTCAACACTGGCAAAGAACTCTATCGTCTTGGTCACCAAGCTTTGGTATATGACGTTGTCTTTAGTTCAGATAGCAAGTTCCTCGCTACTGGTAGTTCGGACAACACCGCCCGGATCTGGGATGCCAACAGTGGCCAACCACTCCACCGCCTCGCTAGCCACCAAGACGCTGTAAGAACCGTCACTTTCAGTGCCGATAGCAAGTTCCTGGCTACTGGTAGTTATGACAACGCCGTCTGGGTTTGGTCTGTCAGCAATGGCAAACCACTTCATCGTCTCAGCCACAAGGATGACGTTAATTTTGTCGCCTTCAGCCCGGATGGCAAATTCCTTGCTACTGCTAGTACCGACAGAACTGGTCGGGTGTGGTCTGTCGTCAGTGGTAAACAACTCCACCGCTTCAGCCACGAGGGTAGTGTAAGAGCCGTCGCTTTCAGCCCGGATGGCAAATTTCTTGCTACTGCCAGTTTAGACAATACCGCCCAAGTGTGGTCTGTCAGCAGCGGCAGACGGCTCCACCGCCTCAGCCATTACGGTTACGTAAATGCTGTCGTCTTTAGCCCGGATGCTAAGTTCCTCGCTACTGCTAGTGAAGACAAGACTGCCAGAGTTTCTCTAGTAGGACTAGAGAATCTGATTACTGAAGCCTGTAGACGTTTAACCCGTAACCTAACACCAGAGGAGTGGCAACAATATCTGGGTGATGAACCGTACCGCAAGACCTGCCCGAATTTACCCCATCCATCCTAGCGTCGTTGTAAAGGCTGTAGAAGAAGCAGAAGATATTAAGGATGTGATTGTTTATGAATATAGCGATAATAAGTCGCGGGTGAGATTTTCAGCGTCTCGCAAATGTCTTCTACACTGCGCGTCATATCGGCTGCCAATGACTTGCCAATGCTGATTTGTTTATCTGTCAAGATTCGTTTACGACCTCCCTTCTTGCCTCTGGCTCTGGCAGCCTCTAGTCCGGCGTTGGTGCGTTCACGAATTAAGTCCCGTTCAAATTCTGCGATCGCACCAAACACATGAAAAATTAACCTGCCCCCGCTGGTAGTGGTATCCAGGCTTTCCTGAATGCTTTTGAACCCAATGCCCCTATCACTTAATCCACGCACGACTTCAATAAGATGCCCCAACGAGCGACCGAGGCGATCGAGTTTCCACACGACCAAGATGTCACCTTCTCTGGCGTAGTCCAGGGCTTTATCCAGTCCGGGTCTAGTGGTTTTAGAGCCACTGACAATATCGGTGAAGATTCTCTTTTTATCACAACCTACCTGGACTAAAGCATTAATTTGTAAGTCCAGTGACTGTGAAAGTGTACTAACCCTTGCATAACCGATAAGCATTTTTATCTTATAACCACAAACTTCTTCTCACTCTTTTATCAAAACTCATCATACCAGGAGTTTTGATAAAAGAGTGAGAAGAGATTTTGAGAGCGGAGTGGGGGGATTTAGGGTGGATGTACAGGGGGTAAGGAAGTCTTTCTCAAAAACGACCGTTTCTGAGAAGCGGCTCGATTCTCGCTGTGTAAGGTGTTTTTTTAAAAGCTGGCGTTCAGAGCCAGGAAGGAATCTGTTTATCCACACGAAAAAAAAGTTGCAGCTCTAAATTTATGAGCTATATTTACTATCATAAAAATCTGATTTTTTAGGACAGTAACTCGTGGTTATACTCGATTTGCTAGCTCTTGAGCAGATTTCTGCTGGACTAATTCAGGTATCACAACGGCAGGGTAGGCTATATCCATACCCCAAAAATCTCCAATTGGGCTACGACCGAGTGGTTTTGGGTTTTCTACTTGGAGGTAAGCCTGAGCAAGCACCCCCGGCGCTTCCAGAGTTTTATAACCACTGGTGTGAGAAGCCTTTTGAAGAATGGGGAGTGGAGGTTGACCCTGAAGTTGATCCAGAGAACACCTTGCTCTTCCTTGGAGAACCAACTGAGCTTGCAATTGAATTAGCAGAAGCCTTCGGTGGAAGCGTTCTCTCTCAGGAGCAGTCCACAATTGCATCTAAACTTCTTCAGCATTGCCAATCACATTCGCAAGGGGCGCAAATTTATACAAAGTTCCGAAGATTCATCATTGAGCATCCCGTTCTAACTAACCAGGCGTTAGTAGAAGCAAAAGGGCTGTTTGGACTTGGTGTTGGATTGGCTGACTTACTAGAGGAGTGTTACGAACCTGCACCTAGTTGTTACAGATTGCAGGAAAATTTCTACGCCTGTCCGTATTGCCATGCACTGACATCAGTAGCGAACGCGCAAGTAATTGCGAACCCCGACTGCAATCGCTGTCCACCCGGACGTAGGCTCAAGCGGAAAGTCAAGTTACCCCAGGACGTTCTTAAACTCAGACGTGGCATCGAGCGCTTCTGGTTCTACCCTGGACGTGCAGAAATTCGACTATACGAGAAGTTGGTAGAGTTGGGACTTCAGGTTGAGCTTTATCCATCCTGCGATCGCTACGACTTAAGAGCTACGTTTGCTGATGGAGAGGTCTGGGCACTCGATTTAAAGGACTATTCAAATCCTTATCTACTGGTGAAGCGTCTGGGTGATGAACCAATCCCGAACGACCCCCCCTGGAGTTTTGCCTATATTGTCATCCCAAATGAGCGGAAGAGAGACCGTCCCGCCTATCTCAAAGAACTCAAGTCGCGATGGCGTTGGCAGAATGCCAAACCAGTGTTTGACGATGCCATTTTCGCTCTAGCCAAGAAAAAGGCTGGTGCCTCTACTAAAGAGACACTCTAAATCCTCGCGAAGGAAGGTTAAGCATGAGAGAGACTAGAACCTGGCGCTCATCGGCTTCAAAAACGTTGCGAAAGCAAACAGCTTTGCACAAGGATCAAATTGAAGCCTTGCTTGATGTGGAGCTTTGTCTATTTGCTATCGAGAGGCTGGGCATACAAACTGAACTGGATACGGCAACTTCTGCATGGTTGCTCATCTCTAGTCGGTTTTACCTATTCCCAAAATTAAAGCAGTTGCTCGATACAGCAGAGGCTCATAAAACCCTGTTTAATTTAAGGCAACTGCTTCCTTACATCACGAATGAGGATATTGCAGAGCAGTTAGTCAGGGTGTACAGGCAGATTCCATCGAAGTACCGAGCCTACGAGATTGATAACTCCTATCGATTTTCCCGAAAACCCATGCCCGCAATTTGGGGTAACCGCTTTGAGCAGTTTGAGGATTTGCTGGGCAACAAGTTGAAATATCGCAATCGGACGGTTAAGTACGCTCAAGCTGGTAAGGAATATAAGTTTAAGGTTGAAGAGAACACATATAGCGTTAAAATTCCGCAAGATTTTCCCCTATACCAGGGTAAGGTCATATCGCTACATCGGGAAAACATCAAAGCTATTTCAGTTAAACGGGAGGAGATAGAGGAGGCTGCACAATTTCTAGAAAAGTGCTGTGGTGGTAACTATACGAAGCGTTTAGAGAACATAATCCTCGAACACTTCCAAGGTATGGGATTTGCAACTACTAACGAGATCGTGTTCGACGGCGTAAAGCACATGGTTGGCTTGCTTAATGCTGGCAAATCCACCTTGATTGAGATTCTAACTGTAGTACTGGCTCAAAAAGGGCATCGGGTTGGTGTCGTTTTTAGCGAGGTCGTAACCTGCCTGAGAATGGCGAGTTTGCTGGTCAAAGCTGGGTTACGGGTATCAGTCGTCATTGGACAAAGGAACCGGAGAACTCATCTTGAGAACTGGCACAACGTTGATGGTGGCTTAGATGGCTTTGAGCATTTGTCTACAGCTTGCCCTTTAAGTCAATACTTTCAGCCATCAGTTCCATCTTCACCTCCATGTTTCGATCTAAGAGAAGTCCAAGAACAGGAGAATGATGACCGAGATAATGAGGGAGCAAGAATTTGTCCTCTAATTGGACAATGCCCCAGGCACCGAGATGCTAACGAGCTGAAGAATGCAGATGTAATTCTGACAACGACAGCTGCGGCTATATTCACTCGCCCACTTCCTCACGTCAGTCCACAATCAATCACCTACTACGAACTGATGTATCGCACTTGCAGTGTTGTTTTCTTTGATGAGTGCGACAAAATTCAAGCTAATTTGGATTCGACATTTCTACCTGCTATCAAGCTAATTGAAAGAGGGAGTAACGGATTTCTTGACAAAGTAGTGACCTGGACGCGAACGCACAAGCTACGCAACTCCAGAAGCGATTTGCGACAGGTGCTTTTTGGGCAATTCAATCATGCTCTCCAAAATGCCGATACCCTTGTTGACAACATTTGCACACAGTTGCAGGTTTCACCCAACGAGAGCGAGTGGCTGGCAGATAAATTCTTCACCTGCTCCTTTCTGGCAAGACGTTTCGTTCTGGAGATTGCAAAGGCTCAGGGCATTGATACTGAATCAAATATATTTATCCTTGACAAAAGCCCTGTTTACCAGGAGTTAGCTGAGTTTCTGCTAGGCGATTGGAAAAATTCTTGGCTGGCTGAGTATGCAATGAGGCTGGTGTCGGAGAACTGGCAGGAACAGCAGGAAACGATCGCCTCAATTGAGAAGGAACTAACCAAAAAAGGCTGGCTGAAGGGGATTGATGACAAGTGGGGGTTTAGCTGTCGATTCGCATTGTTTCTCAAGCTAGTACTATTTGTGTCATTTTTCCAGCAGGCAATTAAAACAGCCTATGGTTTAGCTGAACAGGCAGATGGTGCTGATGAGATAGTTTTTTTCAATCGGATTCCCCGCGACTTCTATGGATTGATTCCAGGGCTTGCATCTGGTTTAGTTTGTGGATTTAAGCTCGAACAGCAGGAGAATCAATTAACGCTTTGGTACTTCCAGTCGCTCGGACAGGGACGTTGGCTGCTAGAAAACTTTTCCCAAGTGTTTGCGGCTGAGGGAACTCAGGGAGCACATACCCTACTGTTAAGCGGCACAAGCTGGGCTGGGCAAAGCCCTATCTACCATGTCGATCTCAAGGTCGATTACTTACTACGTCCCAAAGAACACCAAGCTGTAGAAGCGATTGCTCAAAGCAACTTTCATTTCTCGCCTTGTTACTGGCCCGATGGTAAACCCGTTCGTATCTCTGGAGTCGAGAGTAAAGAGGAATCTCTACTGCAAGTTGTGCGCTCGCTACTCCGACAAACCGATGTCTTGCAGCGTGACTTTGACGCTTTACCTGAGGGGCGAAAGCGTTTGATCTGGTACGTCAACAGCTACGAGCAGGTTGATTTTGTTCATAATGCTGTTTTGACGATTGATACCAGTAAGAACTGGAGCCATCAGGTTGCAGCCTTGACCTCCCGTTCGCCTTTGGAAGATGTTGATGAATCGTTGATTGCCCGTGGCAATATTGAAAATTTCGCCAATACCAACCGAGCCATCCTCATTGCACCCATTGCCGCAATTGGGCGCGGTAAGAATATTTTGAACGAGCAGGGGTTGAGTGCCTTTGGTGGTGCATACTTTTTGGTGCGCCCACATCCTGCCTCAGACGACCTTGACTACAAGTTTCGGTTAGCACTTTGCGAAGAAAGAAAAGCGCTCGCTCTTGAGCGCGAGGGAGGCTTGCTAAAGGCTTGCGAAACTTGGCGTAGTGAGGGGTATAGCATTTTTTTGAAAAGCCTTGATACCACTTTACGGTATTCCAACAGGGGAATGCCCAAAGAAGTCAGGGAAGGGCTGATTTGGACTCAGCTGGTGCTGACTTGGCAGGCGATCGCCCGCACAATTCGCGGTAACCAGCCAACCCTGATTCGATTTATTGATGCGGCTTGGGCACCCAATCTCGCCCTAGGTAAGCCCGAAACGGCACAAGAGTCTCTACTTAAAGGTTTTGAATACGTTCTTCGTCCTTACCTTTCTAAGAGAAAAACCGGCTACGATGCCCGCGAACTTGCGCTTGTGCGGGCACTCTACGAACCCTTCTACCGTGCTTTGGAGAAAATTGATGGTTTATAATCGCATTCAATTGATGGCTCTGCAAGTTCCCACGCACTTGGCTTTGCCGTTTAATCTGTACGCTCTGACAGTTCCACAACATTGGAAGGAGCTATTGAGCCGCTTGCAAAGACATAAGTTGGGTAAGGATTATGTTCTGCCGCCAGTTGAGGCGTTGAATCCCATCCTTCAACTATTATTTGACGACATTCTGTTCTTTCGCCGAGGGGCTTTCAGACCAAGCTCCAACGCTAGATTGCTTTATTCTAAAACCGATCAAATTTCTACCAAAGAAATTGCTGATGTATTCAAAACTTGGCTCAGAGTTTCCTTTGAAAATTCCAAGTTCCTGACTGATGATGACATAGCTCAAATTCATGCCCTTTCTGGTAATGATTTACAGTTTGAGCCAGTGTCACTTCCAGAACCAATTTGGGAAATAGTAGAGGGGGAACTGAGAATTGACCCTCTGTTCTATGATTTGATTCCCTACCTATGTGCTTCCGCTGTTGCATCAAGCCCGTTCTCTTTGGTCAACCCTTCGACTGGTGAAGTAGCTGAAGAAGTAGTCCTGTATGAGAGTGATTTGGAGGGCGAGGGGATTAACGAAGCAATTAGTTGGTTCCCCCTTCCGGTAGCTCGACAACGCAAAAAGAGGGGCAGCGATGAGAAAGAAGAAATCACTCATTACTACTCCTATTGTCTAAAATTCGCCTTGCACTACGACACGGGGGGGTATCCCTATCTCATCTGCAATGCTGGTCTTAGACGATGGATTAATTGGTCATTGGGTTATTTACCATCTGCTACAAGTGTTTGCATTAAACCGGTCAACTCAAGCCGATTTGCTGCCTGCAAGCTACAGTATATGGGCAAGGAAAAGGGAATTGAGTTTGAGAACAATTTAGTTCGGCTCTTACAAGAGCTTAACTGCCGAGAGCGCTTCACTGCCAAGGATGTGGTTGAGACCCCTTACAGAAACAGTAATCTTGCCTGGGCAGCCGTCTACAACAATAGGATGTCAACTTCCCACAATGTTAATCCGGGATTCTTTCCAGTAGATATTGCGATGTTCCAGCAGGCTTGCATTGAACGGTTTCAGCAGGTTCTTGGTACAGAGTTCTCTTTGCTGGAAGCCTACTCTCGTTGTGATAATCAGAAAGCACTTAATCGAGTCAGATCTGCCTATACCAAAGTCGAGGCATTTGTTAGATCTCATTTTGCTACTGAGACAAGTCCCCCTCCCTTTCACATCCCTTCCAATCTGAGATTAGTTCTGTTAGCGCAAAGCCAAGAAGCTAAAGATTTGATTGTTCCACTAGCCAGGAAGTATGGCATTGCGAATGTAGAAATTTACGATCTTGGGACTCTAGGTGCAGAGTTACCTGGTAAGTCATGGAAAAGTGAGTGCAGCGATCGTATTCACAAATTTCAGCAAACTCTGCCACCCTCGCCTCAGGAGCGGAAAACCTTAACTCTAGTAGAAATTTTACCCAAAGATATTTTTTGGAAAGAGCGTGAGAAAGACCCAAAGCCTTGCTTTCGACCCGCATTAGCGAGGCTGGGTAGTGTCACTGATCATTTTGAACCGAAAGCTGAGGATGACTCCAAGGATTTTCTCACTCCTGAGGCTTTGAATGCTGAGCTTGCTCGACGAGAGGACGAGAAAGAAGCACTTGAAGAGGATGGTAAATTCCTTAAAGCATCATCTCTTAAAAGCAATTTTGCACACCGCGTTGAAAATACCTTGCTAACAGGCTTGTCAATGACGGGCGCTTATATCTATCCGAACTTTGAAGCTAAGAATTTTCCTGCTAGCGTAGCGAGTGTAGGAGTTTACTTAATTCGTTTCTACATTGGCGACAAAACAGAGTACCTTCCTATGGCAGTACGCATGGATGAGACAGGTATCACTGCCAAAGCCTATGGATGTAATGACTGGTTAGACTTCGATACATTTCAGGTGGAAATGGCTGTGGGAAAAACTTTTCAGCCTATTGACTCTAAAGGAAGCAAAGCTAAGATTCAAGCCTGGGTGTTCCATAATCTGTTCCAAGAGTCCAAACAACCAACCCTATTCTGCTTTGAGGCAGACAATCTCCGTAAACAAGGATTGGATTTTCTGCAAAAGCAATACTGGCAGAAACGTACTCTTGCTTTTAACACCGACTTTAATGCCCGCGAATCTGTAACCTTCACTCCGATTTCCAAGTATCCCCATGTGCGAATAGCATCAATCATTACTCCTGATACTGGAGAAGTTCCTCTATATCGAGCCGTTGGTAAGAGTGGCGAACTGGCTGGACATACTGGAGGAGTGTTTCATCCTCCTTCACAGGGGGCTGAATGCGGTTACTACTACCTCAGTAATCAACGTCCAACTTCCCGTAGTGGCGGCATTCTACAAGAAAGCAAACTGGTGCCAATGGCTAAAACTAGAGGGAAGAATGCAGGCAAAGCAAAAAAGCCAAATCCAAAAGCTCAGGGGTATAACCCACGCGGAGTTTTTCTGAACCTAACGTTGCAAGAGGGCGACTGCTTCAGTGATTGGGCAAGTTTTGTGCAAGCTTTACGCCTCTATGGATTAATTCATTATCTTGATACAACTATTCTGCCTGCCCCCTTGCATCTTGCTGCTGGACTTGACAGTTATCGACCAATCCAAGCTATCCGAGAACCGTAACGGGCAAACAATGCAGTGTGTTGCCAAAACTGATGAAGTCGTCTCCTTCTAGTTTTTCAAGGGCAAAAAACGCTTAGATTCTGCTACCCATTGCCACGCGATCTCGTCTGGGTCTCTACTCTTAATCCACTCAGCTAAATCGGGTCTTTTCTTGGCACTGCCAAGCGTAGAACTCTTGACCATCAATCGCTGTACCATCTGGCTATGCGTTAGCGAGCTATTGACTAACTCACCCGTTGATTCATTGCCTTTCTGTGCCTGCTCCTCTTTGAAATCAGGTTGTGGCTCATCATTGGATGAGCTTGAAGGAGTTTCTCCCTCATCTGGCACTTCAGCCGTTCTTGGAGAGGGGGACGATGATTCACGGAAAAACTCCTCAGTGACAGCTTGCTGACTCTCTAAGGAGTCTAAACCTAATTCAATAAGTGAACTCTCCGGCTCACTCTTGGCACTCGGTGGCGGTTGATTTTGATTAGCTTCCGCTTCCTCAATCGGCTGTGCTTCATCTAATCCCGATTCTGAGATTAGCGCTTCGAGCTGTTTCAACAACGATTCGAGTCGAGAGCGCTTTGAGGGGTTCTCCCACACCTTTAACTTCTTTACTCGCTTAGTCGTCGCATCTATCCGAGCCGCAAATTCTCCTTGTTCGAGTGGCGGTTGAGAGGCTTTGACCCGCTCCCGGATTTGACTTAAAGAGAGAGAAGAAGTGATCGCATCTTGCAGCAAACTTTGACGCTCTTGCTCATCCTCAATCCGAGCCAGGACAGTCGCCTTTGTATAGGCAATTTGCCCCTGCCGCAAAGCCTCCAAAATATCTTCGGGCAGGTTAAGTAGAGGGAGCCGATTTCTAATAAAGGACTGCCAAGTCATCAGCCCTAGCCCTGCAAACACTTGCTCCACCGCTTCGGCTTCCGCATTAATGGTAACGTTACCATTAGATTTAGAAGAAAGCCGCTCGTTTTGCAGGCGGTACAGGACTTTCGGCACGTCCTCGACAGGACACTCAAGTTGCAAAGCGAGTAGCTGTACAATTCCTTCCGTTTCCTCAAAAGCACTGAGGTCTTCTCTCTGTAAGTTTTCAATCAAAGCCAGTTGCAGCGCTTCCCGTTCGTTGAGCGCCTTGACCACCACAGGCACTTCTGACAAGCCCACGGCTTGAGCAGCACGGTAACGTCTCTCTCCCGCAACCAACTCGTAGTTTCCCTCTGATAAGGGACGGACTAAAAGTGGCTCCAAGATACCGTGTTCCCGAACGGACTGGACGAGCTGCTCTAGCTTCTCTGGGTCAAAGTAGCGCCGGGGTTGCTGGGAGGGCAGAATAATCTGCTCAATCGCCAGACAGGGGAGGGGGAAGGGTTCTTCCCCAAACAAGTTATCCAGACCTTTGAGACGTTTAACAGGTGGCTTGCGGCTTCTCGGACTCATGGAATTTCCTCCAACATCTGGGCAATCGTTGTCAAAATGTCTACCGCTGGATGCTTAGGTGCGGATAACGCCAAAGGTAAGTGCTGCTCGGACGCATCAGCCAACGCGGTTGTCCGAGGAATGCAGGGAAAGACTATTCCTTCAACGTCTGAAAACTGGTCTTGAATTGCCTGGAGGATACGTTGGTCTTGAGAGTTGCCCTTGGCAAACATCGTGGGCAAGTACCCGGCAATCTTGAGTTGACGGTTCGCACGGGAACGCACCCGTTTAATGGTGCGAAATAGCAAGTCAGTTCCCTGGAAAGCTTTATATTGCGTCTGAATCGGAATCAAAACGTGGGTTGAGGCGACCAGGCTGATGTAGCTTAAGATGCCAAGGCTGGGCGGACAATCAATCAAAATGAATGCATACTCGTCGAGGACGGGTGCGAGCGCATCCTTCATCCGTTGCTCCCGCATGTCCGCCGTCACCAGTTCCAGTTCCGCCCCACTCAAGTTAATGTTGGCTGGAGCTAAATCAACACCGTGGATGTTGGTATGGATGGGCAGTGGTTCATCTTCGAGCAGTGCCTCGTAGAGTGTTTTCTCAATTTCTAACGGCTCTAGACCCATAAACGTCGTCAGCGAGGACTGCGGATCTAAATCAATCAACAAGACTCGATGCTCTCGCTGTGCTAAATGGTAGCCGAGGTTCATCGTCAGGGTCGTTTTCCCGACCCCGCCCGATTGATTAAATAGTGAGATGACGCGGCTCACTTGGCTGCGGCTCTTTTAGGTAACGATAAGCTAATCATAAGACCGCCGCACTCAATTAAACCCTTGCTTGAATAAGAATTACTCCTCATAGGGAACGTGCAACAATTGGATAGCTTTTCGCTTGGCGTTCTCCCCACGCAGGTCATATTTTAAGCTAGTAGCCGGATTGGAGTGTCCAGCCAAGCGGCTCACAGTTAAAACATCGGCACCGGCTTCCAGTAAGTTACTGATAAACGTGCGACGGAAGTCGTGAGGAGAAAAGGTTGCTATTCCAGCTTGCCCCCCTCGTTTGCGAAGAATCACCATCACGGCTTGGTCAGTCATACTCTTCGCCTCAATGTGACCTCCCCGTCTAATTGGATTGAGGAGAACACCTGGAGAATTCCCTCTGACCTCCAACCAAGCCTTGACGGCAGCGATCGCACCAGGAGGCAAGTACACTATACGGAACTTTCTCCCCTTCCCCTTGCGGACTTGCAAGGCACCTGTTTCGGAGTCAAAATCGGCAACTTCAAGAGCCACTGCCTCACTTCGACGGATGCCAGAGCCAGCAAGAATCGCAATCAACGCCGCATCGCGAGCACCTATCAGTGAAGGGTCATTCTTGCAAATTTTTAGGAGAGCCGCAATCTCGCTCTGTTTCAAGACTCTTCCTCTTAAGGGCGAATCTCCTCGCACGCTCTTGAGGTCTACAGCAGCATCATAATCATCGGCACTGATTAATCGCAACCGCCGTGCTTCTTTGAGTGTCCGTCGCAAAGCGCAGAGCATTCGGTTAGCTGTGGCGGGTGCGTACTGTTCCATCAGCACCGCTCGAATGGCTGCTGTATGCTGGTATCTTAACTTTGACCAATCTAGGGACAAAGCATCACATTGACCGTTTGTTAGAATACGAGCAATGACATTTAGAGCTTTACCCATCGTGCGCCGGCTACCAGAGGTTAAGCTAGCTAGATAGACGGCAGCGGGATGAGCCGTGAGCGGAGTGGGAGTGGTTAGAACCAACTCGGATTGCGTGGTTCTTTGTTCCGTCATCTCTTAGCCATACATCTTATATTCAGTAAAGAGAACTTTCCATAACCTATTGAACCAGACAACAGCCCAAGCTCACAAACTCATCAAGGGCTAGCTTCGGAGCGTTTCTATGGCATCATGAAGCCAATCCAGATAGGTCTGTTCCCGTCGTGTCACTAACTCCACCACCAATCGATGCATCTTCTGCTCACGGGAAGCAACCGGAGCCTCCAGGGATGAAGCCGCTAGCGCTTCGCACTCGGCTAACTTTTCGCGCCGTGCCTCAAGCTCTTGCTCCAGCAGTGGGATAATCGCCTCATTTGGTAAGAGGGCGGCAAAGTGAAGTTGTGCGAGTAAAGGTTCTCGTAGAATCGGTAAGGGTTGATGCGTCTGGAGCCATTGGGTTAACTCGGCTACACCGGCGTCTGTAATTTGATAAACCTTACGGTTGGGACGATCATGTTGGATTTGAACAGTACAGACAATCCAACCCTGCGCCTCTAGCTTGTCTAATGTGCGATAAATCTGTGCCTGATCGGCAGGCCACAGGTGGGCAAGGCACTGGTTAAAGCACTCAGTTTTGAGGTCGTAGCCTGTCCTCTCCTGCTGCTGGAGAAGACCGAGAATGACGTGGGCAAGAGACATAAACGGTTTACCGAACTATAGGGGGGAAAAGCCCCACTCGTTATATTCATCTACTCCCATGTTAATATATGATTAATCATATATAGGACAGGACAAACTAAAGAATTGTCCAATCATCGGAGGCGATTGTATGACCGTGCCAACTCAAACACTACGAACTGTTGCCGGAATCATCAACAGCGTTGAGACGCTAGAAGGCGCAGGATTCCTGGTGCGTCGTCCTTTCCCAAAAAGCAGCTTCTCAGAGTTTGACCCGTTTCTCCTCCTCGATGAACTCGGTCCTGTTAATCTGAAACCGGGTCAGGCGAAAGGCGCACCCGACCACCCCCATCGTGGCTTTGAAACCGTCAGCTATGTCCTGGAAGGACGGTTAGAACACAAGGATTCTCAAGGACATGCCGGACTCTTAAAATCCGGTGATGTGCAGTGGATGACGGCCGGCGCAGGTGTCGTGCATTCCGAAATGCCGGAGGCAGAGTTTACCCGCCGTGGTGGACGGCTGCATGGAATTCAACTGTGGGTGAACTTGCCGCAACAAGACAAGATGATTCCACCCCGCTATCAGGAGATTCCAGTGGATCAAATTCCCGTGGCTCAAACGGAGGATGCTTCCGTGACGGTGCGGGTCATTGCGGGAGAAGCGTTAGGGGCAAAAGCGGTGATTGAGACGCGCACACCGATTATTTATCTGCACTTGACGCTGCAACCCGGCGCAAGCCTTGTTCAACCTGTGCCGAAGGAATACAACGCCTTTGCCTATGTACTAGAGGGAGCGGGCTTATTTGGGGCAGAGCTTGAGCGTGGTGATGATGGGCAAATGGTGCTCTTTGCTCAGGATGGGCCAGAGGTGACGATTGCTAACTCGGCTGATGCCGAAAAACCCCTCGACCTGCTGCTCATTGCCGGCGTACCACTCAATGAGCCTGTGGTACGCTATGGTCCCTTTGTGATGAACACTGAAGCCGAAATTCTGCAAGCGATTGAAGACTATCGCAATGGAAGGATGGGACGTATCCATGATTAACATACTTCAACAACGCATCGCTCAACATCAATTACTCAGCGAGTTACGAATTAAACTGCTACGTCTGCACAAACTTTTGCTGGATACAGAGCGTGTAATATATGAACAAGTCCGAGGACAGGTTTCCAGAGGTGAATTGCTGCAACTGGTAATCAATCACGACCAATTTGCCTGGTTACATCGACTCTCAGAACTGATTGTGCAAATTGATGATTTGCTACAGGCATCGGAACCTGTGACCTCAGAGGTGATTGCTGCTCTGGTGAGTGATGTTCGTATCCTGCTGACCCCAGATGAATTAGGGGATGATTTCGCGATGAAGTATGATGCAGCGTTTCAACGCCATCCTGATGTGGTGTTAGCTCATGCCGATGTCGTGACGCTGCTGGCGACTGAGCATCAGCAATAAGTTAGTCGGTTCGTGTCGGTTCAATTGAATCGGCCCGAACAATTTCTTTGTGCGGTACAACTTTGTACTGACACAGCGTAAGGTAGCCCGGTTGAGGCAACAAATGTCGGAAAATTACGGATTGGCGACAAGCTCAAACAATCTTCCACCCCTACAGCTCTACGTGAGCATTTCCCAAAAGTTGCAGAGTTTCAGAGGAAACTTTATGAACTGCTTTTCGCAGTTCAGCAACAACTGGTCCACCAGCATTGTTTTCCTGAGCTTGCTTTCTTTCTGTTAGTATCTTTTGAAGCGTTGCCTCATCTAAATGCTTTTTCATCGATTCGACCCATTGCTCTAACTCTCTCTGATCTTCCTGTGTTCCTGTACCAAGTACACGAATAGCTTCTGCAAGCTCAAGGAGGCTTTTTCCTTCCATGCAAGCTACCTTTTTTACCGCTGTTCTTTTACCAGTAGGTCTAGCGCTCGTGATGCTAGGCATGGGGTTAACCCTTCTACCAGAAGACTTTCAACGAGTGACCCGCTATCCTAAAGCGGTGGCTGTTGGTTTAGTCAGCCAATTGGTTTTTCTCCCCATCATTGCCTTTCTAGTCGCTTCAATCGTGCCCATGCGACCAGAAATGGCGGTGGGATTAATGGTGCTAGCACTCTGTCCAGGCGGTCCTTCTTCAAATATGATTACTTATTTGGCGAAAGGAGATGTTGCCCTTTCTGTGACTCTAACGGCTTTGAGTAGTGCCATTACCGTATTCACAATTCCCATATTCGCAAATTTGTCACTGCAATACTTTGCTGGTCAAAGTGCGGCGATCGCCTTACCCGTTGGGCAAACCATGCTGCAAATTTTCGCGATCGCGCTGGTGCCAGTTGGTCTGGGAATGTTGATTCGGCAACAGTTTCCTAATTTAGCCCGCCGACTAGAGAAGGTTGCAAACCGTCTTGCCATTGGCTTCCTCGCTTTGATTATCCTGGCAATCATCATTCATGAGTGGAATCGCCTCCCCACTTTTATTGCCCAAGTTGGGATTGGGGTAGTTCTGCTCAATGTGATCTCAATGGCGAGCGGATTTGGGTTGGGTAAGTTGTTGAACCTAAAATTTCCTCAGCAGATTTGTATCGCGATCGAGGTGGGAATTCAAAATGCGACGCTGGCGATCGCCATTACTGCCGGATTGTTAAATAATCCCGATCTGGCGATTCCTGCTGCCATTTACAGCTTATTTGCATACGCCACTGCCCTTCTTACCATTTTCTACGGCAGAAGAACTGCTACTAGGATTTATCAGGAAGAGAAATCATGAGTAAATCATCTAACCGTTGATTCAATCCTTTCAAGTTTGATTTCCGATTTACCTAAAATTTTAATCGTTAGCGGAATGACCCCAAAGCAAGTTCGCTATGGGTGCATCCCTTGCGTTGCAAATTGCCCACAGACTCTTATGTCTGGGGCTATACAAACAAAACCCGCCTACGCAGGTTTTAAGACAGTCCGCACAGGCGGACTTCGGTTTTGTAGCCGCGATTTCTAAGAAGCTGTTGGCGAATTAGTGGAGGGTCAAGGGCGTAGCGAAGCGTCCCTTGACGAGTCTGTAGAACGAACTACACTCGTAGAGCCGAGGGGATTAGGGTACCTATGAGGGTACTTTTTGAAAAGATTTTAGGATTTCGAGCTTTCTTCAGGGTAGTAAGGATTATCTTACCCAGCATCCCTTGTTGAAAGAATTTTAAGTATTTGAAATACTTGCGTAAACCTTGGAATGCGGGTGGATAGGTTAATACAGCTCACTGTAAAGCTGAGCTTCTACACAATGACAACTGCGAAAGAGATGAATCCTGAGTTAGTTCGAGCTTGCACTCCCGTATTTTTGGCAACTATTGGTGGAGTAATTGGTCTTGCTGCTGTACTGTGTCCTCTTAGTGACGGTCAACGTTCTTCTGGTATGGGTTTAGCTGGAACAGCGATCGCGGGTGCTGCGGGTCTTGCCCAAAATACTAAGAATGAAGCCAACATCACCGGAAAAAATGCAGAGGTTCGTGTTGATAACACAAAGCAACCGACACACGAAAACGTTTAGGTCATCAGACCTGTAGTGTATATTTCGTACACTACAGGATCAGCGAATTGCACTGTATGAAATCTACACGTCAACCAAGTTTTTCTAGACAAACAACGTCTGGCAGTAGTTATAACGAAAGAAGCAATAGTTATAACTACACTAAACTCTTGAGACAAAACCACGATCACAAAAAAAACAAGAGAGTCACGTTGTGCGGCTCTCTCAGTCATCAGGGTGCATCTACTAACCTTATTATTACCCTTGGGGGGTGAGGGGTGTCACCCCCTATCTATGAAGAATTGATAAAGTGTGAACAGGCGATCGCCCCTTATGAATCTTCTCTGGAAGCACTTAGATGAAGTTTTAAAGGAGCCAATATATTTGAGAATTAATTCAAGTATCTGTGCCACAACTTCACGAGCGCGTCGCCTCGTGAGGCTCGGCGACAACCTTGAGCTTAGGCTTAGGCTTAGGCTTAGGCTTAGGCTTAGAGGTAGCACCAGGTTGTTGGGCAGCGTTGTTGTCTGAAACTGGCGAAGACGAGTGTTTCCGAGCTTTTGAAGCCGCAAGTTTTGTCCTGGCGGCATCAGCTTTATCCTTCGAGCCAGCTTTTAGGTAATTAGGCGGCGACTCACTAGGGGTTCCTAAAAGCTCGACAAACTCAAAGTTGTCGTTGGCGCTGTTGAACCGTGCCTTGAGCTGCACAAAAGACGCTTTGCCCTGAGTCTCTTTATCCAGGTTTTTGTTGAACCGGAATGGAGGCACAGGGGCATCTCGCCAGAGTACCGGAATGTGAGATGCCTTCATGAAGTTTACTTTTTTGTCCAAGGGTGCCGATTTGATGTACTCAAGCCGTTGCTGATTGAAGTTTTTAAACACTGAGATGCACGGCACCCGACAAACCGGAATGAACTGCCATAAACCACAGATTTTGAACTCGTTTTCTTTCAGAACGCTCTCAATTCCCTCTCCAGATGCTGAGTGACCGACAAACCCGGCTAGTTGGAATTCTAGACGGTAGGGCTGTTTTCCTCCAGGGAAGTGAGTAATCCTGGGATAGACGATTAACTTTTGCTGGGTAATCCCGGTACAAGTGATCTCTTTTTTAAGCGCCTCATAAGCCCTCTTATGTGTGCTGGAATAATAGAGTGCATACAACTTTTCCCCGATTGTCACAAAAGTTTTGTCCCCCTCGCTGGTTATCTCACCGCAGATTATGCCAACCGCTTGAAATAAGACCGCCGAAGCGGGGTCAGAGGCGATGGAGTCGGGCACTGGCTCTGGGTTCTGTTCTGGGGAAGATGTAAGCGCCTCTGAAACGGGGGGCGAAGTGGGAACGGAAGAAGATGCAGGAGCAAGGTCATCCACTGGCTTGGGTGCCACTGCCTCTGAGGCAGATGTCGCCTCGATTTCCGGCTTTTCAATCGATACCGCTGTTGGTTGTTCCTGTGACGGCTCGACTGGGGAAGCTGAACGCTTCAGTGCAATAATATTCAATCCCTTGACTGGGGGTGTTACTTGTTGTTGCGGGCGTTTCTTTTTCATGATGGTGGTTCAACACAGGATGCCTATCTCAGCCTAAACACTTAGCTGGAGCAAATGGCAATCTCAGCTAAACCGAGTGCGTCCAATCCGGGTAGCAACCATGGCAATTAAAGGACTATGAGCGATTACCTGAAATGAGTGAAGCGGCAATTTATCCAGTGATGACTCAAAGGGGGGCATTCCGGGCGATCGCATACAGAGGAGACCCGACCTACTACCCTAGTTGATACAGTGAGGCTTTGTCGAACACTGGAATCTCTATGTCCCAGGTATTACTCCCCCCATCGCTCCATCCCAACCTACCCCTCACCGCTCTTGCACCCATGCAGGATGTGACAAACCATTGGTTTATGAAGGTCATTGCCCATTACGGCAGTCCTGACTACTTCTTCACCGAGTACTTCCGCGTCAATGATACCTCACGGCTCAATCGTAGCATTCTGGCATCCATCACTGAAAACGACACAGGTCGTCCCATTTTTGCTCAAATGATTGGCGAAAGCATTCCCGACTTAGTCAGAACAGCGATTGATCTGTGCAACTATAATATCGCTGGAGTTGACTTGAACATGGGCTGTCCCGCACCGAGAATCTATCGCAAAAATGTTGGCGGTGGATTGCTACTCTCACCCGAAAAAGTAGATCGGATTTTGAGAGAACTGCGGCAAGCTGTCAATGATCGACCTTTAACTGTCAAGATGCGTATAGGCTTTGAAAATACAGATACCTTCTACTTGATTCTCGATCTAATTAATCGCCACAGCATTGATTTGCTCTCTTTGCATGGTCGCACGGTGAAAGATATGTACCACGGGGCAGTGAAATATGATTTGATTGCTGAAGCGGTCAAACGGGTTCATTGTCCAGTGCTTGCCAATGGCAATATCCACTCGGCGACAACAGCCCTAGATGTGCTTTCTCAAACAGGCGCGGCGGGAGTGATGGTGGGACGTTGGGCGATCGGGAATCCTTGGCTTTTTAATCAAATTCGGCAGGCTTTGCGAGGAGAGCCGATCACGCCCGTTCCTTTAGTCGAGGTACGCCACTATATTGAGCGTTTATGGCAAACCCCCACGGCAGCAACCATGCCAGTACGATCGCGCGTCGGCTATCTCAAAATGTTCCTCAACTACATTGCCCTGAATGTTGATGCTGAAGGAGATTTCTTGCGGCGGATGCGACAGACGCAGACTGAGGTAGAACTGCTTAACCTCTGTGATCGTGTTTTCCTTGATGATCTAACGAAAAATTACGCCCTTGCACCCTCATTGAGCCTCTAACTAGAGTTCAATTTCTTGCGAGCCGGATTTCTTTGATAGTCAGAGAATTAATTCTCAGCTAGTAGAGTTTCCATTTGCCTCAACAACTTTTCTAATCTTTTCTGTTTTTTCGGGTTTGCAGAGTGCCGACGGAGGAATGTACTGAGAAGGATGGAATGTTAGTAAAAACTTTAGAATATCAAGAATGGTGATACATCATTACTATGAATGATTCAACACTTTTGGCTTATGTAGAGACTGTTATAGCCTCTAGTGAGATAGCTTTTCAAGAGGTTGCCGATCAGGGGGTAATGAGGATTCTCTTAGTAGGGAATTTCCACGAGTAACACTTTTTTTTATCAGGGATAGTAGTTAGTGGAAATCTTGTAAGTCCTAGAGAATATTACAGACGGCTGCGTCAAGTAATTGAATCAAATCCGTCAGATCGGTCACTTTGTTCCTTCATTCAAAAAAGAGAGGATAAGTTGTGCATCATACTCATTGTTGGTTTCCAATTGCTTACCTTCGCGCACAGCAACGATATTGCCTTGTGCATCCAAGATTATTAGTGTCGGAATCCAAGAAAAACTGGGTAACTTGTTGAAAAATTCCCAGTTTGGGTTCTCTCGATCGTTGTTCACCCTAATGAAAACAAACTTCTCTTCGATAACCTGCTTGACTGCTGGCTGCTCACTATAAAAAGCATCTAAGCGCTTAGCATCCTTACACCAGTTACCGCCAATCTGCATCAAAATGGGCTTTCCTTCTGCATTTGCCTTTTTAAGAGCCGTATCCACTTGCTCGTGCGGATCAATAGCTTCGTCATATATGAAAACCGAAGACGATGGACTATTAGGCACCTTTGCTTCACAGGCGACTACACTACCAGCCAAGATCAGCAATCCAAAAAGTAGAGTAATTTGCTTCAGCATTAAGTCCTCCATTGTTGCGTTAAACTAAGCATGAATGTCGCCACCGATACTTTGAGAACTTGTTTAACTCTCCCTATTGAGTTATCTGGGCTAGTCCGAGAAGTTATGCAACTATTACAGAACTTTATAAGTTGGAAAAACCAGCCAAGTCGCAACAGCATCTCCGAACTGGCTCTACTCTGAGCACTGTGGGTTATCTTTCCAGGATTACAGCAAGTGCAATAGGATATCACCTGGCAAAAAGTGAGCGCATTTCTGGTAGGAGTGGAGTTATCGGATCTCAATCATCTATTGCTGGATGGTCTGCTCATACTTCTACCAGATGGGATTAAGCAAAGACTCAAGTAAATCCAGTTATACGCCTAATCGGATGAACGAAAACTCACTGAAGAATTTGAAGTTAGGTGTGTTGGCTCGAAAGAAAGGTAAGGTAAAACTCAATCTCACGGTCATACCAGAAGTACCTTGTACCCAATCCGAGGTTATTGTTAAGCCATGCTGGCGGCTAAAGTACCAACACTATTATCAATATGACTAGAAAAAAACTGTTTAACAGTAGTACTGACCACCTAACAGCAGAACGATATGGGACTGCCGTTCCCCTCGGCGAGCCAACTTTCGAGACTCAAGTCACATGTCAACTGTTGAATAGACGTAGCCACCGAGATTTTCGTAACGACAGAGTTTGTGAGTCCACCCTTACTTATTTGTTGGCTTGTGCTCAATCGGCTCCCTCGAAATCGGATCTACAGCAATATTCGATCATTGTCGTGGAGGAAAAAGAACTCAAAGCTCAAATTAGTCAACTACCTGGTATGGACGATTGGGTTGATAAGGCCCCACATCTTCTCGTGTTTTGTGCCGACTTACGTCGTGGGTGGCGAATTACGGAAAGTAAAGGACTGGTTAATGAGAACAACACTCTCGATATGCTGGTCAACGCGACTGGGGATGCAGCAATCGCCATGATGTCCTTGATTGTTGCCGCCGAATCACTTGGACTAGGGTGTTGCCCAATCAGTGTTGTGAGAAATCAGATCGAGCAAGTATCGGCTTGGCTGAAACTCCCAACAGGTGTTTACCCATTTGCTGGATTAGGATTGGGTTATCCAGCCGACGAAGGCAAGACAACGATTCGTCTCCCACAATCGGTGGTGGTTCATCGAAATCACTACGATGATTCCCATCTCCTAGAACAGTTGCATACTTATGACGACACTCGTCATGGTCTCACACCAATTCCCACTGAAAAACAGCTTCACCCTGAGCGATATGGTATTCAACCGAATCTCAAGTGGACGGATAATGTAGCTCGTCGTTTATCTGTCCGAGAACGTAGAACCTTTCGAGCTTTTCTGGAGCAGCAAAACTTAGCCCTCGAATAACGAGTTAAATGTGGAACCGCTTATTTCCACTTCCCTGTAGAGTGTTTCGTTCTTCTGTGCCGATTATTTCTTCTTTATTCAATTGAGCAACATCTTCTCTTCCTGGCATCAAAGATTGAAGCACATATAGTAAGGAATGCAAGTACATCGCCCAGCTTCACCTTGATCTAACTTCTTTAAGTTTTTCGCTGGAACCTCACCCTTACGTAAGGCTCGACTTGTTCTTCCTCTAAAACGGATTCGGTCATCTCCAACGTGCTGTCGTCAACAAAAGTAAAGGTTAGGCGCATCTTTTGCTCCTCGCCGTCTTCCTCCAGTACTAGTTGGTTTGGGTTGCTGTGCCCTGTATGCCTACGTACTGGACGTTGTCCGTTGTTAAATTCCCACCATTCATAACATCTGTGCGAGGGATTATACCAAATATATCCTTCTCCTTCGTAGTTATCTCCCGCTATTGCCCTGTAGAAGAAGCGCACAAATCGCTGGTTCAACGCCCACTCGAACTGCATCAAATCACGAATCTCACGGTTATTCGACTTCCCTTCGCCCTCCCATTGCCCGACTAGGCGTTCAAGAAACCCAGTTTTTGTCATTTCTGGGTTTTCGTTTGACTGTCCTTGAGCCGGTTGTAAAGACATACTGTTTATCTAGGCGAATCGGATGAGTTTAGTATATAAAACTACTAATGCCATACCCTTGACTAGTTGCAGTTATGCGATCACTTGACGGGAACCACCACTTTTAATTGCACTCCTCAGTTTCTGAATCTCATTCCTCAAACCAATAGTCGTTCAGATCACAGATAGGCTGATAACCAATCGCTTGGTAAATATGATTAGAAGTTGGATTCGCCAAGTCCGTAAGCAAAAAGCAATACCTCAGTCCTTGAGCGAGTAGAGTTTGACTCAGAGCTGCAACACAGGAACTGGCGTAACCTTGGCGACGATAGTTAGGCGGGGTATACACAAAATTAACCCGAATTCCATTGGGAGTTGCCCCACTGTAGCCTGCCGCCGCAACCGGAACCTGATCTTGCCAAAGAGATAAGGCACCCTTACTGAGATAACGCTCAATAATTTGTTCAGCCTCATCATACTCAATTGTCTTGTTCAGGGCTTCTTGAATAAATGCTTGAGACCAATCAATTAATACATTACGGTCTGCTTGAGTAGCTTGTCGAAAATAGCCGTTGGCTTTACGCAGAGGCTGTACAGTTTCAAGCTGATAAACACGCATTTGCATACCCTGGCGATAAGACTGACCTGCAATGGCTTGCCAGGCTTGGGCAAATGCTAGCGCCTCATCCACTAGACCAACGACGCCAGCTATAGAGGCTTGCTGTGCCTGAAGGTCTTGTGCAACTGCGTTGAGTGCCTGAGGATGCAAAGATCGAGATAAAACAAGCTTGCGTGACGGGGTCAGAAGTGCAACGACGAGTATGCGACTATCTTCCTCCACCGTCACCAAATAGGGAGAATTGATCAACCGTTCCGGCTGGTTTATCAACCCGTCAATCACCCCGAATATCAGATTATGGTGTGCTTCATGTTGAAGTAAATCACTCTTTACGTGTTCGTAATACTGATTGACATCTTCAAAGTGATTAAGGTTCATCCTGTTTCTGCCCATGAAACTTTGCCTAAAGTAAACAACAACTGAATCTCAGCCAAAGAATTTTACGTGTCTTGTCAGAAATACCTATAGAAATTTAACGAAAGCAATAGTGAGTGCTGCTTAAACATTCAAACTTAGGTGTCATAAGCTGGAAGGTTTGGGTAAAAGACCAACGGAGCTATGAGCAGTCAGCCCACTTCCCAGGACACTGCCCAAATTACTTAAGTTAGAAAGTCTGATTCTGGCTCTACCAAGTCCTCACTCGCAACAAGCAGGAATATTCTCGAAGTGCGCGAGCGCGTTATGGATGTCCAATCCTGTTACACAAACGTCCCGTTGTGTAGCAAAAAACGACCATTTTTTGATACTGTCTCTACCTGGCTCTCGACTACCCCTTTCCGGCTGAAAATCTGTACCAACAACTCGTAACTTTATCTATGTCCCTAAAACCCCATCTTTCTATCTTTTTGGGACGTTGTAGGCATCAGACCCTTATCAAAAATATTTCTTAAGACTCCGCCTAAAGAGCATTAGCGTAGTAACAAATTTGTTACTACAGTTGAGCAACTGATAATCTTTGTTTCCATAATCTATTCAATCAGACAACTGCCCTAGCTGGTCTAAAGTAGAGCGCTTTTTGCTTTGTATCTTTTTCAGGAAATAGATACATTACTCGCTGCGGCTCGCCAGTTGGGTCACCTAAGTTACTATTAGTCACCACAGTTCGGTTGTTAGTCACCACAAAAGTTGAGTCATCTGAGTTATCATTAGTCACCACAGACACGTTATTAGTCACCACAAATGAGCTTTATTCGCAGCAAGAAAGTTGGGGAACACATTTATTACCAGGAAGTTGAGAATTATCGGGATGAATCCGG